>NZ_RPOH01000018.1 GCF_003818135.1 Buttiauxella warmboldiae | reverse complement strand
TTCCTTCTTTGTCAGCAATCGCTGGCGCAGGCTATTGGCGCATAGTCATTAACGTCACAACTATGCCGAGCGCTGCCGCTATCGCCCCGGTAAGAAACACCGAAGGATAGCCCATAGAAGTCGCTAACAGCCCGGTCAGCGGGCCAGCGATGCCGTATGAGATGTCCTGAAACGCGGCGTATCCCCCAAGCGCCGTACCGCGCACCTGTGCGGGAACCCGTTTTACAACTTCCACACCGAGCGCCGGAAATATCAATGAACAGCCACAGCCCGTCAATGCGGCACCAGCTAGCGCAATGCCAGCACCGGAAGCTTGCCATAGCAACACCAGACCGACGGCCTCAATCGCCAGTGAAACCAGCGCCACTTTCACGCCGCCAAAGCGATCGGGCATCCAGCCAAACAGCACGCGCATCAGCACAAAAGCGCCGCCGAAGGCGGTCAGCGTAAAACCCGCCCACGCCCAACCGTTCGAGGCAAAGTAGAGGGAGACAAAGGTGCCGATCACCGCAAACCCCACGCCCTGTAGCGCAAGGCCAAGCCCCGGTTTCCAGATAAGGCCAATGACGGCGAACAGCGACGGACGCTCGCCTTTATATGCAGGCACGGCGCGAATGCGGCCATTAAACGCCCACGCGACCAACGGCAGTGCGATAGTGGAAACCCCCAGCGCGACAAATCCCCAGCGGCTGTTTAACAGTAAGCCGATCGGCGCGCCAGCGGCTAATGCACCATAAATCGCCATCCCGTTCCACGACATCACTTTGCCGGAGCGTGCCGGGCCCACCAGGCCCAAACCCCAGGTGAGATTTCCGGTCAGCAACTGGCTTTCACCAAAACCAAGAATCAAACGCCCCACAGCCAGCAAAGCAAATTTTGCCGTCGCATCGACGGGCAATAACGCCGCCAACAGATAAGCAACGCCGGCCAGCGCACAAGCGCACATTCCCTGCAGGGTCGAACGTTTTGCCCCCTGCCGATCGGCCAGCCGCCCGGCGTAGCCACGCGTTAATACCGTTGCGAGGAACTGGATACCCACGGCAATCCCCACCATGGTGTTGCCAAACCCGAGTTCATGATGGACAAAAAGTGGAATAACCGGCAGCGGCAGACCCACCGTCATATAGGTGAGAAACACCGCGAAGGTAATGCCAAATAAGGACTTGTTTTCGGATTTATTGTTTCGATGAGACTGATTTATTGAGGACATACTATGGCTCCCTGGTAGCAGCCATTATGCAAAAAAAAACGGGGCGCACAAGGCGCCCCGCTTATTAACGTCCATCTGGATTATGCGTTAATTTTACGCATCACCAGAGTTGCGTTAGTACCACCGAAACCGAAGCTGTTAGACATAACCGTGTTCAGCTGACGCTCGGTAGTTTCAGTCACGATGTTCAGGCCCGCTGCCTGCTCATCCAGCTGCTCAATGTTAATGCTTGGCGCGATAAAACCGTGCTCCAGCATCAGCAGAGAGTAAATCGCTTCCTGAACGCCTGCGGCCCCCAGAGAGTGGCCGGTCATCGCTTTGGTCGCAGACATTGCTGGTGAATTATCACCGAACACTTCTTTGATTGCGCCCAGTTCTTTCACATCACCGACCGGTGTTGAAGTCCCGTGGGTGTTCAGGTAGTCAATCGGGGTATCCACGCCGTGCATTGCCATCTTCATGCAGCGCACTGCGCCTTCACCTGATGGAGCAACCATATCTGCGCCGTCAGACGTGGCGCCGTAGCCAACGATTTCAGCGTAGATGTGTGCGCCACGAGCCAGAGCGTGCTCCAGCTCTTCAACCACGACCATGCCGCCGCCGCCTGCGATAACGAAACCGTCACGGCTCGCATCATAGGTACGGGACGCTTTTTCCGGCGTTTCGTTATATTTGGTAGACAGCGCGCCCATGGCATCAAACTCACAGGCCATTTCCCAGCACAGCTCTTCGCCGCCGCCGGCAAAAACGATATCCTGCTTGCCGAGCTGAATTTGCTCAACGGCATTACCGATGCAGTGCGCAGAAGTGGCACAGGCGGAGCTGATGGAATAGTTCACACCGTGAATTTTGAACGGAGTCGCGAGGCAGGCGGAAACCGCAGAACCCATCGCTTTGGTCACAACATAAGGACCAACCGCTTTCAGGCCGCGCGGGCTACGCATTGCGTCTGCACCGAACACCTGAGATTTAGACGAACCACCGGAACCGGCAATCAGGCCTACGCGCGGGTTGCTTTGATAAACTTCTTCTTTCAAACCAGCATCTTCAATCGCTTGCTGCATTGAAAGGTAAGCATAGACAGAGGCATCGTTCATGAAACGGACCACTTTACGGTCAATCAGGCCGGTGGTGTCCAGTTTAACGTTACCCCACACGTGGCTGCGCATTCCAGAATCTTTGAATTCTTGAGAGAAAGTGATCCCCGGGCGACCTTCACGCAGAGATGCCAGGACTTCCTGCTGGTTGTTACCGATGCTGGAAACAATGCCCAGACCAGTAATCACTGCACGTTTCATTCAATACCTCTTCTACTGCACTGTTAGGATTTCGACAGGCACAATAGCGTACACTTGTACGCCGAACAAGTCCGATCAGCCAAATTGGCCGGAAATTTGCACCGCTGCGCACACATCGTTACTATCCCTGCACGCCCTGCCAGACGAGTAACTTACGTGAAACACTCCCCAATACAATCTGCCAACCTGGACTTTAATGAAGAGGGTACACCTGTATCCCGAGAGTTCGACGACGTGTACTTCTCTAATGATAATGGACTGGAGGAAACTCGTTATGTCTTTCTGGGGGGAAATCATCTGAAAGAGCGTTTCGCCACCCACCCTCGTTCGCTGTTTGTGGTCGCTGAAAGCGGCTTCGGCACCGGGCTTAACTTCCTGACTTTATGGCAAGCTTTTACGGAATTTTGCACAAAACAGCCGCAGGCCGCGCTGCAACGTCTGCATTTTATTAGCTTTGAAAAATTCCCGCTAACCGTAAAAGATTTACAGGCCGCGCACGCACACTGGCCCGAACTGGACGATTTTGCACGCCAGCTACAGCAACAATGGCCACAGCCTTTTGCCGGTTGCCACCGTATTTTACTGGCTGATGGGCGCGTGACTCTCGACCTTTGGTTTGGCGATATTAACGAGCTAATACCGCAATTAGATGACAGCTTAAATAACCAGGTCGACGCCTGGTTCCTCGATGGCTTTGCACCGTCAAAAAACCCGGATATGTGGACGCCACAGCTGTTTACCGCCATGGCGAAACTGGCACGCCCGGGCGGCACGCTGGCGACATTCACCTGCGCCGGTTTTGTGCGTCGTGGGCTGATTGAAGCAGGCTTCACGATGACCAAAACCAAAGGCTTTGGCCGCAAACGTGAAATGCTGACGGGTTTTATGGAAAATACGCTGGAAACGCCGGCCCGCACGCCGTGGTTCGCCCGTCCGGCAGCATCTGGACAGGAAGTCGCGATCGTGGGCGGCGGTGTTGCCAGCGCCCTGCTCGCGCTTGCTTTGCTGCGCCGTGGCTGGCAGGTCACGCTGTACTGTGAAGACAGCGCTCCGGCACTCGGTGCTTCCGGCAACCGTCAGGGAGCGCTTTATCCGCTGCTCAATACGCACGACGCTTCGCTAACAAACTTTTTCAGCGCGGCGTTCACCTTTGCCCGGCGCTTATACGACTCATTGCCCGTTGAGTTTGATCACCTCTGGTGTGGCGTGACGCAACTGGGTTGGGATGAGAAGAGTCAGCATAAAATCGAACAAATGCTGAGCCTCGAATTTCCTGAGTTACTTGCCCATGCTGTCGATGCGGAAACTGCCGCTAAACTTTGCGGCCTGCAAACCGGGCACGGTGGCGCAACCTATCCGCTCGGTGGTTGGTTGTGCCCTGCGCAATTGACGGCTGGCGCCCTTGCGCTTGCGGCACAAATGGGGCTTAAAACCCATTATCAGCATCATGTTGAAGAATTAATTCAAACGCCTGAGGGTTGGCAATTAACCTTTGCCGCACAAGCAGCAAAACGCCATACGGCGGTGGTGCTGGCCAACGGCTTTAAAATCAGCAAGTTCGCACAAACCCAAAATCTGCCATTTTCTGCGGTTGGCGGCCAGGTCAGCCATATTCCCAGCGGCCCGTCGCTTTCTCAGTTACGCCAGGTACTGTGTTACGACGGCTATTTGACGCCGCAGAACCCGAACAATCAGCAACACTGTATCGGTGCCAGCTACCATCGTGGCGTGGAAGAAATGCGTTATAACGATGAAGATCAGCAGCATAACCGCCAGCGTTTGCTGAACTGCTTGCCGGATGCGGGGTGGCCGCAGGAAGTGGATATTTCTGCCGGTGAAGCACGCTGCGGCGTGCGCTGTGCGACACGCGATCATATGCCGTTAATTGGCAGTGTTCCGCGTTATGACGCCACGCTTGAAGCGTATGCGAAGCTGGTTGAAAGCCGTGAAAATGCCGAAACCGCGCCGGTTTATCCAGACTTGTTTATGCTGGCGGGCCTGGGCTCAAGAGGGTTATGCAGCGCACCGCTGGCGGCAGAGATTCTGGCCGCGCAAATGAGTAATGAACCTATCCCGTTGGATGGCGAAACGCTGGCGGCTCTGAATCCAAATCGATTTTGGGTGCGGAAGTTGCTGAAAGGAAGAGAAGTCAAATAGTTATATCGGGTGACGCGGCGCTTACCCGACCTACAAATTCGTAGGGTAGATAAGCGGCGGCGTCATCCAGCACAAGGGATTAGAATTGCGCTTTCTGGTACAGGTTGTCCCACATTTCCAGCACCAAAGACTGGTCGCGCGGCGACAGTTCACCGGCCTGAATCGCTTTTTCCAGACCACCAGAGACCGCAGTATGCAGCGCTTCCGGGCTATGGTCTTCCCCCAGTTCCAGATCGGCGACTGCCAGCGTCAGATGGCCACGCAGATAACCGCTGGCAAACAGTTCGTCATCGCTGGCCGTCTCAACCATCTCATCAATTAGCGCCAGAATGCGTGTCTCAAATTCCGCGATCATCGTACTTCCTCTTTTGCAGGTTTTTAGTTTAAATCTTCCGGCCACGGGAACTGCTCTGCGGCCAGCGGCGGGGTTTGGTAGTATTCCCGCAATGCTTCAATCAGTTTTGCCGTACGCGCCGGAATGCCTTCCTGCAGGTAAACCATCACCTGGGCGTGGACACGGCGCTGGAAGGCGATCCTGTCCGGGTCGAAATCTCCGCTCAGGTTGTCGCAGCTCACGTTGAACGGGAAGTTTGCCGCCACGCACAGCAACCATTCCTGCGCCTGGGGTTTGACTTCCACATCCTCAAATTTGCTTTGTGTTTCGGCATCACGCCCGTCCGGGCAATACCAGTACCCAAAATCCACCAGCTCGCGGCGTGCTTTACCCGCGATAAGCCAGTGAGAAATCTCGTGCATACCGCTGGCATAATAACCGTGGGCAAACACCACGCGGTGATAAGGAATTTCCTCATCAGCAGGAAGATAGATCGGTTCGTCGTCGCCTTTAATCAGACGGGTATTAAATTCATCCTGAAAGCAGTTATCGAAAATATCGATAAGTTCCTGATAATGGTGCTCTGTCGCTATGGTCATATTCGCTGTGGTCATCTCAAACTATCCCCAACCAATGGAGGATCTCCGTTCCGTGGCTATCAAATAAGAGTTTGGCACTCATCACCGCCGAAACTATCACAATCATCGGACGGATCAGTTTTTGCCCTTTACTCAACACAAGGCGCGATCCCATTCGCGCCCCTAAGAACTGGCCGGCCATCATCACAAAACCGGTTCCCCAAATCACTTTGCCGCCAATAATGAACAGCAGCAGGCCGCCGAGATTCGAGGTGGCGTTTAATACTTTGGCGTGAGCGGTAGATTTAGCGAGGTTAAAGCCGCATAGCGTGACAAAGGCCAGCGCATAAAAAGACCCCGCCCCCGGCCCGAAGAAACCGTCGTAAAAACCGACGCAGCCGCCTGCCACCAGCGCAAACGGCAGGCCGTACAAACGGCGTTGCCTGTCTTCTTCACCCAGTTTTGGCATCAGTAAAAAATATAAACCAATGCAGATAACTAATAGCGGCAGGATCTGGCGCAGCACGTCTGATTTCACATACTGAACCAGCAACGCTCCGGATGTTGAGCCAATAAAGGTCATCAGAATATTGAGTTTCTGATCTTTTAAGTTCACCACCTTACGGCGGATAAAATAGAGCGAGGAAGAAACCGAACCGCCACAGGCCTGGAGTTTGTTAGTCGCCAAAGCATGTGCGGGGGACATTCCCGTAGCTAACAGGACGGGAACGGTGATCAGGCCGCCGCCGCCCGCCAGTGAATCAATAAACCCTGCCAGCATGGCGACGAAAAATAGCGCCACCAGCATCAGGGGGGAAACCATGAACCATTCCATCAAAGAGATGACAAACCTCATGCAATCGTGAAACGAAAAGATCTCACTAAAAAATTAACAAGGAAAATCAATTGATTGATTTTCGGCTGCTTCCCACAAGAAAGGAAAAACCACGTTTTTTCCTTTCTTGTCAGTTATTTCCATTCCATGAACTTATCCGTTAGAGAACGTGCTCATCCAGCAAAGCCTGACAAGAGGCGGGTAAAGGGGGCGGCGTTTTCTTTTTCGCTGGCCGCTCGCCGGGCGCTGGCGGCGCAAACCAGCTGTGCAATTCGGCACCGCAGCCGTCGCCGGGCGGAGGTAAGGGCTGGTCTTCACACTCAAGGCTATCCGCCGGGCAACGCAGGCGCACATGCATATGCGCACGGTGCGCAAACCACGGGCGCACTTTGCGCAGCCAGTCGCGATCGGCCCCCGCATCAAGGCACAACTGTTGCTTTATCGCCGGGTTGACGAAAATACGCGTGACGTCATTATCTTGCGCCGCAAGCTTAATCAGGCTGCTGATTTCCGGCTGCCACAAACGCGGCACCACATGCTGATTATCGCTGGCGACTAAATCCAGCGCCTGCGGTTTAAGAAGCTGAGCTGACGTCCAGCGCGCTTTGGGAAGCTGCAAGAAGATATCGACGTCCAGCCCGCTTTGGTGGCTGGCATGGCCTGAACTAAAACGACCGCCCGCCGCCATGCCCATATCGCCAACCAGCAGCGTACCGAGGCCCAGCTGCGTAGACTGGTTACTCAGGCGCTGGATAAACGTCACTAAATCGGGATGGCCAAAATAGCGGCGCTGATCCGGGCGCATCACCTGATAGCGGGGATCGTTAAGCGGCAACGCGTGGGCGCCCACGATACAGCCGTTAGAAAAAGCGCCGATAGACTGCGGGCTCCCGGCAATCGGATGGCTAATTTTCTGCCACGGGGTAGCGGCAAAAGTAGCGGTACTGGCAAGCAATGCCAGTAGCCCCACGAGCGTATTTTTCATCGCATTACCAGCGCGGCAAAGGGAAAGTCACGTCACCGTTTTGAGCACGCTGACGCAGCATATGATCCATCAATACAATCGCTAACATGGCTTCGGCAATCGGAACCGCACGAATACCCACGCAAGGGTCATGGCGGCCGCGCGTGACCATCTCAACTTCTTCGCCTTCGCGATTGATGGTACGACCCGGAACCATAATGCTGGAGGTCGGTTTCAGCGCCATATTCGCGACAATTTGCTGGCCGCTGCTGATCCCCCCAAGAATGCCCCCAGCATGGTTGCTCTGGAAGCCCTCTTTGGTTATTTCGTCACGGTTCTGGCTACCGCGCAGATTAACCACGCCAAAGCCCGCGCCGATTTCCACGCCTTTCACGGCGTTAATGCTCATCAGCGCGTGCGCGATATCGGCATCTAAGCGGTCGAATACCGGTTCTCCCAGGCCCGGCGGCACGTTGTCAGCCACCACGGTCACTTTCGCACCGATAGAGTCGCCCTCTTTTTTCAGCGCCCGCATCAGTTCATCAAGGGTTTCGATTTTATCCGGGTCAGGGCAGAAAAACGGGTTCTGCTCAACTTGATCCCAGTCTTTGATTTCCAGTGGCACATCGCCCATTTGCGTCAGGCAGCCACGAATGGTGATGCCGTATTTATGCGCCAGATATTTTTTAGCAATCGCCCCAGCCGCCACGCGCATTGCGGTTTCGCGGGCAGAAGAACGGCCACCGCCACGGTAATCGCGCAGGCCATATTTTTGTTCGTAGGTGTAATCAGCGTGGCCCGGACGGAACACGTCTTTGATCGCGCTGTAATCCTGCGAGCGCTGATCGGTGTTTTCAATCAGCAAACCGATGCTGGTACCGGTCGTCACGCCGTCAAAAACGCCGGAGAGGATCTTCACCCGATCGGGTTCACGCCGCTGAGTAGTGTAGCGAGAAGTGCCCGGGCGGCGGCGATTGAGATCGTGCTGTAAATCAGCTTCGGTCAGCGGAATGCCCGGCGGCACGCCATCCACAATACAGCCCAACGCCACACCGTGGGACTCACCAAAAGTCGTTACGCGAAATACCTGTCCAATAGAGTTTCCTGCCATCTTCTGTCACGGCTCCTTACCGTTGTCATTTTCGTTGTGTTGTGAGCAAAAGAAGACGGGCCGTAAGGCCCGCCTGCACAGATTAATCTTTGTAGATGCTGAAATGTTCGCGCGCGTCGATAAGCTGCGATTTGGTCAGCATAAACACGCCGTCGCCGCCGTTGTCGAATTCAAGCCAGGTGAACGGCACGTCCGGGTATTGGTCCATCAGGTGGACCATGCTGTTTCCAACCTCACAAATCAGAACCCCGCCATCGGCAAGGTAATCAGGCGCACAGGCCAGAATACGACGCGCCAGCTTCAGGCCATCGGTTCCTGCCGCCAGACCTAATTCAGGCTCGAACCTGAACTCGCCCGGCAGGTCAGACATATCGTCCGCATCCACATACGGCGGGTTAGTGACGATAATGTCGTACTGCACTTTTGGCAGGTCGCGGAACAGGTCTGAACGAATCGGCGTCACCTGGTTTTCCAGGCCGTGCTCGGCGATGTTTTGCTCGGCAACCGCCAGCGCATCAAGAGAAATATCAACCGCGTCCACTTCCGCATTCTGGAATTCGTAAGCACAGGCAATGGCGATACAGCCGCTGCCGGTGCACATATCCAGGATATGCTGCGGTTCGTTATCAAACAGGCCGGCAAAACGGTTGGTGATAAGCTCACCGATTGGCGAACGCGGCACCAGCACGCGCTCATCGACATAAAATTCGTGGCCGCAGAACCAGGCTTTGTTGGTCAGATAGGCGACCGGGATGCGCTCGTTGACGCGGCGGATCACGCGCTCAACGATACGATGGCGTTCGCTTGGCGTCAGACGCGCGGTGCGCATATCTTCAGGAATATCCAGCGGCAGATAGAGGCTTGGCAGCACTAACTGAACGGCTTCGTCCCACGGGTTATCCGTACCATGGCCATACCAGATGTTGGCGGCGCTAAAACGACTGACTGCCCAGCGCAGCATATCCTGAATGGTGTGCAGTTCATTGACTGCCTCATCGACGAAAATTTTATCCACGTTGCCCTCCGCAGGCCGTTCACGCTAATTCAATAAGCGATTAGTTTGCCATGAAGGCCGCGACAAATCAGCATTTCAATCACTGTCACTGCGGTGAAAATTGCGTTTTATTTAGCGATGGACGACAAACCAGGTAAACTGGCGCTAATGCAGATGCGAGACGAGAAACCGATGAAGAAGAAAAATCCGCTCAGCGCTGACGATCGGAACCTTTTCCACGATCTGATGAGCGGCACCAAAAAATTAACTCAGGACACCATTGTTCATCGCCCGATGCGTAAGAAAGTCCAGCAAGTTCCAGTAAAACGGCTGTTGCAGGAACAAGCCGATGCGAGTCATTACTTTTCTGACGAATTCCAGCCGCGCCTGGCAACTGAAGGCCCGACGCGCTATGTGCGCGAAGACGTTAGCCATTTTGAGCTGAAAAAAATTCGCCGTGGTGATTACTCTCCCGAGCTATTCCTTGATTTGCATGGTCTGACCCAGTTACAGGCCAAGCAGGAATTAGGGGCGTTGATCGCAGCCTGTCGGCGCGAGCATGTGTTTTGTGCCTGCGTGATGCACGGGCATGGCAAACACGTTTTGAAGCAGCAAACACCATTATGGCTGGCGCAGCATCCGCACATTATGGCGTTTCACCAGGCACCAAAAGAGTATGGTGGTGATGCTGCATTGCTGGTGTTGATTGAAATCGAAGAGTGGATGCCGCCGGAGCTGCCGTAGAGTTCGAGTGGCCTGATGCCCCCGCCCCTGCCCCACAGGAGAGCGACAAACAGAAAGAGCCGCATTGCGCGGCTCTTCTATTTTTCATGCTTACGGCTATCAGATAGCTTTAGCTACTTTCAAATTGCATGGGCTCATCTGCCAGTTGAATACCCCTTTCCCGGTTTCAGGATCAAGCGTGACATTAGCAATGGCCGAGGTACTGAACATCGGCGGTGTCTCTTCCGGGCAAAGCTCAGAGACCAGATATCCGACTAACGGCAGGTGTGAAATCACCAGTGCCGAGGCGACGCCTTCATTCGCCAGGGTTTGCAAATAGCCGCTTACCAGCCTACATCGCCGCACGGCGTCAATTCCGGCAGAATGTCTTCTTTGCCTGGAAGCGTCAGTGCTTCCCGTACCACATCCAGGGTTTGTTCTGCTCGCAGGTAAGGGCTCACCAGAACACGTTCGATATCTACCACCCGATCTTTCAACCAGGTCGCCATCATTCGGGATTCATCACAGCCACACTGGGTGAGTGGACGTACCGAATCGCTGGCGGCATCGAGAGCTGCGTCGCCGTGACGCATGATAAAAACTTGCATATTGCACCGCTTTTGTTAACCAGGAAGGCCTGAATTCCTCTGAAGCTTGCGCCGGGAAATTCAGCAGCCGGGCATTGTGCCTTATCCGTACATCGAATGAAACGCTGTTTTGTACCTCAATGGTGCAAGTATAGTCAATCACTGTTTATTAAGTGACCGAGCAGCATCCATTCACCGGGTGATAACCTCATGTTTCTTTGACTACAGCTTCCTCTGTGGGGTTCACTTCCCCCCAGAAACTTTGCTGTTGTGCCATCATTTGTAAAAGTCTGTCGCAGGGCGCAAAACGCTCCCCGTACTGACTTGCCAGACGCTGTAGCTGTGCGACAACTTCACCCATCCCCAGCGCATCCATATAGCGGAACGGGCCACCGAGAAACGGTGGAAAACCAATACCGAATACGCCACCGATGTCGCCATCGCGGGCGCTGCGCACCACATCTTCATCAAGGCAGCGAGCCGCTTCATTGAGCATCATCATCACGCAGCGTTGCGCTATCTCTTTTTCCGCCAGCTTCCCTTCAGGCGACACGCCCAGCAGGGGATAGATTGCAGGGTCAACCTGCTTTTTGCTTCTACTCCCTTTGCCCGGATAAAGATAGAAACCGCGCCCATTTTTTCTACCTTTGCGATCGTCATTCAATATTGCTGCAATCTTTTGCGGAGCAGCAAAACGCTCGCCGAAAGCCTGCTGAAGCACAGGGCTAATCTTAGTCCCGACATCAATTCCCACCTCATCCAGAAGCTGGATTGGGCCGACAGGGAAACCAAACGCCACCAGCGCGTTATCAATTTTATCGACGGGCTCGCCCTCCAGCAGGCAGCGCATCGCTTCATTCACATAGGGGGCGAGAATACGGTTGACGTAGAACCCGGCGCTGTCGCCCACCACAATCGGCGTTTTACCCTGTTTTTTAGCCAGTTGAACGGTAGTAGAAATTGTTTGCGCACTGGTCCCTGCGTGGGGGATAACTTCAACCAGCGGCATTTTATCGACCGGGCTAAAATAATGCAGGCCAATCACCTGCTCCGGCCGTGCCGCGTTGGCGGCAATGTCAGCAATCGGCAGCGAAGAAGTATTGGAAGCAAAGATGGTGTGCGGCGCAGCGTTTTGTTCGATTTCTGCCACCATCTTTTGCTTGAGGGCGAGATCTTCAAAAACGGCCTCCACGACAATGTCGCGATGATGGAAACCGTGATAATCGGTGCCGCCGGAGATGCGCGCCATTTCTCGCTGGCGCTCCGCAGCTTTCAGATGGCGACGGCGCACTTTTTTATCCAGCAGATCCCAGCTGTATTTCAGCGCGTGGTTAATGCCTTCATTATTGATATCTTTAATACGCACCGGCAGTTTGCCTTTGGTCGCCGTGACAAACGCAATGCCTCCCCCCATCAAACCGCCACCCAATATGCCGACCGCCTTTATTGGACGCGGCGGTGCATCAGCGCCGTACTCTTTTTTAAGCTCGGTGCTGGCAAAGAATAGCCCACGTAAAGCGGCCGATTGCGGCGTCATCGCCAGCTCGCCAAAGGCTTTCGCTTCTGACTCGTAACCGCTAAAACTCCCCTGCCCCAGGCCGATTTTTATTACCTCAATAATGCGCTGCGCGGCAGGATAATTGCCGCGAGTTTTTTGCTCGGTTTTCTTACTCACCATACTGAACAGCACAGAGCGGCCAAGAGGGCCTGCCAGGATGCGTTCCCGAACCGGTAATGCGCGCGACGTCTGGCGCCCCTTTGCGACACGTTCAACCGCGGCGGCCAGTAAAATAGAGTGGGGAACCACCTCATCGACCAGACCTAGTTTTAGCGCCTGGCGCGGGCGTAACTGTTTACCCGTCAAAATCATATCCAGCGCGTTACTGACGCCAATCAAACGAGGTAAACGCTGGGTGCCGCCGGAACCAGGCAATAAGCCAAGCTGCACTTCCGGCAAGCCAAGTTTGGTTTTTTCATCATCGGTACAAATGCGTGAATGACAGGCCAGCGCCAGCTCAAGCCCACCGCCGAGACACGCGCCATGAATTGCCGCCACCACCGGAATGGGCAATGCGGCAATTTCCGCCATGATTTGCTGCCCCTGATGCGCCAGGTTTTGCGCCTCAAGTGCGGTCTGGCAATGGGCAATCATGTTGATATCGGCGCCTGCGACAAAGTTATCCGGCTTGCCAGAGATAAAGATCACCCCTTGCAGCGCGGTATTGTCGCGTACCTGTTTGATGATGTTGTGGACTTCCGGGCCGAAAGAGGCTTTCAGCGTATTCATTTTTTCGCCCGGCACATCGATAGTCACCACCGCGATATTGTCGAGACGGATATGTAAGTGGAAAGCAGAAGTCTGTTCCATTATTCGGCCTCCAGAACCATTGCAGCACCCAATCCACCGGCTGCACACGCGGTAACCAGGCCAAAGCCACCGCCCCGGCGGCGTAACTCATGAAGTGTCTGGGTAATCATTCGCGCCCCTGTGGCCGCAAACGGGTGCCCGTAAGCAATCGAGCCACCCAGCACGTTAAATTTCGAGTCGTCCACTTCACCCGTAGCATGAGCACGCCCTAATACGTCACGGGCAAAACGTTCGCTGGCGAGCATTTTCAGGTTCGCCAGGGTTTGCGCCGCAAAGGCTTCATGCATATCAAATAACGTCAGATCGTTCAGGGTGATACCTGCCCTTTCCAGCGCTAAAGGCGTCGCCCATGCCGGGCCAAGCAGCATATCCTGCCAGACATCCACCGCCGTAAATGCGTAGCTGCGTAAATAGCCCAGCGGTTTCAGGCCCAGCTCTTTAGCGCGTGATTCCGTCATCAGAATAACCGCCGCGGCACCGTCAGTTAACGGCGTACTATTGGCGGCGGTGACCGTGCCGTGTTGGCGATCGAATGCCGGGCGCAGCTTCGCATAATCGGCAATGGAAGAATTCTGGCGCACGTTATTGTCTTCGCTGAAAGGCTGACGATAAGGAGGAATAAAAGCCGTCATCACTTCCGCGGCCAGTTTGCCCTCTTTCCAGGCCATCGCGGCTTTGGTGTGAGAGCGATGCGCCAGCGCATCTTGTTGTTCACGGGTAATGCCATGCGTTTTCGCCATTTGTTCGGCGGTATCGCCCATGCGTAAACCGGTCGAATACTCGGCGACGGCAGGAGGAACAGGTAACAGGTCGCGAGGGCGTAAGCGGGAAAAGAGTTTCAATTTTTGCCCCAGGGTACGGGATTTATTAGCATCGACCAGTACGCGCCCCAGTTTTTTACTGACGCCAATCGGTAAAACAGACGATGAATCCGCGCCACCCGCGATACCCGCGCGAATAGTCCCGGCCATTAAACTTTCAGCAACGTTCGCCACGGCCTGGAAGCTCGTCGCACAGGCGCGGCTCACGCTGTAGGCGTCGGTATGCACGCTCATCCCGGAGCCCAAAACAATTTCACGGGCGATATTCGGTGCTTCCGGCATCTGCACGACCTGGCCGAAAACGAGTTGTTCGATGATTTCCGGGGGGATTTCGCTGCGCGCCAGCAGTTCGCTAACGACCATATTGCCGAGATCGACCGCGGGTATGCCGTGAAAGGCCGTCGCCTGCCGGGCAAAAGGCGTGCGTAAGCCACTGACAATGGCAATACGCTCCCCCTGACGTGTGACTAACGGAAGTGCCTGACTCATAAGCTCCCCTGTTTTCCCCTATGTCTGTGAATCTCCAGCGGCATAGCTGTAACTTCATATTTCCGGGGAATAAAATTGTAATTAACCAATAGTGGTCTGACCTGATCACAGTTTTAACCAAAAAGTTACATTCAGCCAACTGAGGGAGTCAATATTTGGGAGAGGGGACACGCTTTGAGTGGGGAACATGCTAACCGATAAAGCTCTCTTCCCGAAAAAAGAAGAGAGCCAGAACAGCAGCAGGAGATTAACGCAGGCCCAGCTGGAAGATCATGGTTTCAGCCTGGCAGCTGAAAGTAAAGTCGATATCCAGACGGATGCCATCAGCTTCTTCGGTGTAACGCGGGACAATCTGGCAAGGTTCTGATTCTGCTGCACGAGCCTTTTCACTCAGCGCTGCCAGGGTTTCGTCCGCTTCGGCTTTAGTGGCGAATAGGCGGCTGTAAGTGGCTGTGCAGTCAGTATTATCGATGATAGAACCGACATCAATACAGCAGCAAACCGGGGTTTCATCAGCACTGTTTTTACTCATTTATGATTTCCTCTGTATTTGGTATTGAACAGGATTAAACAATTCCTGCTTATTTTACGCTGCCGGTTGAAGCGACTCCAGTCGTTAATCTTGTCAAACTCTGCCAGTGACCCAAATCACGGTTAAAAATGATCTAAAACAAGTTTCACCCTTTTGGTTAAGTGACCCGACGGCCGTTTTTGCCAGACAGATCTCGTTTCGATGATCAAAGTTGAAAAAACTACGCTACAAACTTGCAACATTACATCTGGTCAGACCTATACTCTTGCCACTGGTCTGCTTTCTCTGTAACGGATCAGCCCCTACTATTCGCGCTCCTGTTACGGTATGTAACATTTTTTGTATAAAAATAAATCAATTATGAGGTTTTGGTCATGAGCCAGAAAAACCTGTTTACAAAGTCAGCCCTCGCGGTTGCAGTGGCAATTGTCTCATCGCAGGCGTACTCAGCCGGCTTTCAATTAAACGAGTTCTCTTCCTCAGGCCTGGGCCGAGCTTATTCCGGGGAAGGTGCAGTCGCAGATAACGCGGGCTCTGCCAGCCGTAACCCTGCAACCATTATGATGTTTGACCGCCCAATGTTCTCCGGTGGCGCAGTATTTATTGATCCGGACGTGAACATCTCTGGTAAATCTCCATACACCGGACGGAGCACGGATGCCAATAATATCGCGCCAACTGCATGGGTACCTAACCTGCATTTTGTTGCGCCTATCAATGAACAATTTGGTTGGGGAGCTTCCGTTACTTCAAACTACGGCCTTGCCACTGAATTTAACAATGATTACATCGCTGGCGAATATGGTGGTAAAACCGACCTGACCACTTTAAACCTGAACCTGAGTGGCGCTTATCGTTTAAACGATAACTGGAGCTTTGGGCTTGGGTTTGATGCTGTTTACGCGAAAGCGAAAATTGAACGTTATGCCGGTGAGCGATTGGCAGGGGCTGGCCTGGCAGCTCCGGGTACCCAAATCGCGCACCTGGAAGGTGATGAGTGGGGCTATGGCTGGAACGCCGGTATTCTTTATGAAATCGATAAAGATAACCGCTACGGCTTTACCTATCGTTCTGAAGTTAAAATTGACTTTAATGGCGATTACAAGAGTAATATCAATACCGCATTTAACCGCGTACCAGGTGCAGGAACAACGTTCCCCTGGGGCACCAGCGGGCAAACCGTTCCAGGCTCTCTGACCCTGAACCTGCCTGAAATGTGGGAGCTGTCGGGCTATAACAAAGTCGCGCCGCAGTGGGCTATCCACTACAGCGTGGCCTACACCAGCTGGAGCCAGTTCCAGGAGCTGAAAGCCACTAATAACAATGGCCAGACGCTGTTCCAAAAAGAAGAAAACTTTAAGGATGCGTACCGTATTGCTTTAGGTACCACCTACTTTATGGATAAGAACTGGACCTTCCGTACCGGTATCGCATTTGACGATAGCCCGGTTCCGGCTGAAAACCGCTCGATCTCTATTCCGGATCAGGACCGCTTCTGGCTGAGCGCAGGTACGACTTACGCCTTTAACGATGATGCTTCCATCGACCTGGGTATTTCCTACATGCACGGTCAGCATGTTGAGTTCAAAGAAGAAGGGCACACCTTCCAGTCTGAAGGTAAAGCCTGGCTGTACGGTATGAACTTTAACTACGCATTCTGATAGTTAATCGTGATAAAAAAGGCGAAACCGAGGTTTCGCCTTTTTTTATATCTTAACCATCCCGCACTTACTGCGAATCGATATCTTCCAGAGAATCTTCAATCGATGCCGCATTCGGATTATCCTGCGGCGTCAGCTTCCCGCCGTTTGCCATAAAATCATGACGCTGGAAGTAGGCTTCACGCACCAGAATATACGGATCTGAAGATTGTTTGAGCAGGCCTTCCGAATCCAGCAGCTGGGCACGCGTTTCAATCCCTTCGATAGTCCACTTACCGACCGACATCCACCAGGTAAGCCAGGAGAGAGGGGCATATAAATCATCTACCCACTGGCCACCATCCTCACGAATGGTAAAGCTGCCGTATGCGGGTAAATGAACGTAAGGACCGTAACCTACCCCGTAATGCCCTAGCGTAGTGCCGAAGCGATTCGGCTCCATACGCTGCAGTTTCGGGTTCGCCATCCCTGCTACGTCGATGAAACCACCCATCCCCAACAGCGTGTTGAGGAAGAAACGGGTGAAATGCACCATTCCCTGATACGGGTCGCCTTGCAGGAAATAGTTCACCATAGAAGCGGGTTCTTCGAGGTTACTGGTAAAGTTACTCAGACCATTACGTGCCGGTTGTGGCACGTAATCACGCCACGCCACAGCCACCGGGCGCACAATATACGGGTCCAACAGGTTAAAGTTGAAGTCGTACATTGTTCGGTTGAACCCTTCTAACGGGTCTGAACGCCCTTGCGGTTGGGTATCGGCCGCGCCTGCACAGCCTACTAAAACGGTAGCGGCCAGTGCCAGCCCGGTCAGGCGGAAATTCATATCTGTCTCCCTGTTATTATTGCTCGCGCTCGGCTTTAGTTTCGTCAGTACCAGCCTGCGCCGCCCGTGCCTGCTCGATGCTTCTTTGCACCACAGCCCGGCGCTGGTCGTTTGCCGGTAAGAGTTTCAGCATGATTTGCCATGCCCCAATAGCTTCGCGGAAATGCTGTTGTTCAAAAGCGTTAAACGCCAGCAGGCTTAAGACGCGGACATTGGTATGGTCAGTCCTGAGCAATTCGCGCAAAAGATCCCCGGCTAGCTGGTTATCTTGCGGATCGCCGCTGCGGGTCAACACTTCAGCATAGCCCAGCTTTACGTTACCGTTAGTCGGAGCCAGTTTATACGCATGAGCAAAGGCTTGTGTAGCGGTTGATGCATTATTCAGAACCATACCAATTCGCCCCAGCATCATCCACCCCTCAATATTGTCAGGCTCGTGCTGTAGGCGGGTACGTAATCCCAGACCGAGGTTAGCCATTTCTGCCATATTCAGCGGCTCAGCCTGCGGGTCTAACGCCCGTTGTAATAGCTGTGGCGTCTGGTTAGCCACCTGTTGCCAGGCCCGGACCTGCCTCCAGTCAGAGGTTTTTACATACACCCCCACGCTCACCGCCACTAAGAGAGCCGCACCGGGTGCAAAAAACCAGAAGTGGGCTTTTCGGGTAACGGTTTGATGTTGATGAGCTTCAGGCTGGTCACTAAAATGCACGCGTCGCTTGCGGCTGCGCAGCACAATCACGCCCGCACCGCCGAGAATAAACAGCACCGGCAACACCCACAGAATAATGGTGGCAGGCGTCATCGGCGGTTCATAGGTCACGAAGTGACCGTAACGCTGCACCATATAGTCAATAATCTGCTGCTTTGTTTTACCCTGCTGCATCAGCTCATAAACTTTCAGACGCATATCAGAAGCAATCATCGCATTCGAATCCGCGATGCTGTTGTTCTGGCATTTTGGACAGCGTAATTGCTCCGTCAACTGGCGGAACTGCTGCTCCTGCGCTTCGTCCTGGAACTTAAAGGTGTCTATCGCCGCCAGCACGTTAAACGAAAACAGCAGTGCGGCTATCAGTAGCCATCCTCGTTTCATGCCCCCGCCTCCTTGTTATATTTATCCCACAGCGGTTTCATCTCTTGCTGCCAGACGCGATCGTTAAGATCGCCCGCATGACGATAGCGAATGATCCCTTTCCCATCGATCAGGAAGGTTTCCGGCGCGCCGTAAACGCCCAGATCTAATCCCAGCATGCCGTTGCCATCAAACAGGCTTAACGCATAAGGATTGCCTAATTCATTCAGCCAGTTAATTGCTTTACGCCGGTCGTCTTTATAGTTCATCCCTACCACGCGTACGCCCTGTGCTTTCAAGCCATTAAGGTACTGATGCTCGGCGCGGCAGGTAGGGCACCAGGTGGCCCACACATTAAGCAACAAAGGTTTGCCGTCTGTAAGAACCGCCTGATCGTAAATGGTGCCGGGGTTTTCCAGCGACTCAAGACGAAACAGCGGCACCGGTTTCCCGACCAGCGCCGATTCAAGATTGGTCGGGTCATCACCCTGCGCATTACGCGCCAGCTGCCACAACAGCATCGTAGCCAGCAGTAAAAAGAGCACCAGCGGGATAAATAATACTTTGCGCTTCATGCAGCCTCCGGCACGTTTTTACGCTGGCGATAGCGTGGATCAAACAAGCAGAACAGGCCGCCTATCGTCATTAAGATCCCCCCAATCCAAATCCAGCGCACGAATGGTTTGTAATACAGGCGAACCGCCCAGCTTCCGTCGTCCAGCTCTTCCCCGAGCGCGGCATACAGATCGCGCGTGACGCCGCCGTCAATCGCGGCTTCGGTCATCATAGCGCGGTTGCTGTTGTAGAAGCGCTTCTCGGCATGCAGCGTGGCTTCATGTTTGCCATTGCGCGTCACCTCGATAATGCCCACGCCGCCACGGTAGTTCGGGCCGGTCAGCTCGTGAACGTCACGGAAGACAAAGTGGTACTGGTGAATGTCGATGCTGTCGCCCGCTTTCATGCGCACATCACGCTCAATGCTGTAATTCTGGCTAAAAGCGATGCCAACAACCGTCACCGCCAGCCCCAGATGGCCAAACACCATCCCCCAATGGCTGCGCGGCAGTTTCCATAAACCTTTAAGCAAGCCATGGCGATTTGTCGCTCGTTGATAAACTTCCATCAGCGCCAGCACGAAGACCCAAACCGCCATCAGCAGCCCAACTACCGTCATCGCTTCGATACGGTCCTGCATCAGCCATGGCAGGATCAGTGACAGCGCCACGGTAATGCCCAGCGCCACCCCCAGCCTTTTGACTAACTTTTGTGGTTCATCGCGACGCCAGCGCACCAGCGGCCCGATCCCAAGCAGCAGCGCAAAAGGTGCCATCAGCGCGGTAAACATGGTGTTGAAGAACGGCTCGCCGATAGAAATACTGCCCAGCCCAAGCTGCTTGTGGACCAGCGGCAGCAACGTACCCAGCAATACCACCAGCATGGCGGCAATCAACAGCACGTTATTGCCGAGCAAAAAGGATTCCCGGGACCATAAGCTGTTCCCCACGCGCGATCGCACTTTGCTGCCCTGCACCGCATACAGCAGCAACGAACCGCCAATCACCATCACCAGGAAAGCGAGAATAAACATGCCGCGCGCGGGATCTGAGGCAAATGAATGCACCGAAACCAGCACGCCGGAGCGCACCAGGAAGGTGCCCAACAGGCAAAGCGAGAATGCGGTAATCGCCAGCAACACTGTCCAGGCTTTAAAGCTGCCGCGCTTTTCTGTTACCGACAGCGAGTGGATTAATGCAGTGCCCGCAAGCCATGGCATAAACGAGGCGTTTTCTACCGGGTCCCAGAACCACCAGCCACCCCAGCCCAGTTCGTAATAAGCCCAGGCCGATCCCAGCACAATGCCGATGGTTAAAAATGACCAGGCGGCTAGCGTCCAGGGACGAGTCCAGCGCGCCCAGGCGGTATCAAGTTTCCCGGCCATCAGCGCCGCAATGGAGAAGGCAAACGCCACGGAGAACCCGACATACCCCATATACAACAGCGGCGGGTGGAATATCAGGCCGATATCCTGCAACAGCGGGTTCAGGTCACGCCCTTCGATAGGGAAGTCCGGCAGAGTGCGGGTGAACGGATCTGAAGTGAAGATGATAAACAGCAGAAAGCCGAAATTGATCATCCCCATCACCGCCAGCACGCGTGCCAGCGCCTCCTGCGGCATACCGCGGCTAAACAGCGCCACGGCAAAAGTCCATGCGCTCAGCAACAGGACCCACAGCAGCAATGAGCCTTCGTGCGCCCCCCAGGTCGCGGCAACGCGATACCAGACCGGCAGCTCGCTGTTGGAGTTACTGGCGACATACAGCACCGTGAAGTCGTTCACCACAAAAGCATTCACCAGCAGCAGGAAACTGGCGCACAGCGTGATAAACAGCGCCCAGGCCAGCGGACGAGCAGAAGCCATTAGCCGCGAGTCATGGCGCTTCACGCCCCACAGCGGATAAACACTGAGCAACAGTGACCAGCCCAGCGCCAGGCAAAGTAAGAAACTGCCAATTTCTGGCATCATAGGGCGTTATCCTTATCGGCCTGTGGAGCGCGCTGGTGATTTTTATCCATCGCAGCTTTAATTTCCGGCGGCGTGTAATTTTCGTCATGCTTTGCCAGCACTTCTTTGGCTTCAATTTTATTGCCCGCAGCGAACACGCCCTGCGCCACCACCCCTTGCCCTTCACGGAAAAGATCCGGCAAGATGCCGACGTAGCTGACATCCACCACGCCGCTGGCATCATAAAGTCTGAAATTCACTTTCAGGGTCTGGCTATCGCGCTTTACGCTTCCCGGTTGCACCATGCCGCCCACGCGCAGGCGCTGGCCCACTTCCGGCAGCTGATGGCTGGCACCTTTGCCATAGAGAATTTCACTCGGCGTATAGAACAGGTCAATATTGCTGCGCAATGCATAGAGCACCAGGGTGATGGTCAACCCCAGGCCCACCAGCACCGACAGCGCCAGATAAAGTCGATTTTTGCGACGCGTATTCATTCAGCTCCCTCTGCTTGTTGTGCTGCGAGGATCCGTTTTTCCCGCGCCTGTTGGCGCATGACAGCATGTAAAATAGTGCGGCGTTGCAGGCGAGTATGCGCCACCAGCAACAGTAATGGGATAACGGTCAGCGCGACGGCAAGCCAGACGTAAAACGCATAGCCCCCCATGGCAAAAAAATCACCCCAGTTTAAAAAAGCGCTGGTCATGCCTTTCTCCCTTGATTCGCCAGCTCCGTTACCCACGGACGACGCTGCTCCTGCAGCAAGATGAGGTTACGCAGACGCATTAACGTCAGCGTGATAAAGAGCGTCAGGAAACCGAAGATGGTCAGACGCAGCGGGGTGCGCATGGAAGGGTCGATGCTTTGCTGCATATTGGTAGACCCTTGGTGCAGCGTGTTCCACCACTCCACCGAGAAGTGAATGATGGGCAAATTCACCACCCCGACCAGCACCAGAATGCCCGCCGCCCGCCCGGCAAGACGGCGATCGTCAAAGGCGTTATACAGGGCGATCGCACCGATATAGAGAAACAGCAGCACCAGTTCGGAAGTCAGACGCGCATCCCAAACCCACCAGGTTCCCCACATAGGTTTGCCCCAGGCTGAACCGGTCACCAGGGCGATAAAGGTAAACACCGCCCCTACCGGTGCCATCGCCGCCGCGGCAAGGTCCGACATTTTCATTTGCCAGACCAGGCCAATAAAAGCGGCCACGGCCATCGAACCGTAGATCCCCATCGACCAGATAGCCGCCGGGACATGAAGATACATAATCCGGTAGCTCTGGCCCTGCTGATAGTCGGCGGGCGCAAAACCAAAGCCCCAGATGCAGCCGACAACCAGTAACGCTGCGCTGATAAGCGCAAACCACGGCACCAAACGCCCGCAAAGCCGATAAAGCCGCTCGGGTTTAGCCAGTTGATGTAACCATTTCCACATAATCGTTGCTCACAAAAAGGTTGCTTTGGTGGATATGCTGCGCCGATCCACTCTACAAAAACTGCCTGTTTTTAAAGTTGATCCAACATAATGATTCGGATGTCGCCCGGATAAACCAGGCGACTCCCGACAAAATTCTTATTGCACACTGACACGCAGTGCTGCGGCCGTAGCGAACGGACTTAATGTGGCGCACCCCGCGAGCATGGCGCCAAGAATGGCCAGGTAACCATCAACGGGAAGCTGCATCGAGGCCGCGTCCATTGCTGCGGTAGCAAAAATTAGCAATGGAATAGTTAACGGCAAGACCAGCAAACTTAACAGCACGCCATTGCGCCGTAACCCGACGGTCAACCCCACGCCAGGCGCGCCGAGGAAACTCAGGGTTGGCGTTCCCAACAGCAGCGTTAACGCCATCACCTGCCAGCCGTAAAAATCCATTCCCAACAGCAAAGCCGCCAGCGGCGACAGGATTAACAGCGGCAGGCCGGTGACCACCCAGTGAGCGGTCACTTTCGCTAACACCACCATTGGCAAAGGGATCGGCAACAGCATCAGTTGCTCCAGCGTCCCATCCTGAAAATCATCACGAAACAGCCGGTCCATCGCCAGCAACGATGCCAGCAGCGCGGCCACCCAAATTACCCCTGGAGCAATACGTGCCAGCAGCTGCGGCTCCGGGCCGATTCCTAGCGGAAACAAGGTGATAACGATAAGGAAAAACCACAGCGGGTTGGCGATCTCCGCGCTTCGGCGAAACACCACGCGCAGCTCATGCCGGAAAATTCGCCACATCATGCCAGCTTCTCCTGTAAGTGAATCTGGCGCACATTGTCCACCGCTAACGGCTGGTGCGTGGTGAGGATCACCATGCCGCCATTTTCGGTATGCTGCGTGAGTTTGCGGGTAAGTTTTGTCACGCCGGTGGCGTCAATGGCGGTAAAGGGCTCATCCAGAATCCAGAGTTTCTGGGTGCTTAGCCATAAACGAGCCAGCGCGACACGGCGTTGCTGCCCGGCAGAAAGCTGATTAACAGCAATATCTTCAAAACCCGCCAGGCCAACTTCAGTAAGCGCTTGCCAACGTAGAGATTCCGCGCTGTGCGGGTGATAAAAACGCAGGTTTTCGTAGGCGGTAAGAACGGTTTTGATACCAGCCTGGTGCCCAAGCCACAGCAAATCCTGATGATACTGATAGCGTATACGGGGCAGGCCTTCCCCTTGCCACTTGACCTCTCCCTCCTCTGCCTGCGCAAGCCCCGCCAGAATCCGTAACAGAGAGGTTTTGCCTGCGCCATTTTTACCTGCGATCTGCACCATTTCCCCGGGGAGGACGGTAAATGACAGCCCGCGAAATAACTCACGGTCATCACGTATGCAGCTAAGGTTAATCGCATCAAGCATTTGAGGAGTCGCTCCTTGTCTCTGGAGGCAAAATCATAACACATCAACCGGCTTGCTCCAGGCGGACAGCGGCTTCAGCGCTACTCCAAAAGAGGTAATACACACATATAAGATCAAAATTAAGTCGAATTCGCCCGCGCAACGGGGAAGCGGGTAAAAAGCCGCTACGCTTAAAGAAATCATTTATGTGCGAGCGGTCTGAAAAATGGGTGAAATAAAAGAAGAAAAGATAGACAAATCCACCGATGAAATTGAGGTCGAAAGCGACGAGAAAGACCAGGGGGAGCAGATAGAGGTGGATGAGGAGAACCTGCCGTCGCGGGCGATGGCGATCCATGAGCATATCCGTCAGGACGGTGAAAAAGAGCTGGAGCGCGATGCAATGGCGTTGCTGTGGTCAGCCATTGCCGCGGGCTTATCGATGGGCGCATCGCTGCTGGCGAAAGGGGTTTTTCACGTCAATCTTGAAGGCGTACCCGGCAGCTTTTTGCTCGAGAACCTCGGTTACACCTTCGGTTTTATCATCGTCATTATGGCGCGCCAACAGCTGTTCACTGAGAACACCCTCACGGCGGTGCTGCCCATTATGCAAAAACCTAACGGGGTCAATTTCCTGCTGTTAATGCGCCTATGGGGCCTGGTTCTGCTCGGTAATATCATCGGCACGGGTCTTGCCGCCTTTGCTTTTGAATATATGCCGATTTTTGATGAACAGACACGCAACGCTTTCGTTTCCATCGGCATGGATGTGATGCACAACACGCCGGGTGAGATGTTCGCCAACGCCATTATTTCCGGCTGGATAATCGCCACCATGGTGTGGATGTTCCCATCCGCAGGGGCGGCAAAAATTGTGGTAATCGTTATTATGACCTGGCTGGTCGCGCTGGGGGATTTAACCCATATCGTGGTCGGTTCAGTTGAAATTCTTTATCTGGTCTTTAACGGCACCCTTCACTGGAGCGAATTTTTCTGGCCGTTCGCCCTGCCCACCCTTGCGGGCAATATCTGCGGCGGCACCTTTATCTTCGCGCTTATCAGCCACGCGCAAATTCGTAATGACATGAGCAACAAGAAGAAAGCCGAGGCAAAAGCCAAAGTAAAGCGCAAAGCGGAAGGCGGTGAACAAGAAGGTAAAGAGGGAAAACGGCAGGCGTAAAGGAGAAACTGGTTACGATTCAGGCAATCAACCCGTTAACCCCTTACCCCGGCACGAAAAGCGGGTATACTACGCCCGCTTGTCCTCTTAGTTAAATGGATATAACGAGCCCCTCCTAAGGGCTAGTTGCAGGTTCGATTCCTGCAGGGGACACCATCAACTCATCTCTCATCACTTAAAAAACCATTAAAATCAATCTATTAATTAAAAAAAACACCAGGCAAGATTCATATCATTTCAATGATATTGCACCATTCTGATAGTATCCTCCGTCCAGTTCGACTATCAATGTTCCTCAAAGATGCCCGTATGGCTATAAATATGCTTTCTCCACACGGATTGAAAATACCAAATCCAGGGGTAGTAAACTGACCCAGGATACGCTGATTTCCAGTACCCGCTAGTTGAGTAGTCTTCCTGAATAGCTATAAGACGCCCCGACTCCCTGTTTACGGAATGATTAATTCTGGCGGTAAAGCCGCAAAACTTTTTGATTGTAAATGGTATTGTTAGAACCCGAAATAAAAACATTATGGCATTAATACTTTCGTATCATGACCAATACCCAGAACTAATGATACAGTTTTTGCCTGCACGCTTAGCTTTATAAAGTAATTTATCCGCCTTTTCTAATATCTGATCAGATGTTTCACCACTATTCCATTTGGTTATTCCACAACTAAATGATACCGTGATATTTTCTTCTCGCCACTTTTTCTCAAAAATACCAGAACGCCATTTATCCAGAAGTTTATATACCTCTTTAAAATTGTGAATAGTAAACAGCACCGTTATTTCTTCACCACCAAATCGATAGAGCTGCCCTGCATTTGAAATAACTCTAACTCCTGACTGGCTCACATATTTTAATACCGAGTCACCGGTCTGATGTCCAAAATTATCATTAATGAACTTAAAATTATCCAGATCTATCATAGCAAGATAAAAGCATGTTTCATTTTCTATAAGCTCTTGAATATCAGTATTAAACTTTCTTCTGGTACCTAATTTTGTCAACTCATCGATCATGGATAAATTTTCTGCAAATTCCAATTTTTTTTGCTTTTGGATAATGCTGCTAGAGATATTTTCAAAAGTAGCCCTTTCATCACAGATTTCAACTCCATTAACATTCATATATAGCATGCTTAGTAATTGTTTGAAATAAATCCGATGAAGCAGGAAAATAATCAAATAAAGAACAATACATGTAGCTATAACTGCAAATAACAAAGTATATGAAGAATAAATAGCATGATTGTAGGATTCTTGACTAACAATAGTAAAAGCTATCCAGTCGGGATTATTGTAGGTGCGATAGAATATTATAGATTTAGTCTCAGCATCATAGAAATTGCCATACAGTTCAGTAGAGTTCTTCACCCATAAGGCAGGAACCTTTGTTGATAATATCTCATTAGCATTGGCATGCATGATTACATTACCGCTCCTGGTAGCAACTTTGAAATGACCTCCATAAGGTATTATCTTACTTTGTAAGATCCGGCTCATTTTTTTCAAATCAAGTTTAAGTACTATACTTCCTTTTATTTCTGACTGAGCATCGAAGACATTGGTACTTGCTGTTATCAGCATGTTGCTATTTTCATCAATATCACTGCCAACAACTGGTATATACGGATTGGAAAAAAAAGTCTCACTTTTCATTCCTAAATAAGGCTGCCATTGTTTTTTATTTGGCTGAAAATTATTAATTTTTATAGATTGCGGATACAGTTTGTAATGACCATCAACGCTAGAAATTAGCGCACCCTTAAAAAATATTGTTGAATTTATAATTGATGGGATTATTTTATGTAGCTCAGTGCGTTCATTAGAAGTGAATTCAGTTATATTATGATCATCAAGATTTTCAGATAATGACTTAAGGACCAGTTTTATTTCATCTGACTGTTGTTCTATACAAGATTGCGCTGTATTTTCAGTCACTCTTGTCATTGTTTCAAAAAAAGTATTTGTGGTTATATTTTTTATATAAAAAAAAGCACAAGCGCTAATAAAAACAAAAGGAATAAGCATTATAAACATTAAGATAGTTACTGCTTTATTTGTAGTTATCTTCATATTTTTATATTATGTACGCTATTATTTATAAAACATGCAGTTTAAACATAAGCATCTGAAAACTTGCTTTAGACAAAGTTTCAAAACCGCCCCCACTAATGCACAACCAACTAAAATAGCTATATTTGTTAACGTAATAAAGATGATTATGATTCACACAAATAGACTATTATTGTGCTTTAATAATTATTTATATGGTGCATTTACCTGGTGTTTTATCGTATTAAAAATAAAATATCCCTGCCCCTTTCCTTTTTAGCTATTCATTGTAATTAAATATTCCGGCTATCGGCATCACCTACCTGATTAGATTCGGCAGCCTGAAAATCATACTATCTTATATATACAATCGGCTCCAGCACCAAACATGTGCATTTATCACTATCCGTTACTGTATTTTCGATTTTTTTCAGACGCATCAGGACCCGACGGAAGCGATTCATTCAGTGGAGTGCTCTCCTGATAGCCCATCGATAGCCCATCGATGAGTTTTGAAATCCGTGTTTTTACTGATGCCTGACACCTCTTTTCCTGACCGGATAAAGGAGCATAGCGACGGTTTTTCAGCGATGCCGCCAACCATTCAGCCTCATAGCAGTTGACCATGCGAAGGCAGAGTTTTCTGCCCAGCCAGCCTGAAGCGTCTGCGCCCACTTTATGTCGTGAATATTTGCTCCGGCTAACAACATATCCACAAAAGCTGGAAACCAGCATTGATCTGGTTGAGATAAGATATTGCCTCCAGCCCACGACAAACTACTTCTGTTGATGCTGCAAAAGTTTCGCCATGTTAATCGCCTCAATGAGTTGCGCACGGTTCACACGTTGCGTATTTAAATCGAGCAATTTTTGCCATAAAGAGGCTGCCTGTATGTAATCCGCCTGCGTAAATGCCTCAGATGCGAGCAACATTAGCGCTGTGACTTCGTTTTCATCCAGTGCCAGCGCCTTGTTAAGCAGGCTGCGGGTTTCCAGGGTCATTGATTGACCCGCCTGGTAATACAACACGGTAGCCAGCGCCGAATACAACTCAGCATTTTCGCCCCGCAGGCTCAGCGCCAGATGATAGGCCTCAAGGGCTTTATCGTAAGCATTCTGGTAGAGGTAATATTCACCAAGTGAAGCCCACAGCACGCTATCATTTGGGTTAGCGCGAATTTTTTCTTGTAGAACAACTAATTGTTTTTGCTGCGTATTTTCATCATAAAAAGCCGCTAAAGGATCGGCAACGCGCTGCTGCTCATGGCGCAAAGCCTGCCATTTCGGGGTCAGCAGATAGACGCCTGCACAGGCAATAATCATCAACAGACCAGCCATCAGCAGCAGCTTCACGGGAAGTGGCTGCAAGGGTTTATCTGGCGTCACAGGAGCGGCCAGATCGTATTGCAGCTCGCGCCGCAGCTGATCGGCTTCATTTGCCGCCAGCCTCTGTTTTGCCTGATCCTCAGCGTGGCGCAATAACCCTGCATTTATCAGACGCAGGCTCATTCACCAGCCTCCCCGCTACGCTGGCGCGCAATGACTCGCCATAAGAGGATGCCAGAAAGCAATAACAGCACACACGGCAGCGCCCATAACAGCAGCGTTTGCCAGCGAAGCGGTGGATCATAGCGCACAAAATCACCGTAACGCTGCGTCATCCAGGCAACGATCTGTTGTTCATTTTTGCCTTCGGCCACCATGGTATAAACCTGGTGGCGCATGCTGACGGCAACAGGCGCATTCGACTCCAGTAAGTTTTGGTTCTGGCATTGCGGGCAACGCAACCGGCTGGCAATAAACAGAGATTTCTCCTGCTCCTGAGGGCTGGAAAAGTGCCATACATCGACCACTTGTGCATAAGCTGATGCCACGAGAAGTAAAAAACTGGCGAGGATGATGCCGCTACGCATGACGTTTTCTCCCCCGCCAGCCGCTCAGTAATGCACCCACCATCATCAGACCCGCCCCAGCCCATATCCAGCGTACGCCAGCCTGGACATAAAGACGGACGGCATACTGTTCTGCTCCGGTTTTTTCCCCCAATACCGCATACCAGTCGTGCAGCAAGTTCCAGCGAATACCGGGCTCCATCATCTGCTGGCGGCGTGCGGAGTAGAAACGCCGCTCCGGCATAAGGCTGCCAAATCTCTTTCCTTTCTGCCAAAGCGTAATATGCGCCTTCTCGGTGGTGTAATTCTCTACCGCGGCAAGCTCGACCCCTTCAAAACGGAATTCATAACCCGCCAGAGCAACCTGCTGGCCCGGGCTGAGATTAAGGCTGATTTCCTGCCGGCTGGAACCTGAGACAATAATCCCCGCCGCAACAATCAGTACGCCAGTATGCGCCAGCAAAGCCGGAAGCTGACGGCGCAATGCGCAGACTGGCTGCAACCAGAGCCGCAACATGGCCGCAGCCACCAGCCCACAAGCCAGTGCAGATAGAGCGCCAGTAGGCCAGCACAAGGCAATCACCAGTAGCCCAATAGCGCAAGGCCACGCCCAGCGATGCCGCGTATCTCGTGGCGTGTTTTTCCAGAACCCCCCCGCCGAGAACCCGATAACTACCAGCATCAATAAGCCAAACGGCAGCGTAGCCAGATTAAAATAGGGGGCTCCAACCGAAAGCCTTCCCCACCCTAACAGGCCGTAAATCATGGGGTAAAGTGTGCCAATGAGCACAATCAACAGTAGCGCGCCAAAAAGCATCAGCGTCGCCAGAAGAAACATTTCACGCGACCAGCAGCCAAAACGAGCGGCGGCAGGCTTTTCCGCTACCCGCCAGCCATACAGGCTTAGTGAGGCCAGGCTCACTATTGCAAAAAGTACCAACAGCGGAACAGCACGCACGTTATCAAGCGCAAAAGCATGCACCGAAATCACAATGCCGGTGCGTACAATCAGGGTACCCAGCAGAGATAAAATAAGCGTCAGGATAGCCAGCAGTAATGACCAGCGGTGAAAGATCCCGCGCTGGCGGGAGGCATACAGACTATGAAGCAAGGCGCTGGCGGCAAGCCACGGCAATAACGAGGCATTTTCCACCGGGTCCCAGAACCACCAGCCCCCCCACCCCAGCTCACAGTATGCCCACCAGGAACCGAGAATAATTCCCAGCGTCAGAGCACACCATCCGGGCAATGCCCAGCGCCAGCAGACCCACGCGCTGGCTGCGCTGAAACCGCGCTCTGACAGTGATGCTAACGCCACACCCGCGGCTATCATCAGGCCACCATAGCCCAGATAGAGCAGCGGCGGATGCAAAATAAGCCCTAAATGTTGCAGCATCGGGTTGAGATCGCGACCTTCAATGGCGGGAGGGAAAATACGGACAAAAGGATCGGACCACACCACCACAAACAGCAGCAGTAACGCCGTGATTATCAATAATACACAGAGCGTTAGCGGGTACAGGAGATCGGGCTCGTTAAGGTATTGCCATGCAAATAGCGAACTCCAGCCGGAAAGGAACAGCACCCACAGTAATAACGACCCCTCATGTCCTCCCCATACCGCTGCCAGTTTAAGCCCCCAGGGCAACTGTCGGTGGCTGTGCTGCGCAACGTAAATCACGGAGAAATCATCGGTGAGAAAACTCACAGTCAGAATCACAAAGGCCAGCAGCAGCAATACAAACTGCAGCCCTGTGCCATATGAAGCCAGGCGCATGATCCCCTGCCAACGCTGTTGTACGCCGGCCAGCGTAGCAGCCGGGGCCAGAATGCTGACCCCGAGGCTCAGTAACAGCGCCAGAAATCCGGCTTCAGGAAGAAGTAGGTTCAGAGATCACCTTAAATCCGGCCTAGGCAACGGTTAGCTGCCCGGCATAAAGAATAAAAAAGCGCAGCAGCAATACGCCAGCCAAACTGGCAGCGCAAACCACCAGCACACCATGAAACGCCGAGCGGCGATGCGCCCAGGGTTTTAGCAACATCGGCAGGATCAGGCCAAGACCCACCACGCCCAGCCAGAAGCACCATGTCCAGAACCCTCCTCCCAGCGCTGCAACTAACGCCCGCATTTTTCCGTCGTCACCCAATGCCAGCCCGGCAAAGAACGCCACCAGCAGGAATATCTCCAGCCATATCACCGGGGTTTCTATGCGATGAATAAAGTGCGTCTCAATAGTTTGGGAGTGATTGCGATAACGTAGCGCCTGCGCCATCAGCGCCACCGCCGCACCAGAGGAAACGCCGGAGAATAGAAAGAGCACGGGCAGGACCGGGTTATTCAGGAATGGGTAGGATTTCAGCGCCGAGAGCAGGAAACCGGTGTAGGCCCCCAGCAGCACCGCCAGCACCAGCATCACTGTCTCAATCATCCGCTGGAACGGCGTTAACCACGCCAGTATTTTCGATACCAAGCCCAGGCGCGGCAGCCAGCGCTGTTGCAAAGCAATAAGCTCTTTTTCAAAGATTTTTGCCAGCCACAGGGCCAGCACGACCATATAGAGCTGGAACAGCATCACCCCCATCGACATGACCGAGGTGAAGCTGTAATGAATCATCAGCTTCCAGAACGTCCACGGGCGCGTCAGGTGCAATACCAGAATCAGCAGGCCGAGAATAATCGTCCCCGGCCCCAATACCAGCGTCGTGCGCAACAGCGTACTGTCCGCTCCTCCGGCTTCCGGGTGGTAACGGCGCAGCAATATTGCCAGCGTGACTAACCCGGCAGAGATACCAATCAAAAACAGGTAGATAGCAATGGGCCAGTCCCACACCAGCGATTCAAAATGGAATGCAGAAACGCGCGTCATTGGTGCACCTCCCCAAATTTAAAGGGAACGCGGTAGACCTTCGGTTTAGTGCCGAGTGCCAGCTTGTAGCGATAGGTGGTTTTCTGGCGCAGCATGCGCGAGATACTGCTGTCGGGATCGTCCAGATTGCCAAATGTCAGCGCCTTCGTCGGGCATGACTCGACACACGCGGGCTGTTTACCCGCTTTCAGGTTAGTTTTCCGGCAGAAATCACATTTATCTGCGGTCTTGCCGATCGGATGGATAAAGCGCACACGGTAAGGGCAGGCAGCGATACAGTACTGGCAACCCACGCACAGATCGGGGTTCACATCCACAATGCCATTCGCAGCATCCCGGTAAGATGCGCCGGTTGGGCAGACATCCACGCAGGGAGCATCATCGCAGTGCTGGCACGAGTGACGGAAGAAGTGATATTTCACATCGGGGAAGCTCCCCTGCGGCTCACTGCGGATAATCGTCAGACGCGATACGCCTTCCGGCACGTTATTCACTTCCCGACACGCATCCATACAGGCGTTACAGCCGATGCATAATGTCTCATCATGTATCATGCCATAGCGTACGCCGTTGATATTCAGCGTTTGTGCCAGCACCCCTCCGGCGGCTCCGCTAACCGCCACCAGTGCGCCAACGCGGGTAAGAAACTGGCGACGAGAACAACTCATGGCTGCTCCTTAAACAAAGGAACAGACGCCGGATTAAAGTGCGGATTAGTGCGCCGATCGCTATGGCAATCCACGCAAATTTTAATCCGCCCTTTATCATTTAACGTCTGCATTTTGTCCTGTTGGGGGTGCAGCGCATGGCAGCTGGCACATGCCACTTTGGCGACGTGTACATCATGAGGCCAGAATGCTTTTTGCAGTTTTTCAGGCAAATGGCAGGACATACACACGCTGTTTTGCTGCTCCACCGTGAACATGGGGTCGTTAAAGCGCATCACATCCTTCACTCCTTCACGATGTTTTAGCGCAGGCTGTCCATGGCAGTGGGTACAGGTAACCGGCAGCTTATTGTTTGGGTTGAGAGCGGAAGCATGCTTACCGTGCATGCCTTCCCTCTTCGGCTTGTGGCAGTCCAGACAAGCCGCATCCGGGCTGCGCTGCAAGGTCACTGTCCATTGCTTATCCAATTCCTGCGGCGCGGGGGTCGCGGTTATTCCGCACAGGCTCCAGAACAAACCTGATGCCAGCACCCCAGCAGTTAATAACGAACGTAATACGCTCATAATCACTCCGTTGCGTTATCCGCCTCCTGCGAGGCGGAAAGGGGTTATTGGCTTAACAGACCGTTGTGACGCGCCTGTTCATCCCACTGCGGCACCACTGTTTTCAGGAAATCCTGCTTCTCAGCGTTAATTTGCTGCATATCCAGGCCAATGGCCCGTTGCGCTTTCTCTTTCGTAGAGATATCCGGTAGCGGAATTTCGTCAGTGATGTCTTTGGTGGCCAGCAAACGGATAAGCCTGGTGCGGCTTTCTGCGGCTTTGTCCAGCGCGCTGCCTAACATACGCAGGCCTTCCTCCGGGGCGTGCATATGAATGCCGTGTGAGGCAATCGCCAGATCCCAGCGCCATTGCGCATGACGAATATTTTCCAGGACAGGCTGCATTTCAGCTTCTGTTGCCCCTGCATCCCACGCCGCTTTCGCTTCAAAGTGGGCATGCACCAGCTGATCCTCAACCTTGATTTTCAGGTCATGAATAGCCTGTTTGCGCTCGGCGACGACTTTTTGCAGGAAGGCTTTATCCTGGGTGTGGCAGCCTGCACAGGTCTGGGCAAAGTTGTCGAAAGGATTGCCAATCTTATGGCTGGTGTAGAGTTTGCCTGCGGCGTTTTGCACTTTCGGCATGTGGCAGTCGATGCAGGTCACGTTGTTCTTACCGTGGATCCCCGCACTCCAGGTTTCATACTCAGGGTGCTGTGCTTTAAGCATCGGCGTTTTAGACAGCGCGTTCGTCCAGTCAGAGAAGGCAATGGCATCATAGTATTTCTCCATGTTCTCGACCTTCATCCCTTCGTCCCACGGGAATTTAACGGCTTTGTTCTTGCCGTCAAAATAATACTCCACGTGGCATTGACCGCAGACCATCGCCTGCTGGTCAAAACGACTGGCCTTCTCGAATGGGTTACCGATGGTTTCCATCGCGCGTTGGGCATAAGGCCGGGACAGCGTCAGCGCGGGCTTCCCTTTGGCAAAATCGTCTGATGCCGTATTGTGACAATCGGCGCAGCCCAGGGTATTAACGATTAAAGGACCGCCGCGCGCCCATTTACCGTGAAAGTAAGCCTCTTCACCCTCTTTCTGAATCAGACGCGCCACATCCGGGCTTTTACAGCTCCAGCAAGCCATCGGCAGCGGCCCATCTTCTGCTGTTTTTGGCGCACCGGTACGCAGGGTTTCACGCACGTCGGTTAACGCCCATGCGTGCCCGCGTGGTTTATTGTAATCGCGGGAGAAAGGATAACCCGCCCATAAAATCACTAACCTTGGGTCATCCGCGAGCGCATCTTCACGGGCTGATTGTTCCGAGGTCGCTTGCCACGAAAGATACTGGTCAGGATGCTGAGGAGCAAAGGTTTCATTCCTTGCTTCAATGGCGGCGGCCTTTGCTGGTGAAGGCGTTTGTTGCGCGTAAACTGAAGAAATGAACAACAGAAGGAGCATCAGACCGAGGGAACGAGGAGCGCTTAATATTATCCTTGCCATAGAGATACCATCCAGATTACGCCATTGGGGGCAATGACGGTTCTTTTTATTGTTTTCCGTAACAGCAACCGCGCAAATACTGTCATGACATTGTTCGCCCCAATGTGTAGCAAAAAACCATATGCAAAATACTGTCTTTAATCAATTTCAGGCATCTGGAATACCTCTTTAGGGGTAAGATTATTTGGTGAGATTTTAATTTTTACGGGTGACTCACAGAATTGCGCAACATAGCCCGATGTTCACGGGGCAACTGACTATTCCCCGGCTACGTTAAAATATGAGATTAAGGTTGCTGACAAAGAAGGAAAAAGCGTAGTTTTTCCTTCTTTTTTATTGATGGCCTATGTTCGTTTTGCGAAACACGTGCGTTTGTCATCAGCCTGAGATTGCTTATATTTTCGAAGCAGAGCGTATATTCCGATACCAGTAATAAAGGTATGAAGATCGGCCCCGGATTTGGAAAATCAGGGAGATAAGTGAAACGCCATCCGATTATTATCGTCAGGAATGGCGCTATTTTAATTAACTTATACCCGTGGTTGTTGAAGATGCCCGCTATTGCGAATCAGAGGGATCATGCTGCTCATTATGAAAATTCTTCTCACTCCGGAACAACAAATCCCTCTGGCACCAGCCCAAATACCCACGCGCTGAACATCTCCAAAGATCGTATTTTTAGCCGAGCGTATTGATTTCAAATATCGCCGCAGATCGATTTGGCATAGCTATCACCATCTGCCCGCTCGCTCCGTCCCAGCTAGTATGATGCGCGATCGTGGTAGGGTAGCCTTGCTTAATGTCGACTTCTTTTCCCAGCAGATCGCTAATAGGTAGCGTACAAACCGCCTGTTCCCCTTCACGGTGCCACACCGCCAGAAGACGTTTACCGCAGGGAGCGACAAGTCCCAAAGCGACCCATTCATCCGAAAAGCGTGACAGTCCCAGAGGCCAGAAAGGCAATGCCTGTTTAATGTTATTACGTAACGTTTTATAGAAACCGATCGCTTCCTGAACCTGGCCAAAATTAGCCTCAGAAAGTTCCGCTAAATGACCACTCTGATGAATGCGCAATAGCATGGCCGATACCTGATTAAAGATCACTTCCTGTTCATCGCCATCGCGCATTGGATAAGACCAGATAGCCGCCTGCTCCGGCGTCACCGCGGTCGGGGCATTGGCGGCAATCGTGGCATATTTCAGATAATCTTCCTGATCGCTGGTCGACTGAATCGAACAACGACTCAGCATCGCATAATCCATACGCAATCCACCGCTGCCACAGTTCTCAATAATCAGCTGTGGATGACGAGTAAAGACCTCATCTAGCCAGCGCAAATAAGCGCGGTTATGTTTCAGTAATCCATCACCAACGCTATCTGCCCCCTGCTCAGTCCCTATTCCCGGCTCGATGTTGTAATCCATCTTGATGTAACCCACGCCATAAGTATTCACCAGGCGATCAATCACTTCATTAGCATGGGCAATAACAGCAGGACTGTTAAAATCCAGCTGATAGCGGCTGCGATCAAAGACCCTTTTCCCATGGCGCATGAAGAACCAGCTGTCATCGGTCTCAGCAAGTTTTGGCGACTTCACGCCCATAACCTCCAGCTCTAACCACAATCCCGGGATCATCCCTTTATTGCGAATATAGCTGATGACGTATTCAATCCCTTCCGGGAAACGCTCTGCCGAGGGCAACCATTGCCCAACGCCATTCCACCATTCGCCTTTGTCATACCAACCACAGTCAATGCAGAAGTATTCCGAACCCGCTGCGGCGGCGGCATCAATTAATGGCAGTAACTTTTCGGTTGTCGGGTCACCAAACAGGCAGTTCATATAGTCATTAAAGATAACCCCGAGCTTCTGGTTATCTTCATTAACCCGGCGAATACGGCGGCGGTATTGCGTCAACACGCCCATTGCATGCTCGAACCCCTGCGCGGTCACCCCAATAGCCACCGGAACAGAAGTAAAGGATTCACCCGGGTTTAATTGCTTAAACCAGTGGCTGTAAAATTCGTTCGGGCCACCTAACTGCAAATATAAATGGTCGGCCTGGTCACCAATTTCCCAATGCCACGAACCATTATTTTCAATTTGCCAGAATAACCCCGCACCAGTATGGCTATCATGTAAATAAGCCATCGGTAAATATTCTTTAGTTGACCATGCCCCGGTATTAGAAAAATGCAGTGGTTTCGAAGAACGCTGCAACCCTTTCTGGATACAAGGGGTAAACCCTAACTCATCAAAGCTATACTCCCGCCATTGCAGCTCTCTCGTCCAGCTATTGTGCGGAATTAATAATGAGAAGTTTTTTTCCCACTCTGCCGCACTGTCTTTTTCAATACCATTCAGGACAAAACTTGACAGATACTCCAGGGTCTGTGGCTCACTACCTTTATTAGTGATAACGGTCCAGCTGCGAATTATCGCCAGTTCGCTATAAAACTGATAATGCACTTCGAGGTTCACTTCGCTGCCGGTATCATTAAGCAGAAAGGTCAGCTTACGCCCCTGTTCATTGCGGATATCATTATAGGAATCAAACTGTAATGTATAACCTGGAGCCGTAGCGGTAAAACCGGCACCGTGGCGCTCCAGCGGCTTATCAAGCCCGGATAAATTGACCTCTACCAGATTAAATCGTGATTGTGCATCAGTATTATTGGTAATATTCTGTGCATTGAACGGTAATGTTGAAAAATGTAATAAACGGGCACGCTGTGCCAGGTCGAAAACCATAGTGATACCGTTTTCAACAATACTCAATAAGTCAGACATGAAAACCTCAATATAAATTAGTGCGCAGCAATAAGGGGTTGCACCCGGTTACGCGATAAAGTGAAGATTGAAATAACCGTAAAGGCCAGAGCAACTAAGCCAAGAATGGTGTATGACTCTTTAAAGCCCAGCACGTCATACATGCCACCAATAGTGGTACTCATAAATATCTGGCTAAACTGCTTAGCAAACTGGAAACCAATTAGGTAAACGGTGGCAGATAATTTCCAGTCGAAATTGGTAGAGATATATTTCAGGGTAGCAATAATAAGAATCGAACTTTCAAAACCATGTAACAATTTCATTGTAGAAATCAGCACTGGGCCGCTGGCCATTGCACTACCAATAATGCGGAAGGTCATAATAAATCCGCAATACAGTAAAGCATTTTTCGGACCAATACGATTAACAATGGCTGGGGCAAAAAACATTGTCATGGCATCAAGGAAGATCTGCGCGGTATATAAGTACCCAAAGACTTCTGCACCGCGTGCTTTGTTTTCAAAAAAGGTGCTGTAGTAAACCGCAAATTGCTGATCGTATGTTTCGTATACCGCACCGACACCGACCATATACAATACCAGGAACCAGAATCTTTTGGTGCATAACAGATCGAAGATATCGGTTTTATTGACTTTCGCACGTTCAGAACTGACATTACCGAGAAAGTTTCTACCGGGACGAAATACCAGCAAAATCAACGCCAGACAAATACCTGCGGCACTGGCCATCATAAAGATGTAATCAGGGTTGATGACAAACAATTTACCAGAAATAAACGTGCCTACCGCCGCGCCAATTCCACCCCACATACGCGCCCGGCCAAATTCAAAACCATCAAGGCGTGAGACTTTATCAATGTAAGCTTCACAGACCCCACAGCCGCAACCAAATGCGAGGCCAATAAAGACCCCGCCAGCTATCGCCCCCGCTACCGCACTAACTTTAAGCAGTGGCGCAAATACCCAAATCCACCATGGTGCGAAGGCAATCATCAGAATGACCAGCATCCACATCAAATGCTTACGGAAATGCAACTTGTCGGCAAGAATGCCGAAAACGGGCTGGAAGATAACGGCGATAGTTGCAATACAGGTATAGACCATTCCTACTTCAGCAGAGTTGATACCAATTCTTTCGGTGAGCCACAGAGATAAATAGGGAAAGCAAGCCCCCCAGCAGATAAAGAAAAACAGAAACCACAGGCTTGATAAAAGGTAGTTCTGTTTTTGTATCCCGTTTCCTGACGAAGACATAGACACCTCATTAGTTATTTTTAGTAAACAAACCTCACTCACCATAATGACTAACAATAGCCCTGCAAAGATTGCTGTTTATTAAAGCGTGACAAGCATCATATTCTCTATGTTTTAATGGCATGCAATGTGACTACAACCACAAAAAACCATCAAAAAGAGCAGCAACAGGCTCCAGTTAATGATCGCCACACCCTTAAAATGTTATTTTTAGTAATCAAACCGCTAACTGGCAGGTAACTTAATGAAAACTACAAATAGATTGGGTCTGGATATTGGTGGAACTAAAGTAGAAGCCGTATTGTTCGATGAGCAAGGAACAATCATCTGGCGCCAACGTTATGCGACCTGTAAATCAAGCTACCCGGCTTTCCTGCAAAGCATTCGTACCATTATTCAGGAAGCAGCAAGCCATGCTCCCGGTCCTGTGAGCATTGGTATCGGTTTGCCCGGCACGCCGGATCCGCAAACAAATCTGATTAAGAATTCAAATATTCAAGTAATTAATCAGCAGCCTTTTGCGGCTGATATCGCTGAATTGTTGGGAAAATTTGTTGCCGTCGCGAATGACGCTAACTGCTTTGCCCTTTCCGAAGCGATAGATGGGAATGGCGCTGGGCATCATGTAGTTTTTGGAGTGATTCTGGGAACTGGCTGTGGAGGTGGTGTCGTGGTTGGGCAGCACTTACTGACCGGGCCAAATGCCTGCTGTGGGGAATGGGGCCATAACCCACTTCCCCATTACAATCCGCAAAAAGATGGCATTATCTCCCCCTGTTATTGTGGCCAGCATAATTGTCTGGAAACCTTTATTTCAGGTAGCGGGCTTGAACGCCAGTACCATCAAAATTATAGTAAACAGGGTAAAGTCCCTGACATCATCTCGCTTGTCAGGGCCAATGATACGGCTGCGATACGGTGTTGGGATAACTATCTTGATCAAGTGGCCCGGGCTTTAGCTGGTGTGGTTAATCTGCTGGATCCGGATATCATCGTTATAGGGGGCGGGGTCTCAAATATTGCTGAGCTTTATCCCTCGCTACAGCAACGTATGGCAGAGTATATATTTGGTAAACGCTGTTGCACCCCGCTGATTGCAGCAAAATACGGTGACAGCAGTGGAGTACGAGGTGCTGCATGGCTCGGTCAGCGGCAAATGGCCCAGTCTTTTCAGCGCAACAAGGAAGATGCGAATGAGCACCACAGTACATCAGGACATTAAATGGGAGAGGCATGACTAAGCCAGTAAGAATTAGAGATATTGCGCAGGCGTGTGGGGTTTCCGTCGGCGCAGTTTCACGTGCGTTAAAAGGGCAGCCAGGCCTGAAAGAAGAGACTCGCCAGCGTATTGTGGCCATTGCTGAACAACAGGGATACGACTTTTCCCGGCTGCATAATGACAAGATAAAACGGGTTCTTTTCTTGTTGCATCGCCAGCATGATATTGCGCGTGCACTACCCTTTTACTCCTCATTACTGCTGGGAGTGGAAGATCACTGTCGCGCTAAAGGGATTGCGATGAGCTTTCTGGCAATTGGCCCGGAGGATGCCATAAATGACCAGGTGCTGCTGCATCATCCAGATGCTCTGATTTGCGCCGGTTACTTTGAGCCCCAGCTGATAGCCACGCTCGCGCAAATGAAATTACCGATGGTACTGGTTGATTTATGGTCACCCGGTTTGCCTTGTGTCAATCCGGATAATGTTCAGGGGGGATATTTAGCGACCCAACACCTGCTTAATCTTGGGCGAAAACGTATCGCCTTCCTGGCGAGTACACTTTCCCATTACAGTATCCGCCAGCGTGAAAAAGGCTATCGTCAGGCGCTGTATGAAGCACAAATTCTTATGCCGCCTGAATATGAGGTGATTGCGTCTCCTTTGGTTGATACCGAGCAGTCGCTGATTTATGCCATGAACGAACTACTCAATCTTCCAACGCCTCCTGATGCTATTTTCGCCTACAACGACGTTACCGCGATGATCGCCATTAATATGTGCGAACAGCGTGGGTTAAAAGTACCTGAAGATATTGCAATTGTGGGGTTTGATAATATTGAAACCGCTGCGTGGGGGCACCCTTCCCTCACAACTATAGC
>NZ_RPOH01000017.1 GCF_003818135.1 Buttiauxella warmboldiae | reverse complement strand
CGGTCAATCTGCATATCCAGCGGATCGACCCAGCCGGTGAGCGTGGTATTCTGGCGCAAATTTAACGCCGCGCCAGACTGCCCAATAATATTGGTCACCACATTGTTGCCGGAAAACGTCAGCGTGCCGTCATTGACCCATGTACCGCCGGAAAGGGCGTAACTCCCGCTGACAATCAGCTCGCCAGCCCCGTTTTTTGCAGCAAGCCGGAGCCGGCGAGGGTGCCATCCAGCGTCAGCTCATCGCTGCGGTCCACGACCAGGGCAGCGTTATTGAGGATATTGCCCGTGATATTGCCCGTTGCTCCGCCGTCACCGATTTGCAGAGTGCCTTGATTGATGGTCGTCCCGCCGGACCAGCTGTTGGCCCCCGTCAGCGTCAGCGTGCCCCTGCCTGATTTTATCAGCGTGCCGCTACCGGAGATATTGCCGGACTGCACCAGCGTGGTGGTATCATCGGTATCTATTTCACCGCTGCCAGCAGCAATCTCAACGCTGCAGTCCTGGGTGAAACTGGCCGTGGTGTTCAGCCTGCCACCGTTAAAACTGAGCTGCCCGGCGCTGTTACCGAGATTGTCATTTTCACCAATCCGTAGCGTACCCCGGTTTAATTGAGTCCCGCCGGACCAGCTGTTGGCCCCCGTCAGGACCGTGGTGCCCGTGCCGTTGTGCTCCACGACCCCGCTGCCGGAAATAATATTATCCAGCGTCACCGTATCGCTGCGGTTCAGGGCCAGGGTGGCGTTGTTGGTGATGTCAGAGGTAACGCTGCCGGTGGTGCCGCCGTTGCCAAGCTGCAGCGTGCCATCGCTGACGGTAACCGAGCCGGTAAAGGTGTTATCCGCACTCAGGGCGGTGATGCCTTTGCCATTCTGCTCAAAATCACCGCTTCCCGAAATCACGCCCTTCAGCAGCACATCATTGCTGCGATTCACCGCCAGCACGCCGTCATTGGTGATGTCACCGCTCACGCTGCCGCTGGTGCTGCCATTCCCGAGCTGCAGCGTGCCCGCGTTAATCGTTGTGGCCCCGGTGTAGCTGTTGTCCGCAGTCAGGATCGTGGTGCCCGTACCATTTTGCTGCAGCTCGCCGCTGCCGGAAATGATACCCGCCAGCGTCACGCTATTGCTGCGGTTAACGGCCAGCGCGGCGTTATTGAGGATATTCCCCGTGATATCGCCTGTTGTTCCGTTGTCGCCGATTTGCAGGATGCCTTCATTAATAGCCGTGCCCCCGGACCAGCTGTTAGCGCCCGTCAGCGTCAGGGTACCCAGGCCTGATTTAATCAGCGCGCCGCTGCCGCTAATACCGCGATCCTGGGTCAGAACTGTACCGCTTGCAGTATCTATCTCGCCGTTGGCAGAAAGAATATTCACCGTGCGATCGAGCGTGAAGCTGCTTGTTGTGGCGAGGCTGCCGCCGTTAAAGCTCAGCTGCCCGGCGCTGTCCCCGAGATTGTCATTTTCATCAATCCGTAGCGTGCCCCGGTTTAATTCAGTCCCCCCGGACCAGCTGTTGGCCCCCGTCAGGATCGTGGTGCCCGTGCCGTTGTGCTCCACGACCCCGCTGCCGGAAATAATATTATCCAGCGTCACCGTATCGCTGCGGTTCAGGGCCAGGGTGGCGTTGTTGGTGATATCAGAGGTTACGCTGCCGCTGGTGCCGCCGTTGCCAAGCTGTAGCGTGCCATCGCTGACGGTAACCGAGCCGGTAAAGGTGTTATCCGCGCTCAGGGCGGTGATGCCTTTGCCATTCTGCTCAAAATCACCGCTTCCCGAAATCACGCCCTTCAGCAGCACATCATTGCTGCGATTCACCGCCAGCACGCCGTCATTGGTGATGTCACCGCTCACGCTGCCGCTGGTGCTACCGTTGCCAAGCTGCAGCGTGCCTGCGTTAATCGTTGTGGCCCCGGTGTAGCTGTTGTCCGCAGTCAGGATCGTGGTGCCCGTACCATTTTGCTGCAGCCCGCCGCTGCCGGAGATGATACCCGCCAGCGTCAGGCTGTCGCTGCGGTTAACGGCCAGAGTGGATTTATTGAGGATGTTGCCCGTGATATCTCCCGTTGTTGCGCCGTCGCCGATTTGCAGGATGCCTGCATCGACTGTCGTGCCCCCGGACCAGCTGTTGCTGCCCGTCAGCGTCAGGGTGCCCTTTCCTGATTTTGTCAGCGCGCCGCTGCCGGAGATATTGCCGGACTGCGTCAGCGTGGTGGTATCATCGGTATCCATTTCACCGCCGCCGGCAGCAATCTCAACGCTGCGCTCCTGGGTGAAGTCGGCCGTGGTATTCAGCGTGCCGCCATTAAACACCAGGCTGTTGCTGCTGCTCCCCAGGGCGGTGGCTTTAGCTATCTGCAGCGTGCCGTTGCTGATGCGGGTATTGCCGCTGTAGGTGTTCTCTCCCGTCAGCTCCAGCGTACCGAATCCCACTTTGTCCAGCCCGCTGTTACCGGCCAGCACAGAGTTAACCGTGGCGGTAAAATCTTTGCTTTTAGCTGTTCCGTCTCCGACGTTAACGCTGGCCAGAACTTTTCCCGCCTCCGGCATAAACGTCAGCGTGCCGTCTTTAAGGGTATAGCCATCAACGGCAAACTGCATACCGGAGAGGCTGATATCGCTCCCCGGCAGATTATCAATGGTGACCACTCCCGCGGTTCCCATAAAGACGGCGAAACTCCGGTCGCTCCAGGGAGCATTTAACTCACCATTCCTGAGCGTCCAGTTATCGTCAGTATTACCGCGCCAGGTGCCGCTTTCCCCCTCAATCCTGTTATTATTACGCGTGCCGTTATCCCAGTAACGTAATGTGCCCCCGGTGCTGTTCACCAGATTAACGACCTTATCTATCGATGTCTGGACATATAAGTCACCGGAATTAAGCGTGGCCGGGATTTTTGCTATTTCAAGCAAATTATTGGTCAGCGTGCCGGTGTAGTTAAACAGGCGGAACAGGCCGGTATCAAAGGTGCGCCCCGGGGTGACAGCGATATTGAGCTTGCCATCCAGCACCAGACCCCCCTCCACCTCGATTAAATCGTTATATTGCCCGCCCGGTGAGTTGATGCTGCCGAACTGAAAGTTCAGCTGGCTCTCCTGCGCTAGGCTCAGGGTCCCGTTGATAGTAAGCGTTCCGGTCCCGAGCTCTCCTGATGCCGGGTCCGCTATGGCCCCGGCGCCGAGCGTTGCTTTATCCCCAACGGTAACATCACCGCCCAGGGTGCCGCTCCCGCGTAGCGCGCCGCCCGAATTCACCTGTAGCCGGCTTGCGGTACTGCCGAGCGTACCGTTAACAAACAGGGTTCCGCCATCATTTATCGTGGTGAGGCCGCTAAAGGCGGCGCTGGTGCCGGATAACGTCTCGCTCCCTTTATCCACGGTGAGCCCACCGCTGCCGGTCATTTCACCGTCAAAGTTGCCTGCCGCGTGGGATAAAGTCAGTGTTCTGCCGCCCAGCGCCAGAGTTCCTGCGCTCTTTCCCACCAGAGAGACAACCGAAGGATCGGAGGTCGCCTGACTGATATCCAGGGTGCCGCTTTCGATATTGACGCTGCTGTTGCTTATCCTGCCATCGCCAGCCAGCAATAATGTTCCCTGCTTGATGGTGGTTTCACCGGTATAGGAATTATTACCGCGAAGGGATAAACTTCCGGCACCATTTTTAGTTAATGTCCCTGCTACACCAGTATTCGCATCACTCATTATGCCGGTCAGGCTGAGGGTAGTTCTGCTATCGGCAGTGAAGGTTCCACTTCTGCTGCCTAAGCGTACCGCACGCCCGTCAGAGAAGGTGGCGGTGGAATGCAGGATTCCGCCATCTAAGGTGAGCGCACCAGAACTGGCGCCCAGATTGTTATTGCTGGAAACCTGTAGCGTCCCTTCATTAACGGTGGTGCCACCTGCATAGGTATTCTGGCCGTTTAATTCCAGCGTTCCCGCCCCGGTTTTTATCACGGAGCCCGCGCCGCTGATAACGCCGTCAGAGGTAAGATTAAAACCGTTGCTGTTAAACGTGCCCACGCCGCCAAAAATAATATTGTTAGTTAACGTTCTGTCCGCCACGAGCTCCGTTATTTCCGCCTCGCCGGACTGCAGCCAGATAGTGCCATTAATCACCGAGTCGGTGTACATATTAAGCTGGTTATCGGCTCCGCCCGTCCAGCGGATGGCCGCCCCCTGACTACCGCCGCCATTGCCATTACCCGGCGTGAGCGTTCCATAGTTATTGATAACCACATTCAGCCCTGTCACCGCATGTCCGCCGCCGCCACCGCCAGCAACATTGGATGACTGAGTTGCTCCGGGAGCGCCGCCGTTTCCACCGGTTATTACACCATAATTATTGAGCGTTCCCTGCTGGGCAAAGACGACGCCATTACCGCCACCGCCTCCACTGCCTATTCCACAGACTGTACAGTACGCACGAGAGCTGGCACCATTACCGCCGTTTCCAGCAATAACTGACATCAGAGAAGGTAGAGTAATCACTGCATTCGCACTGTTTACGTAAAGACCCGCGCCACCGCCCCCGCCACCGGCACCATTAAAGTTGCCGGAATTCACCGCGTTTTCGCCACTATTCCCCCGGACATTACCCGCTATTACTGTACTTGTAGAAACGAGCTGCCCAGAGCTGCCCCCCCTCCCACCACGAGCCCAAGTGCCGCGGCCACTTCCAGATGCAGTTCCTCCATTACCATTAGCGCCATAACTGCCGGCGCTTTGCCAGGTATTACCCGCTTGCCCTCCTCCGGCACCACCTACTCCGCCACCATCAGAGATATTGCTTCCGCCATCACCGGGGAACGCATAAGCGAACTGAACGCTGGCGCAAAGTAATAGCGCACAAAGTCCCTTCACCAATCCTTTATGAATAAGACTGGTGTCAGATAAAGCTATTTTTGCGTTGTTTATGACAGATTTGCCAACCGCCCGGGCTTTTTCGCTGGTCACTCGCCAGACGCCTTTATTTTTGTCATAAACCAGCTTGTATATTTTATTCATAGCTTTTCCACAAACCACCGTCAGTCAGCTTTAACTTATCACCATGAACAGACGAACAAGGTGATATTATATGTGTGTTTTACTCGCATACATTTGTGGCGCTCGCTATACTGGCGTTAGAGATACTATCCACTCATTAATTTCTGAAAGTTAACCTCTTATTTATTTTCACTTATTATCACCTAAGCTTTCACCTCCATCAGAATAGCAAGCTACGCTGCATCTACCTTATTGACAAAACAGATATAATTAGCAAAAAGACACTTCGGCATTGTTAATAACAGGGCTAAGATCAATATTATTAACATCATAAACAAATTCAACAATTTAAATGTACAGACAGCCCCCCACCCATAAGTATTACATCAAATAAAAAATCATGCTTTTACATTTAAATCTATACTATGCGTAAATAGCTCAGTCAATTTATCTTCGTGCGTAGCACAGACAAATATAGTTTTCGGGTACAAAAATCTTATTAAATTAACAAAATCGACCGCGTCGTTTGCAGATAAAAAAGATGTCGACTCATCCATAAAGAAAACTGCCGGCCTTTTATATAACGTCATCAAAATAAGTAAACGCTGTCGCTCACCATTTGAAATCGGCAAGCTTGATGCAGGAATTACATTTAAAATCTCGTGGTTAATTTCAAAATCATTACGAATTAAGCATAAAAACTTACTCATAACTTCATAAGAGTAAATTCCATAAAAATTAAAATTATCATACAAGCTACCGGAAATAAACTCTGAACTTGATGTATGATAAGCAAATTTATTTTTAAAAAATGATTCAGATAGGTTTGTTATGTTATTTTTATCAATATAAACCCCTCCCCCAACTGGCTCAATCTGCGCTGACAATGTTTTAATTAATGTGGTTTTTCCACTTCCCGAATTCCCTCTTATCCCGAGAAAGTCTCCAGGCACTAACTTTATACTACAGTTATTAACTATTTCTTTATTCCCAATCTTAACCGTTAGGTTTAACATCTCAAATGACGTTTTTAGCATACCATCCAGTCCATTAACTCTACGAACACTGTCTTTCATAAGGCTGCTATAAGACTCAATAATATGATGGCGATAAAGAAGAATTTGATATACGCGATGGACAAAGGATATCAGCGTCCCGCTAAGCCTTGAGTTTATAATCAGCACCGCAATAACTGATAAAAAATGCATTTTTTCATTAGCTGTAGCCAAATAACAAGAGATAAACATAGCAACCATTGAGATAAAACCATTGGCCTTAATTAATTCTGCCCAATAGTGGTTAAATTCGCTGACTTGCCTTTTATCAATCTCATCCTTTCTGTTTCTTTCGAAAACAGCTCGACTAACTGCCTCATCATTCATAAACAACAATTCATTTTTTTCCTCTCTAATGAGATAAAATAAGAGAGTTTTTCATTAGCCAATTCTCTTGTTGCCAACGCACTTTTATAACACTTAACCCGAATGTAAATCATGCAAAATGCGAAAATAATATAGTATATAAGCAGAATCGAGAAATATGCACCCAACATAAAAACCAAACATATTGATAGCAATATCATAAATACTATATCAGCTAAAGATTGGGGTATAACTTCCCATAATGAAGATGCTGAGGTTTCTATTGTTCTTATTTTCACTGAAATGTTATTAGATTTCGATGAGGGTATCAATCTGGCAAGATAACAACTTAAGGTAGTACTATTTTTTTCAATCCGCCCTAAGGAAACATTATTAACTTTATGTTTAAAGAACATTTCAAACAAGAGAAAAATAAAGAATACAAATGTAAAGTTCATGACACTCAATAAACTATCACTATATATTAATTTCGAGTTAAATAAATTTGAGTAAAATGGGATCAATAAACCAAAAACGACTAAAGGGAAAGAAAAAAGGCTAACCTTTGGTGTCAGCTTAATGACCGATTTAAAAAAAACATCTGTGGTTAATGATTTATTTTTTTTGTGTATGTGCAACTTATCTGATTTGAAAAAATCATGCGTAAACACAAATGCACTTTTTTCATCATTTTTTAAAAAAATATTATCTGATATTCTGGTAAAACAACTAATTCCTGTCAACGGGTCCTCATCAAAAAAAACGTCAGGCAATCCATTGACGCCATCAAAATGGTGCCGCTCTATATTATAAACAAATAAATCATCAAATATGTAGTCATTCAGATTATTGAGAAGTTCATTATCACCAGCCTGATTAAAAGCCGGAGAAATAATTATGCCATTTTTATCTAAGTAATTCCTGATAATTCTTTTAAACATATTATTTACCAATCACTATAGAACAACTATTGGTGCCCAATGCATCGTAATCCAGCGGATTTATTTTAATGTTCTTATCATTTTCAATCAAATCCGCATGGTATTTCAATCTTAAAAAGTTGAATGAAAGTAATTTTCTTGCAACGTCCTCACTTAGATTATTTCCATACGAACAGGTTATATATATATCCCTACTATCCCTATATTTTAGAATATTAGTAACATCGGCACTGGATAACACATTTACGCCTAATGCAAATTGATTATCATTACCATTAGATTTATTTTCTTCATTAACTTTATCAATATTATAATTTAAACCACTCTTTCTTGCCTGTTCATTTTGACTATATACATTGAGTAAGTTGAGTAGCGACGATGCTATTATTAATATAATCACAGTCACTGCTGATGACAATGCGGCTACAAAACCAAACATAGTTATCCTTCAGTTGCATATAAGTTCGAGTTAATGAGTTGTGTAATATAAGTTAATATTGACACGCTTTGACTTGGTATAAATATATTAACCTGAACCCCAACCAATTCATTGAATATATTGGAATTCTCTTTTTCTATTTGAACTCTAAATTTATAATAGCGTTCTTTATCTCCAGACTTATTTTCGTCAGAAAATGAATCTGCACTGATAGTATCGATCACTCCTTTTATAGTATGTTTATATCCAGGTGAATTTATCATAACCTTTACCAGCCCACCCACTCTAATAAATGGCCGATAACGTGCTGAGATACGTCCCTCTACAATATATTTTATTTTCCTCTGACTTATTGTTAAAATTTTTTGATTAGCACCAATGTAGGATCCTATTTCTAAATTCTGCTCTACACTTAAAATATAACCATCTACCGGAGATGTGATTTTATTAGCTTGCTTCTTGCCATCTAAAAAAGAATCCTCATCTTCCACTTCTTTTATTTCCTTATTTATAACATCAAGCTTTTCTGATAACTCCCTTGTTTTTTCAAGCAGGTCACTTGAAAAATTATTTATATTATCATCAAGATCCGAGGTGAATTCCACGTATTTGAAAGACAAATTAATCTGCTCCGACCTGGATCTACTAAGGTCAACCGAGTTACTTAGCCCTTCAATTTTAGGAGCCTTACTAAGTAAGTATACCTGTTGCTTTTGAGCAAGAATAACCTCCTGATTTTCTAATTCCCTCAAGCTATCATCAAGTAACACTTTCTTTTTTGCGATGTTATGCTTTTGCAGTACAATATGTTTATATTGATTATAAAACCTGCCAGTATTGAGATATAAATAACTCTCTTTTAGTTCGGGAAAAGATTGAAATTCATCCTTTTCTTTATATATTAACAATTCACTTAACAAGTTATAATCAAGCTCTATCTTCTTTCTCGAATCTTTTAAATAAATCAGTTTATTCTTTATACTCTGCTGTTTAAAGAACACATCGATGTTATTATACGAGAATAATGCACTTCCTTGCTTTACAGACTGCCCCTGTTTTATCGCTTTATAATCTATAAACCCCGAATCAGGCGTGACTATATCAATATTTTTTGCACTCCCCTCAATAACCCCTACCCCAGGAGAAACCACTTCTATTTTTGCCAAAGAAATATAGAGGCAAAAAATAAAAAATGAAATAAACAAAAACCATGTTCTCTTTTGTTTAACATTCAAAAGCCACAACCTCCATTTAGATACAAAAAAAAGATGATAAACAAGCCCGCTGCAAGCAGCTGGGTATCAAAAGCACTGTCAACAGCGAGTTTTTATAAACTAAATCATTCCATAACTTATATTATTTTCATCCTCCATCCTGTTAATATCTATAACAGGATTTGGTTCAGGATTTACAACAGGATTTGGCGAAGTATCAGGAAGATCGACAGTAAATGTACCATTAATACTATTAGCATTTCCGGCACGGTCAGTCGCGGTTATCGCGTAGTTGTGTTTCCCTTCGTTATAGGTCGCCGTTGGATGATAATTCCAGTCGCCAGTCTGAGGATCTGTCGTAACAGTATATTGGGTACCATCAATGTTGATAGTTAACGTCGAACCCGCCTCACTCGTCCCGCTAAACCCTGGCGTCGTGCTATCGATTATATTATCCTGATCCGGGTCGCTGCCTGCGTCCAGTCCACCGTTAACATTTGGCGCCGTCCGGTCGATATCAAAGGCGCGGTTCACCGTGCTCGTATTTCCGGCTGCATCCGTTGCAGTGATGGTGTAAGTATGATGCCCTTCCGGCAGTGCAGTAACGGTCTGAACGCTCCAGGCCCCCGCCGAGTCCGCTGTGGTATTATGCTCCGCATTGCCAATCCGCAGAGTTACCGCCGCACCGGCCTCGCTCGTTCCGCTAAACCCCGGTGTGGCGGTATTTATTAGCTGGTCGTTATTCGGGTCACTCCCTGCATCCAGCCCGCCGTCAACAGCTGGGGGCGTCCGATCGACATTAAACGCTCCGGTCACCGTGCCTGTGTTCCCGGCTGCATCCGTTGCGCTGATGCTGTAAGTGTGATCCCCTGTCGTCAGGTCAGATGTGGGTGTAAAGCTCCACGCCCCCGTCACACTGTCCGCTGTGACAGTGTGATCTGTTTGGTCAATCCGCAGCGTCACGACCAAACCTGCCTCGGTCGTGCCGCTAAACACCGGTCTTTCCAGGTTGGTTAATACTGTGTTATTGGGATCATTCTGCCCATTTAAGCCACCGGTGATAGTGGGTGCCGTCCGGTCGATATCAAACGCATCGTTCACCGTCCTGGTGTTCCCGGCTGCATCCGTTGCGGTGATGGTGTAAGTGTGATGCCCTGCCGTTAGGTCAGATGTGGGCGTAAAGCTCCACGCCCCAGTCACACTGTTCGCGGTAACATTGTACTCATTATTGTCAATCCGCAGCACCACCGCCGAACCTGGCTCGCTCGTGCCGCTAAACACCGGCCTGGTGGTATTTACCAGCTTATCGTTGTTCGGGTCGCTCCCTGCGTCCAGCCCACCGCTAACATTCGGCGGCGTCAGGTCGACAATAACCGTGTTGTTCAGCGTCTTCTTGTTCCCGGCCGCATCCGTTGCGGTGATGGTGTAACTGTGATGCCCTTCCGTCAATGCAGATGGAAGCTGGAAGCGCCACGCCCCTGTACTGTTCACTGTGGCATTATGCTCCATATTGCCGATCTGCAGCGTCACTGTCGAACCTGGCTCGCTGGTTCCGCTAAACAGCGGTGTGGCGCTGTTTACCCGATGGTCCTTGTTCGGGTCGCTCTGTGCGTCCAGTCCGCCGGTAACATCCGGGGCAAGAGAGTCAATGGTAAAGGATCCCGTAATATTATTATTAGAAGTATTACCCGCACGGTCTGTTGCTGCGATGCTGTAGGTATGCCCTCCCAGCGTCAGTGCAGTAACGGGCTGAAAGCTCCACGCCCCTGTCACCCTGTCCGCTGTGACATGATAGTCCGTGTTGTCAATCCGGATAGTCATCGCCGCACCTTTCTCGCTCATTCCGCTAAAGAGCGGTCTGCTCAGGTTGGTTAATTGTGTGTTATTAGGATCATTCTGGCCGTTTAACCCACCGGTGATCGTCGGTGCCGTCAGGTCGATATCAAAGGCTTTGGACAGGGTTTTCTTGTTCCCGGCCGCATCCGTTGCGGTGATAGTATAAGTTTGATGCCCTTCCGGCAGTGCAGAGGTGGGCGTAAAGCTCCACGCCCCTGTACTGTTCACTGTGGCATTATGCTCCATATTGCCGATCTGCAGCCTCACCGTCGAGCCTGGCTCGCTGGTTCCGCTAAACAGCGGTGTGGCGCTGTTTACCAGCTGGTCGTTGTTCGGGTCGCTCTGTGCATTCAGTCCTCCGGTAACGTCCGGGGCATGAGAGTCAATGGTAAAGGATCCCGTAATATTATTAGAAAGATTACCCGCACGATCTGTTGCGGTGATGCTGTAGGTATGCCCGCCATCTGTTAGTGCGTTAACGGGCTGAAAGCTCCACGCCCCTGTCACCCTGTCCGCTGTGACGCCATGATCCGTGTTGTCAATCCGGATAGTCAGTGTTGAACCTGGCTCGCTCGTTCCACTAAAGAGCGGTCTGGTCAGGTTGATTAATGGTGCGCTATTGGGATCGTTCTGGCCGTTTAATCCACCGGTGATAACAGGTGCCGTGAGGTCGATATCAAACCCTTTGTTCAGGGTCTTTTTGTTCCCGGCCGCATCCGTTGCGGTGATGGTGTAACTGTGATGCCCTTCCGTCAATGCAGATGGAAGCTGGAAGCGCCACGCCCCCGTCCCCCCGTTCGGTGTGACAGTGTGGTCCGTGTCGTCAATCCGCAGCGTCACCGTCGAGCCGGCCTCGCTGGTTCCGCTAAACACCGGTGTGGCACTGTTTACCAGCTGGTCGTTGTTCGGGTCGCTCTGTGCGTCCAGTCCACCGGTAAGATCCGGATCGTCAGAGTCAATGCTAAAGGATCCCGTAATATTATTATTAGAAGTATTACCCGCACGATCTGTTGCGGTGATGCTGTAGGTATGCGCCCCTTGCGCCAGTGCATTGGCGGGCTCAAAACGCCATGCCCCCGTCACCCGCTCCGCTGTGACATGATAGTCCGTGCTATCAATCCGGATAGTCACCGCCGAACCTGGCTCGCTCGTTCCACTAAAGAGCGGTTTACTCAGGTTGATTAATAGGGTGCTATTGGGATCGTTCTGCCCGTTTAATCCACCGGTGATCGCCGGTGCCGTCAGGTCGATATCAAAGGCTTTGGTAAGGGTCTTCTTGTTCCCGGCCGCATCCGTTACGATGATGCTGTAACTGTGAGGCCCTGCCGTCAGGTCAGATGTGGGCGTAAAACTCCAGGGCCCCACCCCCCCACTCGGTGTGACATTATATTCCGTGGTATCAATCCGCAGCATCACCGTCGAACCTGCTTCGCTCGTTCCGCTAAACACCGGTCTGGCGGTATTTATCAGCTGGTCGTTATTAGGGTCGCTCTGCGCGTCTAATCCACCGATAATATCCGGAGCGGTGGAGTCCACTTTAAATGAACCTGTAATATTGTTAGTGGAAGTATTACCGGCCAAATCAGTCGCACTAATGGTATAAGTATGATTCCCTTCAGTGAGAGCATTTGTTGGCTGGAAACGCCAAAGTCCACTACCTTCGACAGTCACGCTATGCGCTTGACCATCAATAGTTATAACCAGCACAGATCCAGCCTCACTGCTACCGCTAAAGACGGGTCTGGATGTATTGATCAACGGGGTATTATTTGGATCAGCCTGGCCATCCAGACCACCTGTAATATCAGGGCGTGTAAGATCAATATCAAATGCCCCATTAATCTCCTTAATATTACCCACACTGTCTGTTGCGGTAATTTTATAAGTATGGCGCATTTCGGTCAGGTCAACCGGAGATTCGAACCGCCAGGCACCTGTCAGAGTGTTTGTCGTAACGCTATATTCATTACCGTCAATATTAATAGTCACAACAGAGCCCAACTCGCTGTTGCCACTAAATACTGGTCTGGCCGCATTGATTAATCCATCGTTATTCGGATCAGTCAAGGGGTTTAAACCGCCAGTGATACTGGGTGGCGTCAGATCAATGTCAAATGCTCCATTAATATCCTGAATATTACCTGCTTTGTCTGTTGCGATGATGGTATAAGTATAGTGTCCTTCGGTAAGTGCCACTGAGGGGGTAAAATTCCAATTTCCCGTTACAGCGTCTGTCGTAGCGGTATATTGAGTACCATTAATCACGATAACAACTGAAGATCCCGGTTCGGTGCTCCCACTAAAGGAGGGGTTACCCGTTTTAAGCGTTATATCTACATTTGGGTCGGAATATCCAACCACACCACCGGTTAATGTGGGTAACTGTGTATCAATAGTCACAATGCCCGATTTAACGGCTACGTTCCCGGCATCATCAGTACTTTCAACAGTGTAGTGGTTTTCTCCCGAGACAAGATTTTGATTAATTTGTATTGACCATTGACCTTGTTCATTAGCAGTAGCCTGATAAACTACGCCCCCGATAATCAGGCGGATTTTTTCATTAACCTCAGATAATCCAGAGATAATAGGCTGCAATACATTTGTTATGCCATCGCCTTTCACGCCGCTATCAGATGCATCCGCGATTCTTATATCAGATAAACTGGCATCAGTATCAATGGTGAATTGCCCTGAGAAAACAGGAGAGGCATTACCATGGGCATTCATAGCTCGTACGGTGTAACCCACAACCCCATCAGCTAATGGTGATGCAATATTGACTTGCCAGATTCCATTAGCATCAGCTGAAACGATATATACCTTCCCGGCAACGGTGACCGTTACGATAGCGTCTGCAACAGCCGTTCCTGTTAACCTCGGCGTTCTGTTTTTAGTTATAGAATCCTGGAGGACACCGCTATCGCTATCAGCAGTTAACTGTGCAGTAACAGCAGGTAAGGGATCTGAACTCACTATAGTGATGGTATCTGATATTTCAGATTGATTACCCGCAGCATCAGTGACCGTAACCTTGTAAGTTTTATCACCTACTGATAATGCGTCAGGGATGGCAATACTCCAGTCTCCATCAGTATTTGAACGCGTTTCATAGGATTTCCCGTCAATTTCTAATTTAACAGTGACATTTGCTTCTGTTGCTTTACCAAAAAAGGTTGGTGTGTCAATATTTGTAATCTTATCACCAACAATTCCAGAGTCGCTATTTATCTGTAAAAACTCAGTGGACCCGGGAACGACAGTGTCGATATGGAATGTATCGGAAAACGTTGTTTTTAAACCACTTGGTTTTGTCACTACTACGCTGTAATTGTAAGCACCATCAGGGAAATTATTCAATTTAATTTCCCATTCACCATTACTGTTTGCTGTTGTAGTATACGTTTGATTATTGATAGTTAAGGTAACCAAATAATTTGCTTCGGTCACTCCTTTTAGTAAGGGGGAATTATCATTAGTTATTTTATCACCTAAAACCCCACTATCATCCGCCACATCCAATGCGGCGCTGAGAGGTACCATGATGGTATCGACAATAATACTGCTATTAAGCGTTCCACCTGAACTACCATTAGCAGCGTACTCGTTATGGTATAATTATTGATACCATCAGGTAAAGCATCTGAAACTGAAAGCGCCCACTTGCCATAAAGATCGGCTCTGGTATTATATTCAATATTATTTATTACTAGCTTTATTTTAGCATAAGCACTACCAGAACCAGTAAATTTGGGTAAATTAGAGGGAACTTCACCATTTACCTCATCAGTAACTTCCACAGTTAATGGTTTATATGCTGTATCAACAAAAGAAACCCCCCATGAAGTATATTTCGTTGATCTTCCTCCAACTGTAGTAATAATCAGCTCTGCTTTGTATCTAGAAAGGAGCGACTCAACCCACGCGCCTCCCGTATGAATCCTAAACTTTCCATCACTATCTGCCTGCACCGCACCTGTTCCACGATAACCCACATTAAAGCGTACTGTTGCACCCGGCAATGTTATTCCCGTTATATAGTGATGTTTATCAGCAATTATTGCCCAGTGTCCGCTAGTAGTGGATGACACTTCATGATCATCTAATGTTAGCTTCATAAACATAGGCGCTGTATCAACGTCAAGTGTAAAAGGCCTTGCCCCACTCTCATTCCCATTTTCATCCCTGACAGATATTGTATAATCAATATGTCCATGTGGTAGGGCATCAGGAATTTTAAAACGCCAATCTCCTTTATTGTTGGACGACGTTGTATATGTTTTGCCATTAATTTCTAATGTTAATACGGAATTTATATCAGTCTTACCCACCAAAACAGGTTTATCCGTTGTTGAATACCTGGCACCATTTTCCAAAGATGAAGTTAAAGGACCAACAGAAAGATCGATAACAAATTTGCCATCGAAACTAATAATATCATTTCCCTCTGTTACCTGAAGTTTATAGTCATATGCCCCCTCTTCAAATGGAACCCCACTACTTAGATCAATCTCCCAGTGTCCTGTGGCATCGGCCTGCGCTGTTATCGACTTAGCGCTATTGACTATGAAAACATTTACTTGCCCATTGGGTTCTGTTTTCCCTTCTAATACAGGCTGTCGATTCGATGTTATATAATCGCCCCATGTCCCGGTATCCGTCTCGGGTTTCAAACGATAGTTAACATCCGTAACGATGACGGTTTTATGTTGACTGATCCGATTACCAAAATTGTCATTTATAACAACGTCCATTTCGTTCTTACCAAAACGAAACTCCACTTTATCCGAGTTATCAAATGACCACTTCCATTTATTATTATCACGTACAATTGCTAATGCATAATTAACATTATCAATAATAACAGAGCCATTATATATTACCGCTGGATTACTTACCCCTGTGAAAGTACCATTCAAACTAGCATACTTTACATTAGTGATCATATCTCCTTTGGCACCGCTATCGGAAGCATCGGCAAGGTCACCTGCAACCGAAATCTCCTGATTTAAGTATTTTAATGTCACGTTCTGGCTACTTTCATTACCGGCAGCATCAAAAACTTTAACCATAAGGTCTTTAGATTGTAATAGATGATTATCGACAAAGACATCATCAGGGATTTTAATGCGCGCGAGACCATCAGAACCCACTGTTCCATTTAATAGATGGGTAGTGCCGCTTACCGATACTGAATAAAAAAGGCCAGCCGCTGCCTTTATCTGTATAAGGGGGGTTTTATCGGTTGTTGACCAATCATTTTTAACACCAGTATCATTAAGTAATGTCACTTCACTTAAGACTGGGGCAATTGTATCCAGAGTTACTGTTTTATTGACTGTTGTGATGTTTCCAGCCAAATCAGTTTTAACTATTGTTATTGCATTATCACCTTCAACCAGAGTGATATTATAAGACCAGGTACCATCGCTATTGACATCAGGTTTGGAGGTCATACCTTTATATGTAATATCAATGGAAACATCCTTTTCAATCGCCCCCGTTAATATATTGTTGGGAACATTAGTAATAAAATCATCAGAAATATTGCTATCAAATTTAAGATGTTGCTGCGCCGATGGTGGTGTAGTATCAACGTAAATGACACCTGCATAAGTAGCAGAGTCAGCGCCGCTGCCAGTTTTGGCTGTCAATAAATATTCATTAGCCCCCTCTCGCAAATCGACTGGAATATCAAATGACCAGCTACCATCAGTTTGCACATCAATATTATAGGCAACACCACCAATACTTAAACTAGCCCGATGACCAACAGGTGCCACTCCGGTTAAAGTAGGTTTTTTTATATTGGTTATTTGATCGCCCGCGACCCCGGTGTCAGTCAAACTATCCAGGGCTGCCCTTAAGTCTGATTTATTGACATTGCTATCAATCTCCGGAAAATAAGTAAAAGTTTTATCTACTGATGTGATATTCCCGGCAACATCAGTAACATCTATTTTATAAGTATTTACACCATTTACTACGCCACTATTAAAATAGTAATTCCAGGAACCATCTGCAGCAACATCTATTTTTTTTGTCGCACCATTCCAGGTAAGAGAAACAAGTGCACCGACTTCCACTACGCCTTTAAGTTCTGGAACGGAGGCATGTGTGCTGGAAATGTCGGGATCGACTATCTGCTCGGGTGCCAGATCCGCGCTCACTAAGGCCGGTGCGGTGGTATCAACGGTAAAAGTACCCGTGAAGGTTGAGGTGTTACCGGCCCGGTCCGTTGCCACCACCTGATACTGATAGTGGCCCTCTGCCAGATCGGCATCCGGCGTCCACTGCCACTGACCGTCTGAACCGACTGCCAGGATATACTCCTGGGTACCCAGCACCAGTGTCGCCTCTGCTCCCTTTTCAAGCTGGCCTGTGAGTACTGGCCGCGCATTCTGGGTGATGCCATCTGTCGAAGAGACTCCCGTGTCAGACGCCGTATCCATCCGGCTGCTGTTTTCACTCAACCGGGTGTCAATCACCACCTTTCCATCAAGGCCGCTCTGGTTACCTGCCACATCTGTTGCCACCAGCCGGTAATCATAGGGGCCATCCTCCAGTACAGGCAGTCCCTCAATGCGCCAGTTGCCATCTGCACCAACCTGAGTCCGGTATATCTGCTGGCCGAGAGTCAAGGCTACGCTTGCACCAACACGCCCCTGACCAGAAAAGACCGGTGAAGCATGCTGAGTGATCCCGTCAGTCAGCGAGGCTCCCGAATCACTCTCCTCGGCCAGCCCCCCGGTAAGAACCGGGGGCGTGGTCATAATGGTTACCACGCCTTCTGCCACTGCGCTATTTCCCGCGATGTCTGTCGCGCTGACGGTATATTCAAACCGGCCTTCGGTTAAAGGGCCCACCAGCACCGTCCAGTTTCCCTGCGGGCTGGCTGTAGTATGATAGCTAATACCGTTGAGCGTGACGGTAATGCTGTCTCCCGCCCCCGCCATACCGCTGAGCAGTGGCGTGGGGTTACGGGTGATATTATCGCCCGCCACTCCGGTGTCTGACTCTACAGTCAGCTGTGGCACTGATACCACCGACGCAGTGATATCAAGGGTAAAATCACCCGTGAAGGTTGACGTGTTGCCGGCCCGGTCCGTTGCCACCACCTGATACTGATAGTGGCCCTCTGCCAGAGCGGCATCCGGCGTCCACTGCCACTGACCGTCTGAACCGACTGCCAGGATATACTCCTGGGTACCCAGCACCAGTGTCGCCTCTGCTCCCTTTTCAAGCTGGCCTGTGAGTACTGGCCGCGCATTCTGGGTGATGCCATCTGTCGAAGAGACTCCCGTGTCAGACGCCGTATCCATCCGGCTGCTGTTTTCACTCAACCGGGTGTCAATCACCACCTTTCCATCAAGGCCGCTCTGGTTACCTGCCACATCTGTTGCCACCAGCCGGTAATCATAGGGGCCATCCTCCAGTACAGGGAGTCCCTCAATGCGCCAGTTACCGTCACTTCCAACCTGAGTCCGGTATACCTGCTGGCCGAGAGTTAAGGCTACGCTTGCACCAACACTCCCCTGACCAGAAAAAACCGGTGATGCATGCATAGTGATCCCGTCACTGTCCGAGCTTCCCGAATCATTCCACGGTGCCAGCCCCCCGGTAAGAACCGGGGGCGTGGCCATAATGGTTACCACGCCTTCTGCCACTGCGCTATTTCCCGCGATGTCTGTCGCGCTGACGGTATATTCAAACCGGCCTTCAGTTAAAGGGCCCACCAGCATCGTCCAGTTTCCCTGTGGGCTGGCTGTAGTATGATAGCTAATACCATTGAGCGTGACGGTAATGCTGTCTCCCGCCCCCGCCATACCGCTGAGCAGTGGCGTGGGGTTACGGGTGATATTATCGCCCGCCACTCCACTGTCTGAGCCCACAGTCAGTTGTGACACTGGTGCAGTCGGCGCGGTGACATCAATTGTAAAGCCACCTGTGAAGGTTGAACGGTTACCTGCCACGTCCCTCGCCACCACCTGATACTCATGGTGACCCTCTGCCAGATCGGCATCCGGCACCCAGCGCCACTGGCCATCTGAATCGACTGCAAGCAGATATTCCCGGCCGCCCAGCACCAGAGTCGCCTCTGCTCCCGCTTCAACCTGACCACTGAGAACTGGCCGTACATACCGGGTGATGCCATCTGTCGAAGAGACTCCCGTGTCAGACGCCGTATCCATCCGGCTGCTGTTTTCTCTCAACCGGGTGTCAATCACCACCTGCCCGTCCAGTTGGCTCTGGTTACCTGCCACATCTGTTGCCACCAGCCGGTAATCATAGGGGCCATCCTCCAGCACAGGCAGTCCGTCAATGCGCCAGTTACCGTCACTTTCAACCTGAGTCCGGTATACCTGCTGGCCGAGACTCAACGCCACGCTGGCGCCAACCGTCCCCTGACCAGAAAAAATGAGTTTCTTTATATTTGTTGTGTTATCCCAATATTTCCCGGAGTCAGCAACCTTATCCACTCCCCCGTTGATAAAGAAAGGTTTTAACTCATCCAGAACGGTCGGGTTTATTACACTAACATCATCATTTGATTTAGCTGGGTCATTACTTTTAGATTTCGCTGGTACAGACGTTTCCGGTGGCGGCGGCAACTGAATTTTAAACGCGCTACTCACCGCTTTTGATTCTGTTTTTAGTGATTCATTTAGACTATTTATTAAATTTTCACCTTCAGACTCTCCAGAACCCTGTGATACATCAAGACTAATATTCGAACTTGCTTTTTCTTTTACTTCATTTAATTTCTTATTAAGATCAGCTATCTTAATCTCTTGTTTTTCAAGCTTTCCTAAATACTCCTCTACCTTTTCATCTACAATAGCGTTGTTTTCTTTTTTAGAGACAAAATCCTTTTTAATAACATCAGTAGTTATTAATGAGTCCAGGAAAACTGATTCCAATCCGATATTTTCTCCGCCAATTAACTTTAAAATCTCAGTCTGTCCAATAACTTTATTATCAACGCTTTTTAAGCTTAACTCACCAATAACCACACTGGATAAACCATCATCTACTTTAATGAAGTTTCCATCTTGCTTTTCAATGATAAGATCAAAACCAGATATCTTTATGGATTTAACAAGAAAAGTTGTTGCATCGATATCTTTAACATTCATACGTGTTATTTTATCCATATCAAAGTTGCTCGCTGGTTATTTTTCATCTTAAAAAGAAAAAGTTAGTGGATTATTAATTGTCGTATATAAAAGAAACACTATGGTTTCATATGTTTTTATATACTGGAGAAGGGGATAATAAAACCTACCGTACAAAACTGTAGGTTTATTCATATGAAAGCTCATATGATGAGTGTTTATTATTAAAAGCATTGACTGTTAATTTTACATAGATTGCCTGGCCCCTATTTCATGAACAAAAACAGTAATACTTACCCCTATCGTTAATAGCATATAAAATAACTCATTTGAATTTTTAAAATTCTAATGAAGCAATAGCATTTCCAGCTTGCGGAGTCCCATTTTACTTTTAACTCGCGAGAGCCGATAATAAATAGAATCAACAGAAAGATTAAGGTTATAGGCTATAGGCTATCCGTTGGATACTATAGCCGTTGATAAACAAATCAAGAAGAAAAACCTCCCGTGCAGTTAATGCTCTCTTGCAACTCCAACGTTCTGACTGACGATGTTTTAAATCTTCCCCTGGTGCTGACAATTCAGCAATAATTTCATTAACTGTATTGGAGGTTCTAAACACGGCAATTACATACCCGGTATTCTTCAGATAATGCAAAGCAAGTGGTAACAGCTCATCGCTGGCAATTAACACTGAATTTTTCAGTAAGCAACTATGTAAAAATCTTATCGAGAGAAAATGACACATAGCATATCTCTCAAACTGATAAAAAGCAAAATCAATATAACAGCCCGACTCTCGGATACCCTCACTTATGCCTGAAACCCCGGCAAGAAAGTAATAATTGTATTGACTTGTTCTGACATTCATTACTTTGCTCTCCCTGGAAGGTAGTTTTTATGTTAATACTTTGCCGTTATGACCCATTATTTAATATCAGAGATGTTCATACCACCTTACTTTGCTTTCTGGTTGTAGTTCGAGACCGCCGATATTCCCGCTTTTCAAAAGATATCTTTGAAAATACGCCTGGTGCAACGGACTTTAAACCGGCCATAATCTGATGTTCGGTTTTCAGGAATACAAACATAGTTTATACAACGACTACTTTACATACACCTCCTAACACAATAAAGAGATAATTTTTTGGTAACCAACGTTGTTATCCCTCCAAAAAAAATCAAGCTAAATATTAAATGATAGATTTAAAACCTTCATTACATTAAGACGATTATCTATAACTTTAAGTTTTACATTTGAGATTTTTCTTTCAATGTTAACCAAATCATATTTAGTGTTTAGTATTTCATAAAATGACACCTTACCTATTCTATATTCATTATCAAAATCATTTAAAATCCCCTTAGTTAATTCCATTTGCTCAGTAAGACCTTTAAGTTCATTGATGCTAGAATTATATTCATAATTTAATTTATTAATATCATTAATCAATTCTGCTTGCTTAGCATCTATTTTTAAACGGGCAGCCTCATAAGTTTTTATTCTGGATTTCTTATCCGATATTTTGTTTAGATCAAAAAGGTTAAGTGACATATTAAGACCAACATATTTATCTTTCATAGAAATGCTATTGCGATTATGTATTTTATTTTCAAATACAAAATCAACATTAACAAGAGAGTTCTGTTGATCTGCATTATCGCGCAACATTGCAGCCTGTAACTTCAATCCAATTAAATCGAGGTTACGTCCCACATCCCAACCATTAAGCTTAATATAAATTAATTTATCTATCAGGCTGTACGGAAGATCAACACCCTCAACAGGAAAAGGTTTTAATGTCACAGATTTAATATTGGTTTCAAAAATATCTAGTTGTTGATTTACATTTTCAATTTCATTGCCTATTTTTTTTGATAACAATTGTGATTGTTTTAATATACTGTCACCTATTAGACCAGAATCATTCTGCATCTTTATATCTTCAGTCATTAATTTCTCTGCCTTTTCTAACTCAAGTATTCTTGAGTGAAGCTTGGAAAATAACCTTATGCCAATTAAATTCTTCATCATTATAACTGTAACATCACGCTTTTCTATATCCACAGCGTTCCTCAAATACAATAAATTATTATCATGCTCACTTATTTTATATTTCTGAGCACTGTTATATATATTTGCATTAACACCTACATTAGGTTTCAGTTCTTTTTCCTTTGAACCAGAGAGCACTTTCTCACTATTAATAATTATTTTTGGCACATAATAATATTGAATTGCGTTACTTCTTTGTGCTTCTGCTTCAAATTCAGTTTCTTTTATTATTATTGACAGAGCTGATTGATGTGCCGCATCTATAAACTTTTGATAGCTCAATTCTCCTGAGAATGCAGACGAGGTAAATAGAGCGCTAATGATATATATGGCATTAATAATCTTCTTCATAAAAACAAACCTTTCAATTTCTGAATGATTTGTTTTTTCTCCTTGATGAATAGTTCAAACAATTTAGCTATACTAGTATTCAAACAACCTATATCTTTTGACAACTTAATAATGCCTTCATTTGTTCTGGTATTATAGCATTCATTATCTTTTCCGATTGATGTGATTTCTTGAAGCAATTTTATCGCACCATCTTCAATGCTATCATTTAATTTATTAATTAGTTGATTAGTGGCTACTGAAGTTTTATTTGACAGTTCCATAATACCGGCATTATCTTTATTTATTGATATTAATTGTTGTTGTAAATCTCTGATATCAATGAGGAGATGCCCCAGTGAATTTAACCCTGCTGCATCATTGTCATTCTTCTTAGAAATTAAAACGAGTTTACTCGCAATTCCTATATTTAACTCAATGCATTTATCAAGGCGTTCGAGAAGATATGACAACTCCTTGTCACAAGAATTCCCCTTAGTTAATGCAACTGGCACCCGATGATTACCATAATAAAAAGACCAGAAATTCAAACTAACTAAAATCAACACTGATACAATTACACCAACAATCGACGTAAGAAAAGCATACGACATTGCAGAAAGTGCAGAAGATATAGAACTTAACATGCCAGCCATTTTTTCTGCCACATCGCCGTCTCCGCCCATAGATGAAGCAATTGCAGTCACCATTGCAGTTAACCCCTGAAAAGTGCCGACCAAACCTAACGAAACGCAAACTGACGCAGCTAGTTTAGATTGAGTACTTAGAAGCTTAAAATTATCGACCGTTTTTTTCTTATAGAACAAATGATTCAAATAAATCATCAGAGGATAAATACATAACACTAACATCGCATATGTTAGCTCTGGCGCTAAATATACAGCTTGTTCAACCATCTCTCTAATCGTCTTAACATAGTATACAGCGAGAGCAGATGCTATATAAAAAAATATACCAATAAAATGCATGTTATTCATACTCCCAATAAACACAATTTTTAGGGGAACCACATCCAACCTCAGTCCCCTCTTTAAATGAAATGGTCTCAGAACCAGAACCAATCAACTGGTTCAACCTTATAACATTTGACGTATAAACCTGTTTGTAATTCTTTGTCCTCCTGTCTATATAAATTCTAAAAACAAGTTTCTTTCCACTCACACTTTTTGGAACCTTGTTGATCTTAATTAAGTCTATTTCAGTTAAAGATATAAGCCCCCAGAAATAAATATTTTTCTCATTAATGAGAACGACTGACCCTTTAAATTGTTGTTCTATGTAGCCTTTATAAATTTTATTTAAAGCACTAACCATAAAAACGGTAGCCACTAATACTAACAGGCATAAAGCCCCGCTTAACCCATCAACCATAGGAGCTAAAAGTTCATCCATTTCATGCTCACTATCTTCCTCGGCATTCATACTCTCTTACCCTTTAATCAGTTGACGATTCAGTTTGATAAAATTGATTAGTGAAATATAAAATCACATCTAACTTTGCAAATAGCACGGATAGTAAGCATGATTAAAATTATAACTCTCACTTAATTATTTCAATTTTATTATCAACAAGAGATTGGTTGCAAAACTGAAAACCTTCATCCGTAACAACCATAGCTACCGCACTCAGGATAACAAACTATCTGAGATCATATGCATCCATTTGTACGTAATATTAATACTATTTAGATGTTCTTATTAAATTATTAAGAACACAACCTCTATATATTATCATCTGATATATAATTAGAATTATCTTTCATATTCTTAAGATATTTTGTAATTCTTATTGCCAACATAAACAACTATCTTATTGATATTAAAGGGTATTTTTCATGTTGCAAAATAACCATTTTGATATTTTGCTATCATTTATTTTAAAACTTCCTTCTGTAACTGGCATAATCAGGCTAAAGCCAAGGGAAAGCTGATGTCCGGCGCAAATAAAAACAGTGAGCTATCGCTCGCTTGACTTCAACTCCAGCGAGCAAGGGGCAGACAGCATTCTATTGTGAGTTATATGTATTGAGCATAATAATGACAAACCAACGGACTTAACCAAGAAGAATTGGTTATGTTTTGCATTTTTAATACCTATCCCAAAGAGCTTAACCTTTAGAATTATCAGAGTGACTTACTACCTACGTCATGAAATGAACGTCCGGGCTGACACTGGATTTCACTTAATAATAAACATTTAACTTATTGATTTTATTAAAATTAATGGCAGTTAAAATAAGTTAACTATAATATCGTTAAGTCTTAAAACAACATAAAACCACATTTAATTTAATGTTAAATAACTCTGTAATATTTTTCTACGTAAGTATTTTAATCACGCTGAAATTTTTTTCATGACCTTTGTTCCATAACATGTGGTAACGTCTCCTGAAGGTGCAATCTCATTTTTGCGACCAGGAAAATTTTGCTTGTATAAAACCTCACAATCTGATGAATATAAAAGGAAAAATTTTCTTTAGCTGCACCATATAAATTTTCTAGGAACCATCTGATTTTTCATGTTAAAATATAATCATTAATTTTCACCATCCCATAATTAACATTCATTCCCCTAAAGGGCCACGATGATACCAGATACTGATAACTATCTAATCGAGAAAAAAGTAGTTTTTTCCTTGTCTGATGGTATTCTTCAGAATACTACTACACAGGATAAGATCTCTTTAAAAAGAACTGTAGCTCTATGCTTGTATTTCCTCATAAAAAACCAAAATAGCATTAAAACACAAAATGAAATAATGGAATTTGCTTGGGGAAATGATTACAGACAAACAAGCTTTAATACATTCTATCAAACCATTCTTATTTTAAGAAAAGCCTTTAACACTCTGGGGCTGGATAAGCCTATTATAGTTACAATACCAAGAAAAGGTGTGATTATTTATAGCGATATATTAATCGAGATTTTCACCACACAAATTGACGAGACAATTAACATAAAAAAAACCAATAATTTATCATTGTTAAAACGGATAGAAAACATCTCACTATTAAAAACAAAAATGGCTTTAATATCATTACTGACGCCTTTTTTAATCTATTTATTATTGCATAATGATACACAAGAGCAGTTTGAAAAATATCAACTAATGGGCAAAACAAAAAACAACTGTAGTTACTACTTTAATAAATCCCTGGGGGGGTATTCTCGGCATTATAAATTCATCAATAAATATTATGACATTTGTGCACCCAAGAGCCACGTATATATTACAGCAAATGAAAACATTCTAAATATCTCAGCATTTATATGCACAGCAAGATTGGATGATTTTGAAAATAATTCCTGCTCTTCGTTATACCTTCCGGAGTTTCAATAACAATGCCACAAGAAAAAATCAGAAAAAAAACAATCATCAATAGATTACTTTCTATAATTTTAATTATTGTAGTTGTATTGTTAATTTATGTCATTTATAAATCAATAGGTCAAGATCATACAAAATATCGTTTAAGTTGCAAAGCAGACATTAGAATTGAAAATCAAAACCTGGTATTTAGAGGGGTTTTTAGTTATAAAAAAAACCCCTCGCAAGGGGTTGCGAAAGTTAATGGTTTTGTTACGACCACAGATGGCAAAGAGTTTACTGTCAGGCGTACTATTTTTTTTACACAAACAGATTTTGGTAATAACCCTGTATGGACATCCAATAAAATAATTATATCAAATAGAGAAAATATACCAGCCGAGACACTGGAAAAAATCATTCCTCAATTTTACCTTAAACATGCATCCGTCACCGATATAAATGTGACGTTAATTAATAAAAACACAATACTTATTGCAAAACACAACATCCCGTATCTATATTGTTCAAACGATTAGTAGGTATGTAACTCTCTGAAATGAAACTCCAATGTAAATACGTAGAACTGCTAATTTAATAATGTGCAGCACATTAAGGAGTAAAATAAGTAACAACACAAGTAAAGCATACGTGCCATGTATAATGGCACTCAGGCTGCTGACAAAGTCCTGGACGTAAGGCCGGGACTTTTATCTGATAGGGTCAGTACAATTAATGGGCTGAACGCCATGCTCAGAGATGTAGTGATGTGATGGATGTGATCTTGACCCGTTATATCCAGACAGCTTTTATCTCTAAGTTAGTATTATCCGTCGGCTCCGGTATTCCCTCGGCGAGAGGTATCCCAGCGCACTGTGCGGATGGTTTTCATTGTAATGCTCGAACGCTGCCGCCAGGTTCGGTATGCACATAGATCATCTTCTGGTATTCATCCAGAATCCACCAGACAGCAGCAATCGACGACGCACTGTAACCCAATGCTGTCGCAATCTGAGCACATCTATAGAACCAGAAATCCCGGCCTAAACCGTCCCCCATGTTTCCCCCAGTACATGACATGACTCATCCTGCACTCATAAGACCACAAACCCAATTGGTTATTTTTTTGTAAGCGTAAAGCCAGCGCCGTATGTAGCCATTAAGCCAGTGCTGGTAACTTAGACGCCCACCTGTACAGACGGACATCTAAGTATGGAAACCCAATCCTGGCGAAAAGAACCCCGTAAAAATTATTCGAATGACTTCAAGATACGTATGGTCGAACTGGCTTCCCGCCCCGGTGCCTGCGTTGCTCAGATTGCCCGCGAAAACGGCATCAACGATAACGTCATCTTTAAATGGCTGCGGCTCTGGCAGAATGAAGGCCGCATATCGCGCCGCCTTCCGGCAACAGTCGAATCTTCTCCATCACCGACAATGCTGCCTGTTGAGGTGATACCTGATCCGACACCATCAGCCGGGATGAATACAGAACCGGGGCAGCTCTCAGCGCTGAATGCCTCCTCCTGTTGTGTTGAGTTCCGCCACGGCAAAATGACGCTGGAGAACCCGTCACCAGAGTTACTGGCCGTGCTGCTTCGCGAGCTGACCGGGAGAAGTCAATGATATCCCTCCCGTCAGGCACCCGCATCTGGCTGGTCGCCGGCGTCACCGATATGCGTAAATCATTCAATGGATTGGGCGAGCTGGTACAGCATGCACTTGATGAAAACCCGTTCAGCGGCCACCTGTTTATCTTCCGTGGCCGCAAAGGCGATACCGTGAAGATCCTCTGGGCCGATGCTGATGGCCTGTGCCTGTTTACCAAACGGCTGGAAGAAGGCCAGTTCATCTGGCCTGCTGTACGCGATGGAAAAATCGCTATCACCCGCTCACAACTCGCCATGCTCCTCGATAAGCTGGACTGGCGTCAGCCTAAAACCTCACGCCTTAACTCACTGACAATGTTGTAAAAAGATCATGACCGCATTATAAATGTGGTCATGAGTCAGGACTATCTCGCCCGTATCGCCGCGCTGGAAGATGCGCTTCGCCAGAAAGACAGTCAGCTTAGCCTCGTTGCAGAGACTGAGTCGTTCCTGCGTTCGGCACTGGCCCGCGCAGAAGAAAAAATAGAGAACGAAGAGCGCGAAATAGAACATCTGCGGGCACAGATAGAAAAGCTGCGCCAGATGCTGTTCGGCACCCGTTCTGAAAAGCTACGCCGGCAGGTTGAAGAGGCCGAAGCTCTGCTGAAGCAGCAGGAGCAGCAAAGCGATCGTTATAATGGCTGGGAGGATGATCCGCAGGTTCCCCGCCAGCTTCGCCAGTCACGCCACCGTCGCCCTCTCCCTGAACATCTTCCCCGTGAGATCCATCGTCTGGAGCCTGTGGAAAGCTGTTGCCCGGACTGCGGCAGTGATATGAAATACCTCAGTGAAGTCAGCGCGGAACAGCTGGAACTAGTCTCCAGTGCCCTGAAAGTGATCCGCACGGTCAGGGTGAAAAAGGCCTGCACCCGATGCGACTGTATCGTTGAAGCGCCAGCGCCATCACGTCCCATCGATCGGGGTATCGCCGGGCCGGGTCTGCTGGCCCGCGTGTTAACGGCCAAATACTGCGAACACCTGCCGCTGTATCGTCAAACTGAAATCTTTGCCCGTCAGGGTGTGGATCTGAGTCGTGCGCTGCTCTCCAACTGGGTGGATGCCTGTTGCCGGTTAATGGTGCCGCTGGATGAAGCCCTTCACCACTACGTGATGGACTGCAGCAAACTGCATACGGATGATACTCCGGTGCCGGTGCTGGTACCGGGCAGAAAGAAGACAAAAACCGGGCGCATCTGGACGTATGTACGCGATGACAGAAGTGCAGGCTCATCAGATCCGCCAGCGGCATGGTTCGCCTTCTCGCCAGACCGGCAGGGGAAGCATCCTCAACAACATCTTCGACACTATCATGGTGTGCTGCAGGCGGATGCCTTCGCGGGTTATGACCGGTTGTTCAGCGCAGAGCGTGAAGGTGGCCCGTTAACAGAAGCGGCCTGCTGGGCCCATGCGCGCAGAAAAATCCACGATGTGTATATAAGCACCCAAACGGCGACAGCAGAGGAAGCACTGAAGCGTATCGGTGAACTGTACGCTATAGAAGAAGCCATACGCGGCCTTCCGGCAGTTGAGCGACTGGCCGCCAGACAATCCCAAAGCAAGCTGCTGCTGGCATCCCTGCATGAGTGGCTGATAGAAAAAAGCGCGACGCTGTCGAAAAAATCCCGTCTGGGTGAAGCGTTCGCTTATGCTCTGAACCAGTGGGATGCGCTGTGCTACTACTGTGATGATGGGCTGGCAGAGCCTGATAACAACGCGGCAGAACGGGCATTACGTGCAGTATGTCTGGGAAAGAAAAACTATATCTTCTTCGGGAGCGATCACGGAGGTGAGCGTCGCAGAATAAGCCTGGTAAAATGCGGGCTTATGAACGACACCTCTTCTGACGACATCCCTCTGCTGAAACAGCGCCTGGCTGAACAGGAAGCGTTGATCCACACCCTGCAGGAAAAGCTGAGCAACCGGGAGCGCGAAATAGACTATCTGCAGGCGCAACTGGATAAGCTTCGCCGGATGAACTGCGTATTCCGCTCTATTCGATCACGGATTGGCATCGAAGTTCGATCAGCGATTCGCTTCCATTCGATCAACCGGGAACTTAACTTTTCCTACTGCTTTTTAACCTGTTTTTTCATCGCTTTCCACTGCCGGTTTATTTTTCCTCATTGACTCTCCCTGGAGTACCAGCCTGTGCGCGTTATGCACCAGCCTGTCCAGGATCGCATCTGCCGTTGTCGGGTTCTCCATCAGACCGTGCCACTTGTCTACCGGGAACTGGCTTACTACGATGGTGCTGCTTTGTCCGTAGCGGTCTTCGATTATCTCCAGCAGGTCGTTACATTGCGCGTTGCTCAGCGGTTCCAGACCCAGATCGTCCAGTATCCGGGTTAACGACGGGGACCGTCGGGCCGCAGAAGTCGATAAAAAGCTTTTCACCGGCGCGGTGCTCCTGGCGCATGGAGAGGCGGCGCGTTTTTTTCCACTCCCGATAGCAGCGGCAGAAGTGGGAGTACCCCATAGCCAGCTCACCGGCCTGAGCCTTGTACTCCATCCACAGCAGCTGGCGCGTCACGCCTGGCTTTCTCATCTCAGTATCGAAGTGAAGCAGGTCAGGCATAACCAGCTCTGACGCAGAGGCACTTTTGGCCGGGAAGATACGCTTTTCAAGGGCCGCGTGGGATATGGCTTCAGGGAGGGGCCATGGGAGAGACGTGGCTTTAAAGCGGGAGAGCACCTCAAAAACGGTTGATGCACTGATTTTCAGCGTCAGTGCGATGCAACGGTTGGTCAGCTTCTGGCCGAACTTAAGCTGAAGGATCTTAAAACAGGTTTCCATGGAACTCCTGGCTTTTCTCTTTTTGGACATCGATATCTCCATTGGCTTAAAACAGCAATGAAGACTGTGATGGAAAGAGTTAATTCCCGGAGTGAGCGACAGGATGCCAATCAGTGATCGGATGCGTGCCAAATCATGATCGATTGTGATGCCAAACCGCGATCGATTCAGATGCCATTTTGCAATCTTCTCAAGCAGCAGCTGCACGAAGTGAAATGATGTCTATGAATCACACATCTTAGCGTAGGTTTTCGCCCCATTGGACCTCAAACCCCATTAAACGCTTACACAGGTGATCATCAATTGTTAAACAATAAGAGTACGGCCAGAGTTCGAAATGCTGGCCGTATTTCACTTCTTCGTTGATACTCTATCTGTTCGCTGTGAGCCTCATATTTTTATTAAAATTAAAGCAATTCATCAATATAAGTCATAATGGAACGAACCAGATTTATGGCAAAACGCGCGTCGGCCTCATTAAGCAAATTTTCAGTAGGATGGGCCATACTGTAATTGTTACGCAGGTTATTGATTCCATGTAGTATTGCGGCAGATGACTTCAACATTTTAAACACATCTTCGTTTCTTCCATCATCCGGCAGCGCCTTGAGATGTGCAGTTATCAGGGAAAGCAATCCTGGAACATTATTATTTGTACTATTAGTCGCAATTCCATGGTTTGCACACATTTGTCTTAATGAAGCATGAAGAGCTGTATGGACACGATCATAAGCCCGGTGTGGTCCATTTTTCTGAAGCAACACTTCCGCATCTTCTAAAGCCTGGTAAATGTTTTCGTTCACATTTTTCACTGGAGCTGCGGAAACGTTTCTTTGCCCATTCTGATTAACAATGTCCTTTATTTCATTGAATAACTCAGTATTGGCATTGTTGATATAGCGTTGAACATTATCCAGCGCCCAGATTTTAGAAAGGTTATCAGCGTCCCTGGCCAGAGTGCTTTCTATGGCAAAGATGGCCATCCCTTTCAGCTCCGGGTTGTCCCAGTGAACATGCTGGTAGAATTTATACAGCCCTTCCGGAACATCTTCACAATCGGTAACAGCAAACAGCTCCTGCCAGTCACCTTCGTTAAATTTTTCAGCCAAGATTTTGGCCAAATTAATTTGTGAAACTTTATTCAACATACTGATCCCTTGAAGTTTGTACTTCTTAATTGAGTTTACCGGAACGGCGTCTCAGTAAACGAAATCCGTGTACTGGTGTACCCCCTGCTCTGTAACAGGAATGAAATCCCATCCATCATCATTGCTCTGTTACTGCGGGGACCAATTCTGATGTTTTTCAGTGGCAGCTTATCTTTTGCTTTAATGATCAGATATGGCACCAGACCGCTGTCATTGACACGAAAATTGACTCCCTCAAAAGGTCTGTCCGGGAGAATTACCATCCGGAACTCCTGCTCCTCTTTGAAACCGTCATTCTTGAAAAAAGGCGGCAGGCTGTGTGCCAGTTTGGTTGCCTGAATCATCTCATGCATTGCATCTGCATTTATTGCCGCCTGAACCTCTGGCTGACGAAAAAAGGCGAGGATTTCGTTCCGGGCTTCAACCGTGGAATCCTCTTTGGTATAGATCACCCGGTTTTTAAACACTTGGTAGTGCGTGAGTTGCAGGGAGGCAATCAGTTCTTCATCATCAAATTCCAGACACACACCCTGAGAGCTGCCATAACCCCGCCACTGACTTAACAGGTCGGGTTCGAGACAGAAAGAAAGGTTATAGACATGAACAGCCCGGTGCATTCTGAAGTGCGTCAGTGCCTGTTCGATGAACTTAAGGGTTTTCGGGTTAAAGTCGTCCCTCAGGTGCTGCAGGGCATTCTCAAGGCAGTTCATGCCGTGAATCAGTTCATTGCTGTCATTGAGGAAGGAAAAGTGCGTCGCCCACAGTGAGCCTGATTCGATGATGCCCTTCAGGCCGTTCAGGCCGTTCAGGCCGTTCAGGTCAGTGTAATGATAAATCTTCATCTGGCAACCTCCTGACTGTCCTGGCCCTGTTCGCACTCAATTTTCTGCATGTTAGACTGAAATGGGAACAGCTTAAGGGCCGCTTCCCTTTGTTCCGCTATAGACTGTTCCCAGGCCTGCCATTCCGGATCCGCAGCCAGCACTTCGTTGGCGGTATCGCGTAACCAGGCATACAGCTCTTCGCCACCATCGAGATCAACCTGGCGGGTTTGTACATGGTCTTCATGCTTCATGATATTGCGTAACAGCTTACCAAGCGGCCCGCCAGATTCGACAGGTTCGGAAGGAATGTAGTCCGGATATTCTTCGAATTGATCCAGCGTCAGATCGGTGTACTCACCGTCCAGCAATACGATGACATGGCCATGGACAGTTGAGTTTTCAGCTTCCTGAAAGCCTGCGTTCCCTTCCATAAAAATGATGCAGGGGTGGCCCCCCTCAGTATCTGTCAGGTACTGCGCCAGTGTGTTGCTGGCTAAATCGCAGCTGCCGTGCGGGAAATTCCTCAGTTCCATTTTCCAGCGATGAAAATGACGGCACTCTTCAGCCCGCTCACCGGCGCCAAGCTCCAGCGCACGGCGAAATGCCCGTATGCGTAATGTTCTTTCCTGTCTCATTTTTTCACCTTCCCATCATGGCGTGCCAGGGCCAGCAGCTCGATCTGCAGGGCGCGGCCATCCTCCCGGGCCTCCTTCAGTTCCGCTTTCGTGTCCTGCAGCTGTGCCGCCAGGTGTTCGCCGGTGGCGGTCAGGCGGGCCACCTGCTCACGCAGCGGCAGTACTTCCGCGCGCAGCTCGCGCACCTCCTGCAGCAGGCGATCACGTTCGGCCACCACCTCCCGCAGCACCGCCAGTTCACTTTCCAGGGCGGCCACTTTCGCCAGCGCCTCATCCCGCTCCTGGTCGGCCCGGGCAATGTCATCGTCGGCCTGCTCGCGCGCCGCCAGAGCCCCGGCTTCAGCCTGTTTCACCGCCGCCTGCCACAGCAGCCCCAGCTGACCCGTCAGCAACTGCGCCAGCTCTGCCGGCAGGGTCGTGGTCTGTTCAGCGGCCTGCTCGCGCTGACGGGCGCGGAATGCGCGCATCACCGGGGAGATGTGGGACAGCGAGCCGCCGCCGAGGTGCTGGCGGACCTGCTCGTTGGTCGGGTTCGGGACACCGGCAGCGATCAGGGCGGCAGCGGCGTCTTCAATGCGGCGGACGGTGTCCGGGGATAGCGTGGTCATGGAAAGGCTCCGGTCTTTCAGGGAAAGAGGTTATTGTACAACCGGAGTGAAAAATACACAAAATACATACAATACATATAGTACATACAGAATAAATAATACATAAAATACATACGCGCTCTCTGTTTTCACGTTCAGATCCGAAAACCCCCATAAGCGGAACACTTGCAACCAGATACATGAAGGTTTTACATTCACTCGAATTATGCCGTTTCGCTTTCCTCCAGCCTGATAAAGGATATTTGAATGCACTTTTATGTGGATGAAACCGGTCATACCGGTCCGAATCTTTTTGACCGTACCCAGCCTGTACTTTCTTACGGCGTGCTTTCCTCTCCGGATGACCTGGATAAGGTTGCTGAAGCTGAACTTGCCAGTTTGCGGAAAAAACTGAACGTACAGCGCCTTCATGCCGCAGAACTGGGCATGTACCGCCTTGATGAAGTTATCGATACACTGCTTGTACTGCAGAAGAAGCACCGGATACGGTTTGATGTCTGGCAGGTGGTTAAACGGGATCACGCCATTATTTCGTTCTTCGATCAGGTGTTTGATCAGGGACTGAATCCGGTGGTGCCCTGGAGTGTCTACTGGACTCCACTGCGCTATCCGTTGCTGCTGAATCTGGCAAATCTGTTTGATGATGAGCTGGCTGAAAAAGCATGGCGTGCCCGTCTCGAGGCACATGATGGACGTTCCTCCTCTCTTTTCAACGAGGTCTGTGGTGTGCTGCTTCAGCGAGTCGATACTCTGGGTGATGCCCGTTCAGTTGAACTTATTACAGACGCTCTGTCCTGGGCGATGGTCAACTTTGAAGGGCTGGGGTACAACTGCAAAGCCAACAAGGAAAAGTTGCAAATCATGCCCAATATGATCGGATTTCAGTTCGTATTGCACGGTATCTGCTCCCGACTGGGGGCTCCTAACAGAAAAGCCAACATCATTGTGGACCAGCAATCACAGTTCAACACCACCCAGCGGGAGCTGAACGAGTTTTACTACCAGATTCGAAAACAGCCGTGGGCACTCGGGCCTGGTTTGCCGGTCATGGATATGAAGAACATGCCGGCTGAACCGCTTGTCTTCCAGTCGGGCACGCAAAGCGCAGGTCTGGAGCTGGTTGATATTTATCTCTGGATCTTCAAACGATTTATGGAAGAGAAAGAGCTGACAAAACCTCTTAACCGCCTTGTTTACACCAATATTAAGACAGCCAGAACGGACAGTGTTTCCCTGAAGTCTGTCGGAAAACAGTTTAAGGAGTTTTTTGAAAAATTGCCTGAGCCAACCACAGAAATGATGGAAAAAGCGAGGGAACTCAGGGATGTGGAAGAAGCGCGGCGGCTGGCTCATCGTGTACAAAGTCTGTCGCAATCTTAATCAGAAAGGTTAACTACATATGAAGGCGGAAAATGCCAGGCAGATTAAAGAACTGATTGAGCTTGAGAAATTTAATCCTGAAACGCTGTGTTCGGGCGAAAGCTGGATGGTGCCTTCTGCCAGTGAAATTGGCCTGGTCCGGGCGCTGATCCACCTGACTGATATCCAGCTGGCCAACCGCCTGGACGTAGATGAACGCACAATCCGCAAGTGGAAATCCGGCCAGACCCGGATGGTGTTCACCACCTGGTGCTGCCTTTGCTGGCTGGCCGGGCTGGGAATGCTGTTAGAAGAACCGGCTTAGCCGGTTCTGACGCGTTTCCAGATTCGTTTGAGAATAAATCGCCTCTGGTAACGCCAGCACGAACGATAGATATGAGGAAGGCGGCCATAATTTTTCCAGAACAATGTCCAGCCATTATAGGCACCAACAACTAAAACAATGAGAGAGCCAGTTTTTAAAAGACCATAGGCAGCGGTCATCAGAAATACAGTCATAGAATTTTCCTTATCTAAAACTGTATGTAGGAAATCCGATGCGGCCTTTAAGGCTGGTTGATAAAAAAACTGAAAAAAAGTTTTCCTTTCCTCTTTGTTGCAATTAAAGGCTCAGTCAGTCCTGAATTTTGCATTCCTTGCAATAATCCCCACGTAGCAACAATTCTTAACTTTTTGTGATTGTCAGGCAATAATCCATCTCTTCTGCCTTTCAGATCCGATTTCCGGTAGTGGCGGATCTGCACTTTTTCTTTTATGAACGGTTGTCTCCCTGTATCCCGTAATTTTTCTGTACCTCTGTGCATTACAAGCCGTTGTTTAACAATCTCAATCGTTTATGCTTTGAGGGTCTGTCAGCACAGCGACAGATACATCGTCCTGCCGAGCATTCTGCCCGGGGGACAAAACATCAAAACGATGGAGATTAAGCCTATGGCTTATGTAAATCCTTACCAGAAAGGCGGTGATCAATATGAGTTTAAAATCAGAGGTAAACCTAAACGACGAAGTTAATCAGGCTGTTGAAACTTCTGTAAATGCAGGCATGAATGAACAGGACGTGGCAGCTCTCGATAAAATCGGGAAGTTGCAAGACGAGCAGCTCCAGCGGTCCGAAATGACCGATACATCAGGAACTGAGGTGTTCCGGCTTCAGCTCGGTAGCCACGGCGGAAGCAGTGTCTTTTTCAATCGTAATGGTGAGGATTGCCGTTACAGTCTTAATGATGGTGTGAATGGTTCCATGTACGTGGCCCGAACACCTGACACGGCAATGAAGGAAGTGTTTCAGCATAAAAAAGGGCTCAGGGAATCGGACCTCAATAATTACATGATGGGAACTGTAGTTATTGAGAAAGATATCAGGGTCCTTCAGGTCAGTAAGCTGATTAAAGGCAGTGATTTGACGTTGCATGATGTGACAACGGCAACACGTGCTGTTACTCAGCATCTGGCTGAAAAGGTTCATTCAGCAGGGTTTGACGGAATGGAGTTTCCGTCAAATGTCACCGGTGACCCATGCCTTGTTCTATGGCATGACGATCCGGCCGGAACCGGTCTGGCCACAACCCGGAGCCAGACAAGTCTCAGTCAATTTGAATATCAGGGTAAGGAAGCGGCGGATATTCTTGTTTATGAACTGGGAATTCCTGTTGAGGAATAACTGATAAAGGGGGGGCAAGCACCCCCTTTCATTAAACTGCGTTCTGTGTACCGTAGTTGCGAGCCAGCCGGCGTAATTCATTCATCACTTTTTCATCCGGATTGCCCTTCAGAACGTCTGCAACGGTAAACGTACGTCCTGCAGGGTTCAGGCCATCGAGGATAGTATTTCTCTGTTCCATAAAGAAAGAATATTTCATTCTGTCACTGAAGCTGCCCAGCATAGGCAGCAGTTCGGCCACCCCCCGGAGCACACCTTTATCCGAGATCCCTTCCTCATCAGTGAACTGAAACGCCGGGTAGTAAAACTCACCATCAATATCAAGGGCAAGCAACTGGTCGGTATCTTTCCAGGTTTTAACCGTTGGTTTACTCTTGCCCACCATTTCTGCAGCTTTAGCTGAATTGTAAATCCCGCCGTCATTTTCCAGCGTCTGAAGGAAAAGAGCCTTACTGTGTAAACGTCGCTGCTGGCGTTTTTTTTCCGGCGTCAGGCTGTTAACTGCACGATTTTCAAGAAACTTCAGAATGGTATCAATGGTAAAAACCGCGTCGGTCTTCCCCATACTCTCAGGAACAATCGGAGTTTTACCGGACCGGACTTCTTCTGCCAGGTCCTGAAAAAAATTCTGAAGACGCTCTGCAGCAATGCTGTTGTCCATAAAATTATGCATAGTGGAGGAACGATCATTACCGTTTCGTTTTTGGGTTGGTGTGTTCATAAAACCTCCTTATCGATTTCATGTATTATACATTACGATAAATCGTTAAGCTGTGCAAGTTTTGTTCTTGTTCCGTTTTTTATAGTTTTTAGCTATTAATCTATGTGCTTTTTTTGTTTTCTCTTTTTCAGATCCGAAAACCCCAAAAGACGGAGGTTATTCAGGTATACAACAATGATTGCAACTGAAAAAGAGAACCTGCTGGGCAGGTTCCCTGGAGATTGTTAATAAAATGGCAGAACTGGAAAAATCAGAATGATTTGCTGAGCATGATAGCTTTATTGATTTCATCCGTCTGATCAGGAAACTGACCTTCAGCTTCAATACGGCTTAGCCTTTCGCGCAGTTCTTTCTCTCCCCCGAACAAATGAGCGATTTCCGTTATTTTCAGGGATAGATAGTGTCCGGACTCGCTGGAGATGCAGTGAGAGCGCAGACTCAGCAATAAGGTCAGAAATACCTCGTCACAGGTAGCGTGTTGTGAAATCCAGGCAATCAGTGTTTCCTGGCCTGCAATATCCTGACAGGCCCAGACGAATCCTCCCAGCTCACCTCCCTGCAGAAGCTGCAATATCAGCTTATTATTATTCAGGCGCTCACTAAACTTGCTGCGAACGAGGTTCAACTCATCATTTGTCAGCACGCGTTCCTGCTCTGAGGCGGGCCGGTTACCAGCCAGCCCATTCTGCCACAGCAAATCGCGGATATAATTCGCAATCCAGACCAGGGCGGTTCCTTTCATCGTCAGTGAAAGCAGGGTGTTCATCGTCTTAGCCCGGTCATCATCCAGCATTCTTTTCAGAAGACGATCAGCCACGCTGTTGACATCAAGATCATACCGGGAAAACCAGTGATTTCTCTGTCGGAATCGTGCGTGTATCTCATCGCCCTCTTCAAAGAAGAATGTCAGCAGACCAGAACACTCTGATGCTGTACGCTCGTTTATCATCGGTCGTGTCATCTGGCTCAGAATATGCTCAAACCAGGTACGTGAGGACACACCATTGCTGTTGATCCGGCCTAACAACTCCCGGGCCATTGACAGATAATTTTCGGGATTACTACTTTTACGGAACAGATCATCAAAATACGCTGGCGGCAGAACGTTCTGCGGTGAGGAAAATGCAAAGTAATAACGCCAGTATGCGGTGCTCCCGAGGCGGCGGTTGGCTGTCATCATCGCTTTCTCTTCCTCGCCCGCCTGAGCGAACAATTTCAGATTATCAGCCTGATACCCCGAAATACCCGGAACCCAGTGGCGCAGGGAGATTGCAGATTTTGCCTCTGAAGAGCGAAATCTGGACAAGTATTCGCCCAGCTTTTGTGCCAGCTGTTCTTGCTCCTCTTCACTGACACGGCCGTCCCCGGATTCCACGATGGCCCGCTCTGTCAGATATTCTTCTGTCCAGTTATACAGCCCGGAATTGGTGGTACGGATAAGCTGCAGGAAACACAGATCCGGCAGAAAGACGTAATCGCGTATTCCGCTGTACCTAAAACGCAGATTATTCAGTGCCAGATGGACTTCACGGGGGGTGTTCAGGGCTGCACCATAAATATCTGTTACCCTGTTTAACTCATCTATTAACTCTTCGCTCGGAGACATTCCGTTAACGGATTCATACAACCCTACGACGCCGGCCAGAAATTCCCGGCGCAGATCGAAGGATTCCGGTCTTGGCAGGCTGAAGGAAATCTGCACGATTTTCTGCAGATAAAGTTCGCCATCCTCCACGCCCAGTCCTTTCTTGATGGCCTGCGCCAGCACCGTCTTGTCATAACAGAGTATGTAGCGGAAGCGGGGAAAATCGGCGACGGATTTGACCAGACGGACAACTTCCACAGCCTGCGCAGGCTCCAGTCTGTCCAGATCATCAAGAAGAATAATAAAACTGAGATCCATTGCGACAATTTTTTCTGCGATTTCGGTACGCATCTCCGCTGCGGTTTTTTGTTTTTCTTTTAACCAGCTGGTTTCCGATAGCGCGTTCAGCGCCCCGCTCGCATCAGGTACGCCCGGGATCACAGTCGCGGCCTGAGCCAGCGGAGCCAGATGGCGGGCCGTCGCTCGGGTATATTCCATGAGGGTCCGGGCTGTCCGGGTGAGCCCCTTTTTCTTTTTGAGGCTTTCCCGCTCTTCGAGGGGAAGGCGGCGCTCTTCCTCTGCGGCAATGATACCTGCCACCGGTATCAGCAGCGATTCCACCAGACTGGTGTCGCTGCCATCAAGCCAGGGAGAGATACTCAGGACAAACGTGTTGTCCTCTTTCTGCTCATCCAGTGCCGCACGCAGCAGGTTCAGCAGACTAGTTTTTCCGGAACCCCATGCCCCCTCAATGCCGATAACAGCGCTTCCTTCGCGGCCAATAGCCTGAACAGACTGTGCCAGCTGTGCGGCGACATAGCGGAAACCATAACGATCCTGTTCCGGACAGGTGACGGACTGATCCAGCCTCATTGCGTTGATATCAGCCATATCACAGATCTCCGTACAGGCAGCGCAGCCCGGACAGGGCGTCAGCCAGCGAGCCTTCGCTGCTGCGCGTTACCAGCTCCCGAACCAGCGTCTCAAACCCCTCTGCTGGCAGGAAAATCCGCAGCCCGTCGAGGCCAAAAAAACCGTCCGCCATGACATGGCCTGGCGGCGAGAACATGACGCGTTCACCATGATGGCCGTGTGCCAGCGCCTCCGGGAAGCGGACATACAGGCTGAACAGACCCAGCAGTTCGGTGAAAGTTGCCCAGTCCACCGGTACCACAAACTCCTGGCCTGTGATGATCAGATGTATTTTCGGGGTGTCATACCAGGCTCCCGGACGCTGATCCGGATGCTGGCCGTCCACGCGGATCTCGAGACGCAGCGTGCCGGCCTCAAGGATTTCCGTCACGGCCGGGATAAGCGGGCGTAGCTCTTGCGCCAGAGCCGCGGCCTTTTCATCCGTCCAGCCCAGCCCGCGCAGGACCAGTGGGAAAATGCCCTTCAGTCGAGGGAGCGTGAAAATCTCCGCCAGCACGGCGTCGGGAAAGTCAGCCAGCGTAAAACAGTCGCTCCCCAGTGGTCGTAGCAGGTGCTCTGCATAGCCCTGATCAATGACCGGACGCAGTGTCGCAAGGAAATCGTCAAATTCCTCGACCCAGTTTTCGCCGGGCAGCCGGAAGGTCCCCTTCAGGTAGTGGGCATCCACCGGGTGATCATGCTCGACCTGCCATGCCAGCAGGTCGCGGGTGATCTCCAGTAGAGTGCGCAGCGCCGGGAGAGTGGCAAGTCTGCCATGCCCGCATATGAAGGCCTCCCGGGCGTAGGCCAGCAGAAAGCGCAGTTCGTCGCGGGAGAACGTTGACGTGCCGAAGGTCTGGCCAAGAATGATATGCCGGTACAGCTGACGGATCGTGGCATCCGGATCGGCGATCAGCTGAAAATAACCGTCGCCGGTGGCAGCCGACTTCAGACCGTCATCGAGGAAGCGTTCGGCCAGGGCGTTGACCGAGGTATTTTCGCGACCGGCACGTACTTTCAGTGCCTCGATCAGTTTCTTGTGAAAGCGCAGGGTCAGCTGACTCAGCATGTGGGCTCCTGTCAGGATGGCTGTATTCTCTGAATACAGTTTCAGTAAATGAATTAATCAGAAGTGAAGTAAATCATTTAATTATTAAGCGGTCAATTTAATGACATCATGTCATTTTATTGGACGCAATTCTTAAGCAGTCGCTCCTTTTCTCCGGAGATCCGAATTCTGTGAAACTGTTAAAAGATACAAAATCTATTGCAACATGTGGTTGTGACCCCAGTCAGAAGCTTCGCCTTTACGTACATACCGCTCACACCAGTGGCCTTCTATCACTTCGTCGCTTCCCTCATACCGGTCCTGCACATGCTTTGACCTGCAAATATTATTGCCGTGTAAACAAAGATGGTGGGGTTGGTACATACAGCTCTGACGCTATCAGCAGAGGATCTGCTGAGAGAAGGATGCAAAAGGCTGGCATACCGGCTATTATGATATAAGAATAAATCTTACACTGATAACAGGAGGCAGTATGGCCCGGACAATGACGGTCGATGTCGGAGATGAACTGCGTGAGTTTATTGATTCACTGGTTCAGGCTGGCGATTACCGGACACAGAGTGAAGTGATGCGTGATGGGCTGCGTTTGCTTCGTGAAAAACAGGCAGAATCGCGTCTACAGATACTTCGTGATCTTCTGGCCGAAGGAATAAGCAGCGGTGACGCTATGCCCTGGGAGCAGGATGCCTTCCTGAAGAAGGTAAGAGCCAGAGTGGCAGATGAAAGCAATTAAGCTGACACCGAAAGCTGAAGCGGATCTGGAGGCCATCTGGAACTACAGTTTCCGGCAGTTTGGGCTGGAAAAAGCGGATGCGTATATCGGCAGGCTGGCTGCGGTGTTCGACATTCTGGCCAGCCATGACATCGGTACGCACCGGGCAGAGCTTGGAGAAAATATCTTTTCGTTGCCGGTTGAGCAGCACATGATCTATTTCGTGCCCTCGCATTCTGTTGTTACAGTGATCCGTGTGCTCAGCCAGTCCCAGGATACCCTCAGACACTCCCCCTGGAGGTGAGTGCCTTCGTCTGTCCGGCCCTGACCGGACGTCCGCCGTATCTTCGCCTGCCCCGCTGACAGATGGCTGTACTTACTGCAGAGGCAGCAGTAATACAAGCGTTACCGTGACGCCTGCAGGCACTGCATCTGTATTTTACTCAGCCCACGCCCCCTTTACCATGTGCTTGACGTTATTGCACACTGGCCGGTAACTGTTGCCATGGTGTGCAGTACTGCTCGCTGAATAACTTATCTTCGTCAATACGGTTCCCGCTGTGCGCTTATGTTTATTGGGTATATGCAGTGAAATAATATTCTCAATTATTAAAAATAATGTTTTATATTATAAAAACACTGACATGTTTTATATTATAAAAACACTGACATATTTTATATGTCATTTGCATACAGAATCAATTTTGCTGCCCAACCCACAGAAAGCATGAGAAAAATATATAAAATAAATTTGTTATTTCATTGGTACAAGCGTGTGTACATTTTTTGTTTTACAACTTCCAACCCATTGGAAGATAAAAATAAAACCGATATTGACCAATCAACTCGGACGCACCATAATGAAAAATCACTCCAGATTTCAACTTTTCCGTAACAATAAATACACCCAAAAAAAGCGCTACCGGATTCAGTTAGTTAGCCGCCCCTTCCCCTGCTTATCTGCTGTAATAACACACCTTTCTGGCCGTTTTTATCCTTTTTCCGCTTACCTGAACGACGAACGACATGTGTTGTTTTTGTTACATCCGATTCCATGTTCCTCCACCCTCTTCCGGTGACAAAGAAACCTGAGACAAAGAACCATTCCGCCCTACGTTGTTCCCCTTTCATGGCAGGCAGTGGAAATAATTAAAACGCTGGTGGGCATGTCTGCGGCCTCCCAATGCTATCTACTTGCACATAATAGTAACGCTCTCAAACAGATAAGTGAGAATACTATTAATAAAGCCGTTCAACGTGCAGGATATGAAGGAATGCTGACCGGCCATGGTATCAGGGGCACGCTTTCCACTGCATTAAATGAGCCTGGTTATCCTACGGAATGGATCGAGGCACAGTTATCTCATGCAGACCCCAATGCCGTTCGAAGTGCCTACAATCATGCAAGATATATTGAACAACGCGGCAAATGATGCAGGAATGGAGCGATCTGTTACAAAAGTTTGCCAATGAGGCAGGAACATTTTTAATTTAACTCACTATGGTAAATGGCCCTGATTTCATACCTGGTAAGTTCCACCGAAGTTGTCCCCGGAGTTAATTACGCAGCCGGTTTTCCTGCTCCGGATTAGAGCAACAGGTTATTACAAGGGGAAAGCAATTTTCCCGTATCCGGTTTTAATCTTTGTTGAAACACACATTATTTGTCATTCCAACACCCTCAGGTCTATTTTGTTAGAGGAGCCAACTATCCTGACACTGAGGGTATTGCCGTCGCTCTTCGGTCTTCCGGGGATTTTTGCCAGCGCTGCCAGGTGCGTACGCTGAGTTCAATTTCGCGGCAGGCCACGGCTCGGCGTGCACCGGCAGTGATGGCCTCATTTATCCACTGAATAAGTTGTTGGCGTGTATCCCCCGAGGTCAGTCATCCCCGTCCGTTTCCCCGTAGTAGTCCCTGAGCTTTTTTCTTAACACCAGGATCGCTGCCGCCTCTGCCAGCGCCTTTTCCTTACGGAGCAGTTCCTTTTTCAACTGCTTGATTTCTTTCTGGCTTTGCCTGAGGGCCGCTTTATCATCACCGGAAGTCACCTGTAAAAAAGCCTGTTTCCACTGGATTATCTGGTCGGGGTAGAGTCCCTTTTTACGGCAGTATTCGGCGATTTCCGCTTCGCTCAACGTAGCGGTTTCGACGATAACCGCCAGCCGCGCTTCGGCAGGCCACTGCTCACTGTTTTTATCTGCACCGGGCACCGGTTTCCCCTCTGTTTTAGCCTGATTACGCCAGTTATAGAGAGTAGCTTCCGATATCCCTTCCATCTGTGCAACAGCCGCGACGGTCATGTTGTAAGGGGGCAGCAATTTTGCCAGTGTGCTGGCTTTACGCTCCGGGGAAATACGTTTCATTTGTCACTCCGTTGCCCTCTGGATTCATTTTCAGAAGGGGTGACAACTATGCTGACACTGAGGGGTAGTATCAGAGCGTTGCGGAAGGCGTGGATACGACGCCAGGTTTCAGGGGGCATTTTACCACCTTCGTTTCTTTCAGCTGCGCCGCCAGGTGTTCACCGGTGGTGGTCAGGATCAGTTTCCCTGCTCCGGATTAGAGCAACAGTGATCCTATCAACTAGATGATAATTTATATCCGATTTTTAAGGGTTAGAAAGCCCAATAGCATTTTTCCACCTTCGGTGGTTGCCGGGCATCGCGCGAATCGCCGTTGCTCTCTGCAATTGCCGCCCAAACTATTTTTGAGCGGCTTGTAATATTTCTTATCGCATAAGGTTATTTACGCATTTCGCCCATCGCATTCATAAGCTCTCCATCTACGGTATCGCCATCAAGTGACCAGCTAAATACCCCGCCCAACTTATTGGATTTCACGTAATCAACTTTGGTTTTGATTGTGGCTGGCGTGTCATAAGACCACCACGTCGATCCATCAAATTTATATGCCTGCTTTGTTACATTGTGAATACTTAATGTGCCAGCAGCATTTTTAAGTACTTTATAATCCTCAATTCCAGTTTCATAGGTCCCTGCTGCCGGTCGCCACGCTTTCTGGTACAAACCATTACTAACATTTGGGACACCTGTCCATCCCCGTCCGTAGAATGGAATACCGACAACAATTTTCTGCGGCGTAACGCCTTGCGCAAGCAGAATTTTAACGGCACCGTCGACCGAGTTAGTCGGACCATTTGCAGCAGATGCATCCGGTGCATTAGGATCGATAAATAACGGGGCATGGAAATTCGTTTTCGCATTCGGATCGGCATTTGGCCGACTGGACCCAGGCGGTACATAGGTCGGGTCTGCATACTGCCAGCCGCCGTTATAGTCGTAAGACATCAGGTTTATCCAGTCCAGATACTGACTATATTTACTCGGCTCAGTAGCGGCTATTTTATCCTTACCTGCGCCAATGGCGACGGTCAGTGGATACCGTTTTTTATTGGCGACGCCCAGAGCATCTAACTGCTCCCTGAACTCTTTCAGTAATAAAGTATAATTCTGTTTATCCTCAGGGCTAACGGTATTATACCCAATCCCCTGGATGACGGGATATTCCCAATCAATATCAATACCATCAAAGACATTTATTGCGGCGCCAGAACCACCAGCATTGTCATATGTCGGTAAATTTCCTTTAATGTAGAGATTGATACAGCTGCTCACCAGCTGTTTTCTTAGGGCATCAGTCTGAGAGGCTGCAGAGAACCATTTTGACCAACTCCATCCCCCCAGCGAAATAAACACCTTCATATCAGGGTATTTTGCTTTGAGCTTTTTCAACTGGCCAAAATTACCACGCAGCGGTTGATCCCATGCGTCAGCTTTACCGTCTACGCTTTCACTTGCCTCAAATGATTTAGAAAAATCAGCAAAAGCATCACCACCATCACCATTACCCGCTTCTGCTCGATGGATGATATCGCACTCATAGCCACCATTTTGCGGGTAGATATTGCCAAACGCATAGTTAATAAAGGTAAGCTTACTAGCTGAACCACTGGTATCAATATTTTTTACCTTATAGTTACGCCCATAAACTCCCCACTGGGCAAAGTAAGCTCCGAGTTGTTTTCCTGTGGTTGGGGCTGGGTCAGGCGTTGGAATTGGGTCAGGCGTTGGAATTGGGTCAGGCGTTGGGGTTGGGTCAGGCGTTGGGGTTGGGGTTGGATCTGTTGTCGGTGGCGGCGTTGCTTCACCAATTCGTTTCCAGACTCCCCACTGACCTGATTCTTCAGGCGATTCCTGATTGGTCCACCATTTTGCTTCATAAACGACCCCATTATAAATTACCCGCATTCCCCCCGTGTAAACAGCCCCTTTTACCCATGTAGGGTATTGGCTACCGGCAGGTGTATTAATGGTCTCTGGATTAGCAGGTGCTTGTGGTGGTATTTCCGTGGAGGTATTTAGTATTTTCCACAGTGTTATTGAATCGGCTGGATTCCAGTTGCTTCCGGGCCACGCAGTATGCGCGGCCAGAGCCTGATACTCTTTACCGTTAAAGCTTACCGTTGTCCCCGCACTATAGCTTTGCCCCTCCTGCCAGGGCGGCGACGCAGCCAATACAGCTGGAGAAAATAGTGCCACCACAATCGCGGAGGCTTTAAAACCATTGCATATATGCATACGAGTAAATTCCTCTTTTATTGAACAAAGGACGAACGTACTGAATATGTTCCGCTAATTCGTAAGTATGTTTTCTTTCCATGACAAAAAATTATTTCCCTGATGAAAACCCATCTGATGCAGTAATCCGTTAAAACCCGTGGCGGACTTCAGTAAAAATTAAATATTCAGCGCATGAATTTGGGTCGGAACATTACATTCCGACCCGGAAAAATTTATTCGACTTTAATCCAGGCCATTTCCCATGAATCTCCGACACCCGGTTCAAAGCCTCTGGCATTAGAACTCCATTGTTTGCAGTATCCGCTGTACGGCCATGGCTTACATTGATATACCTTTCCGTCTGCTGGCTGTAATACGCGAGTTCCGGCCGCATAACTTGCAATGCCTTCAGGGAAAACAGCAGAATATGCTGGATTATTATCTCTATTATCCGCTGAGGAAGTTGTCACAAATGTCTGCGTTTTTTGAATGATATCTCCCTGGGCATTTTTACCCACAACGACCAAATTATATTGCCCGGTCTGGACATTAGTCAGTTGCAGATTAAGCGTTTGCAGACCGCTCACACCTTTTTTACTGGAATAAGCCTGCTGATTGCCATCATGGCTGAAAACAGTCGCTTCGATATCCATAGGCTGCCCTCCGACATTAACGCCTACAGACAGAGGCAAGGTCTGCCCTGGGGTGATGGAAATAGAGGATGCGACGCCTTCTATCGACAACGTAGATGCTACCTGCTGTTTCTGTTCAATTTGTACTTCGGTACGAACGATCTGGCTGTTAGCGGCAGCATAGACATTGTTAGTATCGTATACAGGCTCAATCTTATCGCCGTTAATCTGCCCTGCTCGTATTAATCCATTACTGGAGTTATTAACTTTAACCGCAAGGTTATAGGACCAGGTTTTACTATTCCCTTCACTATCGCTATTAATAAGCAGAGTTTGTGCCAGATCGCTACGCTCGCCATTGCTGTCAAACACGCGAAGTGTCACTTTATCTCCGGCTTTCAGATTCAACGTCGGGGAGATCTGCCCAATACTGGTCCACTGAGCTGCAGGCACCGTGTTGTCCCCGCCAGGCGAAGTTGCCCCCGACCCAAAATCAACATCGATGACGTTATAGAATGCGTTACCGGTATCCGAGACATCCCATACGGCTAAAATCACTTGATAGCCTGTACGTGCCGGTAAAGTACAGTTGTGAGTTAAGGTTTCAGGTACAATTTGGCCGCCGTAAGGTGCGCTACAGAAGGGGTTAAGGTCAAAAGACATGCGCGTTAGGGGTTGATTGGGGTTCCAGTCTTCGCGAGTGATAAAATAACGAAACTGAGCCGTTTTGTGTTTAGCGGTAAAGGTCCAGGTTAATGCTACAGGGCCCGCTTTTACGGGATTTTTATACCATCGGGAAGAAGTTTGGACATTTAATTCATTAAATTGTGCATGCCCTGCACTGGCGATTTGCCCATCTGCTGGCCCCATTACATTTCCATTTGCATCCTGAGGAAATCCTTTGGAGCCTCCAGACTTTGCGGCTCATACATTACGCTGCCGCATCCGATGTTTCCCTTCCCATTAATAGTTGTTTTGCAGAGTATATTTCTTGAAGCGAGGGTGCCTGGCTTTAAAGACGTAGCGTTATTACCAGTATGTTCTCCAACATATCCATGCGACCATGCAAAAGAAGAGAACACAATTGGTATTAATAAACTAACTGGCTTAATTATCTTCTTCATAATAAGGCCCTTTATTGTTAATAGAGTAAGAGATGTAAATATCCCCGCGAAAAATGTAACCAAGAGTAACCGTACCGCCGTTGGTCAGCTTTTTCAACGCGCAGCGATAAGTAATATTATTCATAGAAAATCTAAGCGGTCTTTTTTACCATGAGGACAATCTATACAGGAGCAGCAAATGGAAAGATGGCCACAAATCCCGGTTTCGGCATGGTATTTTTTATTTCCGTTAAGCCTTACGCTTTTAACGATTGTAGGATATCAATGGTGGGAAATTGTTGCTTCAACGTCAAACCCAACTCAGCCTTATAATGAAGTACCGCTAAATAAAACCTCGCCACCAGGCACGCTAAATCTTTTTGTCACCAAAAAAGAGATTCAAATCGAACCCCGTACCACCCCCCTTCCTTACGCATCGATGATTACAGTAAAAGGTATTTTGCAAAGTAATAACAACGACTTATCATGGGTAATCATGAAGATAAATAATAAGCAGTCTAACTATGGACGTGGGATGTCTTTGGATATGTTTGATAATGTTACTGTTGCGCGAATTAACGAAGAATCCGTAACCCTTAGCACACCGACAGGTGATATTGAGCTACTGATAGAAACGCCTTCATACTTTAAAAAGTGACCAGTCAATGCGTAAACTTACGCACTATTTTTTCTGGACTCCTATTTCACCCCGCAGTACAGTCAAAAAACATTATATTTCATAGAATTCCATATGGAATGAAAAAACATACCTTTTATTATTTGTGATATTTCTTTTCATTATTAACACTATGTCTGCAATCGCAGAGAAATTCCATGCTAACTTTTATGACACCGACATTCGTGAGTTTATTGACATAGTTAGCAAAAATCTTAACGTCACTTTTATTGTTTCACCAGACGTTCAGGGATTGATATCCGTACGAAGCTATAATGCACTCGATGACCAACAATATTATCAATTTTTCTTGAGCGTGCTGGATATTTACGGCTATTCAGTGATACCCATGGATAATGGAATGTTTAAGGTTGTTCGCTCAGCAAACGCAAAGTCCTCTGGTGCGCCTGTTACAACAAGCCATCTGCAAGCACAGGGGGATGAAATTATTACCCGCATCCTGAGTTTACAAAATGTGCCCGTACTCGAACTTGCACCTCTACTTAGCCAATTAAATGACAACTCCGGTGTCGGTACTATTTCACCATACGCACCGTCCAATACATTACTGATGACGGGTCGCGCTTCAGTGATTAACCGGCTTGCTGACCTGGTGATTCGGGTTGATAGCGACGGGCAGCAGAATCAGGATGTTATTCCCCTGCGCAATGCATCAGCCGATGACCTGGCAAACGTATTAAAAAGTCTTTACCAGCCGGGTGGACAGCAGGCGGCCCAGCTTCCAGCTGCGTCCGCACGGATTACTGCGGATACGCGAACAAATAGCATTATCGTGAGTGGACCATTGAATGCTCGCCAGCGTATCCGTCAGCTGGTTGCCCGTCTCGATGGTGATGCCGTAGATAGCGATAATACTCAGGTTATCGCTTTAAATTACGCAAAAGCAGAAAACCTGGTTAATGTGTTAAACGGCGTCAGTCAAAAATTAACAAAGAAAGAAAGTAGCACCAGGGGTGCGGCGCCGATGAGTAGTGCACCACAACAGATTGCCAGCGGGGGGATGTTACCCGGTACTGCCAATGGTGATTTTAATCTTGTAGCCGATGAGCAGACGAATTCCCTTATTCTCACCGCCTCCCCTGCAATACGTAAATCCATCGAAAACGTGATCCGCAAACTTGATGTCGCCCGTTCTCAGGTGCTTGTCGAGGCTATTATTGTTGAAGTTCAGGATGGGGATGGCTTAAATCTTGGGATCCAGTGGGCTAATCGTAAAGTCGGCGGGCAGCAATTCACAAAAACAGGCCTGCCGGTTTTTTCCTCCGCCTCAGACTTTGATAGGCTGGAAAAAACAGGCAGCATTGCTTCAAATACGGCTCTGAGTGCCTTTAATGGCGTGACCATGGGATTTTTCCGGGGCGACTGGGGAGTATTGTTAAGCGCACTCTCTTCAAATGCGAAAAATGATATCCTCTCCACACCAAGCATCGTAACGCTTGATAATAAAGAAGCGTCTATGAATGTCGGCCAGGATGTGCCGGTGCTATCCGGATCGCAGACGACAGCAGCAGACAATGTTTTTAACACTGTTTCACGTAAAACAGTGGGTACCAAACTGAAGGTTACACCGCAAATTAATGAGGCAGGTACCGTCCAGCTTGAAATTGAGCAAGAAGTCTCAAGCGTTGATGCCTCCAGCACCGGCTCATCACTCGGCCCGACTTTTAACACACGTACCATCCAGAACGCGGTAATGGTACGCAGTGGCGAAACTGTTGTGCTTGGTGGATTGATTCATAATACCTCAAGTGAATCTGAATCCAGGGTACCGCTACTGGGTGACATCCCCTATATTGGCAATCTTTTTCGCTATCGTTCGGTCGAGAATACCCGGCGGAATTTGATGGTATTTATTCGCCCTACCATTTTGCAGGAAGGGAATATTTATCGCGATATGAGCTTAAAACGTTACCAGGAAACCAATAGCGACCTGGGTAAACGCGTAAAGGAAAATCGTTATGAATTAATCAAACCTAAAAACCTTACTTTACCTCAGCTTAATTCAACGTCGCCCGCTGATTCGTCCTCAGGAAAGTCTCCATTCAGGGATTCGCGATGAGTGACAAGATTGAACTGGATTACTCTTTTGCTCGCACGCACCAGGTTATAGCGGAAGGGAATCATCTCTATATAACCGGGGACACTTCGCTTGAGACGCTCCTTGATATGCGGCGTAGGATAGGGGCGCAGGTTTTAATTCAACAGCTTGATGTTTCTGAATTTAACGAACGTGTTAAGCAATTCTATGAATCCCATAACCGCATTTCTCAGGAGATGGTTGACTCGCTGGACGAACATATCGATTTGATGGCGCTGACCGAATATGTTGATGAAAATGCAGAGCAGCTTGATAGTGACACCAGCGCGCCGGTCATCCGCCTGATCAATGCCATCCTGAGCGAAGCAATACGTGAAAGTGCCTCAGATATTCATATTGAAACCTTTGAACGTAGTTTACTTGTCCGCTTTCGCTGCGATGGAGAGCTGCGCACGATTCTTGAGCCCGCACGTAGACTGGCACCGCTGCTAATATCACGCATCAAGGTGATGGCCAGGTTAGATATTGCTGAAAAACGTCTACCGCAGGATGGGCGCATCTCATTGCGTATCGGACAGCGTAATGTTGATGTACGCGTATCGACTCTGCCCTCGCGCCACGGAGAACGTGCGGTACTACGTCTTTTAGACAAAAGTGAACTACGGCTTGACCTGGAGCATATGGGCATGCCCGCTACCGAAGTGTTACAGGTAAAAAAACTGATACAAAAACCGCATGGGATCCTGCTTGTTACTGGCCCAACCGGTTCCGGTAAAAGCACCACGCTGTATGGTTTGCTCAGCCTGATGGATCACACTACCCGCAATATTATGACCATCGAAGATCCGGTGGAATATGAGCTGGAGGGCATAGGACAAACGCAGGTAAACACCCGAATAGAGATGACCTTTGCCCGCGGCCTGCGTGCTATTTTACGCCAGGATCCAGATGTGGTGATGGTAGGGGAAATAAGGGATACCGAAACGGCGCAAATCGCTATTCAGGCATCGCTCACCGGGCATCTGGTGCTTTCCACGTTACACACTAACAGTGCAGCGGGTGCTATAACTCGTTTGCGAGATATGGGGGTTGAACCCTTTTTACTCTCCTCGTCACTACTCGGCGTAATCGCCCAGCGCCTGGTGCGAAAATTATGCACAGAATGCCGGCAACAGCGCCCCCTGGAGAAGAGCGAGTGCGCATGGTTTAGCCACTTTTTGCAACCCGTTACCCATATCTGGCACGCTGTCGGCTGCGAGGCCTGCCGTTATACCGGCTACAAAGGCCGGGTAGCGATCCATGAACATTTAAGCATTGATAAAGAGCTGCAAATCGCTATTTATCAAGGGCAACATGAAAACATCTTTGCGAGCAAGGTTGTCAGCCTGCGGAGCCGTGGGCTGGAGTGCGTTGTGGAGGGTGTGACCTCTCTGGAGGAAGTACTGCGTGTTACCTCGGATTCCGGAAATGAGGAAGCATAATGCCACAATTTCGATATCTGGCGGTTGATAGCACAGGGAAACGGCATCGTGGTTCCTTACAGGCGAGCACTTCACGACAGGTACGCGAGTGGTTACGCACTCAGCAATTAAGCCCATTGCAAGTAGATGAAAAACGTGGAACTACATTAAATATCAGCGTCCTGTCTTTTCATAAAACGCGTATTCCTGCTAGCCAGCTTCTCCTTTTTACCCGCCAGCTCGCCACGTTAATTAACGCTTCACTTCCCCTGGAGCGGTCCCTTAAAGTTGTGGCTGGGCAGTGCAGCCATAAAACAGCGGCTGAGATGATAGAAAATATCCGGGCCCAGGTAGCTGAAGGCCAGTCATTTACCGCTGCGCTGTCTCGCTGGCCGGACTGTTTTGATAATCGCTACCGGGCGCTGGTGGCTTCCGGAGAAAAAAGCGGGAATTTGGGTGTGGTATTGACCCGCCTCGCCGAGGATAGTGAATTTCGCCACGCCATGCGTAATAAGCTGATTCAGGCGATGGTTTATCCACTGACTTTAACCCTGGTTGCCCTCACCGTTATCGTGATCCTGCTTGTGGCCGTGGTGCCACAAATTATCGATCAGTTCACGCAATTTCAGCAAAAACTTCCGCTTTCAACCCGCATTCTGATTACCCTTTCGCACTTTATGCAGGATATGGGCCTTTTTCTGTTAACTGGCCTTCTTCTCGCAGTGCTGGGGATACGCTCACTGCTTACACGGGCGACTATTCGTTTCTCTTTTCATAAGAAAATAACCCAAGTACCGCCGATCGGTGGCCTCATTCGCGATATAGATGCGGCACGCTATCTGCGCACCCTGAGTATTATGCAAAACAGCGGCGTTCCGCTGCTGGAAGGAATGCAAATAGCCAGTGAGTCCGGGGCTAATCTCTATTTTCGACACTGTATGGAAATGGCCACCGAGCAGGTACGCCAGGGTAGCTCGCTGACTCACGCCCTCCAGGCTACCCATCTTTTTCCTGCCATGATGCTGTATATGGTCGCTTCCGGCGAGGAGAGCGGACAGCTGGGCGTATTAATGGCTAGTGCCGCAGCCAGCCAGGAATCCCGCTTACAACATCGCATCGCCATTGCGTTAACCATTTTTGAACCGGTTCTGGTGATCGGCATGTCCGGCATTGTGCTTTTTATTGTGATGTCCATTCTCCAGCCTATTTTACAGCTTAACAACATGTTCAATTAAGGTAACACGATGGAAAAAATGACTCCTCTACGTAAAAAACAAACAAGGCAATCAGGTTTTACCCTGCTGGAACTCATGGTAGTGGTGGTGATTCTCGGTGTCCTCGCAAGTCTGGTTGTCCCCAATGTATTGGGCAACAAAGCGCAGGCAGATAAGCAAAAAGCCAAAGCAGATATTATGACGCTGGAGAATGCGTTAGATATGTACAAAATCGATAACAATCAGTACCCCACGACAGAACAGGGGCTGAAAGCGCTGGTCAATAGACCACAAACACAACCCTTTGCCGTCAACTATCGCGATAACGGTTACATTCGTCGCCTGCCGCAGGACCCCTGGAGTCAGGACTACAAGATACGCTCACCGGGTCAGCATGGCGATATCGATATTTACAGTGCCGGGCCAGACGGTATAGAGGGAAATGAAGATGATATTGCGAACTGGCTCGTTGATAAAAAATAACCTTCAGCTAACGGCTCATTGTGGCTTCACGCTGCTGGAAGTGTTGTTAGCAATAGTGCTGATGGCATTAGCTGCCTCACTGGTTGTGCCAACATATCCCTCCCTGTCCCAGGCTGATGCCCGCATCAGGCAACTGCAATCGTTATTAAACTGGGCGGGCAACCGCGCCGTAGAAAACGATCGGCTCATTGGGCTCAATGTTTCAAAAAAAGGTTATACGCTGGTGGTTCTGAACATGGGGGATAGCGTGAAGAGTCCAGGCTGGAATACCTATCAATCAGGGCGGCTCGCCTCTCATTTTGACTGGCCTGACGGGTGGCAAGTCACCGTAGAGCCTCAGGGTCTGAATCAGAATTTGACGCAGAAACCGCAAATTTTATTTCTTCCGGATGGACAGATCACTCCATTTAATCTGAGCGTTGAGGACAATAAATCTGTCTGGACATTGCAGAGTTCAGGCCTGCTTCCCGTGCAGTTACAGACATCAGGACGCCGATAGTGGATAGCCGTCAGCAAGGATTTACCATGCTTGAAGTGATGGTGGCGCTCGCGATTTTTTCGCTGGTGGCCATTGCCCTGCTGCAAACCATTACTTCAAACGTCAGAACAATCAATATGTTGGATGAAAAGCAGCTGGCTGGATGGGTGGGTGATAATCGATTGTCACTCGCTATACTGGAAAAAAGAAGCTTTCAAGCCTCGGCAGTTCAGGGCGAAGAACAAATGAACGGCAAGGTTTTCTACTGGCGCGAAATGGGGCAACCTTCCCCGCAGGAGGGTCTGTGGATTAACCGCGTTGAAGTACGCACAAACGCCAGCCAGCTCACTCCGGTCAGTTCGGTAGATGTTTGGGTGAGGGCCGGTAGCCATGCCTCAACACCCCACTAAACACCAGTTAGGTTTTACCCTTCTGGAGTTAATGGTAGCCATTTTATTGCTGAGCGTTCTGGCATTGATGATCTTACAAATCAACCAGCTATCATACCGGGCTCAATCGCAGGCAGAAGAACTGGAACAATCCCGGTCATCAGTACAGCGCATGATGGCTCTTTTCGAGCGTGACATATTACAAGTCATGGCCCGAAACCCGGCAAAAAATCAGGGAGGCTTCTCACTCACAGGCCACTCTCTAAGATTTATCACCCAGGATAATATCACCGCAGAAGTTATGCCCGGCCGTGCCCAGTCGGTTTCAGTTAACTGGGTATTTCATGAAGGGGTTTTATGGCGACAAAGCGGCAACGACGCTGACAGCCTGGTAAATGCTGACATGATAGTGCCCCAGCTTGCCGGTATTATTGGAGTGCAATGGGAAGTGTTTGATGGTGGCTGGCAAAACAGCTGGCGTGGAGGCGATCCTTTACCCGCCGGCCTTGCTATTACGCTAAAATTCGCATCCCGACAGAGTCTGCGTCGTATCTTTGTGATTACGCCGCAGCCAGTTCCTCCAACGGCTAAGGGATAATATGATGAATGCCCCCGAGCACCAGCGTGGAGCCGCACTCCTCATCGTATTGATCGCCCTGGTTTTTATGACGCTGGCGGCGGTGCGTCTGTCCGGCCAGACGGTATTAAGCCTGAACCGTGCCGAACCCGCACTCATAAGGCCTAAACTACGTTGGATGTTATTCTCGGTGGAAAACGCCAGCCTTATGGGTATGAATAAATTACTTGAACAACCCTATAACGCCGTGTCATTTAGTCAGGAGTGGGCGCAACCCGTATTATTACATTTTGAACAAGGTGAAGCCCGGTCACGTATTATTAGCGGCGAAAGCTGCCTCAATATTAATATAATGGGCATCTTTCCTGAGCATGATGATGGTAAGACGCCTGCCCGTAATGCAATCTTTCAGGCATTGAGTTATTCCGGATTAAGCTCCCGGCAAGCTGACACGGTAATTAAACATTTTTCCGCTTATCTACGGAAAAACAAAGATACCCCGCTGCTGGATATCTATGCGCTAAAACTCAGTGAAAATATGGCACATTGGCATCCCTCAGGAGCAGCAAAATTACTCTGCGCTCGTCCGGATACCAGGACGTTAATCGCCGTCAATCTTTTGCGGCCAGCTGACGCCCGCCTTCTGAACGTTCTGTCGCAAAATCAAATGAGTGTCGACCAGGCTCGGCGTTTTATTGAGGGTCGCCCCACCGGCGGTTGGCGAACCAATGAAGAAGTCAGACAAGCGCTTGATACCTTACCCGGTAACAAAAAAAACGTAACGGAAAATTTAATCAACTTTCTCAGCGTGGAGGGACAAAATTTTATTATTGAGAGCGAAGCCGCTGTGGCTGAACAACGAATGATTTTGCGAAGCTACCTCTACGTCGATAAAAAAAATAAGCACAGCAAGATATGGAAACGACAGCTGATATCAATGGAGTAACCAATTGATCATGAATGAAATACTGCTGATCAGACCATCGGCGCTTGCCGGTGAGTCATTTTACTGGTTATTGCAACGCGGGGAGTTGCTTATTAGCCAGGGTTTTTGCGATGCTCTACCCAAGAGCCGTCCGGCTCAATGGTTCAATGTAAAACAGACGGGATTACTACTGCCCTCCGCTGATATAACATTTCGCGAAGTGAACGTGACGAGCCGCAAATTACCCCCGCTCTCCTGGCTGGTTGAAGAGTCAGTCCCGGCACAAAGTGGCGATATGCACTGGAGCCTGCTTAATTTTACTTATCCTCAGGCGACGCTTGCAGGCTGCGATAAATTGCTGCTTTTGACGTGGATAGAGCGTTTTCAGCTATTCGGCTTCAGGATCGAATTTGCTGTTGTGGATGGATTATTACTCCCCTGGCAAACTGATGAGCTAACCCTGTATGCCGTAGAGGGCAACTGGTGGGTACGTTATAAACGCTATCAGGCTTTAAGTATCGAAAATCATTTACTGGATCCGGTGTTAAAACGATTGCCTGACGCTAAGCTTCAATATAATGAGCAATTTGCCGATGATACTGCGAAAATGCTCGCCTTCCTCGCGCCAGCGGTAAAAGAAAGCAATATAAACTTGCTCAACGATTCCGGCGTACAGCCTGAGTCACCCTGGTTAAAAAAAGTGAAATATACGACCCTGGGAATAATAAGCGCAGCGGTACTGTTATTGTTACTCCTGCCGTTATTCTCCGCCTGGCGTGACCATGTTGCTCGTATCAAAAGTGATGAAAAGGTTCTGGCCCTCTGGCATACCTATATTCTGCAGCCTCCAGTGGAAACGGATCCCGCCTCAACTTTTTTGCAGCGAACGTACGCGGACCCTCTTAGTTTTGATACTCAAATACACCTGATTGACAAGCTGCTCAGCAAGTCACCCATACTGCAGCTACAAGGTATTGAATTTCAACGACAGCCATGGATGTTAAAACTCTATCTGGAACCCATCAGCGAATCAATTTTACTGCCAATAATCGAATCCAGTCGTGATTTATATGATTTTTCCCTTTCGTATGGCGATAGTAACAACGTGATTCTTACCGCAGGGAGGCATCCATGATTTCCCGTTTAAAGAGATTAACGACTCGTGAAAAGTATCTGCTACTTTGCGCAATGATTTTGCTCACCCTGACGTTGGGCTACCAGTTCTACTGGCTCCCCGTTCAGCAATGGGGGGCACGCGAACAAATGCTGCATCAGCGAAATATTATTATGCAGCAGAAAATGCAATTACATGCGCAGCAGCAACGTTTCACCAGGGTGACATTATTACAAGGCGACCTGCGTGCGCAATTAATGGAAGAGGCCAGGCGTCAGAATATTAAGCCTGAGGAATTACACCCGGATTCAAATAAAGTGCGCTTTCAACTGACAACTCTACCCGCTCCGGCCTTATGGAAATGGCTGGATAGCCTGCAAAATCAGCAAGGAATTGAGATCCTGGCTATTACATTGCGCCATGACGAGCATGGGGTAAGCGTACCCGATATCGAAGTGGGCCCACGGAAAAAGGAAATACCATGACGCTATGGCTCGCTCTTGATCTGATTCGTCAGCAGGCCCTCCCCCTCTATATCATACTGTTTTTACTATCAGGGTTGATTCTCGGCAGCCTGATGACAATGGTCGTAAGCCGGCTGCAGTGGGCGCTCGAAAGAGAAGATGTTGATCCGTGGTTTATGTGGCGCCCAGCGTCACATTGTCCGCACTGCCAGACCCCTATCAAATGGTATTACAACCTGCCGCTTGTCGGCTGGCTATGGCTACGCGGGCGTTGTCACCATTGTCAGCAGCCGATCGATAAACTCTATCCCTTTCTGGAAGGCGCAACGGGGGGGATTTTTGCTCTGCTCGCCTGGGTATATCCTCAGCCGGAAGTGGTACTGGCACTCGCCTTACTTAGCTGGTTTTTACTGGCACTTGCCGTACTGGATTTTCGTTTTTACTTTCTGCCTGACAGCCTGACGTTACCTTTACTGTGGGCGGGTCTTATTTGGCACTCGCTGATGATGCCTGAGCAACTTGATGATGCGTTGTACGGTGCTGTTACTGCCTATCTTGCGTTTCGGGCGCTTAATATTATTTGGTTTGCGCTGCGTGGTTATGACGGTATTGGCAGAGGTGATGCTAAACTTCTGGCCGCGCTGGGAGCCTGGCTTGGCTGGCAGTCGCTGCCGATGATATGTCTTATCGCCGGTGTAACAGGAATTGTCGGATTTGTCATTTTCTACGGCGTGCGATGTGCTTCTCGTCAACCACTCCCCTTTGGCGTGCCGCTGGCGCTGGCAGGATGGGGGCTGGCCTTCTGGCAGACGTGGGGACTCTAGTACAGATTTTTTTGCTCGCGCATCGCTTGCTCAAGGCGAGCACGTAAATCGGGCATCCCCTCAATATTTTCAACGGATGCTGCCGGTTCTGAAGGTAGGTTTTCATCCGAGGCAAACGCGATGGATTCGGGTCTTTTTTCCGGCAATTCACGCTTCGGATAGATATAGTGCATTGTTGAAACAGAGACCTGCTGCGCGGGGAGAGGTGATTCTTTGAAAGTTAGCCACGTAAGCACTTGCATGGCGGCAAACGCTATTACACATCCTGAAAGACAAGCAAAGGGTGCACGCAGGCGAAAATAGCGCCAGCTATCACGTAAATTGATGATGTGAACCCTGTTGTCAGCAGGAGGTAACTTTTGCTGTTGACGCCACGCCGCCTGATAAATTTTGGACATCATTACTCCTGCTTATCTGTCGCCAATATTGGCGCATCGCCAACCCGCTGTGCGAGTGTAATCAAGGTTTTCTCACCGGCAACACCGTCGGCTTTAAGACCGGCTGATTGTTGAAAAGCGCGAATAGCATACGTAAGGTTTTGGGGTGGAGGCATGATAGATGTTTTATTGAGTATTTGCGTCAGCCAGGCTTTATCTTCTGACGGACTGCTATTGCTGACGCTTTTTCCTGAAGAAGGCGGCATTAAGCGAAATTGTAGCGCCTCTCCCTGCCAATGCTTTGCCAGCCAGTCACGCGTGACAGTCCAGGTCTGTCCGCCAGTCAATAAATCAACATCTTCTTTTCCTACGCGAACGACGCTCACATAACCTACGCGCGCACCTATCGACAGTGTCGCCATCCATGGAAGCCCGGAGTTGGCCAGCGTGTTGATATCCGATTTTACCTGTACGCACATCAGGCTGGTCTGATTAAAAGTGTCGCAGGATGCTAATTTCGGTGATAGCTGGTATCCCCATATGGCAAAGTACTGAGCCATTCCTGCCGCTTCATTATCCAGAACCGCCCGTAGCTTAGCTGCCGCATCGTCGGGTTTTAGCTGATTTCTCTGTTTAACCAGCGTTAACTGTGGATATCTGGTTAATAATTGAGGTATATATTGCCATGCCACCACACTGGCTAGCATCATAATAAGGAGCAAAATACCACGCCTTAGGGCAGGAAATACCGTTGTCCCGTTTAAATCGCACTCGGCCCGCAGACTATCCCACCAGCTCACTCGCTTCTTTTTACGTAGCATGGCACTCATTAAAGCGCATTCCGTAAGCAGACTTATATGAGCAGGCTTGCCTGCCCCTGCTCGCCAGATTCGGTTTAATGCAGCACGGGTAAATATCGGGGATTGGGCTCCACAATCCGCAGCCGCTTTTAATATTCCCTGACGGCATTGCGAGCGAGTGAGCGCAGGCATACGCCAGCGGTAGATAATTTGCCTGTCAATTTCGGCTATTTCACTGGCGGCTGAATGGCTGCATAACAGCAATGATAAGGTACCTGATTGTTGATGTATCGCGGCCTGAAGCGCTAATAACCAATATATGGTGCGTACGGGAAGAAGGTGTGCATTATCAATCATCATAACTGCGTGAGCCGCTGGTGACGATCTTGTCAGTAATGTCGCCGCAATATCATTGACAGAAGCAGGATATCCCACCAGCAAAAGAGTAAAATCGTCAGGACTAAAAGTGGGACTTGCCACAATGCGTACGCTATTTTCGACGGCATAGTGACAAATTTTTAACAATTCACTTTTCCCAACACCGGGTTCTCCGTAAATCCAGACGATCCCATTATGGTGAAGTCGTGCGGTTACTGACGCAGCATATTCGTGATATCGACAAGCCAGTGAAGACAAGTGGGCATCTTGTTTAAACAGATAATTATTGAGTCCAAACCAGCTCCGATACATAACCAACCCTTAGCTATCATGATCTTCACATACCAAAAAATTCTACCGTTCTGACCAGCGATCTTTATCCTTCAAAAGCTCTTAATACCCATGCGGAATTTTTTTGACCTGAAGCAGAATTCCTCGCTTCGTTTTGATATAACCGCCGACATTAAGAGAGTGAATGATTTTAGTGATAGAACTACGGGAAATATTATGTCGCTTCATAATGTAGGTAAAAACAGATGTGTTTTCTCGTTCTTGCTCAGGAAGCTGCCAAATTTGCTCAAGGCAATGTTTAACCAGGTCATAAGAATTTGTCGCAAGATAAGTAGTACGATGGTAATCATCAATTCTATCCATCACATGACAAATAACCACCATCAACTCATGCCATATATTATTATTTTCAACAACAGTTTTAAAACACTCAATATCTAATAACCAAACTGTGGCATCCGTTTTAAATATAGTATAGTAATTATAACAATGTGTATAAAGCTGTTGTACCCCAATGGTTACCGGTGCTGATATTTCAAATAGAACCTTATCGCCGTAAGCTAATATGATCTGCAAATCACCCTGCTCAACAAAGCAAACCTGGGAAGTCTTCCCGTCGTTTACCATGAGCTTTGCTCCCTTGATAAATAAATGCTTCTCCGCCTGAGGATGGTTTTTGATTAAGTCACCAATCATCTGGAATTCTGTATCAGGACAATGTTTCACTGTATCGTTCATACCACATTATAGAGGCTATTAACCATTACTCTCTTCCGGATTACCTGATGTTAACTAAAGCTTGTTAAATCATAGGCGATGACATCTCTTTAAATACAACTACCACTAACTTGTTGCCTGTGCCATATGAATTTCACGAAAAGACTTTTTCCTTTTTCCGAATAAAATAGCTGAGCACCCTTATATTGAAATATAACCAATATGAAGAGTGTACACCCAGCCTTACCACCATTGACTATTTGGTAAAATTGCTGTAATTGATTAGGGCTAAAAAAGTTGATTAGCAGTTTCCTTACAGGGTTCGTCGTTAAATTTTTCAATGAGAAAATGAATAAATTGCCTCACCCGTTCTGGTTGTTTATGTGACGTAGTGGTAACGACATTCAATTCACAATCGCCTATATTATATTCGCTCAATATTTCAACCAGCCGCCCTGAATTCAATTCAGCTACAATGTCATGTGCATACTCATACGCAATCCCCAGGCCATTTATACATATCTGTCGTATCACTTCACCATCGTTAGCAATAAAATTCCCATTAATCAGTTTACGCACAATATGGCCATCGATGATAAATGGCCATTCACTTTCAATCACGCCTCCTAAGCGCAAACGTAAACAATTGTGCATAATTAAATCGTCCGGGTGTTTAATATCATCGAAATTTTTAAGGTACGAAGGCGCGGCACAAAATATTCTTTTGTTAGTATTCAGCAGCCTTGCGTAAAGACGTGCATCCGTGCGTAGGCCATAGCGAACTGCAACATCTGTGCCTGTTGCAATCATATCTATGTACTCATCACAAAAGGATATATCAAAGCCTATATTAGGGTTCACATCCATAAATTTCTTAATAATAGGCAGGATTCTATTCCTACCTAAATCTGAAGGAATGCTGACTTTAATATTACCTTTCAGGTGCTGTTGTGAAATACGAATATTGTTTTCCAACTCATAGAAGAGTTCAAGGATTGAGCGGGCACTGTTGAGTAGTATATCCCCTTCTTCAGTGAGCGAAATAGATCGTGTGGTACGGATAAACAATACAGTATTGAAATATTTTTCAAGCGTGTTCAGTCTTTCTGTAACTGAAGATGGAGAGAGACCTAACTCACGAGCAGCAAGAGTCAAACTCCCCTGTTCAGCGATGGTTACAAAGAGCTTTAAGTGACGAAAAGATATCATACCCCCCCCTAAAAATTTTATTCACCCATGATTTCAGGAGAGCAAAATTGAATAAATACTATTTAACTCAATAAAAAACAGGCGCTCTCCATCTAAAATTTAGCCACTTCAAATATATTAATGAAATGTTATTCATTGAACATACCAAAGTCAAAACATAACACTGCGTTATCTTTTTTAAAGAGAAGTATGAAACCGATAATTTAAAATAATCAATACAGACTCCTTTCAATAAACAATGCGACCTCAACGCTTTGTTTTAATAATATATTCATTTTTTTACAACCTTGTCATAAGTAAAGTACACAACCAACAACATAAATATGGCTTATGTTTTATGCATTAAGGCCTGAAGGAAATGCGTAAAATTATCTATTCACTCTAACGAAATATTTAAGCGTGATATAGACTATCAGGTCAGCAACTCTTGCGAGCAGGCATCGAAATGAAGTAAGCTCCATTGAGCAAGTACATATCTGGCGGGATTGTATCAAGATATTTTTGGTCTACCTCTCTCTGATACCTGCTGATATATATTAACCGTAGACAGGCATTATTAAGTGGTAACGATTAAAATTCATTATTAACCTATACCGCATCACATTTTTCACTCAACTAACAGCTTCTACCTTAGTTTAAATATATGAGGCAGGAATGCTGATTCAAAAAAACTAACGCCGCTCACTCAAAAATCAAGTGAACAGCGTTGGCGATTTAGCTAATAAGAGTTTATATATACTTCTGCAATTAATTTAACATAGACGTTTAGCAAGGAATAAAACGGCTATAGTATTATTGTTTGCGGCTAACTGAACTGTACTCAGAGAATGCTATCATAGGCTACTTCCCGGGTCAGAAACTATAACTTACCGCTATACCACTAGTATAGGCAACGCTTTTACCAGAAGATAATGGACTTTTCTTCTGTTCTTCTGGGGTAAAATATGCATTAGCAAACAATATAGCCACCCATTCAGGATTAAATGCATAAGCTACCGTAAAGCCGGTATATGGTGTTAAGCTAGACTTTGGCTCATACATGACAACTCCGGATTTCAGCGACTCATTTTTGTCGATACCATAATAATAGCGGTTCTGTTTTTTACTGTTCCATTCGACACCGGCAACATAACCCAACGACCACTGATTAAAATCAGTCATCGTTGACCATTCGGCATTAATCTTCATGCCTTTACTTTTTCCAAGAGTATCCTGAAGTACTGTGGTGGTAAAATCCCCTACCGATGTATATAAGGTATAACCTACCCCAGAAAATAATGTAGCATTACGCTTGCTAACTTTTTTAAGTGAATCAATAGCATACTTTGGATCAAAATGATGTAAGTCATAACTAGCTATTAATGTAAGCTGTTGTTGCTCATTTTTAAAAAGGTTTAATCCAAATTCTGGCCCATCAATGTAGAAATCATCACCATAATAACTTAACAATGGTAAGGGATCATAGGTGGTTTTATCTTTGTATTTATACGGCGATGAGGATACGGCTACTCCAGCACCTACAGTCAATGGGGCCGCTATGCTATTAAAAGCAGCAAAAAAAATCAAACATAAGATTATATTCTTCAATGTCATCTCCTTCCATACAATGCAATATTAAAGTACATTTCGTTTAAATTAAATTTAGTTTCCAGACTAAAAAACCGGCGAAAAATAACTTATATGAAAAGCACTACGCCTGTTTCTTTTAATTTCTAACATTGAAGAAAACAATTAACAACAGATAACCCATGTAATACTACGCCTTTAAATGAGTATTCTAACGCCCCACTAAAACACTAATTACTTATAAGAGCCGCTTAATCAAAGCAAGTGTATACATAGCATCAACAACATATATGCAGCCTGCACTTTTTATTTTATTGGAAATTCTTTTGTATTATCATAAACTACATCACTTATTATCGCAGCCATATGAGATACTGAAAATGAATAAAAAACAACGTTATAAACATATATATTCTTTAAGTAGCGTATCAATAATGACTATCCTATTAGCCGCCTGCACCCAGTATAAATGGGTTAAGCCTGGAGAATCGGATAGCAGTATGAGAAAAGAATACGTTTCCTGCCAGGCAAAATCATTACGCGAACTCCCCCCAGATAATATGGTACATAGCGATTCTGTTTATGGTAGTGCGGATGAAAAAGATAAAAAAAAGAAACGTATTAATTACGAGCAATCCACTAACTATGATATTAGCGATGCCAATGAAAATGCCAGAGAAGTATTAATTACTGACTGTATGATGGCGCGAGGATGGACGCAGATAATAATTAATTAGAGGAGTTAAGATTTTCAGCTTCATAAGATGAACTAATATAGTTTGAGGAAACTGAACTTATAGGGTGAGCTTGCCATATTTATATGGCACCCCCCTTTTTTAAAAAAACTAATATTTATCAGGCAATTTATTTAATTCAATAAGCACCCCTCTCGTTGATTTTATATATAAGCCTTCGTTTAAATTTTTAAGTATTTTGGAAATTGAACTCCTGGATATTGGATATTTTTTCATAGTAAAATCATATATTGATGTTACCCCCCGCTCTTGCTCAGGAAGACTCCATATTTCAGTGAGCGATTTTTTTATTATTTCATAAGCATTTGCGCCGCTAGTAATCATTGTTTCATTGATATGCATTATATAACAAACGATCATCAATACGTTTTGCCACATATTTTCTTCATGAATAATCTTGTATGCCAAATCACTGGCTAAAAATGAAACCCGAACATCTGTTTCACATTTTATATAATAATTTTCTTTCAGCTTTGCCAATTTTGTCAGGCCAATAACAAAAGGGGCCTGCACGGAAAATAAAAAAAGATTCCCATTTTCATTATAATATGAAACATTACCTTCATGTAATATCACAATGGAATCTGAACTATTCAGATAATATACCGTCCCTTTAGAAAATCGATGAGTTATAAAATCTTTTTTGCTTCCTAAAACATCAATCAAAGCATTAACTTCGACTTCCGGTTTATTCATCCTTAACCTCCCAGAAAACAATTATAAAAATAAAAAATCAATCTACTAAAGGCAGCGAAATCCACAAGGGCAACCCGATATACGGCACATAGCCATCATAGTATTGATATGAACTTGTAGAGTAATACTATTATATTTCCAACCTACGTGATTCAAATGTGTAATTCAACGCTGTCTGTTTCCAATTAATAACATTTTTTTACTCATTTGCAACCCCTTTAGTAAACATTGGCGTTTACGTTTAGTTAAAGTTTATCTTTACGTACAACGCCCTACCTCACAACCAACGCAACTTATTGAATATAATATGATTTATACCAACCAACCATACAGAGGAATATTCAGCCTTATAAGTACAATTACTCATTAATGTAAATAAAATTATGCATTTTAAATTCTTTTCAAGCATTTATTTTTGTATTTAACTTAAGAAGTTTGTTTTAAAACACATCTAATCTGTTGAATAAAATAATTTTCATATCATGCTCAAGCTCAAGGTCGGGACTCAATCCCCGTAGCACACCGACTCGTTTTCATAAATGACATTATGAATTTGTGCTAAGAGGTGGGGTTAGGATATTAGACTTATTGATCCTCTACCTGCGTAATGTGGGCATGCTTTTAATCGAGGGGCTGGGGTCTGGTGTGCAAACGTCTACGGTCGGAAACCACCACGACCACTGTGACGTCGCCAGCAATTTTAATCAAACTAAAACAACGCTTCTTCCAGTAGGGAGACTCAAAATCGCAGTAAGCGGATGTTCAGTGCAGAATTTGCTCAAGGTCGTCTTTGGTAAGACCGGTCATTTTCATGACTGTTTTGTGGTCCAGACCGTTCAGCAGCATGGTGCGGGCAATTTTGAGCGTCGCCTCATGCTCGCCTTGACGCTGCATCGCGGCCACGGCGTATCTGATGAGTCTGAAAGCCATGTGCTTATCCGGGCTTGACTGGTGTTCGATGAACACGTGGACGTACCCGTCATCGCCGTCCGTGGTTTTCAGGCTGTAGAGCACATCGCTGAAATACTGGCGCAGGCCATTATTCAAATAGCTAAACGCTGATATTCATTGCACAACAGCCACTTTATCGGCTCGTTTTCTACCACTATGGAATAGCGTTCGCCTGCTTCAAGAAAGTGATTATCCTGCCAGTCGTCATTAACCATCGAAATTTCCCAGCCGAGCACAAAAGATTTTTCCGCCCAAAAGCGATGGTAAAGCCTCCGGGGAAGACAAATGCCCTGTCCCGGCTTTAGCACCAGTATTTCTGTAGGCCGGATACTGCGACGTCGTCCATCCACGGTAATCTCGATGGCTCTGTGATGATCCAGCTGCTTATCTTCTGTGGACCACGCCAGTTGCATACATAAATCGCCGCCTCCCCGGTTGATAATATCTTCCATTTTATAGTTATGAAAATGCCATGGCGTATGCTGCTCCTGCTGAATTTGCAGCATTTTTTCAGCGTAGGGTTTGGGATATTGCGCATTATGCAGCGCTCCATTACGTAAGGTCAGTAACGTTAATCCAGTATCTGCAAAATTCCCGCCGCCAAAATCGGTAATATCCCAACCAAGCTGTAAATCCAGCACTTCCTGCCACTCATCGAGCGGCTTTTGCCGCCATATCGCCGCGGTAAAATAAGCAAAATCAGGTAAACACAGCCGAAAGCTTTCCGAAACAGCGAGCGCCTTATCTATCGCATAATTAATTGATGAACGCTTCATGTTGGCCTCCTGTGTGAGTGCGATTTGAGGCGGACAAAGCCGCCCCGCAGGAATTAATAGAGAGCCCCTCTCCCGGTTGAACCAAATAATTTCATTTTGTAGCGAATAACCTCACGCGCAGCGTTAATCGGCTCTGGATAAATCACATTCGGATCCCACCACGTCTCTTTGCCCAGGATTTCACGCACTTTCTGGAAATAGGCGTATTTCATATCGCTGGAGATATTGATTTTGCCGACGCCCAGGGTTACCGACTCAGCAATTTCGGCGTCCGGATTTGCTGAACCACCGTGCAGCACCAGGGGGATAGACAAGCGATCGGCGATGTCACGGAGGATGTGCATCTGGAGTTTAGGCTGCATTCCTTCCGGGTAGATCCCGTGGGCAGTACCAATCGCCACCGCCAGCGTATCGACGCCGGTCCGGGCGACAAAATCCTCTGCCTGCACCGAATCGGTATAGGTTACTTCAGAAACGCCACCTTCCACGGACGTGCCTGTTTGCCCAATGGTTCCCAGCTCTCCCTCCACGGATACGCCAACGGCATGCGCCAGTTTGACTACCTCATGGGTCAACGCTACGTTCTCTTCGTAGGGGAGCAGTGAGCCGTCAATCATCACCGACGTGAAGCCACACTGAATAGCGCGCAGCACCTGTTCTACTGACGCGCCGTGATCGAGGTGCAGCGTGAACGGGACCGGACTACGAAGAGTGATTTCACGAACATAGGCAAAAAAGCTGTCACCGAGAAAGTCATGTTCACTGGGATGAATGGCGATTATCGCCGGGGTATTGGTTGCTTCAGCTTCTTCAACCACAGCGCGTACAAAGCAGCTATCCGCCACGTTGAATGCGCCAATGGCAAAGCCGTGCTGGCGGGCGGGTTTCAGCAGTTCTTTCATCGAAACTAACATTATTATTCTCCAGTTTCAGAGTGTGGTAAGCCCTGCCAGAGCGTCGGCCGCTGACATAAAGGCGTTACAGGAATAAGGTCAGGCTTTGCCAGCCGATCCGGATGCAAGGAGGTAAGGGGTGATAGCCTCTTCACTGGCTCGCTCCATGGCGGCCATCACGTCGGCCAGCTCAGCGCCACCGTCATGGCACAGCACGTGTAACAATGCGGCTTTTCCCGCTTCGAAGATCGCCGCGCCGACGTTAACTTTCGCCACGCCCAACGCCGGACAACGTTCGAGTTGATCGAACGGGGTGCCGCTACCGCCGTGAAGCGCCAGAGGAACGCTCGACAGACTGGCGATCTCAGCCAGCCGATCAAAATCTATATCCGGCGTCACATCTGGCGCATAAATTCCGTGCGCGGTGCCGACGGAGACCGCCAGCAGATCGATCCCCGTCTGACGGATAAAAGGTTCCACATCGCCGGGCTGCGTCATCAAATCGACATTGGTGGCGCGATCGTAGCGTGAGGCCTCCGCCAGATGGCCGAGTTCGCCTTCAACGCAAACCCGTGCGCTGGCGGCAAGTTCAACCACCGCACGGGTCTGACGGATATTTTCCGCCAGCGGGAATGCCGAAGCATCAATCATCAATCCGTTAAAACCCGCACGAAACGCTTGATATATCAACGCAGGTTCTTTTCCATGATCCAGACTCAGCACCACCGGTACCGCAGCATCGTCCGCCAGCGCTTTCACCACCGATATAGCAACGCTGGCCGGAAAGTGAGAAAGATGCCCCTGATAGAGATTGAGGATAATGGGTGCGCTGTGGGTTTCCGCCGCATGGATCGCCGCCCGGGCGCTCTCCAGATTGATACAGTTAATCGCCAACAGTGCATAGCGCTCACGCCAGGCTTTCGTCACCATGCTTTTCATATCGGCAAACATACGGCCTCCGATTATTCCAGGGTAAAGGTGATCTCTTCATCTTTCACTTTCACAGCGCTTAACTCGTCGAACTCCTCATCCAGCCCCGTCACCGGTTTCTTCCACAGCGACAGCATAACGCCGCATATCACCGTGCCGATACCCAGCGCCAGGCAGAACAACAGCGGATGGGTAAACAGCGGCACGACGAACATACCGCCATGCGGTACCGGGCTTTCCACGCCCCATACCATGATCAACCCGCCCGCCACCGCCGAGGCTACTACGCAAGAACCGACAACCCGCAGTAAATCGCGGGCGGCAATGGGGATGACACCTTCCGTAATCATGCAAATCCCCATTGGGAAGGCGGCTTTCAGCGCCTCACGCTCGGCACGAGTATATTTATGGCGGGTCAACAGAAACGACAGCGTGATGCCAAACGGTGGGATGATAGAGCCAACAAACTTGACGGCCTCCGGTCCATACACTCCGCTGACGAGCAGACCATCGGCAAACAGCGACATGGTTTTATTCACCGGGCCACCGAAATCAAACGTCGCCATCGCCCCGAGGATTGCGCCCATCAGAAAACGCGATCCTCCTTGCATGGATTGCAGCATATGAATCAGCGCGTCCTGCAGCCAGGCAATCGGCTTACCAATGAGCGTCATCATTAATAGCCCCCCGATAATGGTACTCAGCACCGGGAGTACCATTATCGGCATCAGCCCCTGCATCGACTGCGGTAACCGGATATAACGTTTTAGCAATAGCACGGTATAACCTACTAAAAACCCGCCAAGCATCCCCCCGATAAAGCCGGTATGAATTTCACCGCACACAAATCCGACAATCAGCCCGGGGGCGAACCCTGGCCGGTCAGCGATAGAATAGGCAATAGCGGCGCTGATCAGCGGAACGATGAGCCCCATCCCCCAGCCGCCGATGTGATTCAGCATCCATGGAATAGACCCACTCTTCTCACCAACATTGGTGCCACCTAATATCTGACCGAGGGCAATACATATACCCGCCGCAACAATCAACGGGATCATCCAGGAAATGCCGGTTAGAAGATGTTTTTTAATTTCCTGCGATATCGGGATTTTATATTCACTCATGTGAGTTCCCTCCAGAATAAGGATCATGTATTGGTAATTGACTTTTCGACCTTTTCAAGAAATTGAACGGGTGATTTAATAACAACTGCTGTTTTAACACGCACAATCCTTTTATTTTTGAATCTTTCCTCTCCTTTTATTTTCACATCCGTAGCCAGAATCACAACATCCGCAGCAGAAATATCCTCCGCGAGTAATTCATTTTCCGTGTCAATGGTTCCCTGCGTTTCCACTTGAATATTATGGCCCAACGCTCTTGCACCTTTGATAAGTTTTTCACGGGCAATATAAGTATGCGCGATGCCCGCAGTACAGGCGGCAACACAAACAATATTCATGGTATGCTCCCGTTAAAATAATTAGCAAGCATCCGATTCAGCGTATTGGCTAAAAAGATCGATAATTCGCTGAGGACTTTTCTCTTCGAGCAACAGATTAATAATTTTGTCATCCGCAAGCGCACTAGCGACCTGCGACAATAAGCGAATATGCGTTGTATTTTGATCTTCGAGGCGTACAGCAAACAGGATAATACAGCGCACGCCACTGCCATCCAGCGTTTCCCAGGGAATGTCATGCCGCGTGCGGCCAATAGCTAGCGTGGTGTTAACTACTGCGGAGGACTTACCATGTGGGATGGCAATATGGTTTTCAAAACCGGTAGATCCCTGCGCTTCGCGCTGCCAGACATCCCGAATAAATGTATCACGGCAAATAATAAGGCCATCTCGCTGTAAGAGGTCGGTTAATTCTTCTATCGCCTCCCTTTTATTTTTCGCCTTCATCTCTAAAAGAACACGATTTTCATTCAGAATTTCACTTATATCCATAACCCTACCTCATGGAGATGAAATTAACTTCCGACGACAACTCTTGTCGCATGATATAATTTTTCGCTAATAACAGTTTCAGTAACGCGTTTAATATCGGCATCATTAAAAAAAGCGCTCACGTACACCACTGGTAGATCGGTCGCGGGTAAATTGATGGTGGAGATCGCCAGGTCAATTTCTTCTTTAGCATGAAACGCCTGCAATCCATTGATTGAAACTACCCCGATAATAGTCCAGTCCGGGAAAGCACGCAGGATACGACTTTTAAGCAGATGCGACGTCCCGATACCGGTCGAACACACCAGAAGAACACGTTTATGCGCAATCTGCCGCTCCATTGCCGCCTGAAAATGCACGGTCAAATAGCCGATTTCATCTTCCGACACTGCCGCATCGCCCCTACCGCTAAACACCTGATTAACCGCACATTGCGTTAGTTTCCAGACATCTGGTAGCTCAGATTTAATATCTTGCAGCAGCGGGTTACGGATAAAAATATGGTAGTGCAGCCGGTTAATTAACGGTTTTATATGGATCAGCAAACCATCATACAGCGCGAAGTCATCGCTTAAATCATTACCTACCATCACGGAAAAAGTTGCAATGAGTTGTTTGGTAATTAGCCGCGCCTCATCGCTGGAATGCATATTACTGAGGTTGCGGATATCACCTCGTTCCTCAACCACTGCGCCGGAGGAAATAATATACTGATAGATAAACCAGACTTCATCTTCAGGTAACGGATGAGCAATATATCTCTCTATACATTGCAGCATCCCCTGGGCAACATTAAACACTTTTTCATCACATGACGAAGGGCTTTCTTCTTTTTTAGGAAGCAGATTACCCCGCGTGATGCGGTACATCATAATCAGGATATGGGTAAATATATTCACGTAATAGGGTTCGCCCATCGACCAACAGAGCTTCTTTTCCATATCCTGTAACAATCTCTGGACGAATAACACATCCTCTTCATCAAAATAATGCACCAGCGCCTTATAGCTACCGGGGTCAAGCCGCGAATGGATAATCGCTCCCATCTCATTATGATTAATAATACCATTAATCAGAGAGGCTATTGCCTGGCGGACGTTATTTTCACTCCCCTCAATATGTGTCCCGCTTTGGCTACGAATAAGTGATAATCCCAACGGTGCGATCCATGATTCAATAATTTTTAAATCGTTTACGATGGAAGCATTGCTGATAAAATAACGTTCTGAAAGCTTACTGATGGATGTCTCATGTGGCGTTTCATTCAGTAGTTGAGAGGCAATTTTTACCCGCCGGGAATTATTTAACATCACATCGACATCATAGCCCTCCCCACCCATCGACAGATCCAGCTGTAAAAAATCTGTAACGTTTTCGGCTAATAACATCACACCTGCACCTGACCTTTTATTAATGGTAATTTTTCGATCGGCAAGCCATTGTTCCAGTTCACGGAGATCGCGCTGAATGGTCTTTTCTGACACATTAAGAAATTGCGCAATTTTTAGCAGCGTGACATATTCTCTGTGTTGCAGGAGAAATTTTAATAATCTGTTTTGTCGAGAGGTAATTGCTTGCATTTTTTTACCCTTATTACATGCCAGATTAACTCCATAAAATATTTTTACGATGTCACTTCCAAAGATATTCATTGCTCAGTAGCATAAAATTTCATTCATTCAATCACAATACTAAATTAAGTCCGGAATTCTGGACAAAAAAAGAAAGGGAAGATAGTATGAAGTTAGTTTAAGCGGAGATCACATCTTTATGGTAAATATGCGTGACAGGGATCTCAAATGTAAATAAATCACCGTTATTATACCCTCATATTTTTATCCGACTCCGCTGTGTTCAGTGTTAAAAAGATAACCATAAATGCTAATTTCAATTAGTAGATCATATAACCTTACAGGCTAAATAGCCTGCAAAAAAATAGTAGAATACTTAAAGGGAATTCAGCCCAAATGGTGCAAGCTGAGCAATCGCCAAATGATAAAAAGTGACCAACTGTAGGCAAGCAGCAGGCCTTGTGGTTCACGGAAATGATGAAAAAATGCCAGAATCATACCTCTTCAGCTAACAAAAATAGGGAATTTGCAGGCACTATACCCCATGCAAGAACTGAACATTATGCTCAACTCAAATTTTAATCATGGTGAATTAGCGATAGTGGCCCGATGGCAGGAACACACTTCCGCATTGAAAAAAGCTGCGGCAGATAAAAGCGATGAGTGAGTTCCTGGATACCATGATATTCGGCTATCGCCTGAAATAATGGAATCAGCAGCCATCCCGCAAAGATGGATGAATTGCACTATCCTATTACACAAAAAACATCATGAATCACCAACGCGAAAATACACATGATAGGCTTCATCTGATATTTTATTTAATGGAGCAAACCCCTTTGATTTAAAATCTTCAATTGAAGACGGTATGTCAGCATAATTTAAATTATGCATTACACCCCTGTCCGACCTCATTACCATGACATCTCTTCCATGGGAGATAGCAATATAATTTTGCACATCCTTACAATGATGAACCCTTACCAATGGGTTATAATGTAATTCTATTATATGCGTTCCAGGTGGGCAACTCACCTTAATATATTGTTGATAAAAATCCTCATCTATTTCAGCCGAGTCAATTTTTAACCTAATGATATCGAACCAATGGGCATTCCGGATGAACAAGGTAAGACTCAACTCTGTTTCAATATGCCATAAAAAACAATCATCTGAAACAGATTGCCTTATTTGTGCATTCGGGTTTTCAAGTTTCAACAATGATGGGTAGAAAAGATTCACATAAATATTGCTGTTTTTTTGGCTATAGATATCTTTCTGAAAGCGGAAAAGGGTTTCCAGACCTGTGCCATGACAACAAGTATTAGCTATAGTATCAAATTTTTTAATGGCGCCTGGAGACAACGGCATAAAATATGTCGTTCCTCCATCACACCCATGGCTAGTTGCAGATAACAGGTGGTTATGGAAAGTATTTTCATAATAATCCATATATTCAGCATCCTCAGACAGATCATAGAGTCTCTTAGTCAGTTTGAGCATATTGTAACTTGCACAACTTTCTGCCGTCTTAGTGGTAAGATAAGACCCTATTTCATCACTTCCTTTGAACATCTCTGTTTCACCTATACCACCAATAACATAACTATGATGTTCGGCAACAATTTTCCAGAAGTTCCTGGCTATAGTAAGATATTTCTTCTCACCCGTTTCTTCATAAAAATAGATTGCACCAATTATTTGCGGGATATGTTGATTTGCATGCATTCCATTTAAAGAATCAAGCCCCATCAACATGGGAGTATAAAGCTTATGGTTTTCAAAAAGAAAAGCGGTATCTAAATATTTATATTGCCCAGAAATTCTGGATAATCTTACCAAACCGGAAATTAGACAGCCAAATTCACCAGCAATATAAATCGACCACATTTCACTGAGTTGTTTACGATCCAATTTTGACAAGCGATTGTATATCCAATCACCTATACCACAAGCCATGTCAAGAGCAATTTTGATGTCAGCAAACTGATAACAATCCATCAACCCTGTTAGTATTTTGTCAAGTGTATAATAGGGTGCCCATATGTTTGGGTAGGTTACCATCTCTTCTAAAAGGTCAAATTGTTTTTCATCATACGCACTCAAAAAACCTTTTGAAAACCCCATTTTCTCTAATGCAACCTGGCATCCATTTAGCTCACCGACTAAATAATCAACTCTGGATTTAAGTTCTCTATCCTTAGCCGCATAATATGCTAATGAAAACGCTGATAAATAATGGCCTGTAGTATGACCTTTGAGTTTGCACTCAGGTGCATCCCAACCAGTCATTGGAATTGCACCTTTAGTATCTAAACCTGCTACCTCACGAAAATTAAAAAGAAGCATGTCCATATTGACTGTTTTTAAATGTTCTAACATACGATTACTGGCATCCCACCATAGAGAGCCTGGCAGAAGAGAAACTGCATGAGCCTGAAGTTTTTCTGGTTTAATTTTGTAGCCTGCAGAATCCATTATTTTTATGTACGCGGTAACTTTTAATGCGCTATCTTCTAATTGCCCATTGATTTTTTGATAGCCGAGGGACTTATTTATTGGTTTTTCCCATATAACACGTGAAGTGGTAAATGAACCATCATCCAACTCAACAACGCAATAATCAGTCAAAACCAAACGATTAGGCTCCAAAACTATTTGAGGATCAATACATCTAATTATTTTTTGTTTAGGTTGTTCTTCCAGCACCGTAACAACAAAGGTTTTCTTCAAACTATACTCATCTTTGGTGGCGGTAACGACTAATTCTACTTCACGATTGCCAACACCTTTAGTTGGTCTTGTTACCTCACCCTTATCACTAATAAACAGAATTTCTCCTGATTTCCAGGAGAAATCACTACCTCGCTTGCCTTTCAACGGCAAGATTAAATTAAATTCAACTGTAGATAAATTCCCCAGGAAAATATCAGAGACGTCCTCTTCCAGAATTTTATTAATAATGTCACTTGTCATTATTAGTCCTTAGATGAATAAGTAATGGTAATTACAAAATTAGCTTCCCTTCATAATTGTTAATACTTAAACTCTGACTTCATCAATTTTTTGAAAAGAGATGTCTGACTCCGTTCTGTCGATCCAATCTTCACCCTCTACCATACGAGCAATAACCATTGAAATGGCTGTATCAGAGGTAACATTAAGCATCGTACAAAATGAATCTGAAATTGTACCCATAATTACAATTACCGGGATGACTTCCGGAGGAAAGCCGAATGCCGTTGCAATTAATACTTCCCCAATAAACCCACCACTGGGTATAGTTCCTACAATAATACCACTAATCATAGCAACTAAAATTGCCATACCAATTGCATCGATACCAAATGGGCGGTTAAAGACAGCAAATAAAAAAGCAACCTTCATTATTTGAACAGCAACAACACCATTTTTATGAACGCTGCCACCTAATGGAATGACAATGTCATATATTGATTTAGGAATATTCATTTTATGCGCGGCCTGCATGTTAACAGGTATGCATGCAGTACTACTACACGTTCCCATGGCTGCCGTCATTGGTAACCAGATATACTTCCAGTAAATTTTTAAACCTTTATTACCACCGCCCCACCAGGCATATAGTGATGATGTAATGACAAAAAATAAAAGTGTGAAAATAATATAAATAATTGTCACGCGGGCCACTGATGAAATCACCTGGCTACCGATAACACCGATTAAAACAGCAAAATAACAGGCAATACCTAATGGTGCGAGATACATAACAATAGCAACCATCCTGGAGAAGGCTTCTACCATCACATTTAAGTAATTTTTAACTGGATTGGCTTTTTCACCCATTAAGCTAAGTGAAATTCCCAATAAAATGGTGAAGATAATTAATGGTAACATACTGTTTTTAGATAACAATAAAGAGAAATCTGAAACTGTTAACATAGTTACAATGCTCAGTGAAGCCTGAGTATTTACGGCAGTAGTACCAAAGTCTATGCTTAAACCATCGGTTGGATTAATTAATTTAATGGTGCCCAAAGCAAGCATACATGTCACTAGTCCCGACCCAATGACAACCGCCAGAAATATTAACAAAATCTTTTTTAATTTCCCAACACCATCCATATTTGCAATGGAACTCGCAACAGAAAAGAATACTACTGGTACTATTAAACAAAATATAAGATTGAGAAAAATATCTGCAACAGGTTGTAAAACTTTCGCCTGCGGGCCAAAATAAATGCCAACTACAGCACCCATTAACACCCCTGAGAGTAACATAATTGAGAACCTGTAATTTTTAAGCATTGAAATCATACGTTTTCCCCTACTAACTTAAAAAGTAAATTTATAATTATCACTCGCTACAGAATCATCATGGGCCAGAGTACATCTAAAGCGCCAATAGCTTGAGGACATTATTCCTGATAATAAGGAGAAAACTGCTACTGTAGATAAAGTGTGAAGTTTTTCAAATTTTATCTTATAAGCGTGATTTGCGAACACCTCTCATTTTTCGCATAAAGGATCAACTAAGCATTAATTAATGATGCCGTTAAAATGATCATGTATTAAATATGAAGCGCTCACATCCCTAAGCTAAATAAAATATTCTTTGGCTTTGAAATTTATCTCAGGATGAAGTTGAACACAAATTATAACCAGGCAGGATAAGCAGCGTTGGAATACAGCACCTCTCACGGCAGTGAAGACGAGACATCACAGCATCTGGAGAACCGTCAGCCTGTTATCAATCCTCATTCATGGTTAACCTAAGCATCTCCTTTCTCTTTTCTTTCACGCTGGTCAGAATAAAGGTCAATACAAAAACCAGAGCGAATAATACGACGATAGTTGGAGCCGGAGCGCTGTCGATGAAAAATGAAAGATAGACCCCGGATAGGGAGACCAAAACGGAAATAAGCACCGCCAGCAGGAGTGCGATATGGAAACGGTTAGTTAACAGGACGGCAATTGCCCCAGGGGCAATCAGCAGTGAGATAGACAGGATGATGCCTACGGCTTTTAAGGTTGCCACAATAGTGAGCGACACCATACACAGCAGGCCATAATGCAGCCAGTGGGTGTGTAAACCGCTGACTTTCGCCTGCTGGTAATCGAAGCAGAACAGCAAAAAATCCCGCCATTTCAGGCCAACGATCAGCGCGATAAATGCGGCGATACTCCCGGTTTGTATCATATCGCTGCTGTTAATCCCCAGCATATCGCCAAACAGAATGTGATCGAGATGAACCTCCGGTTTTACCGCGACGTAGAGAATCAGCCCGGCCGCAAACATGCCGGAAAAGACGATCCCCATAACGGTATCCTGTTTTATGCGCGAATTATCTTGTAGATATCCGCTAGCCACCGCACAAAATAGACCGGCGACAAAGGCCCCCGCGGCTAACGGCAGTCCCAGCATCCAGGCCAGCACCACGCCTGGAAAAACGGCGTGGCTCATGGCATCCCCCATTAACGCCCAGCCTTTCAATACCAGAAAGACCGATAAAAGCGCGCAGGGAACGGCAACCATCAGAGAAATCAGTAGCGCATTATTCATAAAAGCGAACTGAAATGGTTCAAGCAATAGTGCAGTCATCACCAGGCCTCATGCTTCTGACGGGCGCGGCGGCGGTTTGCCAGCAGGCCATGTTGAGGTGCAAAGACAAAAGCGATTAAAAACAGCAACGTCTGCGCCACAACAATAATGCCACCCGTCGCGCCGTTCAGATAGTAGCTTGCCCAGGCTCCCAGAAAGCTGGTAATACTGCCGATAGCGACCGCGATAACCAGCAACTGGGGAAACCTGTCGGTTAGCAGCCAGGCCGTCGCCCCCGGCGTCACCACCAGGCAGATAACAAGAAACGCGCCTACGGTTTGCAGCGCGGCCACCGTCGACACCGCCAGCAAGGTGAAGAAGAGAACTTTTAATCTTTCCGGCCGCAGGCCAATCGCGCGGGCGTGATTTTCATCAAAAAATGTCACCAGCAAATCTTTCCACTTACACAGCAAGATAACGATGGAAACGGCACCAATCAGCACCAGCTGCAGAATATCAGCCGGTGCAATCGCCAGAATATTGCCCAGCACTATGGTTTCAATATTTACCGAGGTTGGATTTAGCGACACCATAAATAGCCCTAAACCGAAAAAAGAAGAGAAGATCAGCCCGATAATCGCATCCTCTTTCAGCCGGCTACGCTGGTTAAGAAACAGCATGCAACCAGCCGCCAGACCACCGGAAAGAAAGGCTCCCAACGCAAAAGGCAGCCCCAGCATATAAGCCCCCGCAACCCCCGGAACAATGGAGTGCGATAGCGCATCACCAATCAACGACCACCCTTTGAGCATCAGATAGCAGGAAAGAAAGGCGCACAGCCCGCCGACCATCGCAGAGACCCACATTGCGTTGAGCATGTATTGATAGCCAAAAGGCTCCAGCAATAGACTCATCATGGCACCTGCTTAGCGGGAGCGCTGGAACAGGAAATAAAAGGCCGTTCGTCATCGGTGATGACCTCTCCGGCGCCGCTTATCACCACGTGGCGAAGCACCCCGCTAAACGCCCGCTCAAGATTTTCTGCGGTAAAGGTCGTTGCGGTTAACCCACTGGCCAGCACCGTGCCTTTAACGATGACGGTATAATCACAAAACTCGCTCACCGAGCCGAGATTATGCGTGGAAACCAGCATCGTTTTACCTTCATCGCGCAGCTCCCGCAGCAGAGAAATAATCTTAGCTTCGGTATTAACATCCACGCCGGTAAAAGGCTCATCCAGCAGGATCACCTGCCCTTGCTGAGCAATGGCGCGGGCCAGAAAAACGCGTTTTTTCTGGCCACCGGAAAGCTCGCCAATCTGCCGATGGCGGTACTCGACCATATCCACGCGTTCCAGCGCCTCGGTCACTCTCTGGCGATCGCGTTCGCGGGCAATACGCATGAAGCCCATCCGGCCATAGCACCCCATCATCACTACATCTTCAACCAGTACCGGGAATGACCAGTCTACCTCTTCGGACTGCGGAACATAGGCCACCAGGTTTTGCTGAAGGGCTCGTTTGGTTGAAACGCCCTGGATGGCAATCTCCCCTGACGCCAGCCGCACGAACCCCATTATCGCTTTAAATAACGTTGATTTGCCGGAACCATTGACCCCAACGAGTGCCGCAATTGATCCTCCGGGCACGCTAAACGTCGCATCACGCAGCGCCGTGTGGCCGTTGCGATAAGTCACCGTCACGTCGTTAACCACAATACCGGCTGGTATCGTCATCTTTTTGGCTCCTGCATACCTGCTTTTATCCCCTGCACTAAAGTGCTGGTGGTGACATTCAACAGGTCGATATAGGTTGGTACCGGGCCATTTTCGGCGCTAAGGGAGTCGACATACAGCACGCCACCATAATGGGTGCTGGTTTCCCGAGCCACCTGACGCGCCGGTTTATCAGACACCGTGCTTTCGCTAAAGACGGCCGGGATTTTATTTTCTACAACCTTATCAATAACCTTCCGCACCTGCTGCGGCGTTCCCTGCTGGTCGGCATTGATCGGCCAGAGATAGAGCTCTTTCAGGCCAAGGTCCCGGGCCAGATAGGAAAATGCCCCTTCACTGGTAACTATCCAGCGTTTGTCCTGGGGAATTTGTGCAATTTGCTTACGTAACGGCTCCAGCGTGCTGACGATCTTATCTTTATAAATTTGTGCATTACGCTGGTAGATTTCCGCATTGGCCGGGTCATATTTCACCAGCGCATCACGAATGTTATCAACGTAAATCAAGGCGTTATCGGGTGACATCCAGGCATGCGGGTTGGGTTTGCCATTGTACGGCCCCTCCGTAATCCCCATCGGTTTAATGCCTGCCGTGACGATGGCCTCCGGCACATTGTTCAGGTTTTGATAAAAGCGCTGGAACCAGAGTTCCAGGTTCATGCCGTTTGCCAGAATCAGCTGTGCCCCCTGGGCGCGTTTAATATCGCCGGGCGTCGGCTGGTAGTCGTGAATTTCGGCCCCCGGTTTAGTGATGGAAGTGACTTCAGCCGCCTCTCCCGCCACATTTTTTGCCATATCCGCAATCACCGTAAAGGTGGTGATGACTTTAAATTTTTCTGCCGCATAAGCATTCGCTGCTGTCACCGCCGTGATAAACAGACCACACAGCACCACTTTTAATCCCGTCCATTGCATGGTAGAGCCCTCAGAGTTGTTCACAAAAAGAACGAATATAGCCTGTGCTATATGGTATAGCACAGGCTATACCTAAGTGGGAATACTTCTCATTGTTATTTTTGGTTTATATTTCCGGGGGTATCTAAGGCCGCGTTTAAATCATGCGCGGGAGGGTAAATACATTCAGCATTTACGGATATTGAAGGGCTAAAAACCGCGTGGCGTACGCAACGCCAGCGATCCATAGGTGGGGAATGATTTCAGCGTTGAGAGCCACCCCAACGCTGATTTTTTACAGATAATTGAACTGACTGAGGTCCTCAGGGGAGGCGAGCCTCGCTACAGGCTTCCGGACGGCACTTTTCGCAAAGCAGGCCTCCCTCCCCTTAAAGTTACCAGGTTCCACGTACCCCCACGCTGGCGTCCAGGCTGCGCTCATTATTGTCAAAACGCTGGCTCCAGTTGGCTGAGGTGTAGAGCGACAGCGTCTGATTCAGGCCGATGCTTCCGCCGATGACCATAGCCCCGGTTTCGCCCCGGTTTTTTGTCGTCAGCGCCACCGTGCTACTTTCCCCATTAACCGCCGCAAAATCGGTACGCGAGGTGCCCATAAACTCTCTGCCCACGCGGGGATTGAGCCACAGCGCGTATTTTTTACTGCCAATAATCCCGCTGTTGGCTAAGCGTATTCCCGCGCTCGCCTGCAGAGACTGGTAATCCTCAAAGTGGATGTTCGTCAGCCCATCATCCGTATTCCCGAGCTTCTGGTACTGCCAGACCACGCGTACCTGAGGCTCAAGCTTCCAGCCGCCCTGGTTGAGCAACGGATACCCGCCTTCAAGCGACGTGGCCAGTGCATAGCCTCTGGTATTAAATTGCGTATTGTCATCTGACTGGCTGCGCGTTTTCAGCCAGCTCCCCTGCAGCACCGAGTCA
>NZ_RPOH01000016.1 GCF_003818135.1 Buttiauxella warmboldiae | reverse complement strand
TTTCTAAGCTGCCTGTACGGCAGTGAACGTAATAACAAGACCATTAACTTTGAACTGGCTTTTCTAAGCTGCCTGTACGGCAGTGAACCTCTTGCAGCAGGAACACTAATCTACGCTACATTTCTAAGCTGCCTGTACGGCAGTGAACTGTTGTACATAGAACCACGGGTAACGCATACGTTTTCTAAGCTGCCTGTACGGCAGTGAACGAGCCAACCCGAACTTTATCGCCTCACAGATGTTTCTAAGCTGCCTGTACGGCAGTGAACGCATTGATGGCAGAGCGCAACGACCGCAATAATTTCTAAGCTGCCTGTACGGCAGTGAACAGCGTACGAGTCGAGACACACATTTGCATGCTTTTCTAAGCTGCCTGTACGGCAGTGAACAATGGATATGGTGTGGCCCCAAGTGCCGTGTTTTTCTAAGCTGCCTGTACGGCAGTGAACCAAAGGCTCATGACGCCTATCCTTTCTGGACGTTTCTAAGCTGCCTGTACGGCAGTGAACGATTACTGGATGCCGGATATTGGTGAGCAAGTTTTCTAAGCTGCCTGTACGGCAGTGAACATCAGGAGAGACAATGAATTACTGGTTCAGCCCTTTCTAAGCTGCCTGTACGGCAGTGAACCTGTTGTTTTACCCGTCCCGGCGTACCCGAACATTTCTAAGCTGCCTGTACGGCAGTGAACATCCGTTCGGCTGATGATGCTCAGGCATTTCTTTTCTAAGCTGCCTGTACGGCAGTGAACCCCGTCAGATGACATTTGACGCAATTCACCACTTTCTAAGCTGCCTGTACGGCAGTGAACTTATGTGGTGCTAACCCGTTATGACGATTTTTTTTCTAAGCTGCCTGTACGGCAGTGAACAGAAACAATATAAACATAACGTCCTGATTCAAAGTATCAAAACTGTTTTTTTACTGGTTATACCCTTTTTTAACCTCTGATAAAAAATCATTCAATAACAATAGCTTGAAAATATCACTAAAAATAGGGTCTGGCGCTTACTAAGGTTTAAGTGAGAAGTCGTGTTGGACTGTATACCTGATTAATAAGTATCGGCTCATCCTTGAGAATCGATTTCAGCACGAGTCGCCGCGCTGAATCCAACGGGTGTTCTCCCGCAGTGATACGCATATAGCTCGCCATAACAGGCGCTAACATAGGTCTTCTGCACCTTGCGCCAAAGCGGAAGCGCTCAAAAATCCGCAAGCCTGCTATCAGTTGCGCTCAGTTACCTATACTTCTGACTGGTGTTATTTCTGTTATCCCGGCAGCGCATGCCGCAGTGGAGGAAAAAATGGAAGAAAAATTGAAAATCATCCAGGCTGGATCGCAGCCTTCTCAAACGGGTCCGGAAAGTTACTTCACGGGTCGGGTCCGTATTGATGCACCTTTCCAGACCACACCCCCTGCCCGTACCGGCGGTGCAACCGTCACTTTCGAACCCGGTGCCCGTACCGCCTGGCATACGCATCCTCTCGGTCAGACATTGATTATCACCCATGGTCACGGCTGGTTGCAGGAGTGGGGTGGACAAACACGTCAGATCAATCAGGGGGATATCGTCTGGATACCTGAAGGCGTAAAGCACTGGCACGGCGCCACGCCGGACAACGCGATGACGCATATCGCGATTGCTGAATCACTGAATGGCAGTCCTGTCGAATGGATGGAACACGTCAGCGACGAGCAGTACAAAAAGTAGCGACCCAATCCGGAGAACAACTATGACGATGAAAGTGCTCGGTTATGCAGCGCAATCCGCTGAAGTCCCCCTCGCTCCATTTGAATTTATGCGACGCGCCCCGCGCCCTGATGACGTAGTGATAGAAGTGATGTACTGCGGCGTTTGCCACTCTGATCTCCACCAGGCACGTAATGACTGGGGTTTTAGCCGCTATCCGCTGGTGCCGGGGCATGAAGTGGTTGGCCGTGTCGCCTCCGTGGGCAGTAACGTGAAGAAATTCAAACCGGGCGATTACGCCGGGGTTGGCTGTATGGTCGACTCATGTCGCGCCTGCCACCCATGTAAAACCGGGCTTGAGCAGTATTGTGAAGAAGGCAGCACCCAGACTTACAACGGCATCGATCGTCACGATCGTTTACCCACCTACGGCGGCTACTCACAGGCGATTGTGACCTCGGAAGATTTTGTGCTGAAAATGCCGGAAGGCATGGATCTGAAAGGTGCGGCACCTCTGCTGTGCGCCGGTATCACCACCTGGTCACCACTGCGCCACTGGAAGGTGGGAAAAGGGAGCAAAGTGGCGGTAGTTGGGTTGGGCGGCCTGGGCCATATGGCGTTAAAACTGGCGCATGCGATGGGGGCGGAAGTCACACTGTTCACCCGTTCGGCCAGTAAAGAGGCTGATGCCCGCCGCTTAGGCGCTCACCACATAGTGCTTTCCAGCGACGATGCGCAAATGAAAGCCGTGCACAATAAGTTCGATCTGATTATCGATACCGTGCCTTATGATCACGATATCAATCCCTATCTGCCAACGCTCACCCTTGATGGCACGCTGGTGTATGTCGGGTTACTGGGCAATATTGAGCCGCCGGTCAGCACGCTACCGATGATCCTGGGTCGTCGTTCGATTGCCGGTTCCTGTATCGGCGGCATTAAAGAGACGCAAGAGATGCTGGATTTCTGCGGCGAACACGGGATTGTTTCAGACATAGAAATGATTGATATGCCGGATATCAATCAGGCCTACGAACGGATGCTGAAAAGCGATGTGAAGTACCGTTTTGTCATTGATATGGCAACGCTAAAAGCCTGACGATTCTCGCCCCTCTCGGTAAAAAGAGAGGGTTTTCCACCTTTACACTCCCTTTTACCATCACACTTCATATACAATCACGCAACAATAGCCGTATCAGGTAAATAGCCGCTTGCCGTCACTTTACGTCCTGTCGCGTCATAAATGGCCTTTCGCCCTCGCTTTACTGGCGATGGTGATGCTTTTTATCGCTCCGGTGATTTCAAAATCACTGGAGCATCAGCGTGCAGCGACGGGCGATGAACCTCATATGATGAGCCATTCGGCTGGTATGATGATGGAAATGGGTACCATGGAGAAGCCTTTATCCTCCCATTTATTACCGTCGACGGGCGCCTCCTTGATGGAGGAGATCGCCTGTGGGTATTGCCAGCTGCTGTTGCATATTCCCCTGATTATCTGGCTGTTTATCCCTTTTATCTGGCTAATGGGGCGCCTTTACCACGCGCCACCGCCCCCGGTTATTGCCCCACTTCTTCCTCAGCATGTGGATGCCGAAGCGCTGCCACGTGCGCCGCCTGTTGTGCTGTTAAGTTAAAAAACATTATTTAACAATAACTTAAACAGAGGACAACCATGTCTGCGAATCTATCTCAGCCTGCCTGCCGTGGCGCGCTGCTGACGCTTTTGCGTCGCCTCCATTTCTATATTGGCCTGTTTGTCGGCCCGTTTATTTTTATCGCCTCCCTGAGCGGCGCATTGTATGTACTGACGCCGCAGCTCGAGAGTGCGCTTTATCATCAAGCGCTGCGTACCCAGGAGATTGGCCCGCAGCAGCCGCTTGCCCGGCAAATAGCGGCCGCCCGCCACTATATCGGCGAAGATGCCCGCATTTATGCGGTACGCCCGGCACCAAAACCCGGCGATACCACGCGAGTGCAGTTTGTCGAAGCAGGTTTAGGCGAATCCGAATCCAGGGCCATTTTTGTTGCCCCTGCTACGCTCGCCATTCAGGGCGACATGACGGTATATGGCACCAGCGGCGTGCTGCCTCTGCGGACCTGGATCGATCAATTCCATCGCAGTTTACTACTGGGTAATGCTGGTCGGCTTTACAGCGAACTTGCTGCCTCATGGCTGTGGATTGCGGCGCTTGGCGGGATAGTGCTGTGGCTTACCTCACGCCCAAAAAGAAAGCTGAAAGTAAGAAAAACGCCGCAGAAGAAAGCGCGACACTGGCACATCACGCTGGGCGCAGCCTTGCTACTCGGCCTGCTGTTTTTCTCGGTAACCGGCCTGACCTGGTCGCAGTGGGCAGGTGGCAATATCGACAAAATGCGCAGTTCGCTGGGCTGGATGACACCGCAGGTGAATACCACACTCACGCCAGGGAACGAGCCTTCTCTCAAGGACCCGCACGCTGAACATCATACGATGATGCCCGGCATGGCGATGCCTGCAGTAGATGACCAAATGTGGGATCGGGTTCTCGCAGCCGCACGTGCTTCAGGAATCGAGTCGAACAAAGTAGAGATCCGCCCTGCCCGCGCCATGAATAAAGCCTGGACAGTGACTGAAATTGACCGCGCCTGGCCAACGCATGTCGATAGCGCAGCGGTCGATCCCCACAGTTTTAAAGTCATCGACAGAACGTTTTTCGCCGATTTCCCACTGATTGCCAAACTGACGCGCTGGGGAATTGATGCGCATATGGGCGTGCTGTTCGGGCTGCCAAATCAGATATTACTGGCGGCTTTCGGTTTTGGCCTGTGCGCGATGATTATTCTCGGCTACCGGATGTGGTGGCTGAAACGCCCGGCGAGTTCTGCAGCAAGCCCAGCTCAAACGCTGAGTGAAGCATGGCATGCTTTGCCGGGTATCTGGCGCACAGCCGTGTTGATTATCGCAGCGCTGTTTGGCTATTGCCTGCCGGTCATGGGCGCCAGCCTGCTGCTGTTTATTGCTGCGGATGCCGTGCGCTGGCGCAAGAGCACATTGAAATTACAGGTTTCGTAGTTCCCTTCCCCTAACCCTCTCCTTATCGGTGAGGGTTCTCTTCAAATATTGGTCCTACCAATCTCTTCCAAAACGTGACCACTTCACGCTTACTGACAAAATGCACAACACAATCATTGCCAATGATTAACAAAAGATTAACCATTACGTATCAGATACCCTACATTGCCGCATTGGTCCTACCAATCAGGTTAAAAATAATAAGCACGTCACGTTCTGGAGAGTCCTGCATGCAAGTCTGGCAACAAGTCTACGATCCCGCAGGTAATATTTGGCTATCAAGTCTCATCGCCGCCATTCCGATTATTTTCTTCTTCTTTGCGCTGATAAAACTGCGCATGAAAGGCTACACCGCCGCCACGATTACCGTTGGCCTGGCGCTGCTGGTGGCGCTGCTGTTTTACCGCATGCCAATTGACCGGGCGCTGTCGTCGGTGGTGTACGGGTTCTTCTACGGCCTGTGGCCGATTGCGTGGATTATTATCGCCGCCGTTTTCGTCTACAAAATCTCGGTCAAAACCGGGCAGTTCGACATTATCCGCTCGTCGATTCTTTCCATCACGCCGGACCAACGCCTGCAAATGCTGATTGTCGGTTTCTCGTTTGGCGCGTTTCTGGAAGGGGCCGCCGGATTCGGCGCACCGGTTGCGATTACTGCCGCGCTGCTGGTTGGCCTGGGTTTTAACCCGCTCTACGCCGCCGGTTTGTGCCTGATTGTGAACACTGCCCCTGTCGCCTTTGGCGCAATGGGCATTCCGATTATTGTTGCAGGCCAGGTGACCGGGCTGGACAGTTTTGAAATCGGGCAAATGGTTGGCCGCCAGCTCCCCTTCCTGACGATGATCGTGCTGTTCTGGATTATGGCGATCATGGACGGCTGGCGCGGGATTAAAGAGACGTGGCCTGCGGTCATCGTCGCTGGCGGTTCGTTTGCCATCGCCCAGTACCTCAGCTCCAACTTCTTAGGGCCGGAGCTGCCGGACATTATCTCTTCGCTGGTTTCGCTGGTCTGCTTAACTGCATTTCTGCGCGTCTGGAAGCCGGTGCGTATCTTCCGCTTTGGCGATGTCGGGGCATCCGTCACCGACCAGACGCTGGCACGCCAAAACTACACCGCAGGCCAGGTGGTTCGCGCCTGGATGCCGTTTATCTTCCTTACCGCCACCGTAACGCTGTGGAGTATTCCACCGTTTAAAGCGCTGTTCGCACCGGGCGGCGCTATGGCTGACTGGGTATTGAATGTCTCCGTGCCGTTCCTCGACAAAATGGTCGCGAAAATGCCGCCGGTGGTGGCGGAAAGCATGGCCTACGCGGCGGTGTATAAATTTGACTGGTTCTCCGCCACCGGCACCGCGATTCTGGTGGCCGCGCTGATCGCCATCGTTTATCTGCGCATGAAACCGAAAGCGGCTATTGAAACCTTCGGGGAAACGCTCAAAGAGCTGGCGCTGCCGATTTACTCCATCGGCATGGTGCTGGCCTTTGCGTTTATCTCTAACTATTCCGGCCTTTCGGCAACGCTGGCACTGGCGCTGGCCCATACCGGCCACGCGTTTACCTTCTTCTCGCCATTCCTGGGCTGGCTGGGGGTATTCCTGACCGGTTCTGACACCTCATCTAACGCCTTGTTCGCCGCCTTACAGGCCACGACCGCGCAACAGATTGGCGTATCCGACCTGCTGCTGGTTGCCGCCAACACTACCGGTGGCGTAACCGGCAAGATGATTTCACCGCAGTCTATCGCCATCGCCTGTGCGGCGGTAGGCCTGGTGGGTAGAGAGTCGGATCTGTTCCGTTTCACCGTCAAACACAGCCTGATTTTTACCTGCATGGTCGGCATCATTACCACGCTTCAGGCCTATGTCTTAACCTGGATGATCCCTTGATGACAACGCAACCGCGCCTGGCTGACCACCTGGTCGAGCGCCTAAAAGCACTGATTAGCGAATCTAAACTGGAGGCGGGCATGCGGTTGCCCGCCGAACGCCAGCTTGCCGCGCAGATGGGCGTATCGCGCTCATCCATTCGCGAAGCGATTCAAAAACTGATTAGCGCGGGCGTTCTGATTAGCCGACGCGGCGGCGGCACCTTTGTGCGCTACGAAGTTCAGGCGTGGTCAGAACAACGTATCGTGCAGCCGCTGAAAACGCTGGTGGAAGACGATCCGAACTACCGCTACGACATTTTAGAAGCGCGCCACGCAATAGAAGCCTGCACCGCCTGGTATGCCGCGCAGCGTGCTACCCCCGCGGACAAAGAGAAACTGATAGCCTGCTTTGACGCCACCGTGAAATTCAAAGAGAGCGACGACCCGGATCTGGCAGCCCAGGCCGACGTGCGCTTTCACCTGGCGATTGCCGAGGCCTCGCACAACATCGTGTTGCTCCAGACGATGCGCGGCTTTTTCGACCTGCTGCAATCCTCGGTGATGCACAGCCGCCAGCGCATGTACACCGTTCCAGCGATTTTTGCCGGACTCACCGAACAACATAGCGAACTGTTGCAGGCCATTCTGGCAGGCGACCCGGAGCGCGCACGCCTTGCGGCGAAAACACATCTCGGGTTCGTCCTTACCACGATTAAAACCCTGCATGAAGATGAAGCCCGACAGGCGCGAATCACCCGTCTGCCCGATGAAGATAGCCACGTAATAAGGGACCCAAATCGATGATTATTTCTGCTGCAACTGACTACCGTGCCGCCGCGCAGCGCATTCTGCCGCCCTTCCTGTTCCATTATATTGATGGTGGCGCCTATGCCGAACATACCCTGCACCGCAACGTTGATGACCTGGCGCAGGTGGCGCTAAAACAGCGCGTGTTGAAAAACATGTCGGCGCTGAGCCTTGAAACCAAACTGTTTAACGAAACGCTGTCGATGCCGGTTGCGCTGGCGCCGGTTGGGCTGTGCGGCATGTATGCCCGGCGCGGTGAAGTTCAGGCGGCTAAAGCTGCCGCGGCGAAAGGCATTCCTTTTACGCTGTCTACGGTTTCGGTCTGCCCGATTGAAGAGGTTGCGCCAGCGATTGACCGCCCGATGTGGTTCCAGCTTTACGTTTTAAAAGACCGCGGCTTTATGCGCAATGCGCTGGAACGCGCCAAAGCCGCGGGTTGCTCAACCCTGGTGTTTACCGTCGATATGCCCACCCCTGGGGCGCGTTATCGCGATGCCCATTCGGGCATGAGCGGGCAACATGCAGCCCTGCGCCGCTACTGGCAGGCGGTAACGCATCCACACTGGGCGTGGGATGTGGGCCTGAACGGCCGCCCGCACGATCTGGGTAATATCTCAGCTTATCTGGGCAAACCCACCGGGCTTGAAGATTACATCGGCTGGCTGGCAAATAACTTTGATCCATCAATTTCCTGGAGCGATCTGGAGTGGATCCGTGAGTTCTGGGATGGCCCGATGATTATCAAAGGCATCCTCGATCCGCAGGACGCCAAAGATGCCGTGCGTTTCGGCGCTGACGGGATCGTGGTTTCCAACCATGGCGGCCGCCAGCTCGACGGCGTACTCTCCTCATGCCGCGCCCTGCCGGCCATTGCCGACGCGGTGAAAGGCGATATCGCGATTCTTGCCGACAGCGGAATTCGCAACGGGCTCGACGTGGTGCGCATGATTGCATTAGGGGCTGACGCGTGCCTGCTGGGCCGCGCATATCTGTACGCGCTGGCGACTCACGGCCAGGCGGGCGTTGCCAATTTACTGAACTTAATTGATAAAGAAATGCGCGTAGCCATGACGCTGACGGGGGCGAAATCTATCGCGGAAATCAGCCCGGAGCTGCTGGTGCGCGAAGGCCTGAAGGATATGCTTTCGCCGGAAGCGATGGCGGTTGGCTTTTAGGTAAACGCTGCCCGCCAGATACAGCGGGCAGCCGTTAACCAGCGTTAATTAAGTTGGTAGTCGAGAGTAATTTCAGCCTTCATCAGCTGCGAGACCGGGCAGCCCGCTTTGGCTTTCTGAATAATTTTATCGAATGCTGCGCTATCCGCATTGGGCACTTTTACCGTGCTGGTTAGCGCAATTTTGGTGATGGCAAAGCCGCCATCGGTTTTATCCAGTGAGACATCGGCCGTGGTATCAATGCTTTCTGCGGTATAACCCTCTTCGCCCAGCATCAGCGAAAGCGCCATAGAGAAGCAGGCGGCGTGGGCTGCGCCAATTAACTCTTCTGGATTGGTCCCGGCAGCCCCTTCAAAACGGGTGTTAAAGCCATATGGCTGCTCTTTTAACGCCCCGCTTTCGGTGGAAACCGTACCTTTACCACGTTTGATATCACCTTCCCAGTGAGCCTGCCCTTTCTTATGAATCGTCATCTCTGCGCTCCTGTTTTATTGACACAAACCACAAGTATAGGAGCTGGATACGGAACTGCCTGGCAACTCAGAGCAATCCAAACGCTGGATAAAATAAATCATCGTGCTCAAATGGCTGCTGCATACCGCACAGGATAAGGGTTTTGCCATAAACCATGTTTCTGATTTTGTATGACCCGCAGTTGTGCACTGCGTATTTCCCTTTCAGACGATGCTCAGGCGACGGATGGCAGCAGCTATTGATTGCCCTGTTGATTGCCCTGGTTATTGCACTAAAGCCGTCAGTTTACCAAACACTTCCGCACCGTCTGCGTCACGTTTGATTTGCACCACATCTTCAAGCTTATCGATTTGGCTGATCATCTGCTCAAGGCGCTGATCGTCTGCCACCTGTAGCCAGATACGGCTCAGATCGCCCTGCGGTAGCGGCAGACAGAGAATGCCTTCAACGTTAAATGCACGCCGGGCAAACAGGCCACAAATGTGAGACATCACACCCGGATGGTTGCTCACCGTAAGTTCCAGAATAACGGTTAGTGGTTGCATGGCTTACTCTCCAATCATCTCAATATTGGCAGCGCCTGGCGGCACCATCGGGAATACTTTTTCGCTGGCATCAATGCGCACGTGGATCAGGCATGGGCCCGGGCGTGAAATCGCTTCCTGTAACGCGGCCTGCGGGTTTTCTGCGGCGTTTAAATCGCAGGTTTGCAGGCCAAAACCTTCGGCAATTTTCAGGAAGTTAGTCTGCCCGGAATAGGTCGCGGCAAAGACATTTTGTTGATAGAACAGCGTTTGTTGCTGATGCACCAGCCCCAGAGCCTGGTTGTTCAACAGAATAATTTTCACATCCAGATTATGTTCAGCAGCGGTCGCCATCTCCTGAATATTCATCATGATGCTGCCGTCGCCGGTAAAGCACAGCACTTTGCGCAGGGGTTCCGCCAGCGCGGCCCCCACGGCGGCAGGCAGGCCAAAGCCCATGGTTCCCAGGCCACCAGAAGTCAGCCACTGGCGCGGGCGGTTTAACGGATAGACCTGCGCCACCCACATTTGATGCTGGCCAACGTCGGTGGTGATAATGGCACTATCGTCCACGCACGCCGCAGCAGCGTTAATCAGGCCGTATGGTGTTAAAGGATCGTCGGCACCGGGCTGGCTAAACGGAAATTCCTGCTGCAAACCGGCGACCTGTTGCAGCCACTGCTGGCGCGGCTGAGCGTCAATTTTTGGCAGCAGCTGTTCCAGCACTTCGCCAACGTCACCGCGGATGGCCACGTGCGCTTGCTTAATTTTGCCAAGCTCGGCGCGATCGATATCGACGTGAATAATTTTCGCCAGCGGGCAGAACTCTTCGGTTTTGCCAATCGCCCGGTCGTCAAAACGCGCCCCCAGCACAATCAGCAAATCGGCTTCCTGCAAAATATAGTTGGTGCTGCGCGCGCCATGCATCCCCAGCATGCCGAGCGACAACGGATGTTTAGCCGGAACGGTGCCAAGCGCCATTAAAGTCATGGTGGTGGGCAGATTCGCTTTTTCTGCCAGCGCACGAGCGCTGGCATGGGCGTTAATTACGCCACCGCCGAGATAGAGCACCGGACGCCGGGCCTGGTTTATCATTGCCGCAGCCTCGGCGATTTGTTGTGCGGCAAACTGTGGTGTAGGGGTATGAGCGGAAACAGGCGGCAGCTCGCTGATGTCGATTTCAGCAGTCTGTACATCTTTTGGAATATCAATCCACACCGGGCCCGGACGGCCAGACTCGGCAATACGGAACGCGTCGCAAAACACCTGCGGCAGTTCGGCGATGTCACGTACCAGGTAGTTATGTTTGGTGATAGGGATGGAGATACCGTAAGTGTCGACTTCCTGGAACGCATCGGTGCCGATCATCGATTTCGGCACCTGGCCGGTAATGCACACCAGCGGGATGGAATCGAGACGCGCATCGGCAATCGCGGTCACCAGATTGGTCGCCCCGGGGCCGCTACAGGCGATACAGACCGCAGCTTTGCCCTGCGTACGCGCCATCCCTTGCGCCATAAAGCCCGCGCCTTGTTCATGGCGAGCCAGAATATGGCGAATTTTTGGGCTTTGGCTTAGGGCGTTATACAGCGGCAGAACGGTGCCGCCGGGAATGCCGCTGACGGTGGTAATACCATGATGTTCAAGCAGTTGCACAATTAACTGCGCGCCCGTAATACGCGCAGCCGGCGCTGGGTTTTCCGAAATTGCCATGCTCCAGTCCTTCTTCTTATGCCGTTTCGCTTTTGGCCGGGGGGACTAAAACAAGAAACCCCGCCCGGTTTGCGCCGGCGGGGTTTTGGAATCGATGCGTTGATTCAGACCCTACGGCGCAATGCCGACGACGACCACCACACGCACGACGACCACCGCGGCTGGTAGCGCGGTAAGTAGCAGGCCTGAATTGCGGGTGAATGTAGTCATTTGGGTCCTGAATAGGGGTTACGCGGTTTAACGTCGAAATTCATACAAACACACAGCTTCGTTTCACACAACAGCTTTATTCTGCCGGAATGAAAACCGTGTTCAATATCACATTTTTTGTTTCAGGCTTAAAGAGTCGTTGCAGCGAATTCTCTGCGCAGTTGCTCAACCGGCAGATAACGCCCGATAATAACCAGCCTTGAGACTCGCTGCTCTTCCTTATTCCAGGCCGAGCCATAATCAAAACCCACCACTTTATGCACGCCCTGCACGATAAGGCGCTGCGGGTTGCCTTCAATCGCCAGCACCCCTTTGTAGCGCAGCATATCGTTGCCAAAACGCTCAATGCAGCTCTCCATAAAGGCACCGATTTTCTTCATGTCCAGCAGTCCGGCATCGAAAACGTGGGCCTGAATGGCGTCATCCCATGAGCGTTTAGCCGAAGTTTTGCGGAGCGGCTGAAAGCCCACGGAACGGCTGGCATCGGCACCAATAACGCTAAAACCCGCCGTTATTTTAATATCATCGTTCAGTTCAAAAGCATTGAGGTCGAGCCAGAGATCTGCCGGGCATTCGCCATTTACGATCGCCACAAGATTCGCTTTACTGTTGATCCGATGAATCCGCTCCAGCGCCTGCTGCTTAGTTTCTTCATCAACACGGTCCGCTTTGGTCAACAAAATACGATCGGCAAAACCAAGCTGCGACGCCGCAACGGCGTGTTCATCCAGCTGGCGCGAAATATGTTCCGCATCGGCCAGGGCGATGACCGCATCAAGACGCAGCGCTTCACGCAGATGTTCATCAACAAAAAAGGTCTGAACAATGGGGGCCGGATCGGCAAGGCCGGTGGTTTCAACAATCAAACGTTCGAAATGCAGTTCGCCTGCCGTGCGTTTATCCAGCATTTCTCTTAATGCTGCGGCAAATTCTCCACGCACGCTGCAACAGACGCAGCCGTTGCTCAGCTCCACAATATTGACATTGTCGCCGCCTCTGAGCAGCGCGCCGTCGATATTGACCGCGCCAAATTCATTTTCCAGAATGGCGACGGGCCGATCGTCATTATGGGCGAGGAAATAGTTAAGCAGTGTGGTTTTCCCGGAGCCAAGAAAGCCGGTTAACAGGGTGACAGATACCGCTTGATTCATGTCAGGTTCCTATAATTAACAGCAGCGAGCGCCGCCTTTGCCGCCGTAGCGCGCATCCTGGCGTTCGCGGAAAAACTCTTCATAAGTCATCGGCGTTTGTTCCGGGTGGGTCAGGCGCACATGCTGAACGTAGTTGTCATAATCGGGCATGCCGACCATCAGCTTCGCAGCCTGGCCAAGATATTTTCCTGCTTTGGCGAGCGTATCGAACATATTAGCTCCTGTGTTATTGGACTGCTCTCCCCCTCTCCAGGGAGAGAGCCGCTGTGTTTAAAATCAGTGCGCGCTTTTAGCCTGCGCTACCACCTGCTCAACGCCTTCCGGCATCTTCTGGTAAGGCGTCTCTTTGGCCGTTGGAAGGTCCGATTTCAGCGCCTGTCGCGCAGTTTTAATCGCGTACAGGCCAATCACCACCACTACTACCATAAAGAAGATGGTCAGCCCCGCATCCAGACGGTTATTGAACACCAGCTGCGCAAGCTGCGACTCGGTGTACTGCGCCGGAATTTTTCCGCTGTCAATCATCGCCTGGAACTTGTTAGCGATAGCCAGGAAGCCGATTTTTTGATCGGGGCTAAACGCTTTTTGCCAGCCCGCCGTTAGCGTGCAGAACAGCAGCCAGGCCGTTGGCACCAGCGCCACCCAGGCGTACTTCTGTTTCTTCATCTTAAATAGTACTACCGCACACAGCATCAGCGCCATGCCCGCCAGCATCTGGTTGGCAATGCCAAACAGCGGCCACAGGGTATTGATGCCGCCCAAAGGATCGACGACCCCCTGATGCAGGAAGTAACCCCATGCCAGCACGCAAAGCGCAGTTGCCAGCAGGTTCGCCGGCAGCGAATCAGTGCGCTTGAGGCCAGGGGAAATCACGCCCAGCAAATCTTGCAGCATAAAGCGCGCCGCTCGCGTCCCGGCATCCACCGCGGTCAGAATAAACAGCGCTTCGAACAGAATGGCGAAGTGATACCAGAACGAGACATCCATCAGGCCGCCCAGCGCGCCGTGAAGGATATAAGCCATACCGACCGCAAGCGTTGGAGCACCGCCCGCGCGGGAGATAATGCTCTGCTCGCCCACTTCGTTGGCGATCTGCGTTAAGGTTTCCGGCGTAATCTGGAAGCCCCAGCTGCTGACTACGCTTGCCGCTGACACCACAACGTCAGTGGTGCCCACCGGAGCCAGAACCGCCATCGGGCTGTTCATCGCAAAGTACACGCCCGGGTCGATAACGCAGGCCGCCACCAGCGCCATAATAGCCACGAACGATTCCATCAGCATGCCGCCGTAACCGATGAAGCAAGCCTGGTTTTCGTTAGCCAGCATTTTCGGCGTGGTGCCGGAGGAGATCAGCGCATGGAAGCCGGAAACCGCGCCACAGGCAATAGTGATAAACAGGAACGGGAACAGATCGCCCGTCCAGACCGGGCCTGTGCCATCAATGAATTTGGTCAGCGACGGCATTTGCAGCGTTGGGCGCACGATCAAAATGCCGATTGCCAGCCCAACGATGGTGCCGATTTTCAGGAAGGTGGAGAGATAATCACGCGGCGCCAGCAGCAGCCAGACCGGCAGTACCGCCGCGACAAATCCGTAACCCACCAGCATCCAGGTCAATTGCACGCCGGTAAAGTCAAAGTACGGTGCCCATGTTGGGCTTTCCGCCACCCAGCCGCCGGAAATAATCGCAAACACCAGCATCACAAGGCCAATCACCGACACCTCGCCAATGCGGCCCGGGCGCAGATAGCGGATATAGACGCCCATAAACAGCGCCAGCGGAATGGTGAATGCCACGGTGTAGGTTCCCCACGGGCTGTGGGCCAACGCTTTCACCACGATCATTGCCAGCACCGCAAGAATGATCACCATGATCATAAAACAGGCCACCAGCGCAATGCCTCCCGCCGTGTTGCCCATCTCTTCTTTCACCAGCTCCCCCAGCGAACGTCCGTCGCGGCGGGTTGAAACAAACAGCACCATAAAATCCTGTACCGCACCGGCCAATACCACCCCCGCCAGCAGCCAGAGCATTCCGGGCAAATACCCCATTTGAGCGGCCAGCACCGGCCCCACCAGCGGCCCCGCCCCGGCAATCGCAGCAAAATGGTGACCGAACAGCACTTTTTTGTCGGTCGGAACGTAATCCAGCCCGTCGTTATGGCGCACGGCGGGCGTCATACGGGTGGCATCAACGGTTAAGACCCGTTTTGCGATAAACAGGCCGTAGTAGCGGTAAGCGATGAGGTAAACACAGATTGCAGCAACCACAATCCATAATGCGTTTATCTGTTCGCCTCGATTGAGTGCGATGTAGCCGAGCGCGAATGCACCAGTGAGTGCAAGCACAGCCCAGATGAGATGTTTCCCTGTATTATTCATCTTTGTTTTCCACGTGTAGCGCCAAAGGCAGACGGTGTTACCGTTTGTTCTAGAACAAGCACACGGATTTAACAAATATGAAACAACACAATACGGTTTATTAACCGTTTATTTGCATCAACTTGTAACGGAGATCACGATGCGGGAATTTATGGGTGCCTTCACCCTAACGTCGCCGTCGTCAAACGGCTGGTGCAGCAACGCTTGCCGCGGGCGTCGAAAATGGCGATTTCCCAGACCTGGGAAGACTGACCAAAATGCAGTGCCTTGCACACGCCGCGCACCGTACCGGATGCCACGGCACGGTGATGGCTGGCGTTAATTTCGGTTCCCACCACGCACTGCCCTTCGCGGGTCGTCAGAAATCCTGCCATCGACCCCAGCGTTTCGGCCAGCACCACCGATGCACCGCCGTGCAGCAGACCAAACGGCTGCTGAGTGCGGCTATCCACCGGCATTTCTGCTTCGAGGGAGTCATCATCAAGACGGGTGTAAATAATGCCAAGATGCTCAACCATCGTCCCTTTGCTGGTGCGGTTTAACTCCTCGAGCGTTAGCTGCCGTTTCCAGATACTCATTCAGGCACCAAGCGTTGCGCCGCCATCTATCACAATATCCTGCAACGTGATATGGCTGGCGAGGGGTGAAGCGAGGAACAAAATGGTGTTGGCGATTTCCTGCGGACGGGCGATTTTGCCCAGCGGAATGCCCAGTTTGAACTGCTCCGGGAAGCCTTTGATGCGCTGCTGCTCGGCATCCGGCGTTTTCCACAGCGTGCGCTGCATGTCAGTGTCGGTCGAACCGGGCGACACCACGTTACAACGCACGCCAAACGGGGCGAGTTCCAGGCCAACGGTCAACGCCAGGCTTTTCAGCGCCGCTTTCGATGCGCCATAAGCCGACATTCCGGTGCGCGGCGTGTGGGCTGCGTCTGATGCGACGGTGACAATCGCCCCACTTTGCTGTTTGCGCAAACGTGGCATCACGGCGCGGAACAGATTAAACGCGCCGCCGACGTTGACGGCAAACGTGTCCAGCCAGTCCTGCAACGCCAGCGCGTCCGTCGCCCCCATGCGCAAAATTCCTGCCGCATTCACCAGAACATCCAGTTGCGGTTCGTCGCTCAATAAACGCTGCGTAAGGGCGGAAACCTGCTCGGCGTCTGCCACGTTCAGCACTTCCGTGGCGAACGGGTAAACCTCCAGCGGGAATGAAAGATCGAAACCGATAACCGTTGCGCCCGCTTCGCTGAACGCCCGCGCGGTGTCATAGCCGATGCCTTTGCCCGCGCCCGTTACCCAGACGCGTTTGCCGGTAAAGTCGATGTTCATGCTCAGGCTTCCCGCGACAGCAGCGCCCACCAGGCGTCGATGGTCGGGTTTTTCGCCAGCATCACGAAGTCGATATCCGCATGAATTTTGCGCCAGCGGGCCGCCAGCGCCATCATACGCACCGAATCCAGGCCGTAATCAATCAGGTTTTCGTCATCTTCGGGGATCTCGGACTCATCAAGCAGCGGCAGCACCAGCGCGCGCAGCTGCGCTTTGCCTTGCGGAGCCATTTCCGGCAGTAAATCCTGCGTCATTACCACGCGCCCTGCACGCCCGGCGGTATATTTCAGCGCCATCATATGTTCTTCGCGGCTGAAATCTGCCAGCGCATCGGCCACCATAAACGGTTTGATATCACGCATAAAGGCATCCGTTGCGGTGGTCATGCAGCCGATATGGGCGTACACGCCGCAAATAATTAACTGGTTGCGGCCCGTCTCTTTCAGGGACTGTTCCAGCGGCGAACGGATAAACGCGCTGTAGCGCCATTTGGTCAGCACCGTGTCGTATTCGTCCGGGGCAAGCTCCGCTACCACCTTCTGGCGCTCAGGATGTTGGTTTAAACCCGGCCCCCACATGTCGTTTAGCAGCGCCCGGTCTTCATCGCTTTGAGCGTTAGGTTGCGCGGTGTAATAAACCGGGATGTTGTGGCGTCTGCAGTATTCACGCAGTGCGGCAATGTTGGCAATAACTTGCTGAATCATCGAGCAATTTTCGCCCCAGAAATCAATAAAATATTCCTGCATATCATGAATCAGCAGCGCCGCGCGCCCGGGTTCAAACGCCCAACTGACTTTGTTCTCCGGGATGTCGGTAGCCGTAGGCAAGCTGTAGGCGTTCAGTTTTGGAATAGCCATAAATTCTCCGTCTATCAGGAAGCCAGCTGCTTATCAGCAATTAACTGGCGCAAACGTTTTTTATCCACTTTGCCCACCGCCGTGAGCGGCAGGCTTTCAACCATTTCAATGCGATCCGGCAGTTTGAAGTCCGCAATCCCCAGCTCACGCAGGTAGCGGCGGATTTCCACGGCGCGGAACGGGCGCAGGCCAACGATAAACGCGCAGCTTTTCTCGCCCAGCAGGCTGTCTTCCATTGAAACCAGAGCGGCATGAACGATCCCGTCATGGCGCAGCAACAGGTTTTCGATCTCTTCGGCGGCGATCTTCTCTCCGCCGCGATTGATCTGATCTTTCTCGCGCCCCTGCACCGTGATGTAGCCATCTTCCGCAAGGGAAATCAGATCGCCAGAACAGTAAAAACCGTTGGCATCGAAGGCGCTCGCGTTGTGTTCCGGGCTGCGGTAATAGCCGCGAAAAGTGTACGGCCCGCGCGTCATCAGGCGGCCCACGGCACCGTGTGGCAACGGATTGCCGTGCTCATCAGCCACCCAAACTTCGTCGTCCGGGCACATGGGTTTACCCTGGGTTTGGAAGATGTGTTGATTGTCGTCAGTAAGGCGCGTGTAGTTCACCAGCCCCTCGGCCATGCCGAAAACCTGCTGCAGCTGGCAGCCGATTTCTGCCGGAATGCGCGCCGCCAGCGCTTCGCTTAACCGTGCGCCGCCCACCTGCAGCAGCCTGAGCGACTCCAGCGGCTTATTGCTGCCCCATTCGCCAATCGCCTGTAGCCACAGGCTGACGGCAGGCGGCACCAGTGCGGTAACATTGATTTGGTGGCGTTCAATCAGCGGGAAGCACAGCGTGGCGCTCGGGTCGTTTGCCAGCACCACGCGCCCGCCGCCGTAAAACACGCCCAGCGATCCCGGCGAACTCAGGGCGTAGTTGTGTGCCGCAGGAATAGCGCACAGGAAGCGCGTCGCGGTATCAAAACCGCAGATTTCTACGCTGCGGCGAATGCTGTAGTAGTAATCGTTGTGGGTGCGCGGAATCAGTTTTGGCGTGCCGGTGCTACCGCCGGAAAGCTGGAAAAACGCCACCTCATCAGCGGCCGAAGGGGTAGCGATAAAGTTTTCTTGCGGCTCATTGATAAAAGCGCTCAGCGAACGTTCGCGGTCGCTTTCATTAAGCAATACCGCCATGCGCAGCGACGGGTTCTGCTGGCAGAGTTGATCCAGAAAATCGTCGTGGGCGAATAAGTTATGTTTACGGTCGGCAATCACCACCGCAGGTTCGATCTGCCGGGCGTAGGCTTCCATTTCCGTGCGCTGGTGGCTGAACAGCGCGTTAACCGGTGCCACCCCAATTTTCAGCAGCGCAAACAGCGTAATGTACAGCTCAGCCACATTGCCAAGCTGCACCAGCGCGGTTTCACCGGTTTGCAGCCCCCGGCGGCGCAATGCACACGCCAGGCGCGTTGCCGCCATTTCCAGTTCACGGTAGCTGTAGTGACGCTCGCCCTCGGTTAGCGCAATCGCATCGTTCTGCGCGTGGCGCGTGAGAATGTCGGTCAGCGCCAGGTCCGCCCAGTAACCTTTTTCGCGATAGCGTGCGGCCAGATCATCCGGCCAGCGGGTAAATTCGATAGCCATTTAGTTGATTCCAAAAACGTTGAGCATGGTGGAAAGTTTTACGCCGGTTTCGCGCCATTCTGATTCAGGGGATGAGGCGGGGACGATACCCGCACCGGCGAACAGCCGTACCTGCTTGCCGCACACGCGTGCACAGCGAATCGTCACCACCCATTCACCGTTTCCTTCAGCGTCGCACCAGCCAACGATGCCGCCAAACAGTTCACGGTCGAACGGCTCCAGTTCAGCAATCAGTTTTTGTGCCACATCATGCGGGAAACCGCTTAATGCCGGTGTCGGGTGCAACAGGCAAGCAAGAGACAGGGCATTATCGAGGCGGTCTTTGATCTGGCCGTAAATCGGCGTGGCGAGGTGCCAGAGTGTCGGGGTAGTAATTAATTCCGGCGTATCGGAGAGCGTCAGAGAACGGCTGCGCGGCTGCAGAACATCACGCATCGCCTGAGTCACCAGCCCGTGCTCGTGGCGGTCTTTACTCGAGCGCAGCAGCCGGGCGCCAATCTCGCTATCACACTGGAGATTTTCTCTGTTGCGGCGTGCAGAGCCTGCCAGCGGCAGCGAACTGAAATTGTTACCCGATTTACGTAACAGCAGCTCCGGGCTGGCACCCACCAGCGAGCCGCCGTCAGACAAGGGTACGTGGAAGTTATAGCTGGTTGGGTTTTGGCTAATCAGGCGGTTCAACAGCGTATCGAGATCGACAGGCGTATCGGTTTCAATATCTATCAGGCGCGAGAGCACGACTTTGTCGATATCCGGCTGCGCGGTAGCGATAGCGGCATGTGCCACCATCGCCATAAACTGCTCTTGTTCAGGAATCGCCCGGCGCGAGGCGATATTCAGCCCCTGGCCGCCCTGTTTTTGGCAGGCGGCGTCCTGATGCTGAGCGCGTGAAAACGGCTGCCAGCTTTCGGGAATGAATAATGCGCAAGGTTGCCGCGTATCGAACGGAATCGCCCCCACCGCCACCGGTTTTTCAATGCCGTGATTTCTCGCGTTTTCAAAGGCTTCACGTAGCTGCGTTTGCAGGCGACCTTGAGGATGCGCGCCGTCAAGCGCCGGACTCTCCAGGCGGGTGAAGCAGCCGCTGGTTGAAAAACTGCGATAGGGCGACATAAAGAAAAAGCTCTCTGCGCAGTGCCCTACCGTGTTCGTAAGTCGTTTTTCTTGTGGCTGCTTCGCCAGTGACGTTTCCATGCATCCTCCGTTAAAACATGGTAAATGACATTAATAATGATTATCATTTGCCTTTCGGAATCGTAACCTAAAGAGAAAAGGACATGCTGTCAACCTGGGCCAAATTTTTTTTAACCATTCCCACACTGGTACTGTTGAGTTTCACTCATCCTGCCCTGGCGGCAGGCTGGCCACGCACCATCACCGACAGCCGTGGCGCACAGACCTTTGCACAGGCGCCGCAGCGCATTGTTTCCACCAGCGTAACCCTCACCGGCTCGCTGCTGGCCATTGACGCGCCGGTAGTGGCAAGCGGCGCCACCACGCCGGGCAACCGTATGGCCGATACGCAAGGTTTTCTGCGCCAGTGGGGGGAGGTGGCAAAAACGCGCAACGTTCAGCGTTTATATATTGGCGAAGCCAGCGCCGAAGCTGTTGCCGCCCAACTGCCTGATTTGATTTTGATTAGTGCAACCGGCGGCGACTCCGCCCTTGCTCTTTACGACCAGCTTTCCGCCATTGCGCCGACGCTTGTCATCAATTACGACGATAAAAGCTGGCAGCAATTGTTGACACAACTGGGCGAAATTACCGGGCATGAAAAACAAGCCGCTGACCGAATCGCCAGTTTTGATAAACAATTAAGCGAAGCCAAAATGCATATGACGCTGCCGCCGCAACCGGTTACCGCGCTGGTTTACAGCCCGGCATCTCGCTCGGCGAATCTCTGGACATCTGAATCCGCGCAGGGAAAGCTGCTCCAACAGCTCGGCTTCACCCTGTCGTCTTTGCCTGCGGCGGTTCATGCCAGCCAGAGCATGGGGAAACGTCACGATATCGTACAGCTGGGCGGGGAAAACCTGGCGGCGGGTTTGAATGGCGAGAGTTTGTTCCTGTTCGCCAGCGACGATAAAGACGCCGTCACGCTTGAGGCGAACCCGCTGCTCGCGCACCTTCCCGCCGTGCGCAATAAACAGGTATATGCGCTGGGCATCGAAACTTTCCGTTTGGATTATTACAGCGCCACGCAAATTCTGGAGCGTATGAGCCAGTTATTTGCCAGCAAGTAGTTATTTCCCAGCCGCCGCTTCGGGTTGTACCGGGGCGGCCTGGTGATAACGCCGTAGCTGCACTAACACAATCGCCAACGCCACGCCGCAGAATGTCAACGCCAAACCGCCGTAACTCGCCGCCGCAACCGGCGTTAACGCCACCGTCAGCCCACCTAAAATCGCCGCGCCAATCGCATCACCCGTAACGTTCTGCGCCGTCCACAGGCCATTAATGCGCCCTAACATGCCGTCCGGTGTCAGCGTCTGAATCAGGGTGTATTGCAGCAGCGAACTGATAGCGCTGAGATAGCCAAACAGCGTAAGACAAGCCAGCCCAAGCTCCCAGAGCGGCATCAGGCTAAAGACGCCAATGGAGATAAACGACACGATTCCCGTCCCCAGCATAATCATGCCCGGGCGAACGTGATGCGCGATACGCCCACTGGTCAGCGCGCCGATTGCCGCGCCTAACGGGACGGCTGCGTACATCAGGCCAATTTGTGCCGCGCTCATCTGCCAATGCCCGGCGAGCGCCGGATACAACACGCGCACCGCACTCGCCATCGTCAGCAGCGCTCCCACTAACGCAATGCCGCCGATAACCGGATGGCCGACGAGGAAACGCAGCCCATTCCACAACGAAAGCAGCGGGTTTTCACGCGCCTGCGGCGGCGGTGCCAGTTTCGGCAGGCTGAGCAGCGGCAGCAGCGTAATAAAAGTGCCGACCGATGCCAGCGCGTAGTTCCACACCACGCCCCCCGAGGCCAGCAGCAGGCCGCCAATCATGGGTGAAATCACTGACCCCAGGCGTACGGTGAGCATGGTAATCGCGCTCGCCTGCATTAAATTTTCACGCCCAACCAGCGCGGGAGTGGCGGCTAAAAGCGCGGTAACCCCAAGCGCGCCAAAGAAACCATCCCACACCCCAAGCAGATAAATTGCCGCCAGCGAAGGTTCCGGCAACGCGGCGTTAATCGTCAGGCCAATAAAACCGACGCCGCAGGTGGAACGCGCCACTAAAATCAGACGGCGGCGCTCGTGCCTGTCAGCCAGCACCCCGCCCATCATCAGGCCGATAAACATCGCACTGCCGGTGAGCGTCACCGCGAGACCGACTTGCAGCGAGGAGCCGGTCAGCGTCTGGATTTGTACCGGAACGGCAACGCCGAGTAACCCCAGTGAGACAATGGAAATAAAGCGAGCAAGGAAGACGGCGCGAAAAGCGGGATGAGTCTTGAGCAAACTGAGATTTAGCAGCAAAGAATTGCGGTTCATTACAGGGCCTTAAAGCGAATTTTTCTTTCCAGGTGCGAGGCGGCTCATGCTAACATAAACAAATAAGAGTGATAATGATAATAACTATCATTAATTTTCATGAAAGGGATTTATGTTATTTCCACGGCCATCAACACGCGTTGTAACGCTGCTGATTCTGTTTTTGCTGTTGCTCTTAATGGCGGTGATGAGTCTGCTTATTGGGGCAAAATCTCTGCCTGTTGAGGTCGTTATCAATGCGTTCAGCGGTCAATGCCGAAGTGCTGATTGCACTATCGTGCTCGACGCTCGCCTTCCGCGCACGCTGGCAGGCATTCTCGCAGGTGGCGCACTCGGCCTTGCCGGGGCGCTGATGCAAACGCTGACGCGTAACCCTCTCGCCGACCCCGGCCTGCTTGGCGTCAATGCCGGAGCCAGTTTTGCCATTGTATTAGGCGCGGCAGTCTGGAGTTTTTCTTCACCGATTGCCCTGCTCGGCATGGCCTTTGCTGGTGCGCTGTGCGCAGCCCTGGTGGTGGCATTTACCGGCAGCCAGGGCGGCGGGCAGCTCAGTCCGGTGCGTTTAACACTGGCGGGCGTTGCGCTTGCCGCCGTGCTGGAAGGCCTGAGCAACGGCATCGCACTGCTTAGCCCGGTGGTTTACGACCAGTTACGCTTCTGGCAGGCCGGCACGCTGGATATTCGCACCCTCGACACGCTGAAAATCATCGTGCTGCCGGTGCTGGCAGGCTGCGCCATTGCCATGTTTATAAGCCGTGCACTCAACAGCCTGAGCATGGGAACCGACACCGCCACCGCGCTGGGTAGCAAAGTTGCGCGCACTCAATTGCTCGGTTTAATCGCCATCACGTTATTGTGCGGCAGCGCGACGGCAGCCGTTGGCCCGATTGCGTTTATCGGCCTGATGATGCCGCATCTTTCGCGCTGGTTGGTGGGGGCCGATCACCGCTGGTCGCTCCCCGTCACCCTGATTGCCACGCCTGCGCTGTTGCTGTTCGCCGATATTATTGGCCGCCTGCTGGTACCGGGCGAACTGCGCGTGTCGGTGGTTAGCGCGTTTATTGGCTCGCCGATGCTGATTTATCTGGTGCGCCGCCAACGTAAAGGAGCGAATGCATGACCCGTCTCTCTCCTCGCTTACTGTTCGTCAGCCTGGCGCTATTGCTGTTCAGTTGCGCATTAGGCGTATGGAGCCTGGGAAGCGGCGTTTTACCGCTTTCAGTAGGCCAGGTGATTGACGCTCTGGCCGGTTCCGCACCGCGTAATGTTTCACTCGTCGTGGTCGAATGGCGTTTGCCCCGCGTGGTGATGGCGCTACTCATTGGCGCGGCACTAGGCGTGAGCGGCGCAATCTTCCAGTCGCTGATGCGCAACCCCCTCGGCAGCCCGGATGTGATGGGCTTTAACACCGGTGCCTGGAGCGGCGTGCTGATAGCGATGGTGTTATTCGGCCAGCATCAGACCGCGATTGCCACCTCGGCGATGGTCGGCGGCGTTGTTACCGCGCTGGTGGTCTGGCTGCTCGCGTGGCGTAACGGTATCGAAACTTTCCGCCTGATCATTATTGGTATCGGCGTGCGGGCGATGCTGGTCGCGTTTAATACCTGGCTCTTACTGCACGCCTCACTGGAAACCGCCATTTCCGCCGGGCTGTGGAATGCGGGTTCGCTCAACGGTTTGACCTGGGGGAAAATCTTCCCCGCCGCCCCTTTAATGCTGTTCGCGCTGCTGGCTGGCGCACTGCTGGTTCGACGGATGCGCCTGCTGGAGATGGGCGATGACAGCGCCTGCGCGCTCGGCGTGTCGGTTGAGCGCTCCCGCCTGATGTTAATGCTCACCGGTGTGATACTTACCGCCGCAGCCACCGCATTAGCGGGGCCGATCTCTTTTATCGCCCTGGTGGCGCCACATATTGCCCGGCGGTTGAGCGGCACCTCGCGCTGGGGGCTATTGCAATCCGCGCTGTGCGGCGCAACCCTGCTGCTGGCGGCAGATTTATGCGCCCAGCGCCTGTTTATGCCGTATCAGTTACCGGTTGGGGTCGTCACCGTGAGCCTTGGCGGTATCTATTTAATTGCGTTATTGATTCAGGAGTCCCGTAAAAAATGAGCCGCCTCAGCGATCCATCGCGCCTGCATGGCGAACAGCTCACGTTGGGATATGGCAACCATGTGGTGGCCGACGGCCTGACCGTCGCTATTCCTGACGGGAAATTTACCGCCATTATTGGCCCCAACGGCTGCGGGAAATCCACGCTGCTGCGCACCCTTAGCCGCCTGATGAAACCGATGCAGGGCCAGGTCTGGCTGGATGGTCATGAGATCCACCGTTTTGCCACCAAAGAGGTGGCACGCCGCGTGGGTTTGCTGGCGCAAAACTCCAGCGCACCGGGCGATATCAGCGTGGCTGAACTGGTGGCGCGCGGGCGTTATCCGCACCAGCCGCTGTTTTCCCGCTGGCGCGAAGAAGACAAACTGGCGGTGGAAAAGGCGTTAAAAGCGACCAATATTGAAGAGTTAGCCGAACAGCCAGTGGATACGCTTTCAGGCGGCCAGCGCCAGCGGGCGTGGATTGCGATGGTGCTGGCGCAGGAGACCTCTATTCTGCTGCTGGATGAACCCACAACCTGGCTTGATATCAGCCACCAAATTGATCTGCTGGAACTGCTGCGCGATCTGAACCAAAAGCAAGGTTTTACCCTTGCCGCAGTGCTGCATGATTTGAACCAGGCCTGCCGCTACGCGACTCACTTAATCGCGCTGCGAGATGGCAAAATTATCGCTGAAGGCGCCCCAACTGAGATTGTCACGCCAGAACTTATTGAGGCGATTTACGGTCTGCGCTGCATGATTATCGAAGATCCGGTGGCGCATACGCCGCTGGTGGTGCCTTTAGGGCGCGGCTGAAAACGAAGAAAAACTGTTAGATGACGCCGCGCCTGCTCGAATAAGCGCAGCGTCATCCGCTGCTTACGCTAGCACCCGCTGCAACACCGGCCCTATTTCCACAAACGCATTTGGGGAAATAATATCCACGTGGGCGTAATCAAGGCGATAAATCTCTAACTCAGCAATCCACGGAGCCCAGGATTTTTGCGGGTCCATACCTTGCGGTAACGTGCGTTCAGCGACAAACAGCGTTGCTTTACCCGCAAACGGCACGCTGTGCGCCGTGGTGAGCAAACGCACCGCATCACCATAGTTGCCTTCGATAGCCTGGAACAGCACATCAGAAGTCTGCCCCTGCTGGGCCGCAACAAAGGCCTCACGCTCGCGGTTTATTTCGTCCAGCACCAAAGGATCGAGTTCATTGGCCCCCTTCCCGGCCCAGTTCTGTGTTTCAGGCGGCCAGGTATCCAGCAGGCCGAGGAACGCGACTTCTTCACCTGCCGCTTCGAGACGTGCCGCAATGCCTTGCGCAATCGTACCGCCCAATGAATACCCCATCAGATAATAGGGGCCGTGGGGCTGAAGCTCGCGCAGAGTTTGCAGATGTATTTCGCAAACCCGATCGAGGCTTTCCGCCTGCTGCATCGGGCCGTATGGTCGCGGCGACTGAATGCCGGTAATCGACCAGTGCGGATCGAGATAGCGCTGTAACACGCTAAATTGCCAGGCAAAACCCGATGCCGGGTGGAAGCAGTAGAGCGTCGGCCCGCCAGCTTTGCGCAGCGGCAGCACCGCATCAAAACCAGCACGGCTGGCTTCTTCTTCGCTCAGGCCTTGCGCCAGGGTTTCGGCCAGCAGCCCAACCGTCGAGGCCACCATCACCTGCCCAACGCTCACGGGCTGAGCAAGCGTTTGGCGCAGCCGCGCCGCAAGACGCATCGCCAGCAGTGAATGGCCGCCAAGCGCAAAGAAATCGTCATCTACCGACTGAATTTCGCAGCCCAACAGCTCGGCAAAAGAGTCAGCGACGGTGAGCTCAAGGCTTGATTCAGGCGCACGCCCCGTGCCGCGCAATGCCATTTCAGGCAGGGGCAGAGCTTTGCGATCCAGTTTGCCGTTAGCGCTTAGCGGGAAACTATCCAGCTGCACCAGCGCCACCGGAACCATATGCGCGGGTAGCATGGCGCAAAGCTTTTCACGCATCACATCCAGCGGCAGTGCCTGGCCGGACGCCGAAACCAGGTAGCCCACCAGCTGGCGAGCATCGCCGCCGCTGGCTGCCGCCTGGTTCAGTACACCGGCATGGGTGACAGCCTGAGCCACATCCGGCAGGGCCTGCAAAGCGCGGTCAATATCACCCAGTTCAATACGCTGACCGCGAATTTTTAGCTGATCGTCGCTGCGCCCCAGATATTCCACGGCTCCGTCATCAAGCCAGCGCCCCACGTCGCCGGTGCGATACATCCGTTCGCCTGCCGCAAAAGGATCGGCGACAAAACGGCTGGCAGTAAGATCGGGACGCGATAAATAGCCCTGCGCCAACTGGATTCCGGTGAGATACAGATCGCCTGCGATCCCCGGCGGAACGGGGCGCATTGCCGAGTCCAGAATGCGCAATCCGGTATTCCAGACCGGCCAGCCAATCGGCACACTGCTGCCTGAAACCCGCGCCAGCTCTTCGCCAAACGCCGGATACCAGCTGACATCAACGGCGGCTTCGGTTGGGCCGTAGAGATTATGCAATGGTGCGTAAGTGAGTTGTTCCCACTGGCGACAAAGTTCAGTCGGTAGCGCTTCCCCGCTACAGAACACCCGGCACAGAGTGCCGCATTTTGCTCTCGCGTCATCATTGGTTAATGCCGCGACAAACGCCGCTAACATTGACGGAACAAAGTGCGTGGTGGTCACGCCGTAGCGGGCAAAAAGCTGCTGCAACGCTTCCGGGTCACGATGCGCTTCTGGTGGAGCCATCACCAGTTGCGCGCCAACGATATACGGCCAGAAAAACTCCCATACGGACACGTCAAAACTGCACGGCGTTTTCTGTAAAACCACGTCCTCGCCATTCAGCGGATAGTGATTTTGCATCCACAAAAGACGGTTAACGATAGCCTGCTGCCCGACCATGACTCCTTTTGGTCGCCCGGTCGAACCGGAGGTGAAAATCACATACGCGGTGTGTTCCGGGCGCGAGAGATGAGGGATTTTCGGCACATTAGCCGTATCCATAATGCTTTGATAGCAGAAGGTTTTCAGGCCATTTACGGCACTAAATCGCGGTAATTGAGAGTCAGAAGTCAGCAGTAAACGCGGAGCGGCATCTTCAAGCATCATCTGCAAGCGGTCATCAGGATAACCGGTATCAAGCGGCAGCCAGGCCGCCCCGACTTCAACAATCGCCTGCAACGCGAGCGATAAAAACACCGAGCGCGGTAGCGCGACAGCCACTACATCCCCCGGTTTCACACCGCGTGAAATCAGCTCGCGCGCCAAAGCCTGTACCTGTTGACGCATTTCACGGTAGCTAAGCTGATGGTTTTCATCGGCAAGCGCTGGCGCGTTCGGCGTGCGGTTTGCCTGTTGGGCAATCAACTGGCTTAACGTGGTGGCGGGAATCGACGTTTGTGTGTCGTTTACGCGTTCAATTAGTTCGATTTCGGAGATATGCAACAGTTCGGCATCCACACAACGCAAGGCGGGATTAGCCGCAAACTGGCGTAAAAGCAGCGGTAAACGGGCGATATGCTGTTGCAAAACCTGCGCATCATAGCGTTCGGCATTTGCCAGAATTTCCAGCGCGAAGTCACCCTGTTCGCTGATATACAGCGCTATTTCCAGATCGCGCACCGGGCCGGAAGCCAGCTGATGCGTAATGCCTTCGATGCCGTGGAAATCAAGGCGGTAATCGAACATTTTCAGGTTTAATACCGCACCATATAACGGCTCACCGCTAACGACTTGCCCAAGGTCGCGCTGAATTTGTTCAGCATCGTAGCGCTGATAGCGGCGCAGGCTTTTCAACTCACCGGCAATATTGGCGGCGAGATCTTCCAGAGTAAAATCAGCTTCGATACGCACCCCAAACGGCAGTACGTTCAGCACCGGTCCGGTGGCGCAAAGCGCTGCGGACCCCAGGCGGCGCATAAAGATAAACCCGGCGCAATACTCAGCGCGCCCGCTCAAACGCCCGAGCCACAGCGCCACCAGCCCTAATGCCATATCGGCAGCGGTCAAATTTTGCTGGCGGGAGCGCTCGACCAGCGCCTGGAAATCAGCGCGCTCAACCCTTAGCGACTGACGAATCAGCCTGCTGCTCGCCCCTTGCCCGCTCAGCGGTTTCGCTGAGAGCGTGGCCGGAGGAGGGAGCCGTTGCGCTTTATTTAGCCAGAAAGCGCAATCACGCTGCCAGGCATTCGTGGTGCGGTACTGCTGATACTCTTCCACCACGTCGCTGAACGGCGTAAACGGGCTGGGTTCTGGAGTCTGGCCTGCGCAAAAAGCACGGTAAATATTGGCGATTCGGCGGGTAATGGCGGTGAAACTAAAGCCATCAACCACCAAATGGTGAAAACGTTGATACCACAACCAGCGCGTGTCGTTAATGCGCAGCAGCTGATGATGGTAGAGCGGCCTGCCGCTTGCCAGGCGCAAATCCTGTTCGAGATCGTCGCGCATTAATGCCAGTGCGGCGGCTTCTGGCTCGGGTTCAGCACGCAGGTCGCGGCAAAGCGGCAAGGTAAACGAAGCGTTGGGATCGATCCATTGCCGCGCTTCGCCCTCCACTTCACCAAAACGCATACAAAGCGTATCGGCCTCTTTCATGCCCGCAACTATTGCCTGGCATAAGAGCGCTTCATTGAGTTCGCCATTTAGCTCAACGTAGTGCGCCACGCTCCAGGCGTTAGCCTGCGGCGAGAGCCGATCCGCCATCCAGATGCCGGGCTGTGCCGCCGCTAATGGCAAAGTTTCAGGCGGTGGTTCAAATGCCGTTGCCATGATCAATTCACTCACCGCTCGCTCCTTGTTTGACAAAAGAGGCGGGTTGAAGCCCGCCCCAGTTAGCGAGCAGCCAGCGGTTGCACTCTTCGTTTGGTGCGGGTTGACGCACTACCTGCCAGCCGTCGGGGACGGCGCAATGTTCAGGCCATAAACTGTACTGCCGGTGCGCATTTTCAAGGATGAAAAAACGGCTCTGCGGCGCGTCGAAAGGGTTACTGAATTCCATAGCTTACTCCTGTTTAAAAAACCCTTTCCACAGCCAGGCAAGCCCGTCAATCAGCCCTCCCCGCCAGCAAAGCGCATCATGCCCACCGTCAACCTGACGGTAGAAAACAGCGCGCTGTGTTTGTTGTAGTAAGGGATATAAACGTTGATTCACTTGATGAATAAGAGGTTCTCTGACCCCTGCCTCAAGGTAGATACGCAACGCTTTGTCGCACGTAAACCCCTCTTCCAGCTGCCGTATCAGCTGCCCGCCCTGCGGATGATTGTCACGTCGCGGCCACCAGTAAGAGCCGGACTGGCTCAGCACGCAGCCAAATTGTTCAGGCCAGTGAAGTACGGCATAAAGCGCTGAAAGCCCACCAAAACTCTGCCCGGCCACCGCGGTGGTTTCGGGGTTTTCATTCCAGCGAGTCAACATGCGTAACTGCGGCAGTAACTCTTCCTGTACCGCCAGCCAGAATTGCGCATTGCAGGGCAGTTCATTGCTACGGGTCGTGGTATCGATAGCATCAATCAGCAGATAGACGGCGGGAGGCAAGGCCCCCGCGTTGGTTTGAGCCTGTAGCGCAGGCCAGACTGGCATCTCTTCCGCCCAGAATTGGCCGTCGAGCAATATCGCCAGCGGGCGCTGTTCCGGTACGGCGTCGCCGCTGGTAAAAACCCAGACGTGGCGCTGATTTTTCAGCCGTTCGCTAAACCACGTCAGGCGCTGCGGTGCCTGATATCGCGTATCCGCGCGCTCCCATCCAGCCTGAGATGGCGCATCAGGAAGATGCAGTGCCGACATCATATGCCCTCGCCCGCCCAGCCAGCTTTCAGGATTTAACGGATCGGCAATCGCCTGCGGCAGCAGTTTTTGCCAGCCGCCACGCAGCGCCATAGCTGCGGGTGCTATGCCGTCAAAAGCTTCAGCCGGGAAATCATCTTCATTGCCCGAAGGGATCAGGCAGTAGCTGCCGCGCCATGTGGAACTAAGACGAGTTTGCCACTGCCAGACATCCGTGCCAGCCACGCGCTGCAGAGTTTGCGGGGGGGATTTTTGGTGGTGGTCAGTCACGCCGGTGAGGTAAATCCATACCCGCTTGATCGGGGAGGTTTGCTCACAACCCTGCGGGTCGCGCCACCAGAAAGTGACCGTACACTGGCCGTCGTTATCATAGATTACGCCTGGGACACCCTGCGCCTGCAGCGCCTGCCACCAGCCCTCACTTCCTGTCAGCAAATTTTTCACTCGAACATAACCCTATGAAATAACGGATAACGATCAACAATCGAGAAATATATTGATAATACTATTGATAATTATTTGCATTTGCAATAGCGTATTTCCGCGCGTTGAACCCACCGGTTCCCGGCGCAAGACCATAAATTGCCGAATACGCTCGCCCCCTTTAGCCGGGCGGCGGCGTCTGTTTTCGGTGCTTCTACGTAACACCCATGCTGCGCCCGCTCCCTCCGGGAATGGAATAACGCCGGGCCCAGCGGAAAAGCAGGCCACCATAATGAATAAAAAAATTAATTATTCCCTCGCAATGCTAATTAACCTGGGAATATACGGAGCAGCGGCTCCTGCCTTTGCAGCACAGCAAACGGCATCAGCAACGGCTCCCACTGCGGTTGCAAACGTTGACGACACACAAAACCCTGCCGATGAAGACACGCTGGTGGTCACCGCCGCGGCGCAAAATTTGCAGGCCCCTGGCGTTTCCACCATCACCGCAGAAGAGCTGAAAAAGCGCCCTCCCGCGCGTGATATTTCCGAAATCGTCCGAACCATGCCGGGCGTTAACCTGACGGGCAACTCCACCAGCGGCCAGCGCGGTAACGGTCGTCAGATTGATATTCGCGGCATGGGCCCGGAAAACACCCTGATTCTGATTGACGGCAAACCGGTTACCAGCCGTAACTCGGTGCGTCTGGGCTGGCGCGGCGAGCGTGATACGCGCGGCGATGCAAGCTGGGTGCCGCCAGAAATGGTTGAACGTATTGAAGTGATTCGCGGCCCGGCCGCGGCGCGTTACGGCAACGGCGCGGCTGGCGGCGTGGTGAACATCATCACCAAAAAAGGCAGCGGCGAGTGGCACGGCAGCTGGAACACCTATCTCAATGCCCTTGAGCATAAAGACGAAGGCTCCACCAAACGCACCAACTTTAGCCTGAATGGCCCGCTGGGCGGGGATTTCAGCTTCCGTCTGTACGGCAACCTCGATAAAACCCAGGCCGACGCATGGGATATTAACCAGGGGCATCAGTCTGAACGTACCGGTATTTATTCCAACACGCTGCCTGCCGGTCGCGAAGGTGTGATTCACAAAGATATTAACGGCGTGGTGCGCTGGGACTTTGCGCCCATGCAGTCGCTGGAGCTGGAAGCGGGCTACAGCCGCCAGGGCAACCTCTATTCCGGCGATACCCAGAACACCAACTCAGATGCTTATACTGCCTCCAAATATGGTAAAGAGACTAACCGACTTTACCGGCAGAACTATTCTCTGACCTGGAATGGCGGCTGGGATAACGGCCTGACCACCAGCAACTGGGTGCAGTACGAAAACACCCGTAATTCCCGTACACCAGAGGGGCTGGCAGGCGGAACTGAAGGCAAATTTAATGAAAACGCTACGCAAAACTTTAGCGATACAGAATTAAGCAGCGTGCTGCTGCATAGCGAAGTCAATATCCCGATTGATTTCGTATTCAACCAGAACTTAACGCTGGGTACCGAGTGGAACCAGCAGCGGATGAAGGATTTATCTTCAAACAGCCAAACCTTTATGGGAGGCGCGATCCCAGGCTACAACAGCACCGGACGTAGCCCATACTCCGAAGCCGAGATCTTCTCACTGTTTGCCGAAGATAATATGGAGCTGACCGACAGCACCATGCTGACGCCGGGTCTGCGCTTCGATCACCACAGCATTGTTGGCAACAACTGGAGCCCGTCGCTGAACCTGTCGCAAGGGCTGGGAGATAACTTTACCCTGAAGATGGGTATTGCCCAGGCGTATAAAGCGCCGAGCCTGTATCAGACCAACCCGAACTACATTCTGTACAGCAGAGGCCAGGGTTGCTACGCAAGCGGTAACGGCGTGGGCTGCTACATGATGGGCAATGACGATCTGAAAGCTGAAACCAGTATCAACAAAGAGATCGGCCTTGAGTTCAAACGGGATAACTGGCTGGCAGGGGTGACCTGGTTCCGTAACGACTACCGCGATAAAATTGAAGCCGGTTATTCGCCTGTCGGACAGACCTCACAAGGCTCACTCAAAACCGATATTTACCAGTGGCAGAATATTCCCAAAGCGCTGGTAGAAGGGCTTGAGGGTACGTTAAACGTGCCGGTTTCCGACTCGGTGAACTGGACGAATAACATCACCTATATGCTGGAAAGTAAAAACAAAGAGACCGGCGAGCGCCTGTCGGTTATCCCGGAATACACGCTGAACTCAACGCTTAGCTGGCAGGTTCGCCAGGACATTTCCGTGCAGTCGACCTTTACCTGGTACGGCAAACAGCAGCCGAAGAAGTACAACTATAAAGGCCAGCCAGCAACGGGGTCGGAAACCAACGAAGTTAGCCCTTATAGCATTGTTGGCCTGAGCGGAACCTGGGATGCGACGAAGAATGTCAGCCTGACGGCGGGTATCGACAATCTGTTGGACGAGCGCCACTGGCGTGCAGGTAATGCCCAAAGCACGGGCGGTGCCAGCGGTTATATGTACGGCGCAGGAGCCGCAACCTATAACGAAGCCGGTCGTACTTACTATCTCAGCCTGAATACGCACTTCTAAAATGGAGGGGAGGAGAGCTTTCTCCTCCCTTTTGGCGATGCAATACCAGCTCACCCATTTCGATATTCTCCCTGACCTGCGCATTTTGCAGGTCAATTTTGTCACCGCTACCTTTCAGCCGGAAGATCTGTTCTGGCTGCCCCACCACCACCGTTTATCCAGCGCGGTTAAAAAACGCCAGGCAGAGCATCTGGCAGGAAGGATCGCGGCTTGTGAAGCGCTGCGCTTTCACGGCGTAAAGGACTACGTTCCCGGAATGGGTTTACAGCGCGAGCCCTGCTGGCCACCAGGTTTTAGCGGAAGTATTACCCACAGCGGTAAAGTGGCGCTGGCCACGGTCATCGCTGACGATCCCCGCAGGCCATCGGGCGTGGGAATTGATATCGAAGACATTATTGCGCCAGAGGTGGCCCGGGAGATTAGCGACGCTATTATTGATAGCGCTGAAAAAACATTAATTTGCGCAACACCCTTTCCTTTTCATGTCGCCTTAACGCTGGCCTTTTCCGCCAAAGAAAGCTTATTCAAAGCCCTGTTTCGCCATGCCGGGCATTATTTTAACTTTTCCGCCGCTTCAATAAGCAAAATAGATGACGGGAAATTAACCCTGACGCTTAACCAGGCCCTCGGCCCCTTTAAAAAAGGCCATGAATTCATTGCGGTATGGGAAAGTCACTCCACGCAATTAGTTACGCTACTGCGGCTGGAGAGAGAATAAATAGAAAATGCTTGCCGCCGGGTAATAAGTGAATGTTATATTCAAAAAAACACAACACATCTATAACAACATTTATAACAAGGTCTTAGCAAGCTATGGATAATTCGCTCTCTCTTGAATCCTTCCTCAACTCGGTACAACAGCGTGACCCCCATCAACCTGAATTCGCGCAGGCGGTGCGTGAAGTGATGAGCACACTCTGGCCGTTCCTTGAGCAAAATCCGCGCTACCGCCGTGCAGCGCTGCTCGAACGCCTGGTTGAACCAGAGCGCGTGATTCAGTTCCGCGTCACCTGGGTTGATGACCATAATCAGGTACAGGTTAACCGCGCCTGGCGCGTGCAATTTAGCTCCGCGATCGGGCCATTTAAAGGCGGAATGCGCTTTCACCCGTCGGTGAATCTCTCAATTCTGAAATTCCTCGGCTTTGAGCAAACCTTTAAAAATGCGCTGACCACGCTGCCGATGGGCGGGGGTAAGGGCGGCTGCGACTTTAACCCAAAAGGGAAAAGCGAAGGCGAAATCATGCGTTTTTGCCAGGCACTGATGCTGGAGCTGTATCGCCATCTCGGCCCTGATACCGATGTTCCCGCAGGAGATATCGGCGTTGGCGGGCGCGAAGTGGGCTTTATGGCGGGGATGATGAAGAAACTCTCCAACAATTCGGCCTGCGTGTTTACCGGCAAAGGGCTGTCGTTCGGCGGCAGTCTGATGCGCCCGGAAGCCACCGGTTACGGCCTGATTTACTTCACCGATGCCATGCTGCAGCGCCACGGCTCAGGCTTTGAAGGGATGCGCGTCGCCGTTTCGGGCTCCGGCAACGTGGCGCAATATGCTATCGAAAAAGCGCTATCGCTGGGCGCGCGCGTGGTTACCGCGTCTGACTCCAACGGCACCGTGGTCGACGAAGCAGGCTTTACTGGTGAAAAACTGGCACGCCTGGCTGAAATTAAATCCAGCCGCGACGGCCGCGTGGCCGATTACGCCCGCGAGTTCGGTCTGAAATATCTTGAAGGCCAGCAGCCGTGGAGCGTGCCGGTGGATATCGCCCTGCCTTGCGCGACGCAAAATGAACTGGATACCGAAGCGGCCCGCACGCTAATTGCCAACGGCGTAAAAGCGGTGGCGGAAGGCGCAAATATGCCCACGACCATCGAGGCGACGAATCTTTTCCTCGACGCTGGCGTGCTGTTTGCACCGGGTAAAGCGGCCAACGCCGGCGGCGTGGCGACATCGGGGCTAGAAATGGCACAGAATGCGGCGCGTCTGGGCTGGAAAGCGGAGAAAGTGGATATTCGACTGCATCATATTATGCTGGATATCCACGAAGCCTGCGTAAATTACGGCGGTGAAGCGAAACAAACGCACTATGTTCGCGGAGCGAATATAGCCGGCTTTGTGAAAGTGGCTGATGCAATGCTGGGCCAGGGCGTACTGTGATTTAAGCGCGCTGATAATACAGCGCGCAATAATAATTACCCGGCCAATCAAATAAACGATGGAATTTATTCCTAAACACATCGTCAACGCTAATCGGAAAGCGCTTTGCCAGGCTGCTCAATCAGTTTATTTTAATCTCGCTGTGGTAGCGTAAATCTAATGTTCCGTTATTTCTATGCACGGTCATTACTTATTTAATCTGAATGATATTATCCGGAAAGACTATGAAAAAGATCACCCTGATTGCGTTGGCGATCCTGCTGGCCGGTTGCAGCGCCCAGAATTTAAACCCGCAGGCTCAGAGCGTCCGCGTCACGAATAATGAGCCGGGCAAAGAGTGTAAGTTCCTCGGCGATGTTACCGGCAGCCAGGGTAACGCTCTCGCCGGTGTCTGGACCACAAACAGCAATCTGGAAACCGGTGCGCGAAACGACCTGAAAAACCAGGCGGCAAATATGGGCGGCAACGTGGTGTCTATTATCACCCAACGGGCAGGTCACTCAGGCAATACCTTTGACGGTACCGGTATGAGCCGCCAGACTGACGTTACCCTGACCGGGAACGTCTATAAATGTCCTTAGGCATAGCAGACTAACCCCCTCTCTTCGAGGCCGTCTCTTATATAACTTGCATCTCACTCTGGCAATCTGTCAGGGTGAGATCTGTAAGTTTCACAAATTTTCCGTTCCTCTGAACGCAGGGCTATTTCTGTCGCTTCTATATACGGTAAGCGTATCAGAGGAATATTTTAGCCCGCTGGCAGCACCTTAATCTCCCCTATCCCAATGCCCAATTTCCGTGGCTCATGACCAAGAATATTGCCTTCGTTAGATAACTGCGGCTGCGGCGGAATAATTTCCAGCAGATTACTGCGCTCGGGGTTATCAAAATGCAGCGTAATCGTCCTGAGCTCTTCGCCGAGCGTTAATGTTTGCTGCTGGCTTCCCACTTTCACCGGCATCGGCTGGCCGATATTCGGGCCAAAGGCTTTAGCCGTGATCGCCAGAGCGAATTTCTCCGGCAGCGGTTGGGCATATTCAATTTTCACTTCCGGCGCCAGATTGGCATTCGACCAACGCCCCCACTCTTCAGGACGCGAAATACCGCTAAATTCTTTCACCTCACGCGGCGCACCCGGCACGTTAAAAATAAAGCTGTTTGCCTGGTAACGAATGGCATTTTCATCCACTTTCAGCAGCGCCACATTCTTTTTAAAGCGCGCCTTATCGATAGCCTGCTGCGCAGACTCAACCGCATGCTGCTCCTGCTGTTGCTCAATTAAACGCACGCTGGGTTGCCCGCCCATTTGCCCCTGAGCCACGCATAAGCCGGTTGACAGCGCCAGGTTTGGCTCCCACAAACGCGCCATTTTGAAGCAGCGATCGGCCCAAATAAATTTATCGTTTTCTTTAAAATCAGCCAGCTGATAACGCAGCGGAGCCGAATATTCACTTTCCGGCAGCGGCTCTATTTTTTTATCCCGAATACGCAGCAGCAGTGGCATTTTGAAATGCGCGCCGGAGTAGCTGAAGGTGTTTTTCTGCTGGTCAATTTCATACCGGGTAATGGTTTTCGGGAAGTTCCACAGGTCGATGACGTCCGGTTTCCACTCCATCACTTTTTCTTTAACGTTCAGGAACACGGTGGCAATCGACTGCCCAGAGAAGCTGCTGCGCCCTAAGCCAAGGTAGTTATCACCGCCTAATACATCCAGCACCGTTGCGCCGTTATCCAGCGTGCTGCGTTTTACCGGTAATAAATCGGTCTGCGGTTTATCACCCCGAATAATAAAGAACAGGTTATTGCGATCGTGCTGGTTAAGATATTTATAGGCGCTGTTATTCATTGCCAGATGGTCAGAACTGACCACGATGACGGTATTTTTAAAATAAGGTGATGCTTTTATTTTTTCGATAAGCGCGGCGATATGTTGCTGGCTACAGGCTACCGCGCTAAACGACTGATTTTCTTTGCCGTCAAAATGATAGTGACGGCGAGAACAGGTTTTTGAAATAAAACCATCCGGGTGATGGGTATCAACGGTCAGCGTAAACAGTGAGAAGCGCTGCTTCTTTTTTGACAGCTCAAGATACTTCTCAAAGACTTCATTGAGTACGGTATCGTCGTAAAAGCCCCAGTTGTTGCGATACTGTGGGTCAGCTACCATGGTTTTCAACTCTTGCGCGCCGTACATATGCTCGAAGCCATGAGACTGCAAAAAGATGTCTTTGCCTGCAAAACGCAGGTCGGCGCCCTGCATAAAGTAGTTTTCATAGCCGGATGCTTTCAGAATATCGCCGAGGCAAATATTCTTCGGGAAGAAGCTCGACATTGAAGCCGATGAGTTTCCTTCAAATGGCGCAAATAATGGAATACCACATTGTGAGGCGACCATACCGGCGATGGTATAATCCGTGCCTGGTAATTGCACCGTATGGCTAAAATCAACGCCTTCATTTTTCAGCGCGGTTAATTCTGGCGCTAAATCTGGAAATAGCTCCGGCTGCAAATAGGTACGTTCAAGGCTTTCGCCATAAATATAAACCAGATTCAGCTGCGGGTTTTTAATTGTCCCCTGCGGGACTTTATAATAAACATCAAAATCAGAATCAACGGAGCGCGTTTGCGATCTCACCAGTTCGGTCAGCTGGCGAAATGCCGGTGAGGCATCCACCGAAGCCATCGCCAATACCAGCGCCAGCAGGCTGTAACCAAAGTGATGGGGAGCGCCTTGACGCTGGCGTAAAATCCAGGTCAGCCCGCCAAACACCGCCACCAGCGCAACCAACACGCCTGCGCCCGGCAGAAGGTATTTGCCCAATCCAGCGCCGGTCAGGCTGCTGGTCAGGGTATACAGCACCGCATCGTTGATCCCTTCGCCGGTAAAATAATCACTGGCCAGAAACGTGACGTTCAGGACAATATAAAGCCCCAAAATCAGCAGGATGGCGCTAAACCACCAGACGTTACGGCCTGCTTTAACGGCGTACACGGCAATCGCTGCAACAAACAACACAATTGAAAGCATTTCCGACAACGCCTGCCCCTCAAAAATAGACGCGCCCGGTGGCGCATAACGGTGCTAGCTAGCACTGAGCGACAAATCTAACGTTGTTGTCACACTCCTGCAATTTCCATGACATGAAAGTGTGCTGCATTGCGGAATTCTCGGCTTTTTCACCAAACCATTAATAGCCATTAACTATCACAGCTATCGCTATCGACTCATTGATTCCCTGAACGAATCGGTGATTTAATCCCGTCGCTGTTATGATTTTTTAAAGTGGAATTGTAACGCGCAACATAAAAGCCACCCCCGCAACGGGGTGGCTTTTTTCATTTGTCGCTCGGGTTGTAAGGCTTTACCTTTTGATTCGATACATCCTACCCATTAGAGCCTGGCCGCCATTTTCGCTATCTTTCCTCCATCGCAAAACGGAGGAAATACTGATGTCTTTAATTAATACAAAAATCAAACCATTCAAAAACAGCGCTTTTAAAAATGGTGAATTTATTGAAGTGACCGAGCAGGACGTAGAAGGCCGCTGGAGCGTTTTCTTCTTCTATCCAGCCGATTTTACTTTTGTATGCCCAACTGAGCTGGGCGATGTTGCTGACCACTACGAAGAATTCCAGAAACTGGGCGTGGATATTTATTCCGTTTCCACCGACACCCATTTCACTCACAAAGCATGGCACAGCAGCTCTGAAACTATCGCTAAGGTCAAATACGCGATGATCGGCGACCCAACTGGCGCACTGACTCGTAACTTCGAAAACATGCGTGAAGACCAGGGGCTGGCGGACCGCGGAACCTTTATTGTTGACCCGCAGGGCATTATTCAGGCTATCGAAGTGACTGCGGAAGGCATCGGCCGCGACGCATCCGAGCTGCTGCGCAAAGTGAAAGCGGCTCAGTATGTCGCCTCTCACCCAGGCGAAGTTTGCCCGGCTAAATGGAAACAAGGCGAAGCCACCCTGGCTCCATCTTTAGATCTGGTTGGCAAAATCTAAGTTACCCGCACTATTGCTATTTTATCGGCTGCGCCTGCAGCCGATTTTTTCTCGCCATCAGGGAGATTTACCCGTGCTCGACAACAACATGAAAACCCAACTCAAAGCCTACCTTGAGCGATTAACCAAGCCTGTTGAGCTGATTGCCACGCTGGATGACGGTGCAAAATCAGCCGAGATAAAGGAACTGCTGGCAGAGATCGCAGAGTTATCTGACAAAGTTTCGTTCAGCATAAATAATGCTTTACCGGTGCGTAAACCGTCATTCTTGATTACCAATCCAGGCTCCGATAAAGGTCCACGCTTTGCGGGTTCCCCACTCGGCCACGAATTTACTTCTCTGGTGCTGGCATTGCTCCAGACCGGGGGACACCCGTCGAAAGAGTCGCAGGATTTGCTGGAACAGATCCGTGAAATCGACGGCGATTTCCATTTTGAAACCTATTACTCGCTCTCCTGCCATAACTGCCCGGACGTTGTCCAGGCGCTGAACCTGATGAGCGTGCTGAACCCGCGCATCAGCCACACGGCGATTGACGGCGGCGTGTACCAGAATGAGATTCAGGAACGCAACGTGATGGGCGTCCCTGCGGTATTCCTGAACGGGAAAGAGTTCGGCCAGGGACGTATGACGCTGGCTGAAATCGTCGGCAAAATTGATACCGGCGCGGAGAAACGCGCGGCAGAAGCGCTGAATAAACGCGAAGCTTATGATGTGCTGATCGTCGGCAGCGGCCCGGCAGGTGCGGCCGCTGCGGTGTACTCCGCGCGTAAAGGCATTCGTACCGGCCTGATGGGCGAACGTTTTGGCGGCCAGGTGTTAGATACCGTTGATATCGAAAACTATATTTCGGTGCCTAAAACCGAGGGGCAGAAGCTTGCGGGCGCACTGAAAGCCCACGTTGATGACTACGATGTTGACGTTATCGACACGCAGAGCGCCAGCAAACTGATCCCGGCGAAAACCGAGGGCGGACTGCACCAAATTCAAACGGCCTCAGGTGCGACCCTGAGCGCACGCAGCATCATCATTGCAACCGGCGCAAAATGGCGCAACATGAACGTGCCGGGCGAAGAGCAGTACCGCACCAAAGGGGTAACTTACTGCCCGCACTGCGACGGCCCGCTGTTTAAAGGCAAGCGCGTAGCGGTGATTGGCGGCGGCAACTCCGGCGTGGAAGCGGCTATCGATCTGGCGGGTATCGTGGAGCACGTTACGCTGCTGGAATTCGCACCAGAAATGAAAGCCGACCAGGTGTTGCAGAATAAAGTTCGCAGCCTGAAAAACGTCGATATTATTCTGAATGCGCAAACGCTGGAAGTGAAAGGCGACGGCAGCAAAGTCACCGGATTACAGTATCAGGACCGCGTTACGCAAAAAGTACATGATATTGAACTGGCGGGGATTTTCGTACAAATCGGCCTGCTGCCAAATACCAGCTGGCTGGAAGGCAGCGTTGAACGCAACCGCATGGGTGAAATCATTATTGATGCGAAGTGTGAGACCACGGTGAAAGGCGTGTTTGCGGCGGGCGACTGCACCACTGTGCCGTATAAACAAATTATTATCGCCACTGGCGAAGGCGCCAAAGCGTCGCTGAGCGCATTTGATTACCTGATTCGCCACTCGTAATGAAAAACGGCTCATCATTTGATGAGCCGTAACTTTTTGATTAGATAACCATTACTTGCGACGCCAGCTGGTGCCCTGCGCGCCATCTTCCAGCACGATACCCATTTCATTCAGACGGTCACGAGCCCGATCCGCTAGCGCCCAGTCTTTGGATTGACGCGCATCGTTACGCTGTTTGATCAGCGCTTCGATTTCGGCAACTTCGCTGTCGTCAGACTGCGCGCCGCCCTGCAGGAAGGCTTCAGGATCTTGTTCAAGCAGGCCCAACACGCCGGACAGCACGCGCAAAGAAGCGGCCAGGCCATTTGCCGCAGCCAGATCTTCAGCTTTCAGACGGTTCACTTCACGCGCCATATCGAACAGCACGGAATAGGCTTCCGGCGTATTGAAATCGTCATCCATCGCTTCACGGAAACGCGCTTCAAACTCTGCACCACCGGCTGGCTGAACGCTTGCATCAGTTCCACGCAGCGCGGTGTACAAACGCTCAAGGGAAGTACGCGCCTGTTTCAGGTTCTCTTCACTGTAGTTCAGCTGGCTGCGGTAGTGGCCGGACATCAGGAAATAGCGAATGGTTTCGGCATCGTAATATTTCAGCACCTCGCGCACGGTAAAGAAGTTGCCCAGCGATTTGGACATTTTCTCGCGATCAACCATCACCATGCCTGAGTGCATCCAGGTGTTGACGTACTCGCCGCCGTGGGCACAGGTAGACTGCGCGATTTCGTTTTCGTGGTGCGGGAACATCAGGTCGGAGCCGCCGCCGTGAATATCAAAATGGTTGCCAAGCTGCTTGCAGTTCATTGCCGAACACTCAATGTGCCAGCCAGGACGGCCCTCGCCCCACGGCGACTGCCAGCTTGGCTCGCCCGGTTTGGACATTTTCCATAACACGAAATCCATCGGGTTACGCTTAACGTTCGCTTCAATTTCCACGCGCGCGCCGGCTTGCAGCTGCTCCAGATCCTGACGCGAAAGCTTGCCGTAGTCCGCATCGGTTTCCACCGAGAACATCACATCCCCATTGCTGGCCACATAGGCGTGATTACGCTCGATAAGCTGTTCAACAATTTCGATGATATCCGGGATATGTTTGGTGGCTCGCGGCTCGCTATCCGGGCGCAAAATATTCAGCGCGTCGAAATCGTTGTGCATTTCAGCCACCATGCGGTCAACGAGTGCGACAAAATCCTCGCCGTTTTCATTGGCACGCTTAATGATTTTATCGTCAATATCAGTAATGTTGCGCACGTATTTCAGCTTATAGCCGAGAAAACGCAGGTAACGCGCGACCACGTCGAAGGCGACAAAAGTACGGCCATGCCCGATATGACACAAATCGTAAACGGTGATACCACACACGTACATGCCAACCTCTCCGGCATGAATAGGTTTGAATTCCTCTTTTTGGCGACTCATTGTATTGAAGATTTTTAACATCAGGGGATTCCATGTCAGCGTGTCGAAAACGGTGCAATTGGCTATATTAACCGATTCTTTTCCTTCAGGCAGCACGCTTTGCAAGCTTATCGCATGCTGACGGGCGGGACGCAGTTATGCTATAACAACCACCTTGTGTCGCGGCACCGTCTGCCGGAACACTGTCTGACTAATATAGGATGCACAGCATGGTTACCTTTCATACTAATCACGGCGATATCGTAATCAAAACTTTTGATGATAAAGCGCCGATCACTGTCAAAAACTTCCTCGACTACTGCCGCGAAGGTTTCTACGAGAACACCATTTTCCACCGTGTGATCAACGGCTTTATGATTCAGGGCGGCGGTTTCGAACCGGGTATGAAGCAGAAAGAGACCAAAGACACCATTCAAAACGAAGCGAACAACGGCCTGAAAAATACCAAGGGCACGCTGGCAATGGCTCGTACCCAGGCTCCCCACTCTGCAAGCTCCCAGTTCTTCATTAACGTTGCGGACAACGATTTCCTGAACTTCAGCAGCGAAAGCATGCAAGGTTGGGGCTACTGCGTATTTGCCGAAGTGGTTGAAGGCATGGACGTCGTAGAAAAGATCAAAGGCGTGTCCACGGGCCGCAGCGGTATGCACCAGGACGTTCCTAAAGAAGACGTGGTTATCACTAGCGTAACCGTAAGCGAATAATTCGCCCGATGGCGATAACGCTTTTTATCGCAGATTTACATCTGTGTTCAGAAGAACCGGCGATCGCTGCCGGTTTTCTGCGTTTTCTGGCGGGCCGCGCACGGGAAGCTGACGCGCTGTATATCCTTGGCGATCTGTTTGAAGCCTGGATTGGCGACGACGACCCGGACCCGCTGCACCGCCAAATGGCATTAGCCATCAAAGATCTGGTGGATTCCGGCGTGCCCTGCTTCTTTATTCATGGCAACCGGGACTTCCTGCTGGGCAAACGCTTCGCCCGTTTAAGCGGCATGACGCTGCTGCCAGAAGAAAAAATCGTTACCCTGTATGGCCGTAAAATGCTGCTGCTGCACGGCGACACGCTCTGCACTGATGACCAGGGTTATCAGGCGTTTCGCAAAAAAGTCCACCAGCCGTGGCTACAATGTTTGTTCCTCGCCCTGCCGCTGTTTATCCGCAAACGTGTCGCCGCCAAAATGCGTGCCGACAGCAAAGCGTCAAACAGCAGTAAATCGATGGCTATTATGGATGTCAATCCGCAGGCGGTTATCGACACCCTCGAGCGCCATCAGGCGCAATGGATGATTCACGGTCATACCCATCGCCCGGAAATTCACGCTCTGACAGCCAATGGCAACCCCGCATTCCGCTGCGTGCTTGGCGCCTGGCATACCCAGGGGTCAATGATTAAAGTCACCCCAGAAGATGTCGAATTAATTCCTTTCAATTTTTAAGTCATATCGCGTCTTTTTGCTGCTTTGCCGCCTACGCAACCGTTTTCCTTGCTCTATGTTCATGCTATTCTCTGAGCCCTTCTGACCGACCGAGCCACGTTCGGTGATGTTTGCATACCCACAGGAGTTTTGAGACGCATGTCCTCCAACCAGACCCCGGCGCGTATCGCCATTGTCATGGGTTCCAAAAGTGACTGGGCCACCATGCAGTTTGCCGCAGAAATCCTCACCGCCCTTGATGTTCCGCACCATGTTGAAGTGGTTTCCGCCCACCGCACGCCCGATAAACTTTTCAGCTTTGCCGAACAGGCAGCCAGCAGCGGTTTTCAGGTAATCATTGCGGGCGCAGGCGGCGCGGCACATTTGCCGGGCATGATTGCGGCAAAAACTCTGGTTCCGGTGCTGGGCGTGCCCGTTCAGAGCGCGGCATTAAGCGGCGTGGACAGCCTCTATTCCATTGTGCAAATGCCGCGTGGGATCCCTGTCGGTACGCTGGCTATCGGTAAAGCGGGTGCGGCAAACGCCGCACTGCTGGCGGCGCAAATCCTCGCGCTGCACGATACAGCGTTGAATCAGCGCCTCGAAGCGTGGCGTCAAAGCCAGACCGACGAAGTGCTGGAAAACCCGGACCCACGGGGTGAAGCATGAAACGCGTTTGCGTATTGGGCAACGGCCAGTTAGGCAGAATGCTGCGCCAGGCGGGCGAACCGCTGGGCATCGCGGTTTATCCCGTAGGTCTTGATGCCGAACCCGAAGCCGTGCCGTTCGCACAGAGCGTTATCACCGCAGAAATTGAGCGCTGGCCGGAAACCGCCCTCACCCGCGAGCTGGCGCGTCACAATGCGTTTGTGAACCGCGATGTCTTCCCAATTATTGCCGACCGCCTGACGCAAAAACAGCTGTTCGATAAGCTCGAGCTGGCAACCGCGCCGTGGCAGCTGCTCTCAAGCCGCGATGAATGGCCTGCCGTTTTCCAGCAACTGGGTGAACTGGCAATTGTAAAACGCCGCGTAGGTGGTTATGACGGGCGCGGCCAGTGGCGTTTACGCATTACAGATACCGGCCAGCTACCAGACGAGTGCTACGGCGAATGCATCGTCGAGCAAGGCATTAATTTCTCGGGCGAGGTTTCGTTAGTCGGCGCTCGCGGCCACGACGGCACAACGGTGTTTTATCCGCTGACGCACAACCTGCACCAGGACGGCATTCTGCGCACCAGCGTGGTTTTCCCGCAGGCGAACGTTGAGCAACAGCAGCAGGCAGAAGCGATGCTTGCGGCTATTTTGCATGAGCTGAACTACGTTGGCGTAATGGCGATGGAGTGCTTTGTTACGCCTGGCGGGCTGCTGATTAACGAGCTGGCGCCGCGCGTGCATAACAGCGGGCACTGGACGCAAAACGGCGCATCCATCAGCCAGTTTGAATTGCATCTGCGGGCTATTGTTGATTTGCCGCTGCCGCAGCCGGTGGTTAACTCACCTTCCGTCATGATCAATCTTATCGGCACCGCGCTGAATTACGACTGGCTGAAACTGCCGCTGGTACATTTACACTGGTACGATAAAGAGGTGCGCGAAGGTCGCAAAGTCGGTCATCTCAACCTCAATGACGGCGATACCGGCAGACTGAGCGCCACGCTTGAAGCGCTTGTCCCGCTGCTTGCGCCGGAATACGCTAGCGGCATTGCCTGGGCACAAAGTCAGCTCTGATGACAGCGGCGGGTGGCGATTACGCTTACCCGCCAACCACTCTCCTTCCGCATTCCCTCTTTCTTTTCTGCCCCCTGAAGCGCACAATCCTCAACGTTTCGGCCTCACTCGCTTTAAGGTTTCTATGCAAAACGCTCGTCCTGATACTCAAGATTACCTACATCTGCTGCGCGCCGATCTCCCGCTGATCGACGTGCGTGCTCCGGTTGAATTCAGCCAGGGGGCAATGCCTGCCGCGCTGAATTTACCGCTGATGACGGATGACGAGCGTGCCGCCGTAGGCACTTGCTACAAGCAGCGCGGGCAGCAGGCGGCGATAGAACTGGGCCACCGCCTGGTGCAGGGCGAAATCCGCGAAGCGCGTTTGCATAAGTGGCTTGAAGCGTGCCGCCAGAATCCACAGGGATATTTGTGCTGCGCCCGCGGCGGGATGCGTTCGCACCTGGTGCAACAATGGCTACGGGATGCAGGCGTTAACTATCCGCTGGTTGAAGGCGGTTATAAAGCATTGCGCCATTACGCAATGAACGTGATTGAAACCCGCTCGCGCTGGCCGATGGTTCTGGTAAGCGGCAACACGGGCGGCGGTAAAACCATCCTGATTCGCACGCTGCCAACCGGCGTTGATCTTGAAGGGCTGGCGCACCACCGAGGTTCGTCATTTGGCCGCACGGTTGTGGAGCAACCCTCACAAGCTAACTTTGAAAATAACCTTGCCGTCACCTTGCTTAAAAAAAGCGATGACGCAGAAGTGACCTGGGTGGTCGAAGACGAAGGCCGCATGATTGGCTCACGCCATATCCCGGAATGCTTCAGGGAACAGATGCTGCGCTCGCCGATTGTGGTGATTGAAGATCCGTTTGAGCAGCGTCTGGAACGCTTAAAATACGAATATTTTCAGCAGATGAGCGCAGCGTTTTTATCGCTACACGATGAAGAGACGGCATGGCTTAACTACGGTGAATATTTGCATCACGGCCTGTTCGCCATTCGTCGCCGTCTGGGCATCGAGCGTTTTGCCCAGTTCAGCCAATATCTGGATAAAGCGCTGGAGCTGCAACGCAAAACCGGTTCGGTGGAAGGGCATCTGGCGTGGCTTGCGCCGCTGCTTGAAGAATATTACGACCCGATGTACCGCTATCAGCTCAGCAAAAAAGCGGGAAATATTGTGTTTCGTGGCGACTACAGCCAGGTTGAAGCCTGGCTGCGTGAACGTACCGCGTAAAGCAATAGCCGCGGGCTGGCGTTAAATCCCTTACCAGCCCCTCGTTATCAGACGACAAACTGGCGGAATAGCGCTTTACCTTTCAGTAAGCGAATCCCCAGCCAACCGCCGCATAAAGAAAGCAGCAGCGCGCCGGTTAACGGCAGGATTATCCACAGTCGCCAGTCGGGTTCCCATGGGAAATCAAACACCTGAGTTTGCAGCAGCGCGAGCGCGGTTTCAGCGCCAATCGCCGCCACCAGCCCGGAAACCAGGCCTAATACCGCAAACTCACACCATAATGTGGTGCGCAGCAGGCGTTTCCCGGCGCCCAGCGTGCGGTATACGACAAGTTCCTGATGACGCTGGCGCATTCCCACCTGCACCTGCGCCAGCAGCAACAGCACGCCGCAGGCCGTCACCAGCACTACCATTACTTCCAGCGCACGGCTCACCTGCTCCAGCACCTGCCCGACCTGACGTAAAATCGCCCCGATATCCAGCAGGCTGAGCGTTGGGAACTCGCGGTTCAACTGCGTTAACACGCCGTTTTTGCCATCCAGATGGAAGCTGGTCAGCCAGCTTTGCGGCTGGTTGTCCAGCGCGCCCGGCGGGAAGATAAAGTAGAAGTTTGGCCGCAGGCTTTCCCAGTCAACTTTGCGCAGGCTGGAGACTTTGGCGGAGAAATCCTGGGTATCGCCCATAAAGGTAACGGTATCCCCGAGCTTGATCTTCAGCCGTTTTGCCACCCCTTCATCCATGGAAACTTCGCCTGCTTTTGGCGGCCAGCTACCCGCAAGAATCGGGTTATACGTCGGCTTCTGGCTTTGCCACGTCAGGTTCAGTTCGCGGTTTAGCGCTTCGTCCGGGTTGCCTTCGGTTGATTTTCCGTTAATCGCCGTCATGCGCACGCGCACGATCGGATAGAAGGATTCCGGGATAATCTGGTGTTCGGCTAAAAACTCTTTCACCGGCTGAACCTGTTCGCTGGCAATGTTCAGCAGAAAATAGTTTGGGCTTTCCGGCGGCAGCTGTTGCTGCCAGCGATCGAGCAGATCGCCCCGCAGGACCAGCAACAGCGCCAGCAGCATAAACGACAGCGAGAACGCCGCCAGCTGGCTTAAAGTAGCCCACGGCTGGCGCAGCAAGCGGTTCACCGCCAGGCGCAGCGCAAGGTTTTTCAGCGTCAGCTTTTTAAGCAGACGCAGCACGCCCCAGCCGACAATACCGCACAACGCCGCCAGCACGACGCTCCCTGCCAGCACCGCCCACAGCAGCGTGCTCCCCCCCATCAGCAAGGCCAACAGTGCGATGACAACTGCAGCAGCTAACGGCAGATAAATTTTCAGCGGCCAGACATTGGCTACCGCATCACGGCGTAAAACTCGCAGCGGCTGCGTTGCCAGCAGCAGACGGTAAGGCCGTAATCCTACCAGTAGCGAAATCACCGCCATAGAACCTATAGCCCATACCCACGGCCAGAGGCTGGCAGGCGGCAATGCAGCAGGTAACACGGGTTTGAGCAGGCGCATCAGCACCGCTTCAAACACTAACCCGGCAGCACCGCCCGCAATCGCCGCCAGCGCCAGCACCATCAACCACTGGCCGATAATCAGTTTGCGCAGCGCGGCACGCCCGGCCCCGAGGGTTTTCAGAATCGCCACTAAATCGTAACGGCTGCGGCAGTAGTGGTTCATCGCCACCGCGACGGCAGCCACCGCCAGCAGCAGCGTCAGCAGTGCGGAAAGCAGCAAAAATTGCTGTGAGCGTTCAAGGGATTTGCCAAGCGCGCCATCATCCTGCTCCAGGCCGTACCAGCGCTGTTCCGGTTTCAGGAGGGGCAGGATAAATTGTTCAAACTTATCGAGCTGCTGTGGCGTGCCGCCAAACTTGTACCGCCAGCCGATGCGGCTTCCCGGCTGCACCGCACCGGTTTTTTCCACATCAATCAGGTTCATCATCAGGCGCGGCGCCATCTGGAATGGGTTAAACCCGGAATCCGGCTCCTGAATCACCTCCCCCGCAATGCGCAGCGTGGTGTCGCCCACCTCCAGCGAGTCCCCGACTTTAAGATTAAGCAGCGCCATTAATCGCGGGGCCAGCAGTACGCTGCCCGGTTCGGGCTTCAAACCCGGCGGGTTAGTGTCGAGCTGGCCGTACATCGGGTAAACCTCATCCACGGCTTTGACGGACGCCAGCTGCGGCGTATCTCCGGCAAAGGTCATGGTAGCGAAAGTGAGCTGTTTGCCGACTTTAAGCCCCTCTTTTTTTGCCTGTTCCAGCCACGCCTGCGGCACTTCGCGCGCGCTGCGTAGCGCGCGGTCCCCTGCCATAAAGTCGCGGCTTTGCTGATTAAGCCCTTGCTCCATGCGGTCGCTGATATTGCCCAGCGCCAGCACGCAGGCCACCGCCAGACTCAGAGCCAGCCAGACAATCAATAACGATGGCGAGCGCCATTCGCGCCAGAACCAGCGGGCAATCATGCTTCCTCCCACAGCTGACCTTCACGCAGCCGCAGGCGACGGTCACAGCGCGCGGCGAGCTGTTCATCATGCGTCACCAGAATCAGCGTCGTGGCGAAATCGCGGTTTAGCGAGAAGAGTAAATCTGCGATACGGTCACCGGTGTGGCGGTCAAGGTTGCCGGTTGGCTCATCAGCAAATAACACGCCCGGGCGTCCGTTAAAAGCACGAGCCAGCGCCACGCGCTGCTGTTCACCCCCCGAAAGCTGTGCCGGAAGATGATCCAGGCGTTTCCCCAGGCCAAGCTGTTCGAGTAACGCTTTCGCCTGCGCCCGGCTTGATGAGCCGTTTTCACCGCGCAGCAGCGCCGGAAGCTCGACGTTTTCCAGCGCGTTAAGGGTGGGAACCAGCATAAATGACTGAAACACAAAGCCGACGTTTTTCGCCCGCAGCGCCGCACGCGCTTCTTCATCCATGCTGTGTAACGGCTGGCCGCACAGGTGAACTTCCCCTGCGCTGCCGTCATCAAGGCCTGCGAGGATCGCCAGCAGGGTGGACTTGCCGGAGCCTGATTCGCCGATTAAGGCAATGGTCTGCGCCGGTTTGACAACCAGCTCAACTCCGGTAAGGATGGAGAGCTGATGCTCACCCGTTCCTACGGACTTACTAAGATGATGAACTTCAACAATGTTTTCCGCTGGCATTTGCCCTTCCTGTTTCTGGCTGTGATGGCCTTTCGCGCCGCGCAGGCGGACACGTTGTTGATATTGGGTGATAGCCTGAGCGCCGGTTACCGAATGTCAGCAACGGCGGCCTGGCCTGCCTTGCTGGATGCGAAATGGCACCAGCAAAATACTAAAGTCGTAAACGCCAGTATCAGTGGCGATACCGCGCCGCAGGGGCTGGCACGGCTACCGGCGCTGCTGAAACAGCATCAGCCTCGCTGGGTATTAATCGAACTGGGCGGCAACGATGGCCTGCGCGGTTTTCAGCCGCAGGCCATCGAAAAAAGCCTGCGCCAGATAATCAGCGAGGTGAAAGCGGCCAACGCTCAGCCGCTGCTGATGCAAATACGTCTGCCGGCAAACTACGGGCGTCGGTATAATCAGGCCTTTAGCGCTATTTACCCGCAGCTTGCCAACGAGTTTGCTATACCTCTGGTGCCATTTTTTATGGAGGAGGTCTATCTGAAACCGCAATGGATGCAGGATGACGGGATCCATCCGAATAGCGATGCCCAGCCGTTTATCGCCGACTGGATCTCTTCCCGTCTGGCTCCTTTAGTTAACCACGACTCCTGAACAATCGGGACGTTCATCGGGTAAAGTTATGCAAAAATCAGTTTTAATTACAGGTTGTTCCAGTGGAATTGGCCTTGCCTGCGCTCATGAACTGCATCATCTGGGATACCGCATTCTGGCCGCCTGCCGTAAGCCTGAGGATATCGAGCGTATGAACCAGGCCGGATTTACCGGCGTGTTGCTCGACCTCGACTCCCCCGCAAGCGTGCAAGCGGCGGCGGCGCAGGTTATCGAACTCACGGGAAACCGCCTGTACGGGTTGTTTAATAATGGCGGATACGGCGTTTATGGCCCGTTGCAGTCGATCTCTCGCCAGCAGCTTGAACAGCAGTTTTCAACTAACTTTTTTGGTACCCACCAGCTCACCATGCTGCTACTGCCGGCCATGCTGCCGCACCGTGAAGGGCGCATTGTGATGACCAGTTCGGTGATGGGCCTGGTGGCAACGCCCGGGCGCGGAGCCTATGCCGCCAGTAAATACGCGCTGGAAGCCTGGTCTGACGCGCTGCGCATGGAGCTGCATCACAGCGGGATTAAAGTCAGTTTGATTGAGCCAGGCCCGATTCGCACCCGGTTCACGCACAACGTCAATCAAACGCAAGCCGACCAGCCGGTTGAAAATCCGGGGATCGCCGCACGCTTTACGCTTGGCCCGGAAGCGGTAGTGGAAAAAGTGCGCCATGCTTTTGAAAACCCGAAGCCTAAATTGCGCTATCCGGTAACGCTGGTCGCCCACGCTTTAACGTGGTTGCGCCGCCTGTTGCCGGCCCGCATGTTAGATAAAATTTTACGTGGTTAGTTGAAGCGTTTGCCGCCAACCCCCATGTAAAAGCAAATCTTTATAAGGAATTGATTTATGTCTTACAACATCGACATTACCGAAGCGAATATGCACCAGGTGCTGGAACAGTCTGTTACTACGCCTGTTCTTTTCTATTTCTGGTCTGCTCGTAGCCAGCATTGTGAACAGCTCACGCCGGTTCTGGATAAACTTGCCGCGCAGTATCAGGGCCAGTTTGTGCTTGCCAAAGTGGACTGCGATGCCGAGCAAATGGTCGCTTCTCAGTTTGGTTTGCGCAGCATTCCAACGGTTTATCTGTTCCAGAATGGGCAGCCGGTTGACGGTTTCCAGGGGCCGCAGCCAGAAGAAGCGATTCGTGCGTTGCTGGAAAAGGTTCTGCCGCGTGAAGAAGAGCTGAAAGCGCAAGAAGCGATGTTGTTGATGCAAGAAGGCAAACACGCCGAAGCGCTGCCGCTGCTGAAAGATGCGTGGCAGATTTCTAATCAGAATAGCGAAATTGGCCTGATGCTGGCGGAGGTGCAAATTGCGCTCAACCGCAGCGAAGAGGCTGAGGCGGTGCTGAAAACGATCCCATTACAGGATCAGGACACCCGTTATCAGGGGCTGGTGGCTCAAATAGATTTATTGAAACAAGCAGCAGACACGCCAGAAATTCAGCAGCTGCAACAGCAGGTTGAACAAGATCCTGAAAACGCATTGTTAGCCAGCCAGCTGGCGCTGCAGCTGCATCAGGTCGGACGCAACGAAGAGGCGCTGGAACTGCTGTTTAGCCATCTGAAAAAAGATCTCGCCGCCGCCGATGGGCAAGTGCGCAAAATGCTGATGGAGATCCTCGCAGCCCTGGGCACCGGCGATGCGCTGGCATCAAAATACCGCCGCCAGATGTATTCATTACTCTATTGAGTCAATGCACGATTCAGGACAGGGAAGTCACTGAATGTTTTTGTATTAGGGGGTAGACTGACATTAAAACAACCCGGAGGTTTTTTAATGCTAATTATCATTCCCGTACTGATCCTCGTCGCACTGATTATCGTAGGTGCTGGGGTAAAAATCGTGCCGCAGGGCTACCAGTGGACCGTAGAGCGATTCGGTCGTTATACCAAAACGCTGATGCCAGGACTGAGCCTTGTGGTGCCGTTTATGGACCGTATTGGCCGCAAAATCAATATGATGGAGCAAGTCCTCGATATCCCATCCCAGGAAGTCATCTCCAAAGATAACGCCAACGTTTCTATTGATGCCGTGTGCTTTATTCAGGTTGTCGACGCCCCGCGCGCGGCCTATGAAGTGAGCAATCTGGAACTGGCGATTATCAACCTCACCATGACCAACATCCGCACCGTGCTGGGCTCGATGGAGCTGGACGAAATGCTCTCCCAGCGTGACAACATCAACACCCGTCTGCTGCATATCGTTGATGAAGCCACCAATCCGTGGGGGATTAAAATTACCCGTATCGAAATTCGCGACGTGCGCCCACCGGCTGAATTGATTGATGCGATGAATGCGCAGATGAAAGCCGAACGCACCAAGCGCGCCTATATTCTGGAAGCCGAGGGGATTCGCCAGGCGGAGATCGTCAAAGCCGAGGGTGAAAAACAGTCGAAGATCCTGAAAGCAGAGGGCGAACGCCAGTCGGCATTCCTGCAGGCGGAAGCCCGTGAACGTAGCGCCGAGGCGGAAGCCCGCGCCACACAAATGGTCTCTGAGGCTATCGCCAAAGGGGATATTCAGGCGGTGAACTACTTTGTGGCTCAGAAATATACCGATGCGCTGCAGCAGATTGGCTCTGCCAACAACAGCAAAGTGGTGTTAATGCCGCTGGATGCCACCAGCCTGATGGGGTCGATTGCCGGAATCAGCGAACTTATCGCGCAAAGCGGTACCGAGCGTAAAAAATGATAGCCCTGCTGTTTACCCATGCGCATATTTTCTGGCTAACGCTGGGAGGCCTGCTGCTGGCGGCGGAAATGCTCGGCGCCAGCGGCTATTTGCTATGGAGCGGCGTGGCGGCGGTGCTGACCGGTTTGCTGGTGTGGGTGCTGCCGCTGGGGTGGGAATGGCAGGGGGTATGCTTTGCTGCCCTCACCCTGGCTGCTGCTTTTCTGTGGTGGCGCTGGCTGTCAACGCGCAGGCAGCAGGAACCCGGCGCCGTGCTCAACCAGCGCGGCCACCAGCTTGTTGGCCGCCGTTTGCGGCTGGAAACGGCGCTGGTCAATGGGCGCGGCCATGTACGGGTGGCGGATAGCTCATGGCCGGTGATGGCAGATAGCGATTTAGCGGCGGGCACCGAGGTGATTGTCACCGCCATCGAAGGCATCACCTTGAAAATACAGGCGGTTTAAGCCAGTTTTTGGTGGTGGCAGCAGCCCGCAAGATTGTTAATAATCGGGCAATCCGCGCTGTCATCGCCAGGGCAAGAGTCCGCCAGCGCCAGCAGCCGTTGGCGCATCCCCTGAAGCTCTTCAATATACTTTTCGATATCCGCAACTTTGCGCAAGGTGCGCGCTTTGACATCCGCGCTATGGCGAGCGGGATCGTTAAAAAGATTAACCAGTTCACGGCACTCTTCGAGATTAAACCCCACCTGGCGCGCCTGGCGCAGCAACGTCAGCTCATCCAGATGCTTTTGCGTGTAGCTGCGATAGCCGTTTTCAGAACGCAATGGCGCGGTCACCAGCCCTTTCTCTTCGTAAAAACGGATCGCTTTACTGGTTAAACCGGTTTTTTTCGCCACATCACTGATGTTCATTTTTCCTCCTGAATTTCCGTCTACGAAAGTATACCCCCGCCCCCGTTTGGGTGCAGAGGTTTTATCAGAAGCGAATTTTTATACCGACCGATGCGGAAATATCAGAATCCACTTGAGTATCGCCACCGTTATCCCAGGTTTTCGCCACTTCGGTATAGGTCTGCACCTCCGTAGTCACGGCCCATGTCGCCCCCACCGCAGCTTCGGTAGTCTGGAAGTGCTGGTTAGCATTGATTTTCGTCGTTCCCGCGCTATTGGCCGCATTTCGATACGTCACGCTATCCTGGCCATCCGACAGCTCCTGCCAATAGTTAACCCGGGCATAGGGTTTCACTTTACCGTAATCGGTATCGTAATCTGCCGCCAGGCGCACGCCAAGACGGCCGATAACCGCCCCATCAGCCTCCACCAGAACTTTGGTTTTTGCCCGTTCGGTCAGCGTGACATCGTCAAAATCGCTGTATTGATAGATAAGTTGCGCCTGCGGCTCTATCAGCCAGCTGCTGTCGCCTAATTGCCACGGCTTACCCACCTCAACGGACGCCACAAAGGAGTTGCCATCAGGATGGTAAGTCTCACGATCGCTCATGTTTTTCAAATCAACCGAGTGGTAGCCGTACTGTAAGACATTATCGACATAGAAACCGTCGGTGTCGGTCCAGGTTCCGTAGCCCCCCAAATAGGATGAGAAGGTCGAGTTATACGCCGCGCCGCTGCTCATCCCGGTCATGCCATTGATTGAGCTGTCGATATCCATGAAGGTGGTATACAAACCGGCACGCCATTTATCATCCTGATAAAGATCCAGCCCCATCTGCATACCGTTGTAGTTGGTGCTGCTCTGGGATTTCGTCGGATCGTCATGCTGCTGATCGACCGATTTCACGATGTAACGCGCCCAGAAACGCCCTTCCCGATCTTCAGGAATATCGGCCTGCCATGGTTGTTCGTCACCGACGCGTTGATGAAGCGTGCCAAGCACGGCTAAATCAGCCTGGCGAATAATCGCCGCCAGCGTATCAAACCCTGGAACGTCCGGGCGATAACCCGCGCGTAAGAACCAGTCTTCCCCCGCACCTTGTTGGTTCCCGGCAAATAGCTGGTATTCCCAGGCACCGGCGGTAAGCACATCGCCGCCGATATTAAACGCATCTTTGGTAGTCTGGACGGTCGTCGTCGCGCCATTCACCGCTTCGACAACCAGAATACCGTCGCCGGTTGTCGGTTCGCCAAGCTGGCTGACGTCGATATCCAGCAGCGTGTGGCCGCTCGCCGTACCGCCGTTAATCACTAAATGATCGGCCACACCAGGGCTGTGCTGCTGTGCGGCGATTTTCACCGTGCCGTTGTCACCCACATAGCTGCCGTTCACGGTGAGCGTCGAGCCCACATCGCCGCCGCGCAGATTAATTGTTCCCTGGTTATAGACATTGCCTGCGGTCTGGTTAAAGCCGCCGGTATCGAGTGTTGCTCCGCTGCTGACAATGTGTGTCGACTGACGGCTAAAGCTATTATGACTGGCGGCCGCGAGAGTCCCCCTTTCTACCAGGGTAATACCGCTCCAGCTATTTTGACCATTAAGCAAAGTAGTGCCGCTGCCCTGCTGCAAAACTTGTCCGCTGCCGGAAATATTCCCGTTAAGCGTTAAGGTATCGCTTCGGTTAATCGCAAGCGTTGCATCATCAACAATATCGCCCGTTACGCTGCCCCCCGCTCCGCCATTCCCCAGTTGCAATGTGCCATTGCGGATGACGGTTTGCCCGTCAAAGGTACTGTCTTGCGTGAGGGTTAGTTTACCGTCGCCCAGTTTGGTGAACGTACCGCTACCGGTGACCATGCTTAACAGCGAAACTGAACTGCCGTTGGTATCAACCGCCCCGCCGCCGTCTGAAAGCGTGACCACGCGTGCCGTATCAAACACCGCGCCGTAGCGCAGAGTGCCGCCGCTCAGGCCAATGCCGGTTCCTGCTGCCCCAAGATTGTGGTCGGCAGAAACCTGCAGCACCCCGCCGCTGACCCACGTTCCGCCGTGATACTGGTTATTCCCGCTCAGGATTAATGTCCCGAAGTCGGTTTTGTTGATGCCGCCTTCGCCGTCGATTACGGAGTTAATGGTCGCGGTGTAAAGTGCGCCCGGAATGGAGCCGTCTCCTACGCGAATCTGGGTATCTGCGGTATGCGTGGTAATATTATCCCCCCCAATCACATAACCGTTGGTGGTGAATTGCGCACCGCTAATGGCCACTTCGCCCAGGCTGGTATCAACCGTGACATTCCCCGATTTACCGCCAAACACCGCAAACGATCCGTTACTGTATGGGGTATTAAAGCGGCCATCCGGCGTGGTGATATCGGTCGTCCAGTTGTCATTGCCACGATTGTTTTGCCAGATACCATCGCCGCCGTTAATCACGCCGTTGTTTTTAATCTCACCACCCGTTCCATCCCAGAAGCGCATGACTGCTCCGGTACGATTCACCAGGTTAACCTGCCCGGCAATTGACGTTTGTACATAGAGATCGTCTGCCGCAGCCGGTGCGGTGCCGATATCCAGAATGTTGTCGCGCAGAGACCCGGTGTAGTTGAAGACGCGATAAACGCCAACATCAAACGATCCGCCCGGTGTCTGGGTAATATTCAGTTTACCGTTGAGATTAAGATCGCCATTGATATTAATGAGATCGTTAAGTGAACCACCCACGGTATAAGGCCTGCCGAACTGGAAGTCGACCTGCGAATCCTGATTGAGTGTTAATGGGCCCATCTCCAGTACGCCAACGCTTGAAAGGTCCTGGCCCGCCGCCAGATGGCCGCCGTTATCAACTTCTACGCTGCCACCCAGCACGCCCGCACCGCCAAGAGTTGCGCCACTGTTGACGGTGGTTTTTCCGGTTGCTGCGGCTTGATTACCGTTTATCAGCAGCACGCCCTGTTGCGCGTTGGCGGTGCCAGTCCAGGTATTGTCGGCGGTGAGATTTAGCGTGCCGCTGCCGGTTTTCACCAGATTTCCGCTGCCGCTGATAATGCCACTGATGGTGTCGTTACGACTTAACGCCCCTTCGACCAATGTTGCCGCGCCAAGAACCACGTTACCCGCACCCGATAAGGAACCGACCGAGGTGCTTGCCAAAGCAGCGCTGATATCAACTAAACCACCCGCAAGGTTAGATATTACCGCGCCCGCGCCTTGCGCATTGTCGGCAAAAAGAACTTTGCCGCTGTTTGCCACAGTCGCGGAACCGGCATCTGCACTGTCGTTTAACGCCAGCAGTGAAGTGGCATCGACCGTAATATTGGCGGTATCGCCCTGGCTGCTGCCGTTAAATTCCGCGTGACCGCTGTTGGTCAGATTAATGGTGCTTTGACCTGCTCCTGCGGTGTCATTAAACGCCAGGGTGGAGTTGTTGACCGCGAAAGTGTGCGCCTCACCAATAGCAGATTTATTAAAATTTAACCGCACTTGATTCGTCATTGAAATCTGGCTGTCTTGCTGGCCGAATGCACCAGTGACGTCAGCGTTGACGGTCAATAAACCGTTACCGTTTTTACCGATGATGCTGGTCTTACCGAGATAGGTATTTTTCACCCCAAGGTCCAGTACGCCGTTATCAGGGTTTGCGGAAGTATCTTTAATGACCAGCGGACCATCGCCACCAATCACGCCTGTCGGAGTGAAAGTATGGCCGAAGACATCCAGCGCACCGCCCCCCATCCCCCCAACAAAGAACAAACGTGATGTTGTCAGATCCGCCCCAGCCTGGAAAGTAGCCCCGTTTTTCAACAGTACTGAATTACTGGTTGTGCCAAGCGCATTGTCATTATTGATATTAAGTATGCCGTTCCACACTTCAACACCACCAGTAATGACATTATTACCGGTTAGGATCAGGCGACCCGGATCGGTTTTTAACAAACGAATCTGTTCACTCGTTAGGTCGTCCTGCACCAGATCGACATTGATCGTCGTGTTGACATTCGCCCCGCTAGCCCCCGCCCCAACGCGAATTGCAAAGTAACTATCCGCATAAGTCGCACCTTGCGATTCATAGTTGTTATCCGGGGTATATTTTCCTGGGGGGTTGGTGGCAACAAAGTTCAGTTGTGAATTAAGATGATCTGGATCGGCATTCAGCACATATCCGTTCGTATCAAACTGCATTCCGGAGGTGACAACGGTACCATTAACGTTACTTACCCGAACTTCATTTGCCGTACCCTGGAATACGGCAAATGCATCTTGTGCCCATGGAGCGTTACCAGCCCCTGGCTGTGTCCAGTTATTGCTGCTGCCGGAAATCTGTTTTGTCCAGTGCCCGAATCCACCATCAATGGTGCCATTATCATGTTTAGCATTGGTATCCCCATCCCAATACTGTAATGCCTGAGACGGGTCCACAAAGTTAAGAACCAGGTTAACCTGTTTGTCGATGTTGGTCTGGATGGCGTAATCAAGCGCATCATTAGGAGGAAGCGATACAATCTCCATGATGTTATTGACCAGAGTGCCACCGTAGTTAAACAGGCGATATACCCCTGGCAAGAAAGCCCCACCCGAAGTTAGCGCTACATTTAATGCACCATCCAGCGTGAGATTACCTTTCACATCTACCAGGTCATTTAGTGCACCACCGGCCTGGTAAACTTCACCCAACTGGAATTTGCTATTGGTATCCGAAGCCAGGGTCAGATTTTTGTTGATGGTCAGCGTACCGGTGCCGTTGCCACGGCTGTCATCACCCGGACGTAAGGTGGTTCCGGTCTGGAACACCACATCAGAATTAATCGTACCGTATCCGCCCAACGTGCTTCCCGACATCACCGTGGTCAGCCCAGCGCCGCTCTGCACACCGTTAATCAGTAGCGTACCTTGTTCGACATCGGTTGTTCCTGCATAACTGTTATTGCCACCCAAACGCGTCACACCAGAACCGACCTGATGGAACGCGCCACTACCCGAAATCACGCCGTTTAGCGTCACTTCATCTGCCCGATTTACCGTCAGAATACCGTCGTCGGTGATATTGGTAGTTTGGGACAAACTCCCCACCGTTCCGCCGTCACCGAGCGACAGCTCCGCTCCTGCGCCGATCCAGGTATTACCGGTGTAGGTGTTGTCGCCAAGCAGCGTGGTTTTGCCCGCGCCGATGCGTTCCATACCGCCGCTGCCGCTGATAATTCCGCTGTAAATCTGGTCGCCAGCGCCATCAAAAGAGAGCAGGCTCGTCGCGCCGGAAGTAGAAATATTGTAATGATGAAGGGTAGCGTCACCGGGTGTCGAGGCACTGTCGCCCGAGCGTAGGGTCGCGCCGTTATTGATGTTGATTGCCTGAACACCTGCAAGCGTCAGGTCGTCAACAATACGCGCATCGGTGGCATCGCCATCCAGGGTCAGGGTGCTCCATCCGGTGCCAATATTGGTGCCTTTTACCAGGTCGTCCGCGGTAAAACTTCCCAATAACGCAGGGGCGGTTCCCTGATGCGTACCGTTGAGCGTCAACGTATTGTTGGTGCCGCCTTCGCTGAGAATGTGCGTGACGTTTGCCAGCGAAACATCGCCAAGCGTGGCGCTGTCGTTACCATCCCCACCGGTAAAGGTGACGCCGCCGGTGTAAGCACCCGCCGTCCAGCTAAACTGGTCGTTACCGCTGCCTAACACAATTTCGCCACGGGTATCAGCACCCGCGCCGCTCAATGCCACTACATCGTTACCATTCCCGGTCAAAATCGCCTGCGCCGTGGCATCTGCCGCCAACAACGAGCCGCTGTTATTCACAGTGGTATTGCCGCTGCCTGACGCATCAATAACGGGTGCGCCCGCGCCCAGATTGGTGATATTACCGGTGTTCGTGATGGTACGGCTGGCGCCCGCCACGCCATCGGTTGCGACAATTGCCGACCCTGCGCCCGCCGCCATATTGATGGTCGCGCCAGACGTCACGTTATCCGTGGTTCTCGCCAGAATCCCGACGCTGCCCGCGCCATTACCGTTGATGGTGTAGCCGTTATCAATGGTGAGATTCCCGGTCGTGGGGTCGCCGTTCGCATTCATAAAGGCAAAGCCCTGGCCGTTTCCGGAAACGTTCAGTGTGTTACCGGCACCCGCCGCGCTAAACGTGACCGCCGTGCGGATCGCCGGGCCATTCGAGGCGTTAATCGTTACGCCGTTAAGGTTGATGTTCGAGGTGTCGGCGTTGTTATTAATCCCGGCACCGCTGTCGGATATGTCGATAACCGTGTTGGTCGCGGTAAATGATGTCGCGCCGGAGTCCATTCTCACGCCATCCGCTCCACCAGAAGCCGTGATATGGTTGCCCGTGCCGTTGACCGTCAGGTTGGCACCCGTACCAGTTAACTGTACTGCCGCCAGTCCACCCGTTGCATTCACGGTGCCAAGACGGTTCACCACCGCACCCGCGCCACCGACGCGCAGACCCACATTGCCGCTGCCAGTTGCACCGCTAACGCTAATCGTATTGTTATTGGTCAACACGCCGTTATTCTGAATATCGACGCCAATATTATTGGTGCCTGCAACGCTAACCGGCGCACTCACAAACGCCGTGCCGTTGTCGTGCAGGCGTATCCCGGTGCTGTCTGTGCCAGAGAGCGAAATCCCAGCGCCGTTAAGGTTTAATACGCCCTGATAAGAAACGTCGTAACCTGTGATCCCGCTTTGTGACGTACCCGATGTAATTGAAGCATTTGAAGTGACGTTGGTAACGTGTTGATTATCTGTTTCTTTGGAGCCGGTGATGGTGTAGTTACGCCCATCCACCACCACCGCCGTCGTATTATCATGGCCTAAAACAATGCCGCCATCGGTAATGGTACCCAGTGCGCCGCCAGTCACTTTTACGCCAACCGCCCCTTCGCCATTGACGAATATTTTGGCGGTACCGGTATCCAGCGAGGTCAAAATATCGTCGCTGGCATCGGCGTTATTTTTGTCATCAAGACCGTTGGCAATAATCCCGGTGGAGTTCTCGCCCGCAACCGTTAATTGGTAAGCCGCCGCAGCCCCCGATGCGCCAGCGAATGAGGCGCCATTATCCACGGCAAACAAAATGGAACCTGTCCGGCCGTTATCATTAATATTCGCATTCCTGAGGTTAATCTGCGCCTTATTACCCCAGGCGTAATAACCTATCTGTTGAGTATTTTCAAAAGTGAGCGTGGAGGCGGCATTAATATCAATTAGGGCATCACCACGCGCGTGGACGCCAATTGCCCCGGCAGATAACAAACGTATCGTCGAATTCAGGTTAACCTGCGCATGTCGGGTATTCAGCCCTTCGGCATAAACCGCATAGTTTCGATAGGTGTAAGGCTGCCCATCGCTCCCACCGGTATCCCCTGCAGCCCCCACGGTAATGGCGCTACCCGCGGTTGTGGAAACTGTAGCACCCGCTTTCTGTGCCAAAACGTTAATCGCGATATTGTTATCACCATCGACATTAATAATGCCACTGTGAGTCACGGGGCCAGAATTATCCGCCACGTTCAGGCCATAGTTCGCCGCCGCCGATCCGTTGGTCAGCTTACCTAAAACATTAATTGTACCGCTGTTGGTTACCTCCCCGGTCGCTCCCTGCACGGAAATCCCGGCAGCATTACGGGTATTTTCTTCAAGAGTAATAGTGCCGCTGTTATTTACCACTCCAGAACTTTGCGTGTGAATACCCGCAGAAAGATCTCCCCCCGTCATAGGAACTGGCGTTGGCGCAGTCGTGTCGAAAACAGGCTTAACGCCCAGGTAAATATTACCGTCGTTGGTAAAGGTGGCGCTGTCCTGCAAATAAACGCCGTAACCGCCCGCTTTGCCCGCTGTATTTTTACTATTGTCGACTACCGCGATCGTAGCGTTGGCAGCGTTGGTGACCGCCGTCGTTCCCGACGCGCTAATGCCGCGCGCGTTGTTCGTTGTGGTGTCAGTAATCGCGACATTAATATGACCGTTGTTGCTCAGAGTACTGTTGCCGCTGCCCTCCATCCCCACGCTGCCCGCGTTAGAGACACTTTTGTTACTGCCATCTTTTTCAATAAATAGCCCGGCATTTAACGTACCGTTATTAATAGCTCGGGCGTTTGCCGTCAGCATGCCGACCGAGGTTGGACTGCTGGCGCTGCTACGCCAGGCGTTGATGGATCCGTTATTGGTGATAAGCCCGTTATTGTCGGCCCGCATAACCGCAGAGGCGCCATCAACCGCAAGGCTGCCATCCGCGGTGACCAACCCTGACGCATTCGCTCCAGTGGCATAAATAACGTTTAAATTCCCGGTACCTACCGTCGCGTTATTATTATGAGCCCCTTTGTCATTCCAGACGTGATAAGTCAGTTTGATACTGGTGTTCTCTTCCTGCGCCAGCATGCCGGTGATAATCGCGTCATAGGTATTCTGCGCCTCCACCGATGAGTCAATCACCTCACCATTCACCGTGGCTCCAGCGGTTAACCAATACTGAATTTGCGGTTTTCCGTCATACGCGCCCTTGCCGGTCAGGAAGTCGTTCACTTCGGCAATATCACTTGACGAATTAATGGTGAAGCTTTTATTTCCCAGTAAAAACACCCGCCGCCCAATTTGTTCATAGTGGGGCAGCGTAATAGTAAAATTATATTTCGAACTTTGTGCGGTTATGCTTTGAGTATCGCTGGAAAGAACAATCGCCGGTCTGAAGTGGATATAGTTATCGGAGAGCCAGCTCGTGCTGCTGGTCGCGCTTGCGCTGCCATCAGCCCTGGCCAGTATGGAATTTTTAGTCAGTAAATCAATAGTATTTGCAGCAGAGGCAATAGCCGCGTTTGGGTCGCTTGAGCCAACATTAATATTCGCCTGCCCGCCGATAGCGGCCACGGAAGCAATACCAAAATTATTATAGATATGGGTAGAGGTCGGGTCGAAAACCGGCAAAATCATGTTGCTGACCTGGACGTCTACTGCCGGGATAAACGTCGATGAGTCATAAATGCTGATCACCTGGTAGCTACCATCAAGCCCCGGAACTTCAACATTTAGCTCCTTGTTTTCCTGTGGGGTGGCAGGCGCAGGCGAGTAGCTGTACTGAGCAATATTAGCTTCAGTAATCGCAGTTGACGTTCCCCTGGAGTCGGTAGCATTAATAGAAATAATTCGGCCCGGATCGCTACCTGACCCACCCGGCAACGCATTCAATACCGTCACTCCGGTATTTATGCCATTGGAACCTGGGTCAATCGTCGGTATCGGGCCTGATACATTAAGCGTGGTGCCAGCAGCGTAGTGGTTTTGGCCCCCCAGGCTATCAATGCTAAAGGCATAGCCCGTTTCGTGTACGGTATCAAAAGGCGGTGAGAATCCGTAGCCTGGATACGCCGCGCTCCATTGCACATCATCGGCGACTGCCGCACTGGCATAGCTCCCGGCAAGGACCATCGTCGCGGCTAATAATTTTTTTCTCCCCGCTCCTGCTTTGCCGCCTTTTTTCCCGACACGAGATATTTCTGCAACAGCAATATAGCCGTTAGCAACATGGCTCCATACTAATCGATATATATTATTCATATGAAATCTCTGCTTAGCCACAAAAGTAATAACGCGCTGAAACATAAAGACAGCAACAAACACGTATAGAAATACTTTAGATAACAGTAGTACATGGCGGAGCAATGAAAAGCTGGCAGAAAAAATTTATTACTTAGCTAATACGCCCACAGATAATCCTTTGAAAATATATTTTTAATTATCGCTCCTTAGCGGGTATTAGCTATTTATCAAGGCATCCGATCGAAAAAAATAATTAAAAATATTAATCTTTAACGATGAGTGATTATCAAATAATTTCCAGCAACCAGCAGGCCTTCATTTTGAAATAGAGTAAGTTTATCGCTTGACCTTCCCCTGAGGGGAAGGTTTACGCTTACCGAACTTGCTAAAAAGGAGCCTGAAAATGTCTCATGTTATCGATCTCAATCTTGACGGCCTGACCTGTGGCCACTGTGTCAAACGCGTTAAAGAAAGCCTGGAGCAGCGCCCTGACGTTGAGCAGGCTGATGTCACACAAACTCACGCCAGCGTCACCGGAACGGCATCCGTTGATGAGCTTATCAACACCGTGAAACAAGCCGGGTACGAAGCGACAGCGGCCAGCCACCCAAAGTCTGATCCGCTGACAGAGTCATCAATCCCGTCGGAAGCACTGACAGCGGCTAATCCTTCGCTTCCGGCAGCCACCGAAGATAACGACGATAGCCAACAGTTGTTGATCAACGGCATGAGCTGCGCAAGCTGCGTGACCCGGGTACAAAGTGCGTTGCAAAACGTGCCCGGGGTCAGCCTTGCGCGGGTAAACCTTGCCGAGCGCAGCGCCCTTATTATGGGCACTGCCTCCGCCGAATCTTTAGTTAAAGCGGTGGAAAGTGTTGGCTATGGCGCTGAAGCCATCGAAGACGATGCGAAACGCCGCGAACGCCAGCAAGAAACCGCCAACGCTGCCGTTAAACGCTTCCGCTGGCAGGCAATTCTGGCGCTTGCCATCGGCATCCCGGTGATGGTGTGGGGGATGTTTGGCGACAATATGATAGTCACCGATGACAACCGTTCAATATGGTTGGCAATCGGCCTGGTCACTTTAGGCGTGATGGTCTTCGCCGGTGGGCACTTCTACCGCAGCGCCTGGCGCAGTTTGCTCAACAAAACCGCCACCATGGACACGCTGGTAGCTCTGGGAACCGGTGCGGCATGGATCTATTCCATTACCGTCAATATCTGGCCACAGCACTTCCCGATGGAAGCTCGCCATCTTTATTACGAAGCCAGCGCGATGATTATCGGTCTGATAAACCTCGGCCATATGCTGGAACAGCGCGCCCGCCAACGCTCGTCTAAGGCGCTGGAAAGGCTGCTGGATTTAACGCCGCCAACGGCGCGAGTGGTCAGCGAAGAAGGTGAGAAGACGCTGCCGCTGGCAGAAGTGACCGCAGGCATGATTCTGCGTTTAACCACTGGTGATCGCGTGCCGGTTGATGGGGAAATCACCCAGGGCGAAGCCTGGTTTGATGAAGCGATGCTGACCGGCGAACCGGTGCCGCAACAAAAATCGAACGACGAACCGATTCATGCAGGCACGGTGGTGCAAGACGGCAGCGTACAGTTCCGCGCCACCGCCACCGGCAACCATACAACGCTTTCACGCATCATTCGTATGGTGCGCCAGGCGCAAAGCAGCAAGCCAGAAATCGGCCAGCTGGCGGATAAAATCTCGGCGGTCTTTGTTCCCGTAGTGGTGCTGATTGCTTTATTTAGCGCCGCAATCTGGTACTTCTTCGGTCCGGCACCACAAATTGTCTATACGCTGGTGATTGCCACGACGGTGCTGATTATCGCCTGCCCATGTGCGCTGGGGCTGGCTACGCCGATGTCAATTATTTCCGGCGTGGGCCGTGCCGCTGAGTTTGGCGTATTAGTACGTGATGCCGATGCGCTACAGCGCGCCAGCACTCTCGATACCATCGTGTTTGATAAAACCGGCACGCTGACCGAAGGCAAACCGCAGGTTGTCGCGATTAGCACTGATAACGACTGGTCAGAGAGTAATGCATTAAGACTGGCAGGCGCACTGGAACAGGGCTCAAGCCACCCGCTGGCACGTGCGATTCTCGATAAAACCGCAGGCGTGGAATTGCCACCGGTGAATACGTTCCGCACTTTGCGTGGGCTGGGTGTTAGCGGTGAAACCGAAGGACGTCAGTTATTACTCGGTAACAAAGCGCTGATGATTGAACAAAACGTCGATACCGCAGCCATGGAGGCAGAAATAGAAGCGCAGGCACGCCGTGGGGCAACGCCGGTGCTGCTGGCGGTTGACGGGAAACTGGTGGCTTTGTTTGCGATTCGCGACCCGCTTCGCGCCGATAGCATCAGCGCTCTGCAACGTTTGCACCGTAACGGCTACCGCCTGGTAATGTTGACCGGCGATAACCCCACCACCGCGCACGCCATTGCTAAAGAAGCAGGCATCGACGAAGTGATTGCAGGCGTCTTGCCGGACGGCAAAGCCGAAGCGATTAAAAAGCTGCAGCAGCAGGGGCGGCAGGTTGCGATGGTCGGCGATGGGATCAACGACGCCCCCGCGCTGGCGCAGGCGGAAGTGGGAATTGCCATGGGCGGCGGCAGCGATGTGGCTATCGAAACCGCAGCGATTACCCTGATGCGCCATAGCCTGACGGGGGTGGCCGATGCGCTGGCGATATCCAAAGCCACGCTGCGCAATATGAAGCAGAATCTGGTGGGCGCGTTTATCTACAACACGCTGGGTATTCCGATTGCCGCAGGGATTTTGTATCCGCTAACCGGAACGCTGCTCAACCCGGTCGTCGCTGGAGCCGCCATGGCGCTCTCCTCTATTACCGTAGTCAGTAACGCCAACCGTTTGTTGCGCTTTAAACCCAAAGAGTAATACCTCCTCCCCACGCTTTCCGGCGTGGGGAGATTTGCACCAGCCCCGTCGCAGCGGTAGCATGCTTTTTTAGCCTGGGAGTCTGCAAATGGGTCTGCTATCGCGAATTAGCGCATTGTTTTCAAACCTTTCGAATACCCACTATCCCTGGCCTGCACTGGATATTGTACTGCCAGACGATCGCCACCTTCACCTGGTCGGCAGCATTCATATGGGCACGCAGGATATGGTGCCGCTCTGTGCAAAGCTGATGGTTAAACTCAGGGATGCCGATGCGCTGATTGTGGAAGCCGATATTTCTGAAGGCGGCTCTCCTTTCCCGCAGGACCCCGACGAGCTTCCGCTTGAGCAGCGCCTGGCAGCCGATAGCTGGGCGCAGGTGGTGTCACTAACCCGGGAGCTGGGGATCTCCCTAAGCCAGATGGATAACCAGCCCGCCTGGCAGATTGCGCTGGTGCTGCAGGCACACCAGGCACAGCGTCTGGGGCTACGCGCCGAGTATGGCGTTGATTTTCAACTGCTGAAGGCGGCAAAAACGCTGGCGGTACCGGTTATTGAACTCGAAGGTGCACAGCACCAGGTCGATCTCCTTACCCGCTTACCCGATGGCGGCATGCCGCTGTTAACGGACACGCTGACGCACTGGCACACCAACGCCCGCCTGCTGCAAACAATGATTAGCTGGTGGCTGGAGTCACCGCCGCCGCGCGAAAAAGTCCTGCTGCCCACTACTTTTGGCGATGAGTTATACGATGTGCTTATGCACCAGCGGAACCTGCAGTGGTGCCATTTCCTGCAGCAGTTGCCCGCCGGGCGCTACGTTGTCGCCGTCGGTGCGCTGCATCTGTACGGGAAAGGGAATCTATCTGAGCTGTTGAAAAATAAAATCGAGTAGGAGGCAGG
>NZ_RPOH01000015.1 GCF_003818135.1 Buttiauxella warmboldiae | reverse complement strand
TTCTATTGGTTCACGCTTAACCGCGATGAACCAAAAATAAGGTGAAGCCGATCATCACCAGTGAAGGAACCAGCAGCGACGCAATAGCCTCACGGATCTCTTTCTCAACGTGTTGATTGCGTGATTTGGCGGAAAGCGTTTCGTTGACCAGAAAACTGATTTGTTCACGGCTTTCATGCCACAGCCAGATAACGCTGATCAGCTGGAAAAAAAGCAGAATAAGGGCAAGCAGGATCATTAACCGCTGGCGCATGCTATTCATGTTCGTCTCTCCAGCCGATAGCCAACACCCCGTACGGTTTTGATCCTGTCTTTGCCTAGCTTGCGCCTGAGATTATGAATATGTACTTCAAGCGTATTGGAGCCGGGATCGTCCTGCCAGCTGTAGATATCCTGCTGTAATGTTTCGCGATGCACCGTTTGCCCGATACGCATCATCAGGCGCGTGAGTAACGCAAACTCCTTAGGTGTAATTTCCACGGGAAGATCGTGCAACAACACTTGCTGAGTTTGCAGGTTGAGTGTCAGATCATCATGCTGAAGAAGATTATCGCTGTGCCCTTGATAACGGCGAATCAGGGCTCGCGTGCGGGCTTGTAATTCGGCCAGAGCAAAGGGTTTAACCAGATAATCATCAGCGCCTGAGTCCAGGCCATTAACACGGTCTTCCAGCGCGTCACGCGCTGTGAGTATTAGTACTGGCGTGCTAATACTGCGACGGCGCCATTGCCTGAGCAGCGTAGCGCCATCTTTGTCCGGTAGGCCAAGATCGAGGATTACCATGCCGTATTCACCGCTTTCAATCAGCGCATCTGCTTCAGCAGCTGTTGTTGCGCAATCCAGAGCATAACCCTCGCTATTCAGCGCCAGCACCAGGCCTTCTCGTAATAGTAAATCGTCTTCAACAATCAGCAGTTTCATCACTTAATTATTCTGGTAGATATCCTTATAGAGACGGTTTTCAAAGCGCACTAATGGGATACGGCGGTTACGTTGGTCGGCAGGCGCGACAGCATAGCCTGACAGATACTGCACAAAGGCCATGCGCTGGCCGCTGGCGGTAGTAATAAACCCGGCAAGGTTATAGACCCCCTGCAGCGAGCCGGTTTTCGCCGAGACTTTGCCATCAACACCGGCCTGATGCAGGCCCGCGCGATACTGTAACGAGCCGTCATAACCTGCTAAAGGTAGCATTGAGATAAAGTTAAGCTCGCTGTCATTCTGGGCGATGTACTGCAATACCTGCATCATCGTCGCCGGGGAAATGAGATTGTGGCGGGATAATCCCGAACCATCGACTGCGATACTGTTACCTAAATCGACACCTGCTTTCTGACGCAGGATTTGCCGCACCGCATCCGCACCGGCACGCCAGGTTCCCGGTACGCCAAAGCGGCTATGGCCGATGGTACGAAAAACGGTATCGGCAATCATGTTGTCTGATTTCTTCAGCATGATCTTTAGCAAATCGTGCAAGGGTGCCGATTGTTTGCTGGCGATAACCGTTCCCGGGGTATTAGATAGCGTCTGACGTAATAGAGTTCCGCTATAGCTGATTCCCGCCTCTTTAAGCTCGGCTTTTAAAATCGAGCCTGCGTAACTTGCGCCATCCTGAATCGCAAATGCGAGTGGCAGCGGGTCGGCGCGTTGAGTCATACAGCCGGTAAGCGTAAAGCGATTCAGATCGCCCGGAACGACATCCAGTTCACAATACTGGGCCTCTGGAGATCCTTTTGCGAGGGTACGAACCTGACTATTCATCACCACAGGGTAGTAAGAGGCAATGCGGATAAAGGCTAAATCGTCAGCTTTAGGTGCGCTGTAGAGCGAAACAGAAAAACAATTTCGGTCAACAATGGCCGCCGCCGGTGGGGCGCTAAAGCATTGCGTCATATCATTCCACGGCCAGCCTGGCGCTTTGTCATGGCTGGCAAAAACGGAGGTGTCGATCAGCACATTTCCCTGAATTTGCTGCACGCCTGATTTTTTCAGTACCGCTACCATATTGCGAATATCCTGACGTTTTAGCGTCGGATCGCCGCCAAATCGCGCAGTCAGATCCCCCTGCAATACGCCATTGCTCACCTGGGCGTGGCTTTCAAGGGTGGTGTTAAACCTGAAATCCGGGCCTAGCTGAAGCAAGGCTGCCAGAGCGGTAATGACCTTTTGGGTACTTGCCGGCAACGCCATTTGTTGGCTGTGATAGTCAATCAAGGGCGCGGGCGCCCCGACTTTCTGAACCATTAACGCCAGATTCGCACCGGCAGGCAGTTGGGAAGTGTACTCTTCAACGTTGGCGGCCTGGGCGCTAAACACCAGAGCGCTGGTCAATCCAATGACAAATCTAAAAAATCGCATAATCTCGCGGTAACAACCTGGAAACGTATCGTCATACTACGGTGCATCGCAGTGCAAAGTAAACGATGACCCTCAGGGAACTCCAGGGTAAAATACAGGTCAATCTGGAAACCGTTCCTGGCCTGGTGCTTTGCACCGGGTCAGTTTTTATTTTGCTTAGTGCCAGGGGTTTGCCTACTCGCGCAGACCAGGCCCTGGATTCAGGAACGCCGTATGGCCGTTCTGAACAGGAAAGTTTTGACGAGGTATAACAATGCAACCTATTCCGATGACCCTACGTGGCGCAGAAAAATTACGTGAAGAGCTGGATTTCCTGAAATCTGTGCGCCGTCCACAAATTATCGCCGCGATTGCCGATGCCCGCGAACACGGCGATTTGAAAGAAAATGCCGAGTATCATGCCGCGCGCGAGCAGCAGGGTTTTTGCGAAGGCCGTATCCAGGATATTGAGGCTAAGCTGTCCAACGCGCAGGTGATCGATATCACCAAAATGCCAAACAATGGCCGCGTTATTTTCGGCGCGAGCGTCACCGTTTTGAATCTGGATAACGACGAAGAGCAGACTTATCGCATCGTTGGCGATGATGAAGCTGATTTTAAACAGAATCTGATTTCGGTGAACTCACCGATCGCTCGTGGTCTGGTGGGCAAAGAGCAGGATGATGTGGTGGTTATCCGCACCCCGGGCGGTGATGTAGAGTTCGAAATTCTAAAAGTGGAATATTTATAATTTCTGCTACGCTTTTTTATGGCGTGGAGTATTGTAAAGAAAGGAAAAAGGCCGCACCGCGGCCTTTTATCAACTAACAGAGCGTGGCATTTTGCACACTCTCTGCTTATTTCGGCAGAGAAATCTTGCGCTCTTTAGACGGGCGATAGAGCACCAGCGTTTTACCGATAACCTGTACATTACAGGCGCCGGTTTCACGCACGATGGCATCCACGATCAAGGTTTTAGTTTCGCGATCTTCAGTGGCGATTTTCACCTTGATTAACTCATGATGTTCGATCGCTTGTTCAATCTCGGCCAGTACCCCTTCGGTCAAACCGTTATTGCCAAGCATGACTACAGGCTTGAGCGGATGTGCAAGACCTTTCAGGTGCTGTTTTTGTTTAGTACTCAGATTCATCGTATTTTTTGCTTACGTTGGGATTGAAAACGGTTCATTCTACCGCCATCTCTACCGTATCGCCAAATCGGCTGTGCTGATAACTCTACAGCCTGCTACTCACGATGAACAAAGTTGGAAAATGAGATGACAGGTAAAAAGCGTTCTGCCAGCTCTGGTCGCTGGCTGCAGGAACACTTTAGCGATAAATATGTAATTCAGGCGCATAAAAAAGGGTTGCGTTCCCGAGCCTGGTTTAAACTTGATGAAATACAGCAAAGTGACAAACTTTTTAAGCCAGGGATGACGATTGTCGATCTGGGTGCGGCTCCCGGAGGTTGGTCGCAATATGTTGTGACGCAAATCGGGAACCAGGGGCGAATCATTGCTTGCGATCTTTTACCAATGGATCCTATCGTTGGTGTTGATTTCCTTCAGGGCGATTTTCGTGATGAACTAGTCGTGAAAGCTCTGCTGGATCGTGTTGGTGACAGTAAAGTTCAGGTTGTCATGTCAGATATGGCTCCAAATATGAGCGGGACACCGGCAGTTGATATTCCCCGGGCTATGTATTTAGTCGAACTGGCACTGGAAATGTGTCGTGATGTTCTGGCACCGGGCGGTAGTTTTTTAGTGAAAGTGTTTCAGGGCGAAGGTTTCGATGAATACCTACGAGAAATTCGCTCCCTGTTTACGACAGTTAAAGTTCGTAAACCGGACTCTTCTCGTGCCCGCTCACGTGAAGTGTACATTGTAGCGACTGGGCGAAAACTATAGTCCCCTGACGCTGTTTGTTAACACAGTTGTAATATGAGGTTAATCCCTTGAGTGACATGGCGAAAAACCTAATACTCTGGCTGGTCATCGCGGTTGTGCTGATGTCTGTGTTCCAGAGCTTTGGGCCCAGCGAGTCAAACGGCCGTAGGGTGGATTACTCCACTTTCCTGTCTGAAGTGAATCAGGATCAGGTTCGTGAAGCGAGTATCAATGGACGTGAAATCAAAGTTACCAAGAAAGATAGTAACCGATACACGACTTACATCCCCGTTAACGATCCTAAACTGCTTGATAACCTGCTGACCAAAAATGTGAAAGTAGTAGGCGAGCCGCCTGAAGAGCCAAGCTTGCTGGCTTCTATTTTTATCTCCTGGTTCCCAATGCTATTGCTAATTGGGGTCTGGATCTTCTTTATGCGTCAGATGCAGGGCGGGGGTGGCAAAGGTGCCATGTCGTTCGGCAAGAGCAAGGCGCGTATGCTTACCGAAGACCAAATTAAGACCACTTTTGCTGACGTTGCCGGCTGTGACGAAGCAAAAGAAGAGGTTGCTGAGCTGGTTGAGTACCTTCGCGAGCCAAGCCGCTTCCAGAAACTGGGCGGAAAAATCCCGAAAGGCGTGCTGATGGTTGGCCCTCCGGGTACCGGTAAAACCCTGCTGGCGAAAGCCATCGCGGGCGAAGCGAAAGTTCCGTTCTTTACTATCTCCGGTTCTGACTTCGTTGAAATGTTCGTGGGCGTGGGTGCATCCCGCGTGCGCGACATGTTTGAACAAGCTAAGAAAGCGGCGCCGTGCATCATCTTCATCGATGAAATCGACGCCGTAGGCCGCCAGCGTGGCGCAGGTCTGGGTGGTGGTCACGATGAACGTGAGCAGACGCTGAACCAGATGCTGGTCGAAATGGATGGTTTCGAAGGTAACGAAGGTATCATCGTTATCGCCGCGACTAACCGTCCAGACGTCCTTGACCCGGCGTTGCTGCGCCCGGGCCGTTTTGACCGTCAGGTTGTTGTGGGTCTGCCAGATGTGCGTGGCCGTGAACAAATCCTGAAAGTGCATATGCGCCGTGTGCCGTTGTCTCCGGACATTGACGCAGCAATCATTGCGCGCGGTACGCCTGGTTTCTCCGGTGCTGACCTTGCAAACCTGGTCAACGAAGCTGCTCTGTTTGCTGCCCGTGGCAACAAGCGTGTGGTTTCGATGGTTGAATTCGAAAAAGCGAAAGACAAAATCATGATGGGTGCGGAACGTCGCTCCATGGTGATGACGGAAGCGCAAAAAGAATCCACCGCATACCACGAAGCAGGACACGCGATTATCGGTCGCCTGGTTCCAGAGCACGATCCGGTACATAAAGTGACGATTATCCCACGCGGTCGCGCGTTGGGCGTAACGTTCTTCTTGCCGGAAGGTGATGCCATCAGCGCCAGCCGTCAGAAACTGGAAAGCCAGATTTCTACCCTGTACGGCGGCCGTCTTGCCGAAGAGATTATTTACGGTGCAGAGCATGTTTCTACCGGTGCGTCTAACGACATCAAAGTAGCCACTTCTATTGCCCGTAACATGGTCACCCAATGGGGCTTCTCTGAAAAACTCGGTCCGTTGCTGTACGCGGAAGAGGAAGGCGAAGTATTCCTGGGTCGTTCAGTGGCGAAAGCGAAACATATGTCCGATGAAACCGCGCGTATCATCGATCAGGAAGTGAAGCTGTTGATTGAGCGTAACTACGCGCGCGCACGCCAGCTCCTGAATGAAAATATGGATATTCTCCACACCATGAAAGACGCATTGATGAAGTATGAAACCATCGATGCGCCTCAGATTGATGACCTGATGAACCGTCGCGATGTGCGTCCGCCAGCGGGTTGGGAAGAGTCCAATAACGGCAGCAACAATTCTGACAACAACGGTACGCCACGCGCACCGCGTCCGGTCGACGAACCGCGTACGCCGAATCCTGGCAATACGATGTCAGAGCAGTTGGGCGATAAATAAGTCGTCTCTGCCCGATGTTATTGCCGTAATCTATAAAACCCCGGGCTTGTCCCGGGGTTTTTGTTTTTTGTTGAGCCTCAGCTAATGGAAGGAATTTCGATGAAACTCACAGCCCAGGGCAGCACGCTTGATCTTTCACATCCGCATATCATGGGGATTTTGAACGTCACGCCAGACTCCTTTTCCGACGGTGGACAGCACGCTTCATTAGTGGACGCTGTAAAACACGCTAATGCGATGATCAATGCGGGCGCGACGATTATTGATATTGGCGGTGAGTCCACGCGCCCGGGCGCGGCTGAAGTGAGTGTCGAAGAAGAGCTGTCCCGTGTGATCCCTGTTGTCGAAGCTATTGCGCAGCGTTTTGAAGTATGGATTTCGGTGGATACCTCGAAACCTGAGGTGATCCGCGAATCAGCACGGGTCGGCGCGCATATCATCAACGATATTCGCTCGCTGCAGCAGCCTGGTGCGCTGGAAGCTGCCGCCGAGACAGGGCTGCCGGTTTGCCTGATGCATATGCAGGGTGAACCCAAAAATATGCAGCAGGCGCCTTACTACGACGATGTCCTGGCCGATGTAAACCGCTTTTTTATCGACCAGATAGCGCGCTGCGAAGCGGCGGGTATCGCAAAAGAAAAATTGTTGCTCGACCCGGGCTTTGGTTTCGGTAAAAATCTGACCCACAATTATCAACTTTTAGCCCGACTCTCCGAATTCCACCATTTTGGCTTACCGCTGCTGGTGGGGATGTCGCGTAAATCAATGGTTGGCCAACTGCTGAACGTCGGGCCGGATCAACGCCTGAGCGGGAGCCTTGCTTGCGCAGTGATATCGGCAATGCAGGGGGCGAATATCATTCGGGTTCACGATGTAAAAGAGTCAGTCGAAGCGATGCGCGTGGTGGAAGCCACACTTTCAGCGAAGGAAAAAAAACGCTATGAGTAACCGTAAATATTTTGGCACAGATGGCATCCGCGGTCGTGTTGGCGATTCCCCCATTACACCTGATTTCGTGCTCAAGCTCGGCTGGGCCGCGGGTAAAGTGTTAGCGCGTCACGGCTCGCGTAAAATTATTATCGGCAAAGACACCCGCATCTCTGGCTATATGCTGGAGTCCGCGCTGGAAGCGGGTCTGGCGGCGGCGGGTTTATCGGCATCGTTTACAGGCCCGATGCCAACGCCTGCCGTAGCCTACCTGACTCGCGCTTTCCGCGCGGAAGCCGGGATTGTGATCTCCGCATCCCACAACCCGTTCTATGATAACGGGATTAAATTCTTCTCCATCGACGGTACCAAGCTGCCGGATGACGTTGAAGAAGCCATTGAAGCGGAAATGGAAAAAGAGATTACCTGCGTGGATTCTGCCGAGCTGGGTAAGGCCAGCCGCATCGTGGATGCCGCCGGTCGCTATATCGAATTCTGCAAGGGCACCTTTCCGAACGAATTAAGCCTCAACGGTATGAAAATTGTGGTTGATTGCGCCAACGGGGCAACTTACCACATTGCGCCAAACGTGCTGCGTGAGCTGGGCGCCACGGTTATTGCGGTTGGATGTGAACCAAACGGCGTTAATATCAATGAGAAATGTGGTGCCACCGATGTGCGTATGCTTCAGGAGCGCGTGCTGGCCGAAAAAGCGGATATTGGTATCGCACTCGACGGCGATGGTGACCGCCTGATCATGGTGGATAATCTCGGTCATAAAGTCGACGGTGACCAGATCCTTTACATCATTGCGCGCGAAGGTTTACGTCAGGGCCAGCTACGCGGTGGTGCGGTTGGCACCCTGATGAGCAATATGGGGCTGGAACTGGCGTTGAAACAGCTTGGTATTCCGTTTGCGCGTGCAAAAGTGGGCGACCGTTATGTGCTGGAAAAATTACAGGAAAAAGGTTGGCGAATCGGCGCGGAAAACTCAGGCCATGTGATCCTGCTTGATAAAACCACCACGGGCGACGGGATTGTGGCCGGTTTGCAAGTGCTCACCGCGATGGTGCGTAACCATATGAGCCTGCATGATTTATGCAGCGGAATGAAATTATTCCCCCAGGTTTTGGTTAACGTGCGTTTTACTGCGGGCAGCGGCGATCCGCTTGAGCATGATACTGTGAAAAAAGTGACCGCTGAAGTTGAAGAAGCATTGGGTAACCGTGGTCGTGTGCTACTGCGCAAATCGGGAACTGAGCCGCTAATTCGCGTGATGGTAGAAGGCGAAGACGAAGCGCTGGTTATCGAGTACGCCAATCGTATTGCCGATGCGGTAAAAGCGGTTTAAACGCACTTTACTGTTTGTATAAAAAGGCGGCGTTTGCCGCCTGTTTTGCAGGAAAAGGCAAGTTTGCTGCTGTTTTTTTCCGCAGTCGGCAAAATGTGAAGAAATTGCCCTTGCGCAGACAGAAGGCTTTGGTTAGTATTCTCACCCGCTTCAGTGGGTAAACTTAAACGTATCCGCTTGACTGGTTTGAAGCTTTGGTATGCGGTAATCCCGCAAGGAACAGGTTGATTATGTACGAAGCTCTTTTAGTTATTTTCCTTATTGTAGCTCTGGGCCTTGTCGGTCTTATCATGCTGCAGCAAGGTAAAGGCGCTGATATGGGAGCCTCCTTCGGAGCAGGCGCTTCAGCTACGCTGTTTGGTTCTAACGGTTCTGGTAACTTCATGACCCGTATGACCGCTGTGTTAGCAACGCTGTTCTTTATTATCAGCCTGGTACTGGGTAACCTCAATACCAACAAAACCGATAAAGGAAGCGTGTGGGATAATTTAACTCAGCCGACAAAAACTGAGTCACAGCCAGCGGCACCTACCAGGCCGAGCAGCGATATTCCGCAGTAATAAGCAGTAAGCTTCTGTACGGCAAGAGGTGATTGCCGTGCGCAAAGTGCCGAGGTGGTGGAATTGGTAGACACGCTACCTTGAGGTGGTAGTGCCCGATTGGGCTTACGGGTTCAAGTCCCGTCCTCGGTACCAAATCCCAGCAATTCTTGCATTTAATGCAATTCTGGCGTATTATTTGCCACGTTTTCGGACGCGGGGTGGAGCAGCCTGGTAGCTCGTCGGGCTCATAACCCGAAGGTCGTCGGTTCAAATCCGGCCCCCGCAACCACTTTCCCTGAGAGTTCTTTTTCAAATATACTGTGAACACCAGTTGGTGCCTCGCGAAGAATTTAGAAAAAAATTCTCCTGGATGGTGTCCGGGCCGCATTCGCGGTATACAGGGTTCAGTTATATCAAGCCCCGATTTATCGGGGTTTTTTGTTATCTGACTTCAGAATAACGGGGCTATAGGCCCTTTTTTTATGTCTTGGGGGTGGGCTTGTCCACATTAGAGCAAAAATTAACAGAGATGATTTCAGCACCGGTCGAGGCGCTGGGCTATGAATTGGTCGGTATCGAATTTGTTCGGGGTCGCCAATCTACGCTGCGCATCTATATTGATAGTGAAGATGGCATCAATGTTGATGATTGTGCTGATGTCAGTCACCAGGTAAGTGCAGTACTGGATGTCGAAGACCCTATCACTGTGGCTTACAACCTGGAAGTTTCCTCACCTGGTCTTGATCGCCCAATGTTTACCGCCGAGCATTATGTTCGTTTCATCGGCGAAGAAGTCAGCATTGTGTTGCGCATGGCCGTGCAAAACCGTCGTAAATGGCAGGGTATTATTAAAGCCGTAGAAGGTGAGATGATCACGGTTACGGTGGAAGGTAAAGATGAAGTGTTCGCGCTGAGCAACATCCAGAAAGCGAACCTGGTACCCCACTTTTAATAGTTTGGATTGAGGTGAAAACCCAGGATGAACAAAGAAATTTTGGCTGTTGTAGAAGCAGTTTCCAACGAAAAATCACTGCCGCGCGAGAAGATTTTCGAAGCGCTGGAAAGTGCTCTGGCAACAGCGACCAAGAAAAAATATGAGCAAGAGATTGATGTTCGCGTCAGCATCGATCGTAAAAGTGGCGACTTTGATACTTTCCGCCGCTGGGTCATTGTCGAAGAAGTGACCCAACCTACGCGTGAAATCACTCTCGATGCCGCTCAATTTGAAGATCCAGAGCTGAACGTTGGCGAGTATGTTGAAGACCAGATTGAGTCTGTCACCTTCGACCGTATCACCACCCAGACCGCAAAGCAGGTTATCGTACAGAAAGTACGTGAAGCTGAACGCGCAATGGTAGTTGATCAGTTCCGCGAGCTGGAAGGTGAGATCATCACCGGCGTGGTTAAGAAAGTTAACCGTGATAATATTTCGCTCGAAGTTCGTCCGATCGATGGTTCTAACACCAGTGCTGAAGCTGTTATTCCTCGCGAAGATATGCTGCCGCGTGAAAACTTCCGCCCGGGTGACCGTATCCGCGGCGTGCTTTATGCTGTACGTCCGGAAGCTCGCGGTGCGCAGCTGTTCGTTAGCCGTTCTAAACCAGAAATGCTGATTGAACTGTTCCGTATTGAAGTGCCGGAAATCGGCGAAGAAGTGATTGAAATCAAGGCCGCAGCTCGCGATCCGGGTTCACGTGCGAAAATCGCCGTGAAAACGAACGACAAGCGTATCGATCCGGTTGGTGCTTGCGTCGGTATGCGCGGCGCGCGCGTACAGGCAGTTTCCACTGAACTGGGCGGTGAGCGTATTGATATCGTGCTGTGGGACGATAACCCGGCGCAATTCGTTATCAATGCTATGGCTCCGGCTGACGTGGCTTCCATTGTGGTTGATGAAGACAAACACACAATGGACATCGCGGTAGAGGCAGGCAATCTGGCACAGGCTATCGGTCGTAACGGTCAGAACGTACGTCTGGCAGCACAGCTGAGCGGCTGGGAACTTAACGTGATGACCGTTGATGACCTGCAAGCCAAGCATCAGGCTGAAGCCCATGCGGCCATTGATACCTTTACCAAATACCTCGAAATCGACGAGGACTTCGCCACTGTATTGGTAGAAGAAGGTTTCTCCACTCTCGAAGAGCTGGCCTACGTGCCGATGAAAGAGCTGCTGGAAATAGATGGCCTTGATGAAGATACAGTGGAAGCATTACGCGATCGCGCCAAAAACGCCCTTACTACGCTGGCATTAGCGCAGGAAGAGAGCCTGGGCGATAACAAACCGCAAGAGGATCTGCTGAACCTCGAAGGTATGGATCGCAATCTGGCCTTTAAACTTGCTGCGCGCGGTGTAAGCTCGCTGGAAGACCTGGCTGAGCAAGGTGTCGACGATCTGTCAGATATTGAAGGTTTAACCAATGAGAAAGCCGGTGAGTTGATCATGGCTGCTCGTAATATCTGCTGGTTTGGTGGCGAAGCGTAATAAACTGTAGCAGGAAGGAACAGCATGACAGATGTAACCGTAAAAGCGCTGGCCGCAGAGATTCAGACCTCCGTGGACCGCCTGGTACAGCAATTTGCTGATGCAGGGATCCCTAAGGCTGCTGATGATTCTGTCTCGGCCCAGGAAAAACAGACATTGCTGGCGCACCTGAACCGTGAACACGGTTCTGCACCAGATAAGTTGACATTACAGCGCAAAACGCGCAGTACTTTAAACATTCCAGGTACCGGTGGGAAAAGTAAATCGGTACAAATCGAAGTCCGCAAGAAGCGCACCTTTGTGAAACGTGATCCGCAAGAGACAGAACGTCTTGCCGCGGAAGAACTCGCGCTGCGTGAAGCGGAAGAGCAAGCCCAACGTGAGGCGCAGGAAGCTGCCAAACGTGAGGCGCAAGAAAAAGCTAAACGTGAAGCTGAAGAGAAAGCTAAGCGTGAAGCCGCTGACAAAGCGAAACGTGAAGCTGCGGAAAAAGACAAAGTGAGCAATCAACAAGACGATATGACGAAAAGCGCCCAGGCCGACAAAGCCCGCCGGGAAGCAGAAGCCGCTGAGCTGAAGCGTGCAGCTGAAGAAGAAGCCCGTCGCAAATTAGAAGAAGACGCCCGCCGTGTAGCGGAAGAAGCCCGTAAAATGGCAGAAGCTAACGCCGGCGTGTGGACGGAAGAAGAGAAAGTGGAAGACGACAAATCTGATTACCATGTCACCACTTCTCAACATGCGCGCCAGGCCGAAGACGAAAACGACCGCGAAGTTGAAGCGGGCCGCACTCGTGCTCGTACTGCGACAGCGAAAGCGCCTCGCCAGAAGAAAGGCGGCAAACACGGTGAGTCTAAAGCTGACCGTGAAGAAGCTCGTGCTGCGGTACGCGGTGGCAAAGGCAAGCGTAAACCAAGCTCGCTGCAGCAGGGCTTTAACAAGCCTGCGCAAGCCGTTAACCGTGACGTCGTAATCGGCGAAACTGTTACTGTTGCCGAACTGGCTAACAAAATGGCGGTTAAAGGCTCTCAGGTCATCAAAGCGATGATGAAACTGGGCGCTATGGCCACCATTAACCAGGTCATCGACCAGGAAACCGCACAGCTGGTTGCCGAAGAGATGGGCCACAAAGTTATCCTGCGTCGTGAAAACGAGCTGGAAGAAGCGCTGATGAGCGACCGTGACACTGACGCAGTTGCTGAGTCACGTGCGCCGGTTGTGACCATCATGGGCCACGTTGACCACGGTAAAACTTCACTGCTCGACTACATTCGCTCGACTAAAGTCGCGTCTGGCGAAGCGGGTGGCATTACCCAGCATATCGGTGCGTACCACGTTGAAACTGACAACGGTATGGTTACCTTCCTGGATACCCCGGGCCACGCAGCGTTTACCTCTATGCGTGCTCGTGGTGCTCAGGCGACGGATATCGTGGTTCTGGTTGTTGCAGCAGACGATGGCGTAATGCCACAGACTATCGAAGCAATCCAGCACGCGAAAGCGGCGCAGGTGCCGGTAGTGGTTGCGGTGAACAAAATCGATAAGCCAGAAGCCGATCCAGACCGCGTGAAGCAGGAACTGTCTCAGTACGGCATCATGCCAGAAGAGTGGGGCGGCGAAAGCCAGTTCATCCACGTGTCTGCTAAAGCAGGTACAGGTATTGACGAACTGCTGGACGCAATCCTGCTGCAAGCTGAAGTTCTTGAACTGAAAGCAATGCGTGACGGTATGGCGAGCGGTGTGGTTATCGAATCCTTCCTTGATAAAGGTCGTGGCCCGGTAGCAACTGTTCTGGTTCGTGAAGGTTCCCTGAACAAAGGCGACATCGTTCTTTGTGGTTTCGAATATGGCCGTGTTCGTGCAATGCGTGACGAAATGGGTCGTGAAGTGACTGAAGCGGGTCCGTCTATTCCTGTTGAAATCCTGGGTCTGTCCGGTGTTCCGGCAGCGGGTGATGAAGTCACAGTGGTTCGTGACGAGAAAAAAGCTCGTGAAGTTGCTCTGTATCGTCAGGGTAAATTCCGCGAAGTGAAACTGGCTCGCCAGCAGAAATCTAAACTGGAAAACATGTTCGCCAACATGACCGAAGGCGAAGTGTCTGAAGTGAACGTGGTGCTCAAAGCAGACGTTCAGGGTTCTGTTGAAGCGATCAGCGATTCCCTGCTGAAACTCTCTACTGATGAAGTTAAAGTTAAAATCATCGGTTCAGGCGTGGGCGGTATCACTGAGACTGACGCAACGCTTGCTGCAGCTTCTAACGCTATTCTGGTTGGCTTCAACGTCCGTGCCGATGCTTCTGCTCGCCGCGTCATTGAATCTGAAAGCCTGGATCTGCGTTACTACTCCGTCATCTATCATCTGATTGACGAAGTGAAAGCCGCCATGAGCGGTATGCTGTCTCCGGAACTCAAACAACAGATCCTCGGCCTGGCCGAAGTTCGCGACGTGTTCAAATCACCGAAATTTGGCGCAATCGCAGGTTGTATGGTTACCGAAGGTGTGGTCAAACGTCACAACCCAATCCGCGTCCTGCGCGACAACGTGGTTATCTATGAAGGCGAGCTGGAATCCCTGCGCCGCTTCAAAGATGACGCCAACGAAGTCCGTAACGGTATGGAATGTGGTATCGGCGTGAAGAACTACAACGATGTGCGTGTTGGTGACGTGATCGAAGTATTCGAAATCATCGAAATCCAGCGTACTATCGCCTGATATCAGCCGGGTACATAGCTAATATCTTTAGGGGGCCGAGCGCCCCCTGATTTTATGGAGAATTTATTATGGCGAAAGAATTTGGTCGCCCGCAGCGTGTTTCTCAGGAATTGCAGAAAGAAATCGCCATTATCCTGCAGCGCGAAATTAAAGACCCGCGTCTGGGCATGATGACCACCGTTTCCGGCGTCGAAGTGTCACGTGACCTGGCTTATGCCAAAGTGTTTGTAACCTTCCTGAACGATAAAGACGAACAGGCGGTTAAAGAAGGCATCAAAGTTCTGCAAGATGCTTCTGGCTACATTCGTTCTTTGCTGGGCAAAGCAATGCGCCTGCGCATCGTGCCTGAATTGACCTTCTTCTACGATAACTCGCTCGTTGAAGGCATGCGCATGTCGAATCTGGTTTCCAACGTCATCAGAAACGATGATGAGCGCCGTGTAAACGATACGGATGACAGCAAGGAGGATTAATGAGTCGTCCTCGTCGTCGTGGTCGTGATATCCACGGAGTGCTGTTGTTAGATAAACCCCAGGGCTTATCTTCCAACGATGCGTTGCAGAAAGTTAAGCGCATTTATAACGCTAACCGTGCCGGTCATACCGGAGCGCTTGACCCGCTTGCAACCGGCATGCTGCCGATCTGCCTTGGCGAAGCAACGAAATTCTCGCGCTATCTGCTGGACTCCGATAAGCGTTACCGTGTCATTGCCCGCCTGGGGCAGCGTACTGATACTTCCGATGCCGATGGCACCGTGGTTCAGGAACGTCCGGTAACCTTTAGTGAACAGGAGCTGGCAGCCGCGTTAGAGCGTTTCCGTGGTGAAATACAGCAAATCCCATCGATGTACTCCGCGCTGAAATACCAGGGCAAGCCGCTTTATGAGTATGCACGCCAGGGGATCGAAGTGCCGCGCGAAGCGCGATCTATTACGGTTTACGAACTTCTGTTTATTCGCCATGAAGGCAATGAACTTGAGCTGGAAATTCACTGCTCTAAAGGGACGTACATCCGCACCATCACCGATGATTTAGGTGAAATGCTCGGTTGTGGGGCCCACGTGACTTTCCTGCGCCGTCTTGCCGTAAGCAAGTATCCCGTTGAACGCATGGTGACGCTTGAGCAATTGCATGCATTGGTTGAGCAAGCACAAGCGCAAGAAATTGAGCCATCCGTGCTGTTAGATCCGCTATTGATGCCAATGGATAGTCCTGCGTCGGATTTCCCCATCGTGAATTTATTACCTGCTGTTGCGGGTTACTTCAAGAATGGGCAACCGGTGCAAGTTGCTGGCGCACCAGCAGAAGGGCTAGTCCGAGTCACCGAAGGTGATGAAGAGAAATTTATCGGCATGGCCGAAATAGACGATGATGGACGCGTTGCGCCTCGTCGTCTGGTCGTTGAGTATCCGCTCTGACACCTGGAGTTGCCTTGCGATAAGAGGTGGCTACAGGTAAAATGGCGCGGCTTAACTTTCATACCTTTGTTTAACATTGCTGTGAAAGTGCACTGGAGTTGCTGAATTAGAGATCGGCACTCTTATTTTTTATCTATAATTCTGGAGTTTAAAATGTCTCTAAGCGTTGAAGCTAAAGCTAAAATCGTTTCTGAGTTTGGTCGTGGTACTAACGACAGCGGTTCTACCGAAGTTCAGGTTGCACTGCTGACCGCACAGATTAACCACCTGCAAGGTCACTTTGCAGAGCACAAAAAAGATCACCACAGCCGTCGTGGTCTGCTGCGTATGGTTTCTCAGCGTCGTAAACTGCTCGACTACCTGAAGCGTAAAGATGTAGCACGTTACACCAGCCTGATCGAGCGTCTGGGCCTGCGTCGCTAAGTCTTGCGAGTTTCAGAAAAAGGGGCCTTTTAAGGCCCCTTTTTTCAAGCTGATGGCAGCAATTCTATGGAAACTAATGTATTGTTGCAGTGTGTGATCTTTGTTGCAGAGGTTCGCGCGGCTAATGAGAGGCTTTATCCGCAGGGGCGGGTCAGGGTTGTCATTAGTCGCGAGGATGCGGCAGAGATCGGGTTAAACGGAGCGGGTGCAATCACCTGCTACCAAAGATTATTAAGGATATTATTTTGCTCAATCCGATTGTCCGTAAATTTCAATACGGCCAGCATACGGTCACTTTAGAGACCGGTATGATGGCTCGCCAGGCTACCGCAGCAGTAATGGTCAGCATGGACGACACCGCTGTATTCGTGACCGTTGTCGGTCAGAAAAAAGCGAAAGCAGGCCAGGACTTCTTCCCGCTGACCGTTAACTATCAGGAGCGTACTTACGCTGCTGGTCGTATCCCGGGTAGCTTCTTCCGTCGTGAAGGCCGTCCAAGCGAAGGCGAAACTCTGATCGCGCGTCTGATTGACCGCCCGGTGCGTCCGCTGTTCCCGGAAGGTTTCGTCAACGAAGTTCAGGTTATCGCCACCGTTGTTTCCGTGAACCCACAGGTTCACCCGGACATCGTTGCCATGATCGGTGCTTCTGCAGCGCTCAGCCTGTCGGGTATTCCGTTCAATGGCCCAATTGGTTCTGCTCGTGTGGGTTATATCAATGACCAGTACGTTCTGAACCCGACGGCTGACGAACTGAAAATCAGTAAGCTGGACCTGGTGGTTGCCGGTACCGAAGGTGCGGTGCTGATGGTTGAATCCGAAGCTGAACTGCTGAGCGAAGACCAAATGCTGGGCGCGGTCGTATTCGGTCACGAACAGCAGCAGGTTGTTATCCAGAACATCAACTCTCTGGTTGCTGAAGCGGGCAAACCACGTTGGGACTGGCAGCCAGAAGCCGCTAACGAAGCGCTGAATGCGCGCGTTGCTGCCCTTGCTGAATCTCGCCTGAGCGATGCTTACCGTATTACTGATAAGCAAGAGCGTTACGCACAAGTCGACATCATCAAATCTGACGTTATCGCTGCGCTGTCAGCTGAAGACGATTCAATTGACGCTGGCGAAGTGAGCGACATTCTGCACGCTATCGAGAAAAACGTGGTTCGTAGCCGTATTCTGGCTGGTGAACTGCGTATCGATGGCCGCGAAAAAGACATGATCCGTGGTCTGGATGTGCGTACTGGCGTTCTGCCGCGTACTCACGGTTCTGCACTGTTCACCCGTGGTGAAACTCAGGCGCTGGTTACCGCTACTCTGGGTACCGCTCGTGATGCACAGAACCTGGATGAGTTGATGGGCGAACGTACCGACAACTTCCTGTTCCACTACAACTTCCCTCCGTACTCCGTAGGCGAAACCGGCATGGTCGGTTCTCCTAAGCGTCGTGAGATTGGCCATGGTCGTCTGGCTAAGCGTGGCGTACTGGCTGTTATGCCAGAAGCTGACCGCTTCCCGTACACCGTGCGTGTGGTGTCTGAAATCACCGAATCTAACGGTTCTTCTTCCATGGCTTCCGTATGCGGTGCTTCTCTGGCACTGATGGATGCAGGCGTGCCAATCAAAGCCGCCGTAGCCGGTATTGCGATGGGCCTGGTGAAAGAAGGCGAAAACTTTGTGGTTCTGTCTGACATTCTGGGTGACGAAGATCACCTGGGCGACATGGACTTTAAAGTGGCCGGTAGCCGTGAAGGTATCTCTGCCCTGCAGATGGATATCAAAATCGAAGGTATCACCCGCGAAATCATGCAGGTGGCTCTGAACCAGGCTAAAGGTGCGCGTCTGCATATCCTGGGCGTAATGGAACAGGCTATCAACGCTCCGCGTGGCGATATCTCTCAGTTCGCTCCACGTATTCACACAATCAAAATCAACCCGGACAAGATCAAAGACGTGATCGGTAAGGGTGGTTCTGTGATTCGTGCGCTGACCGAAGAAACCGGTACTACCATTGAAATCGAAGACGACGGCACAGTTAAGATTGCTGCGACCGACGGCGAGAAAGCGAAATTCGCTATTCGTCGTATCGAAGAGATCACTGCTGAAATCGAAGTGGGCCGTATCTACCAGGGTAAAGTGACTCGTATCGTAGATTTCGGTGCATTCGTTGCCATCGGCGGCGGCAAAGAAGGTCTGGTGCACATCTCTCAAATCGCTGACAAGCGCGTAGAGAAAGTGACTGACTACCTGCAAATGGGTCAGGAAGTTCCAGTTAAAGTACTGGAAGTTGACCGTCAGGGCCGTGTCCGTCTGAGCATCAAGGAAGCCACTGAGCAGTCTCCGGCAGACAGTGCTGCACCTGCTGCGCCAGAAGCTGAGTAAGCGATACCGATTAAGCTCTCCATGGCGACATGGAGAGCTATTTTATTACGGGGCAGGGAGTCTCGTTTTAGGGCCGGCGGACAGGACGTCATCCAATATGTTGTCTTCGGGAGTGGGAAATGAAGCCTTTTTTGCGCTGGTGTTTCGTTGCGACAGCTCTCACGCTGGCAGGATGCAGCAACTCTGCCTGGCGTGAAAGTGAAGTCCTGGCGGTGCCACTGCAGCCGACTTTGCAGCAGGAAGTGATTCTTGCGCGCATGGAGCAGATACTTGCCAGCCGGGCTTTAACCGATGATGAACGCGCACAGCTTTTATATGAGCGCGGAGTGTTGTATGATAGCCTCGGCTTGCGGGCTCTGGCGCGAAATGATTTTTCACAAGCGTTGGCAATCCGCCCCGATATGCCTGAAGTATTCAATTACTTAGGTATATATTTAACGCAGGCAGGCAATTTTGATGCTGCCTATGAAGCGTTTGATTCTGTACTTGAGCTTGATCCAACTTACAACTACGCGCATTTAAATCGCGGTATCGCCCTCTACTACGGTGGTCGTTATCGTTTAGCGCAAGATGATCTGCTAGCGTTTTATCAAGACGATCCCAATGATCCTTTCCGTAGTCTGTGGCTCTATATTGCTCAACGCAATGTCGATGCAAAGCAGGCTAAGGTGGCGTTACAACAGCGCCTCGATAAATCGGATAAAGAGCAATGGGGATGGAACATTGTCGAGTTCTACCTGGGGAACATTAACGAAAAAACGTTAATGGAACGCCTCAAGGCGGACGCAACGGATAACACCTCGCTCGCTGAGCATCTCAGTGAAACCAACTTCTATTTAGGTAAGTACTACCTAAGTCTGGGGGAAAAGGACAGCGCCACGGCACTGTTCAAGTTAGCGGTCGCTAATAACGTACATAACTACGTTGAGCATCGTTATGCATTGTTGGAATTAGCGCTCTTGGGCCAGGAGCAAGATGACCTGGCAGAATCGGACCAGCAATAGCTGACGAACATCGATCAGCCCATAAACTTTTTTATTAAAGTCATCGCCTTAACCGGTGAGGGCGTTTTTGTTCGTTAATCAACCAAATTTGAGCCGGTTCACACTTTTCAATGAAAATTGCAGGTCAATTTCACGATGAGTTATGTAGACTGGCCGCCATCTACGAGGCACGTGTACTACATGACTGATATCATCGAGACTACTACTATCGAAACTACTTTTACCGACCTGGGTCTTAACGACTCCATTCTTAAAGCCCTGAACGATCTGGGTTACGAAAAACCATCACCTATCCAGGCAGAATGTATTCCACAGCTGCTGGCTGGCCGCGATGTACTGGGTATGGCCCAGACGGGTAGCGGCAAAACCGCAGCGTTCTCTTTACCGCTGCTGCACAACCTTTCTCCTGAGCTGAAAGCGCCACAAATTCTGGTGCTGGCACCGACCCGCGAACTGGCGGTTCAGGTTGCTGAAGCCATGACGGATTTCTCTAAACATATGCACGGCGTAAACGTGGTAGCCCTTTACGGCGGCCAGCGTTATGACGTGCAGCTGCGCGCCCTGCGTCAGGGACCACAGATCGTTGTTGGTACCCCGGGCCGCCTGCTTGACCACTTAAAACGCGGTACGCTGAACCTGTCCAGCCTGAAAGGTCTGGTACTGGACGAAGCTGATGAAATGCTGCGTATGGGCTTCATCGAAGACGTTGAAACCATCATGGCTCAGATCCCAGAAGGTCATCAGACCGCTCTGTTCTCTGCAACCATGCCAGAAGCGATTCGTCGTATTACCCGTCGCTTCATGAAAGATCCGCAGGAAGTGCGCATTCAATCAAGCGTGACTACACGTCCGGACATCAGCCAGAGCTACTGGACCGTGCACGGTATGCGTAAAAACGAAGCGCTGGTTCGTTTCCTTGAGTCTGAAGATTTTGATGCGGCGATCATCTTCGTGCGTACCAAAAACGCGACTCTGGAAGTGGCTGAAGCTCTGGAACAAAGCGGCTATAACAGTGCTGCACTGAACGGCGACATGAACCAGGCACTGCGTGAGCAGACTCTGGAGCGTCTGAAAGATGGTCGTCTGGACATCCTGATTGCCACCGACGTTGCGGCCCGTGGCCTGGACGTTGAGCGTATCAGTCTGGTGGTTAACTACGATATCCCGATGGACTCCGAGTCTTACGTTCACCGTATCGGTCGTACCGGTCGTGCGGGTCGTGCTGGCCGTGCTCTGCTGTTCGTTGAGAACCGTGAGCGTCGTCTGCTGCGTAACATCGAACGTACCATGAAGCTGACTATTCCTGAAGTTGAACTGCCAAACCGTGATCTGCTGAGCGAGCGTCGTCTGGCTAAGTTTGCCGCTAAAGTTCAGCAGCAGCTGGAAAGCAGCGATCTGGATCTGTACCGTGGTCTGTTGGCAAAAATCCAACCTTCTACTGAATCAGAAGAAGCGCTGGATATGGAAACATTGGCTGCAGCACTGCTGAAAATGGCACAGGGCGAACGTCCTCTGATCCTGCCACCGGATGCACCAATGCGTCCACGTCGTGAATTCCGTGAACGTGATGAGCGTTTCGAGCGTTCAGACCGTGCTCCACGTGGCGATCGTCCAGACCGCGCACCACGCGGTGACCGTCCAGAGCGTTCAGATCGTCCACAGCGTGATGGTGATGCACCACGTCGCGAACGTCGTGACGTTGGCGATATGGAACTGTACCGCATTGAAGTGGGCCGTGATGACGGTGTTGAAGTTCGTCACATCGTTGGCGCTATCGCTAACGAAGGCGATATCAGCAGCCGCTACATTGGTAACATCAAGCTGTTCGGTACCCACTCAACTATCGAACTGCCAAAAGGCATGCCGGGCGAAATCCTGCAGCACTTTACCCGTACTCGTATTCTGAACAAACCGATGAATATGCAGCTGATGGGCGATGCGCAGCCACGTACTGACCGCGGTGGCGAACGCCGTGGCGGCGGTGCTGGCCGTGGTTTCGGTGGTGCTGGTGGCGAACGTCGTGAAGGCGGTCGCGGTCCACGTCGTGATGGCCCTGCAGGTGCCGGTGCTCCACGTAGCTTCAGCGGCGAACGTCGTGATGGCGGTCGTGGCCCACGTCGTGAAGATGGCGGTGCAGCACCTGCGCGTCGTCGTACTACCGAAGCTTAATTGACAGAAGTTTATGCCTGCTGTTAATCAGCAGGCAGTGATAAAAATCCTGGTTATTGCGACCGGGATTTTTTTTATCCAAATTGTACTCATGTACTGGTACAATGTATCGCAGTAAACCTGTCGCTCCGGCAGTCGTTCAATGTTTCAGGAATTTGTATGGCAACTTTATCCACCACTCAGGCCTCGCCGTCTATTTTCGGCGGTGTGATGATCATTGGCGGCACTATCATTGGCGCGGGGATGTTTTCCTTGCCGGTAGTGATGTCTGGGGCGTGGTTTTTCTGGTCTGTGGCGGCGTTGCTGGTGACCTGGTTTTGTATGCTGCACTCTGGTTTGATGATTCTCGAAGCCAATCTTAATTATCGAGTTGGCTCGAGTTTCGATACCGTGACTAAAGACTTATTGGGTAAAGGCTGGAATCTGATTAACGGGCTGTCCATCGCGTTTGTGCTCTACATCCTGACCTACGCCTATATTTCGGCGAGCGGTTCGGTGATTCATCATACGCTCGGTAAAATGTCTGTCGATTTCCCGGCGCGATTGGCGGGATTGATTTTTGCTTTTGTCGTCGCTTTTATCGTCTGGCTCAGCACCCGCGCAGTAAGCCGCATGACGACGATTGTGCTTGGCGCCAAGATCCTCACTTTCTTTATGACGTTTGGCGGTTTGGTGTGGCACGTCGAACCGGCAACATTGCTGGATAGCAAAGCGATTAATCCGAGCTATTTGCCGTATCTCTTTATGACACTGCCATTTTGTCTTGCCTCATTTGGCTATCACGGTAACGTACCCAGCCTGATGAAGTATTACGGCAAAGATCCACAGACTATTAAGCGTTGCCTTGTCTGGGGAACGCTGATGGCGCTGGGGCTGTATATCATTTGGTTGATGGGCAGCATGGGAAATATTCCACGCAGCGACTTTATCGCCATTGCGGATAAAGGCGGCAATATTGATGTGCTGGTCGGCGCGTTGAGCGGCGTGCTGAACAGTCGTGCGCTGGATTTACTGCTAATCGTTTTCTCAAACTTCGCCGTTGCCAGCTCCTTCCTCGGGGTGACATTGGGCCTGTTCGATTATCTGGCTGACCTGTTTAAGTTTGATGACTCCCCCATTGGCCGCCTGAAAACCGCTCTGGTGACATTTATCCCGCCAATGTTAGGCGGCGTTATCTGGCCTGACGGGTTTATCTACGCGATTGGTTTTGCGGGGCTGGCAGCCACTATCTGGGCGGCAATCGTTCCCGCTCTGTTGGCAAAAGCCTCACGTAAAAAGTTTGGTAGCCCAATTTATCGGGTGTGGGGCGGCAATAAAATGATTGCGCTGATTCTGATCTTTGGTGTGACAAACGCAGCAATTCATATCCTTTCAAGCTTCGATCTATTACCGGTTTATGATTAAATTTGTCGCCCCTCCATTGAGGGGCGACATCATTAACTGGTCAAACTTTCATGCACATCCATCGCCAAATCAAATGAGTGTAGCCGTGCCTGGGGATCAAAAATTTGCCCGTTAACCATAATTTCATCGGCCTGGGTTTCCCGCAGTAATGCAGTCAGCCCGTGGCGAACTTTCGCTTTATCTCCCACCAGCGACATGCTCAGCGCCTGCTGCACGCCATACTTCTCCGCCGGGCTCCAGAAGTTATCCATATTTTCAATCGGCGGCGGGAGCTGGCCTGTTTCACCACGGCGCAATTTGACAAACGCTTGCTGCATCGAGGTAAACAGAAATTCGGCGTCGCGGTTACTGTCTGCGGCGATGATATTAATGCACACCATCGCATAGGGTTTTTGCAGGCGAGCAGAGGGTTTGAACTGCGCGCGGTAAAGCTGGAGCGCCTGGAACAACATATCGGGCGCAAAGTGTGAGGCAAAGGCAAACGGCAGCCCGAGCTGTGCGGCAAGCTGTGCGCTATAAAGGCTGGAGCCCAGCAGCCAGACGGGGATTTTCGCGTTATAGCCGGGAACCGGGCGCACCGCCGGGTTTGGATCGGTTGCGTCAAACCACGAAATCAGCTCGCCCACATCACGTGGGAAATTGTCGATATCGCCACTCATGTGGCGGCGCAGCGCCATCATGGTGCGCTGGTCGCTGCCCGGTGCGCGGCCTAATCCCAAATCAATACGTCCGGGATAGAGCGTTTCCAGGGTGCCGAACTGCTCGGCAATCACCAGCGGGGAATGGTTCGGCAGCATCACGCCGCCGGAGCCAAGGCGTAAAGTCTCGGTGTTCGCCGCCAGATAGCCAATCAGCACGGATGTTGCTGCGCTGGCGATACCGGTCATATTGTGGTGCTCGGCCAGCCAGTAGCGGTGGTAACCCCGCTGTTCGGCAAGACGCGCTAAATCCAGCGAGCGGTGAAATGCATCACGAGGCGTTGCGCCTTGTGGGATGGGGGCTAAATCGAGTAGAGAGAACGGAACTTGGGTGATGTCAGACATAACGGCTCACTTTGTTGGTTTCGTTTGCTGATAATTGCCTTTCAGTATTACGCAAAATTACCAACAATTAAGTAACAAAGTGAGCCTTTTCTCAGCTCTGAGTCACCAGTTCTAAGCCCGCCACGCGTCGCCAGTAACCATTACAATCACTTTGCTGCGCCAGTGACAACGGAGCATTGCCATTCTCATTTTTACGGAAGGCTTCCAGCACGCGCAGTGTTTCCATACCCATCGGCGACAGGCGCACCATATCGACTAAGCCTTTCATCGATGCCAGCTCATTGCCGAGGTTATATACATAGCCGCTCATGGTCTGAATACCGTTGAGCACAAACACCTGCTGGTTTTCCTGCGACAGCATGTTGCGCCCGACGGGATATTTAATGCAGCAGGTTTCGCATTCATCTTTTGGCTTATCTTCTGAACGCGCGGTAAAGCAGCGTGCGGAGTAGGCTAGCGGCAGGTGCCCGTAGCTAAGCACTTCCACTTCAAACTTGTTGCGGATGCCCAGCTCATCACACTGAGCCAGCATATTCGCCAGCCAGTCGCGCGACAGCTCAACCGGCATGCACCAGCGAATCATCCCTTGCTTGAGTAACAGACGGAGAGTCACCGCGTTATAGCAGTTAAGCGCATGGCCTGCGACAAAGGGCAGCTTACGCTCGGCCGCCATATTCACCGCGCCAATATCGTTGGCTTCAATCAGAAAATCGCCGTTTTCGACATAGCGTTTCAGCTCGTTTAATTCAGACGGGGCCTGGACCAGCGCAAGGGTCGAAAGCACAATCTGTTTCCCCTGGTCTGCGAGGCTTTTCGCCATATCCAGCCAGTCGCCGGTTTTGGTAGCGCGGCGCTTGCTGCATACCGACTCGCCAAGATAGATGGTCTCGGCGCTGCTGCTTGCCGCCGCCTGGTAGAATTTTTCCAGCGTCTCTTTTGGCCAGTAGTACAGCACCGGCCCTAATGAATATTTCATGGGTTTTCCTACTGCCATTTACGGTGATAGGCACCGAGAGTGGTTTGCGTACCTTCGGCCATCGCACCGAGATCTTCCATCCATGCCGGTTGAGCACGATAGTTTTCCGCATCGGCCATACACAGGTCGATTGCCTGACGCCAGACTTTTGCCACCTGGCTGACATAGGCCGGGCTGCGCTGGCGGCCTTCGATTTTTACCGAGGCAATATTGGCCGCCAGCAGCTCCGGCAGCAGCTCCAGGGTGTTCAGGCTGGTTGGCTCTTCCAGCGCGTGATATTTCTGATCGTCAACCAGGTAGCGGCCTTTACACAGCGTGGGATAACCCGCGTTTTCGCCATCCTGATATCTGTCGATCAGCACATCGTTAAGGCGTGATTCCAGCCCCTGCGGTGTTTGCTGCCAGCGCACAAAGCGCGCCGGGGAGCAGGCGCCCACGGTATTCGGCGATTCACCCGTCAGATAGGAAGAGAGGTAGCAGCGCCCTTCAGCCATGATGCACAGGCTGCCGAATGCAAAAACCTCCAGCGGCACTGGCGTGACCCGGGCTAGCTGTTTGACCTGATGGATAGAGAGCACGCGTGGTAATACAACACGCGCAACCTCGAAGTTGCGATGATAAAAACGAATCGCTTCTTCATTGGTGGCGGAGGCTTGTACCGAGACGTGGCGCTCAATGTGTGGATAACGTTCTGCCGCGTACTCAAGCATGGCGAGGTCAGCAAGAATTAACGCGTCGGCTCCGAGTTGCGCTGCCATATCCACTGCTCGCTGCCAGCGCACGTAGCCGTCCGGGTGCGCAAACGTATTGATAGCGATGTGCAGTTTACGGCGATGTTGATGCACGTAACTCACCGCTTCTTGCAGTTTCTTCTCCGTGAAATTCAGTCCAGCAAAATGGCGAGCGTTGGTATCATCTTTAAGACCAATGTAAACCGCATCGGCGCCATTATCGATGGCCGCTTTCAACGCCGGTAAGTTTCCAGCTGGGCAAAGCAACTCCATAATTTATCCTGAATCATCGGGTCGCCTTAGCGGGCCACCCTTGCCACCCGGTGTCGGGCGGCAAAATTGTTAACGAACTGGGATTTTAGTTAACCCGTCCGCGACAAATTTTGATTTAAGGCAGCTAATGGCGTATTGATGAAATCAAACTGGTGGTATTGATAACCCGCAAACTTGTTGATTTACACCGCTACGGAGAATGGCTGGTGTGGCAAAATAGCGGTTAAATTTCTCAAGGAGTAAAGCTTGTGTTGGATAAATTGCGTTCACGCCTGGTCCATCTTGGCCCGTCACTGTTAAGAACCCCGGTTAAACTGACGCCCTTTGCTCTGAAGCGCCAGGTGCTGGAACAGGTGCTGGGCTGGCAGTTTCGTCAGGCAATGGAAGAGGGCGAGCTCGAGTTCCTTGAGGGACGCTGGCTGAGTATTGAAGTGCGCGACCTCGGGCTGAAGTGGCTGACTTCAGTCCAGGATAATAAGCTGGTGGTGTGTGAAGATGCCCCGGCGGATGTGAGCTTTAGCGCCACCGCCAACGATCTTTTGCTGATCGCCGCCCGCAAGCAAGATCCCGATACCCTGTTTTTCCAGCGCCGCCTGATGATTGAAGGTGATACTGAGCTGGGTCTGTACGTCAAAAATTTAATGGATGCCATTGAGCTGGATGCGATGCCGAAACCCTTACGCATACTGTTGCTACAACTGGCTGATTTTGTTGAAGCAGGGATGAAATACAAACCTGTTCCAGAACGTAACTCGGTGGGTGAGCCATGCTAATTCGTGTAGAAATACCTATTGATGCTCCCGGCATTGATGCTTTACTTCGCCGTTCCTTCCATGGCAACGGTGAAGCGGATTTGGTGAAAGATTTACGGGAAGACGGCCTGCTGACGTTAGGCGTGGTTGCTACGGACGAGGAAGGTCAGATTGTCGGTTATGCCGCATTCAGTCCGGTTGCGGTCGCAGGTGAAGAGCTACAGTGGGTGGGCCTGGCCCCCCTTGCCGTAGATGAAGCTTACCGCGGCCAGGGGCTGGCAAAGAAACTGGTGTATGAAGGGCTGGATTCGCTCAATGAATTTGGCTATGCGGCGGTGGTGACTTTAGGTGAAGCGGCGCTGTATCAGCGCTTTGGCTTTGTTCCCGCCGCACAGTTTGGCCTACGTTGTGCCTGGCCTGATACCGAAGCTCACTTCCTGATCCATCCGTTAGCCGACGATGCGCTTAACGGTGTTTCCGGGCTGGTGGAATATCACGAACGCTTCAATCGAGCTTTTTGATCTCCAGGCGCTTTTGAAGACCTGTCAGCAGGTCTTCAAAAGCCAGGGTTCCCGTCACCAGCTTCTCTTTCTGCCCCTTCGTGAGCTGTTTGATGCGATACTCCAGGCGCAGTGCGCTGGAACGATCGCCCACCGGATGGCTGAAGGCCAGGGCTAGCTCGCCTTTTCCCCGTAACGCTTTCGCACCCTTACCGCTCTGATGCTGTGAGAAACGGCGTTCCACATCGGTGGTAATACCGGTATATAAACGGTTATCTGGCGTGCGGACTAAATAGAGATACCACAGAGACATAGGTCAGGCGCATAATTGATGTTTCCCGCAGAATATCACTCTTCAGGTTGCTCATGGAAACGCTCAATGCCATCAGCCGTTGGCTGAACAAACAGCATGTACTGACATACTGCGTCGGCAGTCACGATGATTTATGGTGCGCCAATGCCTTCTATTTATACGACGCACAGCGAATCGCTTTTTATTTGCTAAGCGAAACCCATACCCGGCATGGCGAGCTAATTGGCAAACAGGCGCGGGTGGCTGGCACCATCAACGGGCAGCCCAAAACGGTTGCGTTGATTCGTGGCATACAGTTTCGTGGCGAAATCACGCTAATTGAGGAAGAGGCGGCAGCCGCCGTTCGTAATCGCTACTGCAAGCGCTTCCCGGTGGCGAGAGTGATGAAGGCGCCGGTGTGGGAAATTCGGCTTGATGAACTGAAAATGACCGACAACACTCTCGGCTTCGGGAAAAAACTTCACTGGCTGCGGGAAAGCTAACGCCCTAACAGGCGCAGCGCCTCGCGATTAAATGCCGGCAGATCGCCCGGCGTTCGGCTGGTGACCAGCTGGTCCTTATCCACCACCACTTCTTTATCGTAAAAATCGGCTCCGGCATTTTTTACGTCAATAATAATAGGCTTCACGGCGGTTAATTTACGCCCACGAATGACATCCGCGCTGATTAAAAGCTGCGGGCCGTGACAGATAGCAAATACGGGCTTGCCGCTATTCACAAAATCCCGCGTGAAGGTGACGAAACGTTGATCCCCGCGCAGGGTATCTGGTGAATGGCCGCCGGGTAACAGCAGGGCGTCGAAATCAGCCGGCCGTACTTCATCAATAGCTTTGTCGATAGTGACTTTTGCCTCGCCTCTTTTGCCGGTCACCGTTTTTCCCGCCTGTTTATCAATGGTCACCACTTCATGGCCCGCTTTGCGGAACTCTTGTGCAGGCGAGGTAAACTCAGCATCTTCAAATTCGTCGGTGATCAAGACTGCAATCTTCTTGCTCATAGCGCCTCCGGTTTGATGGTTTCAGTGATTAATCCTGGACGACGGGGCTGACTTTGCAAGCGAGCGGGCTAGACTTAGATTCATCTGAATAAGGAGTTTCCATGACGCGTGTATTGATTACCGGAGCCACAGGCCTGATTGGCGGGCATCTGTTACGCATGCTGGTTAATGAGCCACAGGTCAGCCATATCGTTGCGGCGACGCGGCGGCCGATGACGCCGATGCATAAAGTCACCAATCCCCACGATCCGCAATTAAGCGATGTGCTCACCCAATTAAGCGCACCGCTGGACGTCGTTTTTTGCTGCCTTGGCACCACTTTGCGCGAGGCGGGCAGTAAAGAAGCGTTTGTGCTGGCGGATTACACGCTGGTGGTCGATACTGCAATTACCGGTCAGCGTCTTGGCGCGAAGCATATGCTGGTGGTCAGCGCGATCGGGGCTAACCGTCAATCACCGTTTTTCTACAATCGGGTGAAAGGCAAAATGGAAGAAGCGTTAATCGCGCAGAGCTGGCCGTGTCTGACCATTGCGCGCCCGTCCATGTTGCTTGGGCATCGCGAATCGCAACGCTTTAACGAAGCGTTGCTTGCGCCATTGTTTAAAATTATGCCTGGAAAATGGAAGTCTATTGAAGCGCGGGATGTGGCAAAGGCGATGCTGCACGCGGCGCTTGCACCTGCGTGCGAAGGGGTGAATATTCTCGACTCGCGTCAGTTACGAGAAAGGGCAACAGCCTCATAAAGAGGCTTACCGCAAATAATGAACAACCTGATTGCTGCTGCCGCGCCAGATAAGCGCCGGGTCTTTGAGATCCTGAACAAATTTGCCGTCGACCAGCACATTGATTAAATCCACCACTTCACGCTGAGCCGCGGTTAATTCATCAATTTTATAACCCGTCCACATCCAGATATCTTTGCCGGGACATTCCGCGATTACCCGTTTTACCAGCTTCAGTACATCGGCGAGGTTTTGCGGATGCAGCGGGTCGCCGCCCGAAAGCGACAACCCCTGGCGACGAATACGCGTATCGTTCAGATCGGCAACGATCTGGTCTTCCATTTGCTGGGTAAATGGCACACCTGAATTGACCCGCCAGGTGCTCTTGTTATAGCACCCGGGACATTCATGCACGCAGCCGGAGACAAACAGCGTGCAGCGGGTACCCGGCCCATTCACGATGTCTACCGGGTAATACTGATGCATATTCACTTAGCCAATCTGCCCGTTGCCAAGATGCTTGACGCGACGCTTCACCTCTTCTTGCTTACCGGCGTTAAACGGACGTGCATCCGGGCTGCCGAGATAGCCACAAACGCGGCGCGTTACCGAGACGCGTGCGGCGTCGTGGTTGCCGCATTTCGGGCAGGTGAAGCCTTTGCTGGTGCACTCAAACTCACCGGTAAAGCCGCACTCGTAGCACTCATCAATTGGCGTATTGGTGCCGTAATACGGCACGTGTTGATAGCTGTAATCCCAGACATCTTCCAGCGCCTGCAGGTTGTGCTGGATGTTCGGGTATTCGCCATAACAGATGAAACCACCATTCGCGATCGGTGGATACGGCGCTTCAAAATCGATTTTGTCGTAAGGGTTAACTTTCTTCTCAACGTCTAAATGGAAGCTGTTGGTGTAATAGCCCTTATCCGTCACGCCCGGGACAATGCCAAATTCGGCGGTGTCCAGACGGCAGAAGCGGTCGCACAGGTTTTCACTCGGCGTGCTGTACAGGCTGAAACCGTAGCCGGTTTCCTCTTTCCAGCTGTCGGTTGCCTGGCGCAGGCGTTCGACAATGGCGACGGCTTTGGCACGCAGCTCTGCGCTATCGTACACGTGCTGATTGCCGAACAGCGCGTTCACCGTTTCGTGAATACCGATGTAGCCCAGGGAAATCGACGCGCGGCCATTTTTGAAAATCTCCGCAACGTCATCGTCTGCTTTCAGGCGCACACCGCAGGCCCCTTCCATATACAGGATTGGCGCCACGCGAGCTTTCACCCCTTCAAGGCGAGCGATGCGCGTCATCAGGGCTTTATAAGCCAGCTCCAGGCGCTCATCGAGCAGCTGCCAGAAGGTGGCTTCATCCCCTTTGGCCTCCAGCGCAATACGCGGCAGGTTCAGACTGATCACCCCGATATTGTTACGGCCATCGTGAATCTGCTCGCCGTTCTCTTCATACACACCCAGGAAGCTACGGCAGCCCATCGGCGTTTTAAACGAGCCGGTGACTTTTACCACCTGATCGTAGTTCAGAATATCGGGATACATGCGCTTGCTGGCGCACTCCAGCGCGAGCTGTTTGATGTCGTAGTTGGCATCGCCAGCTTTGTGATTCAGGCCGTCTTTAATGGCGAAGACCAGTTTTGGGAACACCGCCGTTTTACGGTTTTTGCCCAGGCCCGCGATGCGGTTGCGCAGAATCGAGGTTTGGATCAGGCGCGATTCCCAGCTGGTTCCCAGGCCAAAGCCAAAGGTCACAAACGGCGTCTGACCGTTGGCGGTATGCAGGGTGTTGACTTCATATTCCAGCGACTGGAAGGCGTCATAGCACTCTTTTTCAGTGCGCGAGAGCGCATAGCCTTTGGCATCCGGGATCTGCCACTCTTCAGCCGTCTGGCGATGCTTTTCAAAGCTTGCGCTCACAAACGGCGCCAGCACCTCGTCAATGCGGTTAATCGTGGTGCCGCCGTAAATGTGGCTGGCAACCTGGGCGATAATTTGCGCGGTAACGGCGGTTGCGGTAGAGATGGATTTTGGCGGTTCAATCTCCGCATTCCCCATCTTAAAGCCTTGCGTCAGCATGCCTTTGAGATCGATAAGCATGCAGTTAAACATCGGGAAGAACGGCGAGTAATCCAGGTCGTGATAGTGAATGTCACCGCGTTCGTGCGCCAGCACCACATCACGCGGCAGCAGGTGCTGTGAAGCGTAGTGTTTTGCCACGATACCGGCTAATAAGTCGCGCTGCGTCGGAATAACTTTGCTGTCTTTATTGGCATTTTCATTGAGCAAAGCGGAGTTGGTTTGTTCTACCAGACCGCGGATTTCCTGGTTCAGACGGCCACGCTTCTCACGCTCGATATCACGGTCGTGGCGATATTCGATATAAGCGCGCGCCAGCTGCTTATAGTCGCCGGCCATCAGCTGATTTTCTACAGCCGTCTGGATCTCACCAATATCAACCTGGCTGCGGCCTTCCATCTGAGCGCGGACAATATCTGCGACGCGGCTGCAATAGTCTGCGTCATCGACTCCCGCTGCTTTAGCTGCACGAAGAATAGCTTCTTTAATGCGCTCTGAAGTGAAAGGCACTTTGCACCCGTCTCTTTTCATCACATGCGGCGTCATGATTTCTCCATTTTAAAAAGGTTATCCACAAAGGGATGTCGTTGTCAGCAAGCCGCGACGAGCTCGCACTGCCGCAGGCTTGCTGATTTTGCCCCAGGCTTTATCCACAGATAATCCCCAGAGATGTCGGTGTCTCTTGTTGCTATAATAAGCGAAAAATACAATATATGGGGGCGGGATGCATTTTAAGGTCTATATGTAGTGATTTGCATCAAACAAGTTTGCGATTTTATTGATGCAGGACAAGGTAAATCGGGCGTAGCAGGAGGGATGGGCAACAAGGACAAATCTTAAAATTTTGGAGAAGAGATCTCCCTCAAAATAAGAGGGAGAAATTGAGGGAAGTTTAACCTTGCAACCAGTAAACCGCTTCAAATGGCCGTAAACTCATGTCACCCGGTTCACCCGCAGCATCACAATAGTTGCTCATCAGCACATCCCAGTCGCCGGTGAAGGCTTCCGGCATCCACCATTGATTTTCGCGGCTGAGATTGGCGGCAACCACCAGCGTTTGTCCCTGCCATTCGCGGCGGTAACACCATAAATACGGATGCTCCGGCAGCAGGTCCTGATAGTTTCCCCAGGTGAAGACCGGGTTAGCCTTGCGCAGCTTAATCAGTTTTTGATAGGCGTAAAATACGGAGTCCGGGTCATCGATCGCGGCTTTAGCATTGATGCTCTGGTAGTTATCGCACAGGTTTATCCACGGCGTACCATCAGTGAATCCCGCATGTTCACCCTCATCCCACTGCATCGGCGTACGGCTGTTATCGCGTGATTTACCGGCAAGAATCGCCAGCAAATTGTCGCTATCCCGGCCCTGGGCGCGCAGCTCGGCGTACATGTTATGGCTTTCCACATCGCGGTAATCAGTGATGCGTTTGAAGTGTGGATTGGTCATCCCCAACTCTTCGCCTTGATAAATGTACGGCGTGCCCTGCATACCATGTAGCACCATCGCCAGCATTTTTGCCGCCGGAACACGCAGTTCGCCTTCATCACCAAAGCGCGACACGATGCGCGGCTGGTCATGGTTGCACCAGAACAGCGCATTCCACGCCACGTTATGCATCCCTTGCTGCCAGTGGCTGAAAATGGCTTTCAGCGCCACGTAATCAGGTGCGGCCAGCGCCCATTTTTGCCCGCCCGGATAGTCCACCTTCAGGTGGTGGAAGTTAAACGTCATCGACAGTTCATTGCTGTTGAGCGCCGCATATTGCTGGCAGTTATCGAGCGTGGTTGATGACATTTCGCCTACCGTCATCAGTTCGCGCGGCACAAACACATCGCGGCTGAACTCTTGCAGATATTCATGAATACGCGGCCCGTCGGTATAGAAACGACGCCCGTCGCCGCCTGCAATATCACAGGGGAAATCCTGATCCTTAGAAACCAGATTGATCACATCAAGACGCAAACCGTCCACGCCGCGATCGGCCCAGAATTCACACACTTTTTTCAGTTCAGCGCGAACCTGTGGGTTTTCCCAGTTGAGATCCGCCTGCTCAGGCGCGAAAAGGTGCAGATAATACTGGCCGCTTTCCGCATGCCAGCGCCAGGCGTTGCCGCCAAATTTAGAGCGCCAGTTATTGGGTAAAATTTCCGGGGTGCCGTCACGCCAGATATAAAATTCGCGGTAGGGGCTCTCTTTATTGAGCGCCTCATGGAACCAGGCGTGCTGTGTGGAGGTATGGTTAAACACCATATCCAGAATAATGCGGATGCCGCGCTCATGGGCGCCGGCGACTAACAGATCAAAATCATCCAGGGTGCCATAGGTGTGGTCGATGGCGCAGTAGTTCGCCACGTCATAGCCGTTATCCACCTGCGGTGAGACATAAAACGGCGTCAGCCAAATGGCATCAACGCCCAGCAGTTTGAGATAGTCGAGACGCTTAATCACGCCAATCAAATCACCGGTGCCGCTGCCGGTGGTATCCTGGAAACTCTTCGGGTAGATCTGGTAGATGACACCATGCTGCCACCAGGGAGGAGTTGTATTCATATTACGGGTCCCGAATATAAGGGGCCGCACCGGGCCCCTGGTAAAACACACCAAACCTGAAGCGAACTACACCACCAACAACGTGCCCTGACGGTGATTACGCTTATACATAACGCTGGTCAACACGATTGGGATCGCCACCGCAGTCAGCATCGCCAGGGAATAAACCTGCCAGTAACTCGGCTGAATGGACAGAATGCCAGGCAGCCCGCCAACGCCAATCCCGTTCGCCATCACGCCGCTCAGGCCGCACAGCAAGCCTGCCAGCCCTGAGCCAATCATCGCGCACAGCATCGGGAAGCGGTATTTCAGATTGATGCCGTACATCGCCGGTTCGGTGACGCCGAGGAAGGCGGAAATCGCCGCCGGAACTGAAATCTCACGTTCGTTATGCTTGCGGCTGCAAATGATGATGCCAACCACCGCCGATGCCTGAGCAATGTTCGACAGCGCAATCAGTGGCCACACCGGCGTACCGCCCATGCTCTGAATCATCTGCATGTCGATAGCGAGGGTGGTCTGATGCACCCCGGTAATCACCAGCGGGGCATACAGGAAGCCAAACAGCGCGGCGCCAACCGGGGCAAAACTTCCGGTCATCAAATGGCGAACCGCAAAGGCCACGCCATCACCAATCCAGCGACCAAACGGGCCGATAAACGCATGGGCCAGGAATACCGCCACAATCAGGGAGCAGACCGGCACTACTACAAGATAGAGGTAATCTGGCACGATGCGTTTCAGACGCGTCTCAATCATCCCCAGAGCCAGACCTGCCAGCAGCGCCGGGATCACCTGCGCCTGGTAGCCCACCTTCTCGATGGTAAACAGGCCAAAATTCCAGACCTCAGGAATTTTGCTACCCAATTCATAGGCATTCATCAACTGCGGTGACACGAGTGTGACGCCCAGTACAATCCCAAGGATAGGTGTTCCACCGACTTTTCGCACCGCTGACCAGCAAATACCCACCGGCAGATAGAAGAAGATCGCCTCGCCAATCAGCCATAAAAAGTCATAGATGGATTGCAGTGCAGGGTACATTTGCGCAAGCGTCTGCCCGTTGCTCATTGGCAGATCGCCAATCACGTTACGGAAGCCGAGGATCAAACCCCCGCTGATTAACGCGGGTAGCAGAGGGAAGAAGATCTCTGCAAAATGGGAGATTGTGCGCTCATGCCATTTCATATTCTGGCGTGCCGCGAGTTTCGCCTGCTCTTTGTCTGAATTGCTGTGGCCGCTGGTGGCGATCAGCGCCTTGTAGTAATCACCCACTTCGGGGCCAATCACCACCTGGAACTGCCCGGCATTGGTAAAGCAGCCTTTGACCATCGGCAGCTCTTCAATCTCTTTTGGCCGGGCAATAGCGCTATTGTTTAAGACAAAACGCAACCGGGTAATACAGTGGCTGACGGTGGCGATATTCTCCCGCCCGCCGACCAGCTCAATCAGCTGGTCTATGTCCTGTTGTTTCACTTTGGCCATGATGATGTTCCGCAGTAGTGAGTAGGGGTATCTGGCTGCAAGGTTATCTTTTAATCTTTTTCACTAAAATGGGAACGTTCCCGAAACCGGGTGACGATCACAATAAACCGTGAGGAGCGGGGGATTATTGTAATGAACTGGGGATCACTATCTGGCGCAGATCGCAGGAGTGGGTGATTTGGCCGATTAGCTGTCTGGCGGCCTGACGTCCGGCTTCGGCGTAACCGGGATCGACGGTAATAATCTCGGGGTGGAGGAATTTCATCAGCGGCGTGCTTCCCACGCTCGCCAGCTGCAAGGCGCCGAGCGGCCGTTGCTGCAAATACTTACTGGCACCCAGCGCGAGGGTATCTGTGGCGCAAACCAGCGCGCTGGTTTGTGGGGTCAGCACTTCAGCAACGCGATCGTAGCCTTGTTTCATCGCCAGACCCGGCAAAGAGAAGTTGGGCGTCAGCGCGTGGCGCTGGCAAAAAGCGAGATACGCCTGGTGGCGGCGTAAACCTGTGGTCACATCACTATGGGGGACGCCAAGGAAGCTGATGTGGCGATGGCCTTGCTCATAAAGACGCGACATTAAGATATTGATTGCCCCTTCGTCGTCATAACACACCGAGGCAAACCCTTTGGCATCCCGCGCCATCAGCACCATCGTTGACTGCCACGGCTGCAAAATCTTTTCGTTAATGCCGGTGAAACCAAATAAAATCACGCCGTCGATATTGCGCCGTTGCAGGACGCCAAGATGTTCTTCAACCAGTTTTGGGGAAAACTGACTTTCCATCATGATCGGATCGTAACCCTGCTCGTACAGCGACGGCAGCATGGTTTGCACCGCCAGGTTTTCTGATAGCGAGTCCAGGCGCGTCACGATAATGGCGACGACTTTATCGCTCTGCCCACGCATCGCGCGCGCCGAACGGGAAGGGGAAAACCCCTCTTGCTGCATCACCGCTTCCACGCGTGCTCGCGTACGGGCGCTAACCCCGCTTTCATTATTTAAAACACGAGAGACAGTCGATTTACCTACGCCGCTTAAACGGGCGATATCTTTTATCGTGAGGCGGCTTTGCATAGTGATGGTTTTCCCGGCAATCAATTGCTTATCAGAGTACGGCAGCCCAACGATATCACAATGGAAAAAATCTGGTTTACGTGAGGTTAATATTTGCCGCCATACAAAGCCCGCGGGCATGAGATTAGCGATGGCGAAGGTTGGCTTGCCGTTCCCGGCGGTGGGAAACGCTTTGCTGAGGCGGCACAAACGTAAGCCGGGGCAATTGTTGCGAGCGTAAAGCAATAACTGTATTAAGGCCGCGAGAGCGGCCCTGGATAGAATCTTTAGCGGCGAACGGCAATCGCTTCGATCTCAATCTTCACATCTTTAGGCAGACGAGCGACTTCCACGCAAGAGCGCGCAGGGAAAGTAGCATGGTGCTCATTAAAGAAGGCTTCGTAAGTGGCGTTGACGAGAGCAAAGTCGTTGAGGTCTTTTACGAAAACGGTAGTTTTAACGATATCGCCCACTTTCAGGCCGGCCGCTTCAACAATCGCCTGCACGTTTTCCAGAGACTGGCGCGCTTGCGCTGCCACATCTTCCGGCACGCTACCGGTTTTCGGATCGACCGGGATCTGGCCCGAGGTGATGATCATGCTGCCAAGATCAACGCCCTGAACATAGGGGCCGATAGCTGCTGGTGCGTTTTCGGTGCTGATGGTACGAGACATGAGAACTCCTCTGAATGGTTTTAAAGCTCCGCCCATTATAGAGGCGAGAGCTTTAGCAGCAACGTTTAATCCGCCAGCACAACGTGGTGGGCAAACTCTTTTTCACAGTATTTGCATTTGAGGCTGATGGTCTCGTCGCGTTTTTTCACGGCAAACGATGAGTGAACCGGTTCACTACGGCTGATGCAGTTGGTATTCGGGCACACCAGCACTTTATCGATGCGTGAAGGCAGGCTTGGTTTGCTCTTACCCACCACTTCATATTCGTCAATACGGTTCACGGTTGCGTGCGGGGCGTACAGCGCCAGTTGGTTAACCTGCTCATCCGTCAGGAAGGTATTTTCAATTTTGATCAGGTCCTTACGGCCCTGCTCGTGAGAAGGCAGGTTCAGGCCAATGGTGATACGCTGGTCGGTTTCCGTCAGCTGGAACAGGGTCAGCAGCTTAAAGCCAACCTGTGCAGGAATATGGTCGATAACCGTGCCGCGTTTAATCGCTTCAACTTGTAATTTGTTGTCGTGTGTCATCTTAATTTTCCTCTCACTCAAACCAGTTCCGGTTGCAAAACTAACGCCAGCAGTGCCTGGCGGGCGTAAATGCCGTTGCCTGCCTGCTGGAAATACCAGGCGTGGGAAGTCTTATCGACATCCGTGGTAATTTCATCCACGCGTGGCAGCGGGTGCAGCACTTTCATGTTTTCGCGGGCATCAGCAAGGTCTGCGGCGCGCAGCACAAACTGCGCCTTCACGTTGGCGTATTCCGAGGGGTCGAGGCGCTCTTTCTGCACGCGTGTCATGTACAGAATATCCAACTCAGCTACCACATCATCGATGCCTTCGTGACAGCTCCACTCAATGCCTTTTTCGTCCAGCATATCGAGAATGTACTGCGGCATAGCCAGCGCATTGGGGGCGATAAAGTAGAAGCGATTACCCTCGAATTTCGCCAGCGCCTGCGCCAGTGAATGCACGGTGCGGCCATATTTCAGGTCACCGACCATGGCGATATTCAGGTTCTCCAGACGGCCCTGCGTCTCCTGAATGGTGAACAGATCCAGCAGCGTTTGCGTTGGATGCTGGTTGGCACCGTCGCCCGCATTGAGCACCGGCACACGGCCTGAGAACTCTGTCGCCAGACGCGCGGCCCCTTCCTGTGGGTGGCGCATCACAATGGCGTCGACATAGGTGCTGATAACCGAAATGGTATCGGCCAGCGTTTCCCCTTTTTTGCCCAGCGAGGTATTGCTGCTGTCTGAGAACCCGACCACCGACGCCCCCAGACGGTGAATGGCGGTTTCAAAAGAGAGGCGCGTGCGCGTTGATGCTTCAAAGAAACAGCTGGCAACAACGATGTGTTTCAACAGTTCGGGTTGCGGATTCGCTTTCAGTTTTGCCGCGGTAGACAACACCAGTTCAAGTTCTTCACGACTGAGATCGTTGATGGAAATGATATGTTTTTGATATAGGGGGTTAGCCATGTTTATCTCCTGCTCTCGGGCGTCGGGCAAAAAAAAGCCCCTCAACGAGGGGCCTTTAGAATGGGTTGCAGCAACGGAAAGAAAACAGGCTAGCGCCGTCTTGCAGACGACGTGGTGTGGCATTTTTTTGAACACACTGGACCATGCTTCCTCCCGGCAAATTGTGGCGCATTATACGCATCTCAAAGGACACTTCAAGCGATTAATTCACAACTTTTTAGCGTTAGCAATCGATTGCTGTGAATATTTATCCAGGGTTAATGCAATCCAAGGGCCTGCACTATACGCCGATGTACCTGCGCGGTTTTCTGCACTTCACGTGGCGCAATCCACACGATACTGCTGCCCGCAACGACCCCTAAAATTTCCGGCAGGGCGTGATAGTCAAGAATTCTGGCCACGGCACGGCCGTATCCGTGAGCGGTGTGAATAAGGACAAATTCGGCATTATGCTCCACGCTAATCACCATCTCTGCCACCGAACGTGCGGCATCTGGCTCGGGTTGGGATTGCGGGTTTAATGCATAAATTTTCTGCCCTTTGGCGTTGCGCATTTTGATAACGTCGAGCAGTTTTAACAGGCGGGACACCGTTGATTGGCTGATATCGTTATAGCCGTGGCGCCGTAAATCCTGGCGGATCTCTTCTTGTGAAAAATAGCTCTTATGTACGATAAGTCTCTGGCAAAGGGCGAGTTGACCTTGTTCTTTGTCTGAGGTTACGTTGGAAACCCTCATAATATTCACCATTCCATGTGTTATTCAGGTTAATAATTTACGCGATGGATAGTTTTAAACTGTTTACTGGATCGTAGTTTTACTTTTTTGTTAGATAACAAGTAGTAAAACAAGGCGTATTTCGCTATTCACTCAGGTTCTGCCACCGCTAACCTGAGTGAAATGTCGCAGCCCGTTATAACATGGTGCCAATACTCAGGGTCGCCATTACCAGCACGGTCAGGATGCCGAGCAGCGGAGCGACCCATTTGAGCCAGCGCATATAGGGCACGCGGGCAATGGCCAGGCCCCCCATGACTACCGCAGAAGTCGGTGTGACAAGATTGACGATGCCGGATGCTGATTGATAGGCGGTGACGATTAAATCGCGGCTAACACCGGCAAAATCACCCAGCGGCGCCATAATTGGCATGGTCAAAACCGCCAAACCTGAAGATGAAGGCACCAGGAAAGAGAGCACCACTTCCAGCCAGTACATCACGTTGATAAACATGACGCTCGGGAGGCCCGCCACCAGACCTTCGGCGCTATGCAGAATGGTATGGGTGATCATACCTCTGTCCATAATCACCACGATCCCACGAGCGATACCGATGATCAGCGCCACGCCGAGCAGATCGCGCGCGCCGTCAATAAAGTTACCGGTGATCTCTTCTTCGCTCATGCGGGCGATTAGCCCGACAACAATCGCTGAGCCGAGGAAGACGGCGGAAATTTCTGCCATCCACCAGCCCAGAACCGAAACACCATAAATCATTACGGCGAAGGCGAGGGTAAAGATTGCCAGCACAATTTTGCGAGTGGTGGTGAACTCAAGGGCGTCTTGTTTTCGGTTACGCAGGAACCAGGCGCGATCTTCTTCTAATTTATCAGCGACCAGCGAGCGGCCTGGATCTTTACGTACCATGCGGGCATAGCGCATGACATAAGCGACGCAGATAAACCAGCCGACGACTAACATCGCAACGCGTAGCCCAATACCATGGGTAAAGGGAATGCCTGCGGCGTTAGCGGCAATAACGGTAGCGAAAGGGTTGATCGTGGAGCCGAGCGTTCCGATCCCGGCGCCGAGTAATATTGTGGCTGCCGCAACCACCGGATCAAAACGGGCGGCAATCATGACGGGAACTAACAGGGTATAGAACGGAAGTGATTCTTCGGCCATGCCATAGATAGTGCCGCCTGCGGCAAATAGCCCCATCAGGATTGGGATCATCCACTCTTCGCGGCCGCGTAGTCGTTCTGTTACACGTTCAATACCGGCATCAATGGCTCCGGTTTTTGTCACGATCCCCAAAAAGCCACCGATGATCAGAATGAACAGCGCAACATCAATCGCACCCGCTTCGTTGGTTTCATGGTTATACAGGCCGTTAATCGGTGCCATCAGTACGTTGACTAACCCTTGTGGGTTGGCGGGAACGTTCTGATAAGTGCCCGCTACCGGAACTTCTTTGCCCAACACCTCATTCATTGCCATATCGTATTGACCTGCGGGGACGACCCAACTCATTGCAGCGACCAGGGCAATTAACACAAACAGGATGGTGTAGGCTGAGGGGAACTTGAATTTAGTCATGGTTCAGCTTCCTTATGAACTTCAGGGTAGGGATAACCGGGGAAGGTGCCCCGGTTATCCTCCTGCTAACTACTCGCCAAGCGTGGCAACCATTACTGCTTTGATGGTATGCATGCGGTTTTCGGCTTCGTCGAAGACGATGGAGTTTGGTGACTCAAAGACTTCTTCTGTGACTTCCAGTCCTTTAAGGCCGTAGGTTTCTTCGATTTCGCGGCCCATCGTGGTGTGCTCGTTATGGAACGCGGGCAGGCAGTGCATAAATTTCACCTCGGGATTGCCGGTGGCATTCACCACTTGCTGATTGACCTGGTACGGCGTCATCAAACTGACGCGTTCAGCCCACGCCTCTTTTGGCTCACCCATCGATACCCACACATCGGTGTAGAGGAAATTGACCCCTGCGACCCCTTCTTCCACGCTGTCGGTCAGCATGATGCGAGCTCCTGTTTGCCTGGCGATAGCCTGGCATTGCTCAACCAGGGCGCTTTCCGGCCAGAAAGCTTTTGGCGCCACAAGGCGGATATCCATCCCCATTTTCGCCGCCCCGACCATCAGCGAGTTGCCCATGTTATTGCGGGCATCGCCCAGGTAAGCGAAGGAGAGTTGATTGAGTTTTTTACCCGGCGAATGCTCAAGCATGGTCATTAGATCGGCCAGGATTTGCGTTGGGTGGAATTCGTTGGTCAGGCCGTTCCACACCGGAACTCCGGCAAATTCACCAAGCTCTTCAACGATAGCCTGGCCAAAACCGCGATATTCGATGCCGTCATACATGCGGCCCAGAACGCGTGCGGTATCTTTCATTGACTCTTTATGGCCAATCTGCGAGCCGCTTGGGCCGAGGTAAGTGACCAGCGCGCCTTGATCAAAGGCGGCGACCTCAAATGCACAGCGGGTGCGGGTGGAGCTTTTTTCAAATATCAGCGCAATATTTTTGCCGACCAGGGTTTTCTTTTCAGTCCCGTTATATTTTGCGGCTTTCAGTTGCAGAGCCAGGTCGATCAGATGCTGGATTTCTTCAGATTTGAAATCGAGAAGTTTCAGAAAATTGCGGTTTTTCAAGTTGATAGTCATTTTAGTTGTCCCTTTGATTATTGATTTTTTTCCCCTCACCCCGGTCCTTTCCCCCAGTTGGGGGAGAAGGTCGTACAGTCCTCCTCCAGGAGAGGGTGAGGGTGGTTTAAACTCAACGCTCACTCGCGAATCAGCGTCCCTTTCTCACCGGCCAGAATCGCCGGGCCATCCTCAAGCGGCCCAATTCCCGCAATCCCGTGGCACTGCGCCACGAACTTGCTACAGGCGGCAACTTTTGGCCCCATCGAACCGGCATCAAATACCATGGCGTCTAACTCTTGCGGAGTGATTTGAGAAATTGGGCGTTGCGTTGCGGTGCCCCAGTCGAGATACACCGCATCAGTATCGGTGAGAATAAGCAGGGCGCTGGCTTCAATCTGGCGTGCCAGCAAGGCCGCTGAAAGATCCTTATCAATAACGGCTTCAATACCGTGTAAGCCACCGGTTTTTTCTACCACCGGCACACCGCCGCCGCCGTTACAAATCACCAAATGGTCACGCTGGATGAGTGCAGTAATCGCATCGCTTTCTACGATGCGCATCGGCTGAGGTGACGGCACCACGCGGCGGAAATAGTGGCCGTCGGCTTTTACTGTCCAGCCTTTTTCCGCAGTCAATATGTCGGCCTGCGCCTTGTCATACACCGGGCCGATGTATTTGGTCGGGTTCTGGAACGCAGGGTCGTTTGCATCCACTTCAACCTGCGTCAGCAGCACGCTGACTTCGCGGTTCGGCAGCTGGTTTTTCAGCGACTGTTGCAGCATATAGCCGATCATTCCCTGGCTTTCCGCCCCCAGAATATCCAGCGGATAGGCGGCTACTTTGCTGTAAGCGCTGTTTTGTAATGCCAGTAAGCCCACCTGCGGCCCATTACCATGCACCAGTACCACGCGCCATTGTTCGGTTAATGCGGCGATAGTTTTTGCTGCGATATCAATATTCTTACGCTGGATATCCGCTTCCAGTGGCTCGCCGCGTTTTAACAGCGCATTACCGCCCAGAGCGACGACGAGAGTGGGTTTTATCTTCATCCTGAAACTCCTTATCTCAAATTCCATCACGCTCTAATGGGCAGCTCATGCAGCGTGCGCCGCCGCGACCGCGGCCGAGTTCGTCACCTGGAATTGCCAGCACGGTGATACCGGCTTTATCATATTTTTCGTTGGTCCAGATATTGCGCTCGTAGCCGATCACGACTCCTGGACGCACGGTCAGGACGTTATTGGCGTCATTCCATTGCTCACGTTCGGCTTCAAACGCATCGCCGCCGGTGGTAATCAACCGAACCTGGTCAATTCCGAGCGCCACTTCAATGGCGTGCAGCAGGTGCGGCTCCTGATGACGCTTAATGCCGCCGCGCCCGTCTGGTGTCAGCGTCCAGCATTGTGAATCTTTACGCACTACTTCGGGATAAACCGAGAAAGTATCCACATTGATATGCGTCATAACCGTATCGAGGTGCATGCAGGAACGGTGTTTTGGTAATTCAACGGCAATAACGCGGGTCGCCTGCTGATGCTTAAATAAAGATTGAGCGAGGAACTCGACACCCTGTGGCGTGGTGCGCTCAGACAGGCCAACTAATACCGCACCACGACCAATAACTAATACATCACCGCCTTCAATAGTGGCGTGATCGTAATTAATGTTTTCATCGCCATAATATTTAATGAAATCACCATTAGCGAATTTTTCGTGCCAGCGATAAATAGCTCTTAAATTATTTGTTTCGCGTTGGCGAGCACGTTTAGCCATTGGGTTGATTGACACGCCATTATAAATCCAGCAAGAGGTGTCACGAGTAAATAAATGGTTCGGTAATGGCTTTATGATAAAGTCAGAGGCCTGATGAATATCCACCACCATATTGCTTACATAATTTGGGATTTCACTGTAAGTCAGGCCGCCACTCAGGCGTCTTGCCAGCTCACGGTGCGGCATATCCGCCAGCCAACTGCGAACGTCAGAGGCGAAAGTGGGGCCTAAACGGTAATCGGAAATTTGTGTTTCAAGCAACCAGTCTTTTGCTTCGCGATTATCTAAAGTCTCAGTAATGAGATCGGTTAATAATAAAACTTCGACACCTTGCTGGCGTAAATTATTGGCGAATATATCATGCTCGGCACCCGCACGCTCTACGGATAAGACATCGTCAAACAATAATTCCTGGCAGTTTGATGGCGTTAATCTTTTCAGGCTGAGGTTGGGGCGGTGCAGCATAACGCTACGTAATTGACCAATTTCTGAACCGACAAAATGTTTGTCCATAATTATTCCCTTAAATTACTCTGAAAAATATCTCCGTGGCTCAAAGGATTCCTCTCCCTTGACCAGATATATTTGATAACTTAACTCGGGGCCTATACTAAAATCATTGCAGTTATTTAATGTGATATTTGTCACGCGTTGTGGTGCCAGGTAAATAAATGGGGAATTAATTGATAAAAGTCTGAATATTGATGATAAATAAAATGACCATGGTGAATAAAAACCGGGAATAGCGATTTTTTATTTAATGAGGGGAAATTCATAGAATCATGAAATAAAAATAATGTCATATATGTAATTGAAAAATAAGGTTTATTTTTAATGGTGAAATGCTTATGCAAAATCAACTATTAATTATTTTAAAAAAAACAATCTGGCAGGGATAATTATTTTCGAATTTGCACTATTTTACGAAGTGTAAACTGTGAGCGATAACCGTATCTTAGATATTTATTGTTATAAAGCAACGTGTTGCAGAGGTTGCAATGTCCGTCTGTTTTGCATTTATGTTGTATTTGTGAATAAAAACCCAAAAATTATCCCTGAGATGTGAAAAATTTTTAGATAACTATGCGTAAGTGCAGAAATCCGGCGGAAAGATCTGGTCGTTTGAAAAATTTGGTCGTATAAAACAACTATTGAAACGGTGTTTTAAAAAAGGAAAGAAAAATGATTATTGGTAACATCCACGCATTACAGGATTGGCTCCCTGAACAACTGCGCCAGGCCATTGAGCATGTTAAGCAGCACGTCACCCCAGAAACCCCGGTGGGCAAGCATGATATTGATGGCAACCGTCTGTTTATGCTGGTTTCTGAAGACTCCACTCAGCCAATCGAAGAACGTCCGGCTGAATTCCACCAGCGTTACCTGGATATCCAGATCGTGATGCGCGGCGTGGAAGGGATGACGTTTAGCTGCCTGCCTGCGGGTACGCCGGAAAAGGACTGGCTGGCTGATAAGGACATCGCGTTCCTGCCTGCGGGCGAGCAGGAAAAAACCCTCGTATTAAACGAAGGGGATTTCGTGGTCTTCTATCCTGGTGAAGTTCACAAACCGCTGTGTGCCGTAGATAAGCCTGCCACCGTGCGTAAAGTTGTCGTGAAAATGCTGATGGCTTAACAGCTGAACAGGGCGGATGGTTTAAACCATCCGCTATCTTTGATTAAATATCCGCAAGCGTCGCGACCATCACGGCTTTAATGGTATGCATCCGGTTTTCAGCCTGGTCGAATACCACGCTACTGGCCGACTCAAACACCTCATCGGTCACTTCCATTCCCCCGTGCATGCCGTACTGCTCAGCCATTTGTTTGCCCAGCGTTGTCTGGTCATCATGGAAAGCAGGCAGGCAATGCATAAACTTCACGTCTGGATTATCGGTTAATGCCAGCATCCTGCTGTTAACCTGATAAGGACGTAACAGATTAATGCGCTCGGCCCATTTCTCTTTGGCCTCGCCCATGGATACCCACACGTCGGTATAAATGAAATCGGCCCCTTTTACGCCGGTGGCGACATCTTCCGTCAGGGTTATCTTGCCACCGTTATGCGCGGCCAGCGCCTGACATTCGGCCACCAGTTTTTCATCCGGCCAGCAGGCCTGTGGTGCCACCAGACGCAGATCCAGCCCGGTTAAGGCCGCCGCCTCCAGCATTGAATTGCCCATGTTATTGCGCGCATCGCCAGCATAAACCAGCGTCATCTGCTGGAAGGTTTTACCCGGCAACTGTTCCTGCATGGTCAGCAGGTCCGCCAGCAATTGCGTGGGGTGAAACTCGTTAGTCAGCCCGTTCCATACCGGCACTCCGGCATACTGCGCCAGCGTTTCAACCACTTCCTGACCAAAGCCGCGATACTGAATACCGTCGTACATTCTGCCTAAAACACGCGCCGTATCCTTAATTGATTCTTTATGCCCAATCTGGCTTCCGCTTGGGCCGAGATAAGTGACGCGAGCGCCCTGGTCAAATGCGGCAACTTCGAAAGAGCACCGCGTACGGGTCGAGTCTTTTTCGAAGATGAGCGCGATGTTTTTTCCAGCAAGACACTGAATTTCAGTGCCTTTTTTCTTGTTATTTTTTAGTTTGCTAGAAAGAGCGAGTAGTTCATGAAGCTGGGCAGGGGTGAAATCCAGTAATTTCAGAAAATGCTTTTGATAAAAGTGACTCATATTTCCCTCGCATGGCATACACTGTTTATTGAATATAAATTCAATTTATATGTATGGATATTCATTTGCAACCCCGTGTGTAAAAACTTTGCCGGGAAAGGTGGAGGCAATCTCTGCCGTGTGTGAAAATAGCAGCATCTGCCGACAAATTGAGGGAAAGGCCATGGCAAATCCAGAACTGCTCGAAGAACAACGCGAAGAAACGCGCCTGATTATTGAAGAATTACTGGAAGACGGCAGCGATCCTGACGCGCTGTACACCATCGAGCATCACCTTTCCGCAGACGATTTCGAAACGCTTGAAAAAGCCGCTGTTGAAGCGTTCAAAATGGGTTACGAAGTCACGGACCCGGAAGAGCTGGAAGTGGAAGAGGGCGATACCGTTATCTGCTGCGACGTACTGAGCGAAAGCGCGCTGAAGGCCGAGCTGCTGGATGAACAGGTGGAACAGCTGCTAAACCTTGCCGAGAAATTTGGCGTTGAGTACGACGGCTGGGGCACTTACTTCGAAGATCCGAATGGCGAAGAGGGTGATGAAGGCGATGACGACGATGTCGTTGACGAAGACGACGACGGCATTCGCCACTAGGTTCCCCGTGCAGCGGCTCCCCACCGCTGCATTTTCCGACCCATCAACAGGATGGCAAGGCTACAGCGATTTCAGCATCCGCACTTCACAATCCACGTGTCCGGTACAGCCCAGCGGTTCGCTGATGTGCTCAAAACCTAAACGTTGATATAGCGCGATGGCTTCGGTCAAAAAGGCCGTGGTTTCCAGATAGCAGCGTTTAAACCCTTCAGCACGCGCGAAATCCATCGCCTGGAGCGCCAGCCGTTTTGCCAGTCCTTTACCCCGCACCGTAGGCAGGAAATACATCTTTTGCAATTCACAAATATCCGGTTCGCTACAGGTTAATGGCGCAACGCCGCCGCCACCCACGACTTCCCCATCCAGCTCTACTACCCAGTAAGCATGGCCCGGCTGGCTGTAAACCTGATAAAGCTCATCGAGATTGGGATCTGCTACGGTGTAGCCTTTATCAGCCGTTAAGCCGTATTCAGCAGAGACTTCACGGATAACACGAGCGATAGCCGCGTTGTCCTGGGCGGTTATCCGGCGCAGTGCGATTTTAACCGGAGCAGTGATATTCATCATATGACTCGTAAGATCTGGTGGAACATAAGCCGAAGTTAATAGCACTCCAGCTGGGCTGGCGCAAGGGAGGATATTGCAATCAGCGACAAAAAAAAGCCGGGAAGTTTCCCGGCTTTTAAGGTCAGCTAACGCGCTTACAGAGCAGCGATAGTTTCTTTTTGCTCAGCCAGCTTCGCTTTCGCTTCACCGCAGGCAGCCAGACGTTCGCGCTCTTTGGCGACCACGGCTTCTGGCGCGCGCGCCACAAAACCTTCGTTAGAGAGCTTGTTTTCGATGGCGGTAATTTCAACATCCAGCTTCGCCATCTCTTTATCCAGACGCGCAAGCTCGGCGGCTTTATCGACCAGGCCTGCCATCGGGATCAGCAGCTCTGCACCGTCAATAATTTTGGTCACCGAAACCGGGCCTTTATCCTCAACCGGCAGAATGGTGATGCTTTCCAGACGCGCCAGGTTTTGCAGGAAGGTGCGGTTGTCGGTTACGCGACGGATAGCCTCTTCGGTACAGCCGCGCAGCAGCACTTCCAGGCGCTTGCTCGGCGCGATGTTCATTTCGGCACGAATATTACGCACCGCGGTGATCACATCTTTCAGCCACTCGGTATCCGCAAACGCCGCTTCATCGTCCTGGTCGCTGTTATACGCCGGGAACGGCTGCAGCATGATGGTATCGTCCGTGATGCCTTTGAAGGTTTTCACGCGCTGCCAGATGGTTTCAGTGATGAACGGAATGATCGGATGCGCCAGACGCAGCAGACCTTCCAGCACGTTAATCAGCGTATTACGCGTGCCGCGCAGTTCCGCTTCAGTGCCGCTGTTCATCACCGGCTTGGTCAGCTCCAGATACCAGTCACAGAACTGGTTCCAGGTGAATTCGTACAGAATGTTGGCAGCAATATCAAAGCGATAGCTGTCCAGCGCTTCACGGTACGCTTTCACCGTGCGGTTGAATTCCGCCAGAATCCAGCGGTCTGCCAGCGACAGAACCATTTCACCGCCGTTAAAGCCGCAATCCTGGTCTTCGGTATTCATCATCACGAAGCGGCTGGCGTTCCACAGCTTGTTACAGAAGTTGCGATAACCTTCCAGGCGCTTCATGTCCCAGTTGATATCGCGGCCGGTAGAGGCGAGTGCCGCCAGCGTAAAGCGCAGCGCATCGGTGCCGTGCGGTTCGATGCCGTTCGGGAACTGCTTCTCGGTGCGCTTGCGGATTTTCTCCGCCAGCTGCGGCTGCATCATGTTACCGGTACGCTTCTCGAGCAGATCTTCCAGCGAGATACCGTCAACCATATCCAGCGGATCGATAACGTTACCCTTGGACTTGGACATTTTCTGCCCTTCGTCGTCGCGGATAAGACCGGTCATGTAGACGGTTTTAAACGGAACCTGCGGCTTGCCGTCTTCGTCTTTGATGAAGTGCATGGTCAGCATGATCATGCGCGCAATCCAGAAGAAGATGATGTCGAAGCCGCTGACCATCACGCTGGTCGGGTGGAAGGTGCGCAGCGCTTCGGTGTTCTCAGGCCAGCCGAGCGTGGAGAAGGTCCACAGACCGGAAGAGAACCAGGTATCCAGCACGTCTTCGTCCTGGTTCAGTACAACGTCATCGCCCAGGTTGTTTTCCGCGCGTACTTCGGCTTCGTTGCGGCCAACGTAAACGTTGCCTTCGGCATCGTACCAGGCCGGGATACGATGACCCCACCACAGCTGACGAGAGATACACCAGTCCTGAATATCGCGCATCCAGGAGAAGTACATGTTTTCGTACTGTTTCGGCACGAACTGAATGTCGCCTTGCTCAACCGCTTCAACCGCCACTTTCGCCAGCGGTGCCGTACGCACGTACCACTGGTCGGTCAGCATTGGTTCGATAACCACGCCACCACGATCGCCGTAAGGAACGGTCAGATCGTGGGGTTTGATCTCTTCCAGCAGACCCATTTCATCGAACGCAGCAACCACGGCTTTACGCGCCGCGAAACGTTCTAATTTCTGGAACTGAGCTGGGATTTCATTGCTATACACATCGGCTTCTTCGCCGTTGGTATCGAACACTTCTGCCGCTTCGCGGATATCACCGTCGAAGGTCAGAATGTTGATCATTGGCAGCGCATGACGGCGGCCAACTTCATAGTCGTTAAAGTCATGTGCAGGCGTGATCTTCACGCAGCCGGTGCCTTTTTCCATATCGGCGTGTTCATCGCCAACGATCGGAATAAGACGGTTAACCAGCGGCAGCACCACAAATTTACCGATCAGATCTTTATAACGCGGATCTTCCGGGTTCACTGCTACGCCGGTATCACCGAGCACGGTTTCCGGACGCGTGGTGGCGACAATCAGATAATCTTTGCCGTCAGCGGTTTTTGCGCCGTCAGCCAGCGGATAACGCAGGTGCCACATGGAACCTTTGGACTCGCGGTTTTCAACTTCCAGATCGGAAATTGCCGTGCGCAGTTTAGGGTCCCAGTTGACCAGGCGTTTACCGCGATAAATCAGATCTTCTTTGTACAGGCGAACGAACACTTCTTTCACCGCGTTGGACAGGCCTTCATCCATGGTGAAACGCTCGCGCTCCCAGTCTACGGAGTTGCCAAGACGACGCATCTGACGGGTAATGGTGCCGCCAGACTCTGCCTTCCACTGCCAGATTTTGTCGATAAAGGCATCACGGCCATAATCGTGGCGTGTTTTCCCCTCTTCGGCGGCAATTTTGCGCTCAACGACCATTTGCGTTGCGATGCCGGCGTGGTCGGTGCCCGCCTGCCACAGGGTGTTTTTACCCTGCATGCGCTGGTAACGGATCATGGTGTCCATGATCGTCTGCTGGAAGGCGTGACCCATATGCAAGCTGCCGGTAACGTTCGGCGGCGGGATCATGATGCAGAAGCTTTGCTGGCTGGTGTCGCCATTTGGCTTAAAGTAGCCCTGCTGTTCCCAGTGCTCGTAAAGCGGCTGTTCGATATCTTGCGGGTTATATGTCTTTTCCATTGTCTGCTATGTTGTTCCCGGCGCGGTATGCGTCGCCGTAGTCAAGTGGAAACCAGCAACGCGGTACGCCTTATAGCGATCGCGGGCCAGTTGTTTTTGAGTGTCTTCGTAAGGTACGAAGTCTATCACTTCATGGAAAGCGGTGGCAAAATCTGCGAACTGCGGCAGCAGGCTAATCAGCACATCGCGCGGTGAGCTGCCACGACGCTGCGGCCAGGCCAATTCTACCGGGGCACCGTAACGTGGCCCTTCACCGGCAAGATTATGCGGCACAAACGCGTGTGCATCCCGCTGCCAGAGCGCTTCATCCAGACGGATAGCCTGTTGTTCATCAACACAGGCAATCAGCAGGCGTTTCCCTGCGCGAAAGTTTTCTGCCGCCAGTTCACAAACCAACGCTTCAACGGCGCTCAACTCGCCGCAGGGCGTGTCGTTATCGAGCAGGTAGAACGTCGCGTTTTTCATTAAGCCAGCTTTTAATTTTCATGGGGTTTCCCCCTTATCCCGGCCTTCCCCCAGGAGAAGGAGAAAACCGGCCAATCCCCTCTCCCGGGGGAGAGGGCCAGAGTGAGGGCGCTGATTACTCTTCGCCGTTAAACCCTGAACGATTCAACAGGAATTGCGACAGCAGCGCTACCGGGCGGCCGGTCGCACCTTTGGCTTTGCCAGAACGCCAGGCGGTGCCGGCAATATCCAGGTGCGCCCAGTTGTACTTGCGGGTAAAGCGCGACAGGAAGCAAGCCGCGGTAATCGCACCACCTGGACGGCCACCAATGTTGGCCATATCCGCAAAGTTAGATTCCAGCTGTTCCTGATACTCGTCGCTGATTGGCAGGCGCCATGCGCGGTCACCGGCTTGCTCAGAAGCCCCAATCAGCTCGTGGGCCAGCGGATTGTGGTTAGACATCAAACCGGTGATGTGATGGCCCAGGGCAATCACGCATGCGCCGGTCAGCGTCGCCACGTCAATGACCACTTCCGGTTCGAAGCGTTCGACGTAAGTCAGCACATCACACAGCACCAGACGGCCTTCCGCATCGGTGTTCAACACTTCCACCGTCTGGCCGGACATGGTGGTTAGCACATCACCCGGACGATAAGCGCGCCCCCCAGGCATGTTCTCACAGCCCGCCAGCACGCCGGTTACGTTAATCGGCAGGTTAAGTTCGGCCACCATACGCATCACGCCGTAAACGGAAGCCGCACCGCACATGTCGTATTTCATCTCGTCCATGCCTTCGGAAGGCTTGATGGAAATACCGCCGGAGTCGAACGTCAGACCTTTACCGACCAGCACGATTGGCCGCATCTCAGGATCGGCGCTGCCTTTATATTCGATAACGGACATCAGCGATTCGTTCTGGGAACCATCCCCCACCGCGAGATAGGAGTGCATACCCAGCTCTTTCATCTGCTGTTCGCCAATCACGCGAGTCACTACGTTTTTGCTGAAAGCATCGGCCAGCTGGCGTGCCTGGGAGGCCAGATACGCAGGGTTACAGATGTTGGGCGGCATATTGCCAAGGTCTTTTGCCGCTTTAATACCGGCAGCGATGGCCAGACCGTGCTGGATCGCGCGCTCGCCGCTGGTCAGTTCGCGGCGGGTCGGCACGTTAAACACCATTTTACGCAGCGGCCGACGCGGTTCGCTTTTGTTGGTTTTCAGCTGGTCGAAGCAGTACAGCGACTCTTTTGCCGTTTCTACCGCCTGGCGTACTTTCCAGTAAGTATTACGGCCTTTCACGTGCAGTTCGGTCAGGAAGCAGACGGCCTCCATCGATCCGGTATCATTCAGAGTATTAATGGTTTTCTGAATAACCTGCTTATACTGCCGCTCATCCAGCTCACGCTCTTTGCCGCACCCAATCAGCAGAATGCGCTCGGAGAGCACGTTCGGAACGTGGTGAAGCAATAAAGTTTGACCGGGTTTCCCTTCAAGCTCCCCACGGCGTAAAAGCGCGCTGATGTAGCCATCGCTGATTTTATCGAGTTGTTCGGCGACCGGGGACAGGCGACGCGGTTCAAAGACTCCCACAACGATGCAGGCACTACGCTGTTTCTCGGGGCTACCGCTTTTTACACTGAACTCCATGCACTACGCTCCTGAATCTTAAAGACAACGGCGGCAGCTACAGCTAGAATTACAAGCTTTCGTAACTCATCTCCGCGGTTGCGATGACTTCGTGTTAATCTTACGAGTATGTTTTTTTACCGTTTAGGCAACGTCATGTAAATTGCCCCGCACCAGTATGCAGGCGGGTTTTTTAATCTTAGCGATGTTTTCGACGACTCAAGAGAATAAATGACGTATAAGCGATGAAACAAGCGATTTTCCTGCAAAAAGACTCGTTTTCACAGGCGTATTTAATGTGATAATCATAAGATATCTGGTTCGGGAGACGCTCAAAAGCCAACTTGCGATCCTCTTTATCCTGCTGCTGATCTTCTTTTGTCAGAAGCTGGTCAGGATCCTCGGGGCGGCGGTTGACGGCGATATTCCGACAAACCTCGTACTTTCTCTGTTGGGGCTAGGCGTGCCTGAAATGGCGCAGCTCATCCTGCCGCTTAGCCTTTTCCTGGCGCTGCTGATGACGCTTGGCCGACTGTATACCGAAAGTGAAATCACGGTAATGCATGCCTGTGGCTTGAGTAAAGCGGTGCTGATCAAAGCTGCAATGATTCTCGCACTCTTTACCGGCGCCATCGCGACAGTCAACGTGATGTGGCTTGGCCCGTGGTCCTCTCGCCATCAGGACGAAGTGCTGGCTGAAGCTAAGGCAAACCCCGGTATGGCCGCACTGGCCCAGGGGCAGTTTCAGCAGGCCACCGATGGGAACTCAGTGCTGTTTATTGAAAGCGTTGACGGCTCAAGCTTTAAAGAGGTTTTCCTTGCGCAGCTGCGCCCGAAAGGTAATGCCCGGCCATCGGTAGTGGTGGCTGATTCCGGCCATTTATCCCAGCGCCCTGATGGTTCGCAGGTGGTGACGCTCAATACCGGGACCCGTTTTGAAGGAACGGCGCTGCTACGTGATTTCCGCATTACCGACTTCCAGGATTACCAGGCGATTGTCGGGCACCAGACCGTAGCGCTTGACCCTGATGATTCCAGCCAGATGTATCTGAAAGCGCTGTGGTCAAATGACTCTCCGAACGTGCGTGCCGAGCTGCACTGGCGTTTAACGCTTATCGTGGCCGTGGTGATGATGGCGCTGATGGTGGTGCCGCTAAGCGTGGTCAACCCTCGCCAGGGGCGTGTGCTTTCCATGCTGCCGGCCATGTTGCTGTATCTGGTTTTCTTCCTGCTCCAGACCTCGCTGAAATCGAATGCGGCGAAGGGGAAAATCGATCCGATGATTTGGCTATGGCTGGTTAACCTGGTTTATTTTGTCATCGCGATTGTGCTCAATGTGTGGGATACGGTGCCGATGCGCCAGCTACGTGCGCGCTTTAGCAAAACTCGAGGAGCGGCATAAATGTTTGGTGTTCTCGACCGTTATATCGGTAAAACCATCTTTACCACCATCATGATGACGCTCTTTATGCTGGTGTCGCTGTCGGGCATTATTAAGTTTGTCGACCAGCTGAAGAAGGCCGGGCAGGGCAGCTATTCGGCGATGGGCGCAGGCGTGTACACGGTACTTAGCATTCCAAAAGATATCCAGATCTTCTTCCCGATGGCGGCGCTGCTTGGGGCTTTACTGGGGCTGGGGATGCTGGCGCAACGTAGCGAGCTGGTGGTGATGCAGGCTTCCGGCTTTACGCGTCTGCAAATCGCTCTGTCGGTGATGAAAACCGCCATCCCGTTGGTGCTGTTAACTATGGCGATTGGTGAGTGGATAGCGCCACAAGGCGAGCAGATGGCGCGTAACTATCGCGCGCAACAAATGTACGGTGGCTCTTTGCTCACTACGCAGCAGGGGTTATGGGCGAAAGATGGCCAGAGCTTTGTCTATATCGAGCGCGTAAAAAGCGATAACGATCTTGCTGGCGTGAGCATTTATAGCTTTAACAAAGAGCGCCGTCTGCAATCGGTGCGTTACGCCGCCTCTGCGCAATATGATGTGGAGCATAAGGTATGGCGCCTGTCTCAGGTTGATGAATCAAACCTGAGCAATGAGAAGCAAATTACCGGCGCTCAGACCGTGAGCGGCGAATGGAAAACCAACCTGACACCAGACAAGCTGGGTGTGGTGGCGCTGGACCCGGACGCGTTGTCGATCAGCGGCCTGCACAACTATGTGAAATATCTGAAATCCAGTGGGCAAGATGCCGGGCGCTACCAGCTCAATATGTGGAGCAAAATCTTTGCCCCCGTCTCCGTGGCGGTGATGATGCTGATGGCGCTGTCATTTATCTTCGGCCCGCTGCGTAGCGTGCCGATGGGGGTACGTGTCGTCACCGGTATCAGCTTTGGTTTTGTGTTCTACGTGCTTGACCAGATTTTCGGCCCGCTAAGCCTGGTGTATAACATCCCGCCGGTTCTGGGGGCGTTACTCCCAAGCGCCAGCTTCTTCCTGATTAGCCTGTGGATGATGATGAAGCGTTCAGGCTAAGCGCTTGAGATTGATGGGTGGGTTTATCCACCCATCAATACCCCGTTGTGGTGGGTTGTTAGACGCGAATCTGGCTGACAACCCCCGCCTGATTAGCGTTTACGCCCGCCCATAATACTGCCCAAGACCCCGCGAATGATTTGATTCGTCACCTGGCGTGCCGCGCTCTTCGCCATGGTCTGCACCACGCCATCCTTCTTGCCGCCACGCGGCCCGGTGGTGCCAAACAGAATATCTTTCAACCCGCCCAGAATTCCACCGTCTACTGTTTCACTTTTCGCTGGCGGCGCGTTTTGTTGCTCGCCTGCTGCCTGTACGCCCTGCTGTAAGCGCTCATAGGCTGATTCACGATCGGCAGCCTCATCGTATTTGCCATACAGTGGTGAATGGTTCAATAGCCCGTTGCGCTCGTCATCCGTGACTGGCCCCATACGGGAGCATGGCGCGATAACCATGGCTCGTTCCACCACCGTCGGACTGCCTTTTTCATCCAGCAATGAGATGAGCGCTTCCCCAGTCCCCAGCTCCTGTATGGCTTTTTCGGTATCAAATTTTGGATTGGCACGCATGGTTTGTGCTGCGGTTTTAACGGCTTTCTGATCTTTGGGGGTAAAGGCTCGCAGGGCGTGTTGGATACGGTTGCCAAGCTGCCCCAGCACGGCATCCGGGATATCAGAGGGGTTCTGCGAAACAAAATAGACGCCCACCCCTTTGGAGCGGATCAGGCGGATAACCTGTTCGATTTTGTCCAGCAGCACCTGAGGAGCCTCGTTAAACAACAAATGCGCCTCATCAAAAAAGAACACCAGCTTCGGTTTCTCCAGATCGCCCGCTTCCGGCAGCTGCTCATAGATTTCTGACAGCATCCACAGCAGGCTGGCGGCATACAGTTTTGGCATCTGGTAGAGTTTTTCGGCAGACAGAATATTGATGACGCCTTTGCCGTTGGCATCGGTACGCATCCAGTCTTTGATCTCCAGCATAGGTTCGCCAAAGAAATATTCGGCCCCCTGTTGCTCAAGCTGCAACAGCCCGCGCTGGATAGCGCCTACTGACGCGCTGCTGATATTGCCATACTGGTTCTGGAACGACTTGGCGTTATCACCGATGAACTGCGTAGCGGCCCGCAGGTCTTTAAAATCGAGCAGCAATAAACCCCGATCGTCGGCGATGCGGAAGATGATTTGCAGTACCCCCGCTTGCACATCGTTGAGATTGAGCAGGCGTGCAAGCAGCAGCGGGCCGAGATCGGATACGGTGGCCCGCACCGGGTGACCCTTTTCGCCAAAAATATCCCATAACACCACGGGATTACCGTGTGGCGACCAGTCATTCGCCCCAATTTTGGCAAGCCTTGCGAGCAGTTTTTCTGACCCGACGCCTTCCTGCGCGATACCAGTGAGATCGCCTTTTACGTCGGCCATAAATACCGGTACGCCGATTTCTGAAAAGGATTCAGCCAGTTTTTGCAGCGTGACGGTCTTACCGGTGCCGGTCGCTCCGGTGATAAGCCCGTGACGGTTCGCCATGCCGGGCAGCAAATGCAGTGCTTGTTCAGTGGTTCTGGCAATCAGGAGTGGGGCAATCATGATCTGTTCCCTGTAGCGACATTTTCATAAGCATAGCAAGCGCCTGGAGAACGGTATCTGCAAAACCGCCGCTTTGCTGTTTCTCTCACAGCAAAGGCGATGCCCGGGACAGGTATATCAGGATTGTGTGTTGAATTAGCGCAGGCGCCATCAGCTCTGGTTTAAAGCTGACCCGCTTAACGCCATGTGCGTCAACCAAAGCCGCGTGTCAAACTCCAGCTGGTGATACTGCGGCTCCATATGGCAGCACAATGAATAAAACGCTTTGTTGTGGTCTTTCTCTTTCAGGTGCGCCAGCTCGTGAACCACAATCATGCGCAAAAAGGCTTCCGGCCCGTTTTTAAATACCGTGGCCACGCGAATCTCTGCCTTGGCTTTTAGCTTGCTGCCCTGCACGCGTGATACTGCGGTGTGCAGGCCCAGGGCATTGTTCAAGACATGAATTTTGCTGTCGTACGCCACTTTATTCACCGGAGGGGCATGGCGCAGATACTGGTTCTTCAGCTCTTGCGTCCAGGCATACAGCGCTTTATCCGTGGTGATGTTATGAGTGTCCGGATAGCGTTTTTGCAGTACTTCGCCCAGACGCTGTTCCGCAATCAGAGTCCTGACCTGGGCGAGTAAATGTTCCGGGTAGCCTTGCAGGTAAGTTAAATTGCTCATTCGTCTGCTCAAAGTAAGGGGAAAAAAGGTATACTCACGCCCCCATTCGGGGATTAGCCGAAATTTTACCATCCAGGAGGGCCGATGAGCCAATTAGACAACGGTTTCCGTTCACTGACGCTAAAACGTTTTCCGGAAACGGACGACGTTAACCCACTACAGGCGTGGGAAGCTGCGGATGACTACCTTTTGCAGCAACTGGACGAAATCGAAATCAGTGGCCCGGTCCTGATTTTTAATGACAACTTCGGGGCGCTGTCCTGCGTGCTGGCCGAACACCAGCCGTACAGCATCAGCGACTCGTACCTGAGCGAACTGGCTATCCGTGAGAACCTGCGCGAGAACGGCATCGCTGAGTCCAGCGTTACGTTCCTGGATAGCACGGCAAAGTATCCGCAAGCACCGGCGGTGGTGCTGATTAAGATCCCTAAAACGCTGGCTTTGCTGGAACAGCAATTGCGCGCCCTGCACGAAGTCGTGACGCCTGAAACCCGTATTATTGCGGGAGCAAAAACGCGTGATATTCACAACTCCACCATCGAGTTGTTTGAGAAAATCATCGGGCCGACCACCACCACTCTGGCGTGGAAAAAAGCGCGACTGATCAACTCGACGTTCAATGCGCCGGTGCTGAAAGAGAGCGCAGAAACCCTGAGCTGGAAGCTGGAAGGCACGCCGTGGACAATCCATAACCATGCCAACGTCTTCTCCCGCACCGGTCTGGATATCGGCGCGCGCTTCTTTATCGAGAATTTGCCGGCTAACCTGGAAGGTGAAATTGTCGATTTAGGCTGTGGTAACGGCGTGATTGGCCTGCACTTGCTTGAGCAAAACCCGGAAGCGAAGGTGGTGTTTGTTGATGAATCACCGATGGCCGTGGCATCAAGCCGCCTGAATGTCGAATTCAACATGCCGGAAAACCTGCAGCGCTGCGAGTTTATGATTAACAACGCGTTGTCCGGCGTTGAGCCGTACCGCTTTAATACCATCCTGTGCAACCCGCCGTTCCATCAGCAGCACTCTCTGACTGACCAGGTCGCGTGGGAGATGTTCCACCATGCGCGTCGTTGCCTGCAAAATGGCGGCGAGCTGTACATCGTTGCTAACCGCCATCTGGACTACTATCACAAGCTGAAGAAGATCTTCGGTAACTGCGACACCGTTGCCACCAACAAGAAATTTGTGGTGCTGAAGGCGGTGAAACTAGGTCGTCACCGCTAAATTTCCAGCGCTAAACGGGTGCCCTGCGCGATTGCGCGTCGGGCATCCAGTTCCATCGCCACATCCGCCCCACCAATCAAATGCAGCGCTTTCCCCAGTTCGCGCAACGGTTGCGCCAGCTCACGACGCGAATCTTGCCCGGCGCAAATAATCACGTTATCTACCGCTAATATCTGCGACTCTCCGCCTACCGTAATGTGCAACCCTTCGTCGTCTATGCGTTCATAAGTGACGCCTGCAAGCATTTTTACGCCACGTGCCAGCAGCGTTGTGCGGTGAATCCAGCCCGTAGTTTTGCCTAAGCCTTCACCCGGCTTACTGGTTTTGCGCTGTAGCATCACAATCTGGCGCGGGCTTTTATGCAGCAGAGCGCCTTCCGGGCGTAACCCACCCGCATGTTGCAGGCTGGTGTCGATACCCCATTCCGCGCAAAACTCTGCGATATTCTGGCTGGTGGGTTTCCCCTGCTGGCTCAGATACATCGCAGTATCAAAGCCAATTCCGCCCGCTCCGATGATGGCCACCCGCTCGCCAACCGGCGCTTTTTCACGCAGTACATCGATATAATTCAGCACTTTAGGATGCGTAATTCCTTCGATAAGCGGCAGGCGCGGTTCGATGCCGCAGGCGAGAATTATCTCGTCGTACTCTTTAAGCAGCGGGGCGGTGGCGTATTGATTCAGGCGCACTTCAACGCCCGTAATCTCTAACATGCGGCGGTAATAGCGCAGCGTTTCGTCAAACTCCTCTTTGCCGGGAATTTGCCTGGCAATATTAAATTGCCCGCCAATTTCCGAAGCGGCATCAAATAGCGTCACTTTGTGGCCGCGTGCTGCGGCGTTGACGGCAAAAGCTAATCCCGCCGGGCCAGCGCCAACCACGGCCAGATTTTTACGAATTGATGCCGGAACAACGGGCATTTTGGTTTCGTGGCAGGCACGAGGATTCACCAGGCAGGAGGTGACTTTACCGAGGAAAATCTGATCCAGACAGGCCTGGTTGCAGCCAATACAGGTATTTATTTCATCTTCGCGGCCTTGCTGCGCTTTGGAAACAAACTCGGCATCGGCGAGGAATGGCCGCGCCATCGACACCATATCCGCATCGCCATCGGCCAGGATCTTTTCGGCAGTTCGCGGATCGTTAATACGGTTAGTGGTGACTAACGGGATCGAAACCATACCTTTGAGTTTACGCGTCACCCAGCTGAACGCCCCGCGTGGAACGGGGGTGGCGATGGTAGGAATACGTGCCTCATGCCAGCCGATACCTGTGTTAATCAGCGTGGCCCCGGCTTTTTCGATAGCTTGGGCAAGCTGTACGGCCTCGTCAAAAGTGCCGCCACCTTCGACCAAATCCAGCATCGACAGGCGATAGATAATGATGAAATTCGTCCCCACTTTTTCACGTACCGCCCGTACGACTTCGATGGCAAACCGCATACGTCGCGGATAGTCGCCGCCCCATTCGTCATCGCGCTGGTTAGTTCTTGCCGCCAGAAACTGGTTAATCAGATAGCCTTCGGAGCCCATAATCTCGACGCCATCGTACCCGGCCTGCTGCGCAAGATACGCACATTGGGCGAACTCTGCTATCAGCCTGAGGATTTCATCATGGGTTAAAGCGTGAGGCTTAAAACGGTTAATGGGAGCCTGAATGGCTGAAGGAGCGACCGGGTGTGGCTGATAGCTATAGCGCCCGGTATGCAGGATTTGCAGGGCAATTTTCCCCCCTTCGCGGTGCACGGCATCGGTTACCCTCTGGTGATGGGCAAGCAGGCTTTCGTCATTGAGCACCGCGCCGCTTTCTACGCCGACGCCGGAAGGTGAGGGGGCAATGCCGCCTGTAACAATCAGCGCCACGCCGTGGCGCGCTCGTTCGGCATAGAAAGCCGCTAAGCGTTCGGCGCCGTTTGGGTGTTCCTCAAGTCCGGTGTGCATCGAACCCATCAGCACACGGTTTTTAAGCTGGGTAAAACCCAGGTCCAGCGGGGCAAGCAGCGACGGATAGCTCATATTCTCTTCCAGAAAAGACATTATTAAGAGTGCTGATAAAGAAGGAAAAAGCGCGGTTTTTCGTTCTTTATCGTTATCAGCCGAAAACCATAAGGCCTGTTATCAGTCCGTTATTATTATGTGGTCGGATGAGTGAGTAATTTAGCGGGAAGTCGCGAAAAGGGGGGAAAGTCATCAAATGATTGTGACGTGACTCAAAGAACGGCGGTGTTCCCCCTTTTTATCGGAGGTTGTCTTTTAGTCACATCTTTGTGAGTAGGTAAATTGTCAGCAACACTGACGCTAACGCCCCCCTGACACGTTTATCGTATACGGAAGCTACAAAGATAACCCTGCGTTCAGGTGAATGGAAAACCTGCGAAACTTACAGATCTCACTCTGACAAATTGCCAGAGTGAGGTGCAAGTTATGTATAAGAGACAACCTCATCCGGGCAGGGGAACTGGATTAATGTTCTTCTGTAGCAACCACTTCCGTGTGCCTGACTCTCAGGCTGGTTAGCGCCTTTCTTGCACAATCCAACACCTGTCCACACTGCTCCATTGTGATAGTCAGCGGTGGCTCAATGCGGATGGTTTGCGCATTATTGAGCGTCCCGGCGACCAGCACCTGCTGGCGGAACATAGCGCTGGCAAAGTTATAGCCGATTTCGTTGTCGCTAAACTCAATGGCAATCAGCAAACCTTGCCCACGCGCGTCTACCACCAATTCCGGGAACTCGCGTTGCAGAGCCTGGAAGCCATCCAGCAACAGCTCTCCTTTCTGTTGCGCCTGCGCGGGCAGATTTTGCTCAAGCAGCACATGGATGGCGGCAAGCGCTGCCGCACAGGCCAACGGATTGCCGCCAAAGGTGGTGGTGTGCAGGAAAGGATTATCGAATAGTACAGAGAACACTTCTTCCGTGGCGACGGTTGCGCCAATCGGCATTACGCCGCCGCCGAGCGCTTTGGCGAGGCATAAAATATCAGGCTGTACGTTTTCATGCTCGCAGGCGAACATCCTGCCCGTACGTCCCATACCGGTTTGCACCTCATCGAAAATCAGCAGCGCGCCAAATTCGTCGCAAAGCTTACGAACCGAGGGCAAATAACCAACCGGTGGAATAATTACGCCGCCTTCGCCCTGAATAGGTTCAAGGATGACCGCGGCGACATCATCACCGGTTTTGCGGCATTCGCTAAGCATAGTGCGTAACGCCTCGATATTGCCAAACGGCACATGCCGGAAGCCCGGAAGCAGCGGCATAAACGGTTTACGGAAAGCGGCTTTTGCCGTTGCGGACAATGCCCCGAGAGATTTGCCATGAAACGCGCCGCTGGCGGCGATAAAGGTAAATTTCCCGCGTGGCGATTGATACGCTTTGGCGAGTTTAATCGCCGCTTCAACCGATTCAGTCCCGCTGTTGCTAAAAAAGCTGTATTTAAGTTTACCCGGAGTGAGGGTCGCAAGCGTTTTGGCAAGCATTGCCCGTAAGGGGTCGAGCAATTCCTGGCTGTGCAGGGGTTGTTTTTCAAGCTGATGCTGTACGGCGGATACCACTGTTGGATTACGGTGCCCCACGTTAAAAATGCCGAACCCACCCAGGCAGTCGAGATACTCCTTACCCTGGGTGTCGACAAGCGTATTCAGACTGCTCGCCTGCCACTCTACGGCTCCGTAATCCCCGCCGGCGGTCACTGATTTGCGATACTCAAGAAAACCCGGATTCACATGCTGTTGGAAGTTATCAATCACCTCCCGGTTTAGCGTTTTCATCTGCTCGTGAGTGAGTGACTTTTTTTCGATAATATTCAGAGCGTGCGCTGTGCAGGCTAGAGCCGAAGCGCTGGTAGGTAACCTGTTCAAAATGAGCTCCTGGGAAGGACGTATCACGCGATACACAAAATAAGTATTGCAGGGAATACGCCACTTCGCTTCTCACCCATGAAATCAGGATAAACGATCTAAACTAAGGGTGGTTGCGTAATAATTAATCATAAACAAAGGTGCTTTTTGGCTAAAAACTCTGGCATAAAGCCGCTTTGCTCTGGGTTATCTGGTTTCTTTGCCCTATCACCATGCGTCATGCTACATCATGGTGCATTGCGTGATACAGCTGCAAAAAAATGCCGGGGTAAGAGCCCCGGCATTAATGGGTATTAAGAAGCGCTATTCGTTAATACGCGGATGCTGATGTACCAGATTGGTCCGTTTTGCCTGTAATTCTTCAATCTCACGATCGATTTCTTCGATTTTTTGCTCAATATTATCGTGATGCTCCTGAACGATTTCTCGCGCTTCGGCAATATCCGATGCCGCAGGCGTCGCCCCTTTCAGCGGCTTATTCGCGGTTTCTTTCATGGTGATCCCCGTCACCAGGCCAATAGCCGCCACCACCATCAGATAATAAGCCGGCATCATCAGGTTTTCGGTGGACTCCACCAGCCACGCGGCAACCGTTGGGGTCACGCCGGCTACCAGTACCGAAATATTAAAGGCGCTGGCCAGCGCGCTGTAACGGATATGCGTTGGGAACATGGCCGGCAGCGTGGAGGCCATCACCCCGGTGTAGGCATTAAGGATCACAGCCAGTATCAGCAGCCCGGCAAATATCAGCCCCAGCACATTACTGTTAATCAGAATAAAGGCCGGAATGGCCAGCAACAGCAATGCGAGGCTGCCGCCGAGGATAAATGGGCGGCGACCGAAGCGGTCACTCAGCAGGCCAATCACCGGCTGAACAAACAGCATCCCAATCATAATGGCGATAATGATCAGTACGCCATGCTCTTCGGAATAGTGCAGGTTGTGAGAGAGATAGCTCGGCATATACGTGAGCAGCATGTAGTAGGTCACGTTGGTCGAAATAACGATACCGACACAGGTCAGCAGGCTGCGCCAGTGCCTGGTGGCAATCTCTTTAAAGGAGATTTTTGGCCCTTCAGCCAGGCCTTCTTTATCACCCTGTTCGAGCTTATCAATGTGCTGCTGGAACGCAGGCGTCTCTTCCAGCGCATGGCGCAGATACAGACCGATAACCCCTAGCGGCAGCGCCAGGAAGAACGGCAGGCGCCAGCCCCAGTCGAGGAAGTTATCTTCACCGACGATGGCGGTAATCAGCACCACCACGCCCGCACCGCAGACGAAACCGGCAATCGAACCGAAGTCCAGCCAGCTGCCCATAAAGCCGCGTTTACGGTCCGGCGAGTATTCTGCAACGAAAATAGAAGCGCCGGTATATTCACCCCCCACCGAGAACCCTTGCGCCATTTTGGCAAGTAACAACAGGATTGGCGCCCAGATACCGATGGTCGCGTACGATGGGATCAGGCCAATACAGAAGGTACTCAATGACATAATGATAATGGTAATGGAGAGGATCTTCTGGCGTCCGTACTTATCGCCCAGCATGCCGAAGAACAGGCCGCCCAACGGACGAATCAGGAAGGGGACAGAGAAAGTGCCCAGCGCGGCGATCATCTGCACGCTTGGGCTGGCATCCGGGAAGAAAACCTTACCGAGGGCATAGGCAACAAAGCCATATACGCCGAAGTCAAACCATTCCATCGCGTTACCGAGGGATGCGGCAGTAATCGCCTTTTTCAGGCGGCTATCATCGATAATGGTAACGTCACTGACCTTGATAGGTCTGACTTTCTTTTTCCTTTTTAACATTATTATCCTCTTTTTCCTTGCGGGAGCGAAAAGGTGCTCCTGACTAAGTGTAGTGGGCTGGTTACAAGTTGAAGGTTAAAACTCCAGCACTTAACGTCATTATGGCAATTCCATTAATAACAGCATGAAATTAATGGGAAAAATGTCAGCTTTCTAAAGTCATTTTAAAAATAGGGCTTAGTTAAAAAAGTGTGATCGTCATCAAGTTTAACCGCAAAAGTAAATCTTTGCAGCGCCAAAACAACAACGCATCTAAAGTGATTAACAATTAAATAACCTAAAGATGGAGTTGTTATGACTGCGCACACGGCTGCTACACGGCATGAATACCTGTCCAATGATCACACCCTAAGAATGCCTGGCACCAATTTGAAAAGCATCATCGTCCAGGCAAACGAGACTTTCGTTAAAGTGCCGTCCGGCATCGTTGATTAGCTATGAGCCTGGAAGAGGCGGTAACGGTTTTGCATTGAGCTTTAAAAATCGATAACCGCACGTTTTTACCCCTGCGCCGGTTTTTTTTAGCTAGTCTGGGACTAGAATCACGACCCTAATCAATGGAGAGCGTTATGACACAGTCGTCCCATATTAACCGCCGCTTTGTGCTGGCGCAGCGCCCACAAGGTATGCCTGACGATCGGGATATTCGCCTGGAAGAAGGGCCGGTTCCCCAGCCCGCAGCAGGCCAGCTCTTGTTGCGCACCCTCTATTTGTCTCTCGACCCGTATATGCGCGGGCGCATGGATGATGCGCAATCCTATACGCCGCCGCTCGCCATTGGCGATGTGATTGGTGCAGGAACCGTATGTCGGGTCGAAAAGTCCGAACATGCGGATTACAAAGCGGGAGACCTGGTGCTGGCCTACACCGGCTGGCAGGATTATGCGCTGTCTGATGGCGGCGATTTGCAGAAACTCGATCCCAATATGGAGCATCCTTCGTATGCGCTTGGTTTGCTCGGCATGCCTGGTTTTACCGGCTATATGGGGCTGACCGATATCGGCCAGCCGCAGGCCGGAGAAACCGTAGTTGTCGCCGCAGCCAGTGGTGCAGTAGGTTCGGTGGTCGGGCAGGTGGCGAAATTGCTCGGTGCAAAAGTTGTAGGAATTGCAGGCGGCGCCGATAAATGCCGCTACGTCACCGAAACGCTGAAATTTGATGCCTGTATCGATCGTAAAGCGCCAGATTTTGCCGAACAGCTGAAAAAAGCCTGTGATAAAGGCATTGATGTCTATTTTGAAAACGTCGGCGGCGCGGTGTTTGATGCGGTTCTGCCACTGCTTAATACCCAGGCGCGTATTCCGGTGTGTGGCTTAATTAGCCAGTACAACGGGGCTAATAGCGCGTTTGAACAGGATCGTTTACCGCTTTTAATGGGGACTATTCTGAAAAAGCGGCTGCGCGTGCAGGGGTTTATTATTTCCCAGGATTATAGCGATCGTTACCCGGAATTCTTTAAGCAGATGAGCCAGTGGCTGGCGGAAGGAAAAATCCAGTTCCGTGAAGATATTGTCGATGGCCTGGAAAACAGCGTGGAAGCGTTCTGTGGTTTGCTGGCGGGTAAGAATTTCGGCAAGTTGATCATCAAAGTCGCGCAGTAATGTAGGGAGCGGCGCATCTTGCGCCGCATTTATTTGGCGGTAAAAGGGCCATCCGCCACTGAATTTCTTACCTGTAAATCCGAGATGAATATATTCTCTTTCGATAAATAGCCGCCATCCAGCATAGCTATTAAGCGGCTAATCACCTGGCTAATCATTTCGCTGACCGGATCTTTAACGCTGGATAACGCCGGTGATAAATAAGGCGCGGTGGGAATATTATCGAAGCCGATTATTGATATTTCATCAGGAACCGAAATCCCCAGATCGTTTAGTTTTTTCATGACGCCAATCGCCATCTCATCATTACTGGCAACGACCGCGCTGAATTTTTCCCGGTGTGCCAGCAGAGATTCCACCGCGGCTACCCCGCTGGCGGGCGACCACTTCCCGTGTGCAATCAAATTGTCGTTAACACCGATATCGTATTGATTCAAAGCTTCTTTATAGCCAGACAGGCGTTCGATGGCCGTAGGGGAATCCATTGAGCCGGTAATAAAGGCTATAGCGCGGTGCCCGCGCTCAATAAGGTATTTTGTCGCCAGAAAACCGGAGCCTTTATGGTCACAAAAAATACAGTGGCTTTGATGTTTTCTTAATTTGCGGTTGACCACCATAATAGGTTGTTTGTGCTGCTCAATGATTTCGTCCATTTCATCAACGGTTAAAAAACGCGGATAAATAATCACCGCGTCACAGCGTAAATCGAGTAGAAACTGAATAGCTTCGCGTTCCTCCTGCGCGCTGTGTTTACCATCCACCAGAATCAGCTGACGGCCATTGTCGGCTAATTTTTTGGCGGCCTGAGAAAGTATTTCACTAAAATAACTGCCGTTATACAGCGTATTGGTTACCACCAGCCCAATACATTGCGACTTATTCAATGCCAGGTTGCGCGCCAGTAAATTTGGCCGATACCCCGCCTCCTCAATGGCTTTATAGACCTGCTCTTTCGTCGCTTCGCTAACGTATCCCTTGCCGGATAAAACGCGTGAAACGGTGGCCTTTGAGACACCGGCTTTTTTTGCCACTTCTTGCATTGTCGACATTGAGGCATCCTGGCTTGTTTTGAATGCGCCCATTTTACACGTTCCGGGGCGACAAAATACCGCCTGGACGGCTTTGTCGGTTGCTGTCAGCGCCACCTATGGCGATCAACATCACAAAATTAATAATATGTAAAATTATTGTTTGATCTGTTTGTTTTGCCTGGTCAATCTAATGTGAAACCGGTTACCTCTATTCAGCACCCTACAACCTGGCGTGAAATTACCGGTAAAAGATACTCACAACTTAATGAATTTAAATAAGAAAGAGTGGTAACTCATGGCTAAGAATTATGCGGCAGTTTCGCAGGCGATCGTCGATGCAATTGGTGGCGCAGGTAACGTAGGCGCCGTGACGCACTGTATGACGCGTTTACGGTTTGTATTAAACGACGACAGCCTTGTGGACAGCGCGAAGCTGAAAGCTATCAGTGGCGTAATGGGCGTAGTTCGTAGCGAAAATCAGTGCCAGGTCATTATTGGCAACACCGTTTCCCAGGCCTATGCCGAGGTTTTGAAACTGCTGCCGGAAGGGATGCAGCCCGCCGCACCCGCATCAGGCAAAAATAAAATCACCCTCAAACGCATCGGCGCCGGCATTCTGGATGCGCTGATTGGCACCATGTCGCCATTGATTCCTGCCATTATCGGCGGCTCGATGGTGAAACTGCTGGCGATGATACTGGATATGACCGGAGTCTTCGAAAAAGGCTCCTCCACGCTCATTATTCTTAATGTTATCGGCGACGGCGCATTCTTCTTCCTGCCGGTCATGGTAGCGGCTTCTGCGGCGGTTAAATTTAAAACCAATATGTCGCTGGCGATTGCCATCGCGGGCGTGTTGGTTCACCCAAACTTTGTTGACCTGATGGCGAAAGCTGCGCAGGGCCAACACGTTGAATTTATGGGGATGACGGTCACTGCGGTGAAATACACCTACACCGTTATTCCTGCATTGTGCATGACCTGGATACTCTCTTATATCGAGCGCTGGGTTGACCGCATTACGCCTGCGGTGACAAAAAACTTCCTGAAACCGATGCTGATTGTGCTTATCTCCGCACCGATTGCCATCATGCTGATTGGCCCGCTGGGTATCTGGATTGGTACCGGTATCTCTTCGCTGGTTTATACCATTCACCACTATTTAGGCTGGCTGTCGGTAGCAATTATGGGCGCGCTGTGGCCGCTGCTGGTGATGACGGGCATGCACCGCGTATTTACGCCGTCTATCATTCAGACCATTGCTGAGACGGGCAAAGAAGGGATGGTTATGCCGTCTGAAATTGGCGCTAATCTGTCGCTTGGCGGTTCATCTTTAGCGGTGGCGTGGAAAACGAAAAACCCTGAACTGCGCCAGACTGCGCTGGCCGCTGCGGCATCAGCGATTGTTGCGGGTATTTCCGAACCGGCCCTTTACGGCGTTGCCGTTCGCCTGAAACGCCCGTTAATTGCGGCATTAATCAGTGGCTTTGTCTGTGGTGCGGTGGCGGGGATCGGCGGGCTTGCGAGCCACTCCATGGCATCACCTGGTCTATTTACCAGCGTGCAGTTCTTTGATCCGGCTAACCCGATGAGCATTGTCTGGGTGTTTGGCGTGATGCTTCTGGCCGTGGTGCTCTCTTTCATCCTGACATTAGTCCTGGGCTTTGAAGATATTCCGGTTGAGCACAGCGATGAGCAACAGCAGCCCCTGCCAAACGCCGCGGTTGCACCACAGCAAGCTGCCGCGCAAGCGAACTAATTTAGAAGAGGAATCTCATGAGCGAGTCTATGTTTCCGCAGGATTTTTTATGGGGCGGCGCGATAGCCGCGAATCAGGCTGAAGGCGCTTATCTTGAAGGCGGCAAAGGGCTGACGACGGTTGATACTATTCCTCATGGTAAAGACCGCTTATCGGTGAAGCTGGGTATCGAGAAGCGTTTTAGCCTGCGTGAGGACGAGTATTACCCGAGCCATGTCGGTATTGATTTTTACCATCGCTATCAAGAGGATATCGCGCTGATGGCGGAAATGGGCTTTACCGTTTTCCGCACCTCCATTGCCTGGAGCCGCATTTATCCGAATGGCGATGAGTTAACGCCGAACGCGCAAGGCATCGCGTTTTATCGCGATATGTTTGCCGAGTGCAAAAAACAGGGCATCGAACCGCTGGTGACGCTGTGCCATTTTGATGTGCCGATGCATCTGGTGAAAGAGTACGGCTCGTGGCGCAACCGTAAAATGGTGGAGTTTTTTACCCGCTATGCGCGTACCTGTTTTGAAGCATTTGATGGGCTGGTGAAATACTGGCTCACCTTTAACGAAATCAACATCCTGTTGCACAGCCCTTACTCTGGCGCAGGTCTGGTATTCGAAGAGGGGGAAAATAAAGAGCAGGTGAAATATCAGGCGACGCACCACGAATTACTGGCAAGCGCGCTGGCGACCAAAATTGCTCATGAAGTGAACCCGAATAATCAGGTTGGCTGCATGTTGGCAGGGGGCAATTTCTACCCGTACTCCTGTAAGCCTGAAGATGTGTGGGCGGCGCTGGAAAAAGACCGTGAGAACCTGTTCTTTATCGATGTGCAGGCGCGTGGCGCGTATCCGTCATACACCAAACGCCTGTTCCGCGAGAAAGGCATTACGTTAGAAATCGAGCCGGGCGATGACGAAATCCTCAAGAACACCGTCGATTTTGTCTCGTTCAGCTATTACGCCTCGCGCTGCGCGTCGGCGGAGATGAACGACAACAACAGCAGCGCGGCAAATATCGTCAAATCCCTGAAAAACCCGCACATTCAGGCGAGCGAATGGGGTTGGGGCATCGACCCGCTAGGCCTGCGCATCACCATGAACATGATGTACGATCGCTACCAGAAGCCGCTCTTCCTTGTGGAGAATGGGCTGGGTGCGAAGGACGTTATCAACGAGCAGGGTGAAATCAACGACGACTACCGCATCAGCTATTTGCGTGAACATATCAAGGCCATGGGCGACGCCATCGGCGACGGCATCCCGCTTATGGGCTACACCTCATGGGGCTGTATTGATCTGGTTTCAGCATCGACCGGGGAGATGAGCAAACGCTACGGCTTTGTCTATGTCGATCGTGACGACCAGGGGAACGGCACGCTGGCCCGCACCCGCAAAAAATCGTTTTACTGGTATAAGAAGGTCATCGCCAGCAACGGCGCTGACCTGAGCTAACGGCTGGTTGGAAAACGCAGGTTTACTGATTAAGAGAGGTAGTTCATGCCTTGCTTCAGCACAAAATCGCACGCCTGCGTTTTCACTTTTTCTGCCAGCGGTGAACTGCCGATGGTTTTCAGATCCAGCTGCTGACCTTTACCGGTATTAAGCATCCCCATCAAACCCTGAGTGTAATCTTCCGGCTGAGTCTGCTTAGTGCCGCTATCCAGGCCCAGCTTATCCAGAAGCTGATTTTTGATGTTGGCGCTATTGGTGGCTGACACCAGCTTATTTTTCATGCAGTACTGCAAAATACCCGCCGCGTTGGTCATGCTGTCAGCGCTCAGGGCTTTTGTGCCGCCGCCCAGCAGGCTGGTCAGCGAGGCCACAGAGTTACCGGTGCTAGCTGTATTACCGGCGGTGGTTTTACTTAGTTCGCTTGCCGCGCTTGACAGCTGATCCTGCCAGCTTGCCGCCAGCGCCTGGCCGGTGAAGACGGACGTTGCCAGCGCCAGAGCGCATATAACCTGTTTGCTTGCTTTCATCATTGATACTCTTTTTTGCTAACCTGCCTCGCAGGAGAAGTTCCGCCGAGTATACCGTTTTCTGTAGGTTTATTGGGGGTCAGAGCATTCTTAAAGCCGCCAGATAGCCGGTTATTTATGGTCCGATATAGCGCAGCACCACTTTGACCGCCATTTCCCGGTAATGAGCGGTGCTGTCAATCGGCTCTGCGCCGTCTTCAAAGAAGTTGGAGAAGGTGTAACTGTTGGCGACATGATAGAAGCTAAAACTACTGATCAGACGATGGACATCTTTAGCGGTAACCTGCTTATTAAACAGCTGTTTTTGCTGGCCACGCTTTAGCACTCCCTCCAGCAATTCCAGCGCGCTGCGGTTAATCTCGCGCAGATAGGCAGACTGTTTCACAAAGCGTCCGCGTTGCATGTTCTCCATACAGATGATGCGAATAAAGTCCGGGTGGGTGGCGTGGAAATCAAACGTCCATTCCACCAGTTCGACCATCGCTTCTACCGGCGGCTGGCCGGTGAGATTTAGCCTGCGCTCGCAGCTGCGGATTTGGGTGTACACATACTCCAGCACCTGGACATACAGCAGCTCTTTGCTTTTGAAGTGATACACCACCATGCGTTTGGTGGTGCTGGCCTTTTCGGCAATTTGCTCCATGCGGGCGCCGTTCAGGCCAAACTCAGCGAATAAACTAATGGCGCTGAAGAAAATCTTTTCTTTCAGGCTGGCGTCATCAAAACGCTCAGGAAGATAAATTTCGTGGGTTTCCACGCTGGGCTCCTTAATGGTCAGCAGGCCGCGGGTAACGCCCTGGCCTGACGACATTAAAACAAGTTTGTGCAGACAAAGCACTGACGGGTAAGTGAAGCCCTGAATTGCATCACACTCGCGGGCGTTTACGGTAAAGCCACAGGCCGGGAATGGACAGGCCAATCGATAATGCGCCGACGATAAACGAAGCTTTCAGAAAATGGGTGAGCAGCTGAATCATGAGATCTTCGGCGTAGCCAAAGTGGCTCAGTTTTACCGCTGAAATCATCGCGCTGTAGGCCGAAATACCCGGGAACATGGGAATAACCGCTGCCACGGTGAACACTTTCGGGTGGGCCAGATACCAGCGCGACCACTGGATGCCGATGCTGCCCACCAGAATAGAGGCGATAAAAGTGCTCCATTCGATATTCATGCCTGCCGTCATCATCGCCATTCTGGCGCCATGGCCAATCGCCCCCAGCAAGGCGCAGTAAGGTAAAGCACGCTGCGGCACGTTAAACACCAGCGCAAAGCCTGCCGCAGGAATGGCGGCCAGCACCATGTCCTGCAGCAACGCCAGTAAGAAGTCGACTATTCCCATCCGCGCAACCCCCATACTGACATTGCCATCACCACGCCAATGCAGGTGGCAAGGGTGAGCAGACTCGCCATTGCCCACCTGGCAAGCCCGGTATTGACGTGGCCTTTAAACATATCGGCTACGGCATTAATTAATGGAAAACCCGGCACCAGCAGCAGCACGCTCGCCGCCATGGCAATGTTGGACGTGCTGGCGAACGGGCCTTTGGCGATCAGCAAGCCCGAAATCGTGGTGGCGACAAACGCCGCAATACAGAAGTTAATTTGCGGATGGAGGTGACGCGCCGTCAGCACCAGCCGGACGTACATGGCGACTGAGCTGGCAAGAAATGCCACCATTGCCCCATCCCAGCCGCCGCGATTAATCTTACAGAAGCAGCCGCAGGAGAGGCCAACCATCAATACGACTAGCCAGCGCGGGTAGCGCAGCGGCTTAATATGTTCGAAGCGTTTCAGCACGCCTTTATGATCCAGAAGCTGGTGCTCTGCGAGAATGACAATGTGCTGGACTTCCGTCACCACATGCATATTGATGCCGCGATCGATATTTTTGCGCGTGGTGGTCAGGCACTGATTATCTTTAATGGTGCTAAGCACAATCGCGTTCGCAGAAATCGAGCTTTCAACGCTATCCATGCCCAGAGCGATCCCCAGGCGGCAGGAGAGTTCTTCAACCAGCGCGCTTTCCGCCCCATGTTGCAGCAAAAAAAGGCCGCACTGGATGCACAGGCGCGTCACTTCACGTTGTGGGTTTACCTCGGCTGACATACCTGTCCTGTGAAAGATGAAAAGCGACGCATGTCGCACAATTTTTAACATCCTTCATTATTAACATAGGCCACCCCCTGGATTCAGGCGCGCCAGATCAATTTTTCACCAGATAACCCATTTCGCCCGCTTTTTCGACGAACTATGAGCTCGCCCACACTCTGTGCGCGCCTTTCGAAAAGTACATGTTTTAGACCGATATTGGCCTTCTTTTCCCTGCTGCTGGCGTTAAAAATGCATTGGTGATCAATTTTCAAACATAAAAGAAACATTTAAATAACCAGTCCGCAGAAAGGAATACCCTATGAAAACTCAGGTCGCGATTATTGGTGCTGGCCCGTCGGGCCTGCTGTTGGGGCAATTACTGCATAACGCCGGTATCAGCAATGTGGTGATCGAAAGGCAAACGCCCGAGCGCGTATCAGGGCGTATTCGGGCGGGAATTCTGGAAAATGGGACTGTCGATTTGCTACGGGAAGCGGGCGTCAGTGAGCGCATGGATGCCGAAGGATTAGTCCATGAAGGCGTTGAATTTTTAATGGATGGCAAGCGAATCCCTGTTCCGCTTAAAGAGTTAACGGGTGGAAAGACGGTGATGGTGTATGGCCAGACGGAAGTCACGCGCGACTTAATGGATGCGCGCAGGGCCAGCAATGCGCTTACCCTGTACGGCGTTAGCGATGTGCAGTTATTTGATGTTAAAAGCGATTCGCCCTATGTCACCTTTGAAAAGCAGGGTGAAATCTACCGTATTGATTGCGACTATATTGCGGGCTGCGACGGTTTCCATGGTGTTTCCCGCAAAGCGATTCCTGCTGAGCTGACGCAGGAGTTCGAACGCATCTACCCGTTCGGCTGGTTAGGGCTATTATCCGATACGCCGCCGGTAAATCATGAGCTGATTTATGCCCATCATCAGCGGGGGTTCGTTTTGTGCAGTCAGCGCTCACTAACAAGAAGCCGCTACTATTTGCAGGTGCCCCTAAGCGATAGCGTGGAAGCCTGGCCGGATGAACGTTTCTGGGGGGAGCTGAAGGAGCGTTTACCGGAAGATCTGGCGAAAAAGTTAGTAACTGGTCACTCACTTGAGAAAAGTATTGCGCCGCTGCGCAGCTATGTGATCGAGCCCATGCAATATGGCCGTCTTTTCCTGGTGGGCGATGCGGCGCATATCGTGCCGCCGACCGGGGCAAAAGGGCTCAATCTTGCCGCCTCTGACGTTAATTATCTGTATCGGATTTTATGCAAGGTCTGTCATGAAGGGCGACGCGATCTGCTGGATGCCTACTCGCCCATGGCGCTGCGGCGGGTATGGAAAGGCGAGCGTTTTAGCTGGTTTATGACCAATCTTCTGCATGACTTTGAAGGAATGAATGCTTTTGACCGTAAAATGCAGCAGGCCGAGCGTGAATACTACCTGACATCGCTCGCGGGATTAACGACGATTGCTGAAAATTACGTTGGGTTGCCTTTTGAAGCGGTTGAATAAACTATAGTTATGCAACATTGCATGGTGTTTATGCCGAACGAGGGCGTTATGAGTCTGAGCAGCAGCATTCCGGTATTTAAACTTTATGGCGAAAGCCGGAACTGGCCTGCGTCAGATTTGCTGCACTGTGAGTCTATCCATAGCCGCAGCAGTCTGCATGAATGGCATATCCGGACTCATCAACATGCAGATTTGGTTCAGCTGCTCTATTTGCATAAAGGGCAGGTGGAGATAGACATTGAAGGCGTGAATCACCCTGTGGAGCACGCCTGTATTCAGATTGTGCCAGCGCTATGTGTACATGGGTTTCAATTTTCCCCCGGCGCTCAGGGCTATTCACTCTCGCTTTCTGCTCCGTTAATTACGCAGTTTGAACAGCAATTTGGCCGCCCTTTGCAGGTGCTTACCCAGGCGGCGTGTATACCGGTGAAAAATTCGCACCGGCAAATAAAAACCTTGTTTAAGGCATTGCAGAGCGAGTATCAAGGCCAGGGAGAGGCACGCGATATGATGCTGCATTCGCTGATCGGCACGCTGCTGGTCTGGCTCAATCGCCAGTGCGCTCCGGTGCCGGGAGGCGGCTCGCATGGTGAGCGTAAACGCGCCGTGGTTCAGCGCTTTAACCGGCTGGTTGAACAGCACTACCGGGAGCAATTGCCGGTCACCTATTATGCCCGTGCCGTGGGGGTATCGAGCGTATCTTTAAATAATCTGTGTCATGAGTTTTATGGCGAGAGTGCGCTTAATGTCCTGCATCAACGCGTGTTGCTCGAAGCGAAGCGCAGTTTACTTTACACCAGCATGACGATTAGCCAGATTTCTGACTATCTTGGTTTTAGCGATGCGACCTATTTTTCACGCTTTTTTCGCCGCTATACGGCAACCACGGCGAAAGATTTTCGCCAACAGCCGCTGCGAGACTTGTAAATTAACCGTACAGATAACTGAAAAAGAAGGAAAAAGCAGGGTTTTCCTTCTTCACCGCGTTCGGCTTATAGGGCGCTAAGAACCCATCCTCAGGCTATGATGACTGGCAAACATCGACCCACTGCGCGGCGGTGAGTTCGGCCAGACGGCCAGGTGAAATACGCACTGCGCTATGAATGGCTCCGGCAGCAGGTAAAACCTCTGCGTACTGCTGCAGGGAAATATCACAGTAAATCGTTAACGGATTTTCCAGTCCAAAAGGACAGACTCCACCCACCGGGTGGCCGGTCCAGATCACCACTTCGTCGCTGCTCAGCATCCTGGCTTTAGCCCCAAACACCGCCTTCAGTTTTTTATTATCCAGGCGTGCGTCACCTTTCGCGACAATCAGCACCACCCGATCCTTGATTTTCAACGACAATGTTTTGGCAATTTGGCCCGGTTCGACGTTATGGGCAACGGCGGCTAACGCTACGGTTGCGGTACTTTGATTCATTTCAATGATGTCGATATCAGGGGCTTTTTCGGCAAAAAATTGCCGGACAGACTGCAGGCTCATGTTTTTCTCCCGTTGTGGCCGGCAAATAATTTGGCATAAGTCGATGCCACCTGTAAATCAGTGAAATCTGCCCGGAGCAGGCTGGATACAGGGGCAGGATTGTGATGTGAGCAGGCCAAAAAGGTGAGGTTTTCAGCGATTTCTGGATCTTCTTCACAATCACTGCAACCGGTTTCAGTAACCGGTTGCAGTAGGTGAAAGAGCGATGAATACTGCCATGGTCACCTCCCTCTTCCCAATAATAAGAGCAGCCTATGAAAAAGATTTTGTTGTGCTGTGCCACCGCCATCGAACGTAAAGCTGTCGCTAATAAGATCCCGGTTACGGGAAGAAAGCCTATGAATTGTGCAAAGTTATACGGCAATACTCGCCCGTAGATACCCCGGTGTTGATAGCCTGACAGGAGCTTCGCTATGTCTTCGAATCATGCAGCTTTTAATTTGATTTTCCGCTTTGTGGAGAATTACGTCAGCCCCATCGCCGGGCGTATCTCCGCGCAACGCCATGTGATGGCGATCCGCGATGGCTTCATCTCGGCGATGCCTTTTATGATTGTCGGCTCGTTTCTGCTGGTGTTTGCCTATCCGCCATTTTCGCCAACCACCACCTGGGGGTTTGCCCGCGCGTGGCTGGATATGGCGAAACAGTTTGAGGGGCAAATTCTGACGCCGTTTGATATGACGATGGGCATTATGTCTATCTACATTTGCGCGGCCATCGCCTATAACCTCGGCAAACATTATGTGAAGTCGCACGGGCTTGACCCCTTTATGTGTGCGATGCTTTCACTGATGGCATTTCTGCTGGTGGCGGCTCCGAAAACGAAAGGTACTCTGCCGGTTGATAGCCTGGGGGGAACGGGGATCTTTACCGCGATTCTGGTGGCGATTTACTGCGTTGAGATGATGCGTTTCCTCAAAGCGCACAATATTGGCATCAAACTGCCTGACCAGGTTCCCCCGATGATCAAAAACTCTTTTGATCTGCTGATTCCGGTTCTGGTGGTGGTGCTGACGCTTTACCCGCTGAGCCTGTTTATTCAGTCCCAGTTCGAGATGTTGATTCCGCAAGCGATTATGTCGGTGTTTAAACCGCTGGTTTCTGCGGCTGATTCATTACCTGCGATTCTGCTGGCGGTGCTGATTGGCCATCTGCTGTGGTTTGCTGGAATTCACGGCGCGGCGATTGTTTCCGGAATGCTGCAAATGTTCTGGCTGACCAATCTGGGAATGAACCAGAGCGCGCTGGCGCAGGGCGCGCCTTTGCCGCATATCTTTATGGAGGCGTTCTGGACGTTCTTTATCGTGGTGGGAGGATCGGGCGCGACGATGGGGCTGGTCATTTGCTACCTGCGCAGTAAATCTGCCCATCTGCGCTCCATTGGCCGCCTGAGTATCGTCCCAAGCTGCTTCAATATTAACGAGCCGGTCATTTTTGGTACGCCCATCGTGATGAACCCGGTGTTCTTCATTCCTTTCCTGCTGGCACCGATGGTTAACGCGGTACTGGCGTGGGGCGCCATGAAGATGGATCTGATTGGGCGGGTGATTTCGGTGGTTCCCTGGACTGCCCCGGCACCGATCGGTGCGGCATGGGCCTTAGGCTGGGATTTCCGGGCGGCGATTCTGGTGATATTGCTGGCCGTAGTTTCCGCCATTATCTACTTCCCGTTCTTTAAAGTGTACGAGAAGCAGCTGCTGGAACAAGAAGCGGCACAGAAAGCATCCGAGGACGAGAATCAACAGGCTGCTTAACCGGCCGGGGAGCGATGGGGTAAAACGGTGGGGGAAGCCCGCCGTTTTACTTCAGGGTGCAATCACCGCAACGCTGTACATCCGGCAGCTTATAGCGCTGGCAGCAGGTGCGGCGAACCAGTAACCCTTCGCGCGGAATAACGGTGCGATACAGGGGGTTATCCTGCCCATTACGCAGCTGTTTTTCAAAGAAACAGGCGTGGCGCAATGCGGCGATGGTTGCTTCATCCAGCAGCTCCCTTAGCTCGCCAAAAAACCAGTTCAGTAAATATCCGGTGTTACTCCAGATAAGTTTCCCGTTAATCTCGCCGCTCTTCTCCAGCGCATCAACCACGGGCATTAGCCCCTGAATAAGAAGCTTTTCCAGACGTTGGGTGAGCGGCAGGGTGGTCGCCATTTTATCTTCGTGAACTTCAATCCAGAAAGTCGCGGCTCGGCCTGTTTCATGAAACTCGACCTGAATATGCTGCGGGTCAATATCCAGCGCGCGGGGTTGGGTAACCAGCGCCATGACCAGCGGCGGCACCAGTAAGCCAAGGTACCATTGTGCCCAGAGTGACTTAAGCGGTTTTCCTTCCCGGGCAAGCTGTGGTTGATTACGGTAAATATGATCGCTGTAACAGGCGAGCAGGGAGGTTAGCGCCGCGGGCTGTGCCCACTGATGCAGGGTCTGGCTGGTGGCCGGAGCGGATTGATTGAGTCTGACGATATCGTTGAAGTACGGGCGATGTGCGGTGAAACAGGCGCACAGCTCATCAGCAAGCGCTGAGTGCGAGCGGTTAAACGGCATCTGCCATGTCAGAACATCAATATGCTGTGAGGACGGTAACGCCATCGACAAATCAGACCACTAATACAAATGATAATGATTGCCAATCCTATCTATAGGCAAGGCCATAAGCAAGGCCATTTTATGTGTCTGGTGTTTTACTGCCGGTAGCGGCCGGTTTAAGCTCTGGTCGAAAACAGTGCCTCGCTAACAAAAATACTGTTGCGCCCCTGGCGTTTTGCCTGATAAAGCGCGGTATCAGACTCGCGTAACGCCTCTTCAATATTCTGCTGTTCAAGGGCTGCGATACCGATACTGAGGGTGACATGAGTATCGGTATCGTTAAACAGATGAGGGATGTTTAAATCATAGACGCGCTGTCGAATGCGCTCGGCCGTTTGTATCGCGCGCTCGGCATCAATATCTGTCAGCAGCACCATAAACTCTTCGCCACCGTAGCGCGTGACGATATCGCGTGAGCGCACCGCATCCCGAATCGCTGCTGAGACACGGGTGAGCGCCTGGTCGCCCATGCTGTGACCGTAGTTGTCGTTGTAGGCTTTGAAATGATCGATATCTAATAGCAGCACGAAGTGCTGGCCCGCATCCAGCCCCAGAATGGTGTCGAGGCGGTTACGGAAACCACGGCGGTTATACAAACCGGTGAGCGGATCCAGCATGCTCAAATCAGTCAGCGTTTCTTTTTCTTCGAGTAATTTATCCATCAAGCGACGGGTAAAATTATCATTACGTTTCTGAATGATATGTTGAACCGTAATGCCAAAACCCGGGAGGGCCACGGAATACAGGACACGTGGCCAGTGAGCGCCCTGATCGAGCCATAAAATCATGGTGGTGACGGGCAGGCATGCGGCAAAAAAGGCCTGGATATTATTGATAAAAGAAATTGAGCCAATAAATAATATCGCTAATAAAGCAATAATTAAAAAATTAAGATCTATCGCGGGCATAGCGCTCGCTTTGATATAGATATGCCACGCCCAAAGTAATCCGATGATTAACGACACCGCATTAATATTGATTAACTGCTTTTTACTCCCCCACTGCCAGAGCAGGCACGACAGGCTCAGCACCAGCAATATAATGACGGGCAAGGTGAAACGTTGAGTGTTAACCGATGGCGACACCATGCTGAATCCCGCAGAAACCGCGTTCAGTAATAAAAATAAACGCAACGAGAGTTGATGTTTCTCTTTCAGTAATGCACGCCAGGTAGTTGCTGTCATATCAAATCGTTCTTTCGACTCATGCTCAACATTATGCTGTTGAATAATAGTATAAAAAAATAAAATGGGTGATTATTTGATGTCATTATATATTTTTTAATCATGGAGTTAACATCGCTGCTCAATCTATCACCTTAATGAAAATATGTCATCAGATGATAAGGAATGCTTAACATTTCTAATGTAAAACGGTGAATACACCATGCTGACAAACGAGAAATTATATCATATGATATTGGTTATCATTTTCAATTGGTGCGATAGCGATGATATTACAACGGCAGTTAGAAAGCGCCTGGGGGGTGTTGATTCCGGGAGGCATTGTCGCTGCACTGCTGTGTCTGGAACTTTCGTTCAGCCAGTGGCGGGTGTTGATTGTATTAGGGTTACTGGCCACTACCGCTATGCTGTACCACAAACGGTTACGCCATTTTGTGCTGTTGCCATCATGCGTGGCGTTTGCCAGTGGGCTTGCGCTGGTGATGATGAATCTGGACAACCTAAAATAGGGGGGATAAAGCAGGGGATAAACAGACTCTTACGTGCAGATGATGATAAGAATTGGTGCGAAGAGAGGGACTTGAACCCTCACGTCCGTAAGGACACTAACACCTGAAGCTAGCGCGTCTACCAATTCCGCCACCTTCGC
>NZ_RPOH01000014.1 GCF_003818135.1 Buttiauxella warmboldiae | reverse complement strand
GTTCAGGTGAACGGAAAACCTGCGAAGCTTACATAACTCACCCTGACTGGTTGCCAAAGTGAAGGGTGAATTGTGTATAAGAGACAGCTCCTGAAGGTGAGGGTTACAAAATTTCCAGCACTGACTCCGGCGGACGGCCAATTCTTGCTTGCCCATTGGCCAGCACAATCGGGCGCTCAATCAGTTTTGGATTCTCAATCAGCGTCTGAATCAGCTGCTCTTCGCTTAATGCGGTATCCGCCAGGTTTAACTCTTTATACAACTCCTCTTTCTGACGCATTAAATCGCGCGCGCTGGCAAAACCTAGCTGGCTCAATAATGTTTTGATGGCTGCAGCATCGGGTGGGGTCTCCAGGTACAGCACCACCTCGGGCTCCACGCCATTTGCTTTTAGCAGGCTTAAGGTTTCGCGGCTCTTTGAGCAGCGCGGATTGTGATAAATAGAAACGGCGGTAGTCATTGTCACTCCTGTTACATCTTAGAATACGGAAGGAAGCGTTTTTGTAATTCGCGGAGCTGATCGATACGCGCATCATAGCGAGCCTGCTGCAGGCTACCCAATTTCACCTGGGCGCTGGCGCTGCTGAGCAGCGAAATAGCCTGGTCGAGACGCCCCACCAGCGCCATGACCTCGGCGCGTGCGGCGAGTTCCCGATCGTGATGACCTGAATCCGCCTCGGCCTGGGCTAACAGATCCCAGGCGTTGCTGTCATCAGGGTGGGTGAAGGTGTAGCGATTGAGGATCTCCACCGCCTGCTGCGGCTGTTTTGCCTGAACATAGGCGTTGGCGAGGTTAAGCTGTAGCACCGGGTTCTGTTTCAGATCGGGGGCTTTTTTCAGCCTGTTGATAGCCTCGGTGAATTTATGCTGCCCAAGGTCGATATCGGTCGATAAATCAAGATACCAGGTATTTGCCGGCTGCGCGCTAAGCAACGGTTGTAAAAGTTTACGCGCCTCTTCCCATTGATTATTCCCCATCGCCTGAAGCGCGCGGCCATACGCTGCGGCATGCTGTTCACGAATATTCCCCCGCGACCAGCTATCGAGTAAATCATCGGTGAGCTGATTACGGCCCGAATTGTACATGCCCAGCGTACGCGCTTTTGCCATGTAAAAATCTGCGGAGGATTGCACCACGACCGGGCGCATTTGGTTGGCGCGGTTGCGGGCGTCGGATAAACGGCTTTCCGGTAAGGGGTGGGTGAGAAGAATTTCCGGCGGGCGCGATGAGTAACGCGACTGATCGAGCAGTTTCTCAAGGAAGGTTGGCATCGCTTGCGGATCGAAACCCGCGCGTTGTAACACCTGAATACCGATGCGGTCGGCCTCCTGCTCGTTTTGTTGCGTAAAGCTAATCATGCCCTGCTGCGTGCCGGCAAGCGTTCCGCTTAACGCAGCCATGCCCGCTTGTGGGTTGGCCATTGCCAGTAGGATAGAGCCTAACGCGCCCACCCAGGTGAGGGGGGCGTGCTTTTTCTGATCTTCCATGGCGCGCGCCAGGTGACGCTGGGTGACGTGGGATATTTCGTGCGCCATCACCGATGCCAGCTGGCTTTCGTTATCGGCGTAACGGAACAGCGCCGCATGCAGCACGACGTTACCGCCAAAGAAGGCAAAGGCGTTGATCTCATCGTTGTTGATCAGAAAGAAATGGAACGGTGTCTTTACCGAGCTGGCATGGCTAACCAGCCGCATCCCGAGCTTGTTGATGTACTCTACCAGCAAAGGGTCATTGATTAATGGCGCGCTGCCTCGCAGCTGGCGCACGTAAAAGTCGCCCATCTGCATCTCCTGGCCGATCGACAGGGTATTGCCTGCGGAAGTTCCCATATCCGGCAGTTGATCGGCCACATCCGCAAAGGCTGGTGTGGCCGGAGCCGCGAGCAGAGCGGCCATCAGTGTTGCAACCAGCGATTTTTTCAACTGCCTGAACATACGTCCTGTCCTGTTTAATCAAAGTTACTCTTCAAGAGATGGGCGATAAGTTTTTGGTACAAAGATGAACTGTAGCCCACTGCATCACTGAAACCTATCTTATCCGCGACAATTTTAAACCGCCATTGCAGCGGGATAAAAAGCAAAGTCTTTACGGTGACATTTAGATACAATCTCTGCTCGCATAATGCTGTCAGGGAAGGGATGTATGCTCGAAATGTTGTTGCAGTGGTATCGACGACGGTTTAGTGACCCGGAAGCTATCGCGCTACTGGTGATTCTGGTGGCGGGATTTGTCATTCTGTTTTTCTTCCACGGGCTGCTTGCGCCGCTGCTGGTGGCTATTGTGCTGGCTTATTTACTGGAGTGGCCCACGGCAAGACTCCAGCGCATCGGATGTTCCCGAACCTGGGCCGCAACGATAGTGCTGGTGCTGTTTGTCGGCATTTTACTGTTGATGGTGCTGGTGGTGGCGCCGGTCGCCTGGCAGCAGGGGATCTATCTGATACGCGATATGCCCGGGATGCTTAATAAACTCTCCGATTACGCCGCCACCTTGCCAAGGCGCTACCCGGCGCTGGTTGATGCAGGCATTATTGATGCCATTGCCGAGAATATGCGTGGGCGCATGATGGGGATGGGCGATCAGGTGGTGAAGTATTCGCTGGCTTCATTAGTCGGGCTGTTAACGCTGGCCATTTATCTGGTGCTGGTGCCGCTGATGGTGTTCTTCCTCGTGAAAGATAAAGAACAGATGCTCAATGCGGTGCGCCGCGTGCTGCCGCGTAATCGTGGGCTTGCGGGGCAGGTATGGCTGGAGATGAATCAGCAAATTACCAACTATATTCGCGGCAAGGTACTTGAGATGCTGGTGGTGGGGGTCGTGACCTATATTGGCTTTGCCATCTTTGGTCTTAACTACTCGTTGCTGCTGGCGGTGCTGGTCGGCTTCTCGGTGCTGATCCCATATATCGGTGCGTTTGTGGTGACTATCCCGGTGGTCGGCGTGGCGCTCTTCCAGTTTGGCGTTGGCCCTGAATTCTGGACGCTGTTCGGGGTGTACCTGATTATTCAGGCGCTGGATGGTAACCTGCTGGTGCCGGTGCTGTTTTCCGAAGCGGTGAATCTGCACCCGTTGGTGATTATTCTGTCAGTGGTGATTTTTGGCGGCCTGTGGGGATTCTGGGGCGTGTTCTTCGCCATTCCGCTTGCCACGCTGATTAAAGCGGTGGTGCATGCCTGGCCTGATAGCGTGCTGATCGAAGATAAACCTGATTAGAGACAGTAAAAACCACCTGCGCGATGCCGGTGGTTTTTACTCAGGAACTGGCTGAAATTAAGCGTTTTCTTTCAGCCAGTTCACCACGATATCGTGATGGTTGCTGGTCTTGAAATCATCAAACACTTTTTCAACTTTCCCTTCTCCATCGAGCAGGAAGCTGATGCGATGGATACCGTCGTAGGTCTTGCCCATAAACGACTTCTCGCCCCAGACCCCAAACTGCTCACAAACCTGATGGTCTTCATCAGAAAGCAGCGTGAAGTTCAGCAACTCTTTCTCGGCAAAACGTGACAGTTTTTCTGGTTTGTCGGTGCTAATACCCAGTACTTCCACACCCCGCTTTTTCAACTCGTCCATGTTGTCGCGCAAACCGCACGCTTGCACGGTACAGCCTGGCGTCATCGCTTTCGGATAAAAATAAACCAGAACGCGCTGTCCCTGGAAGTCGGTCAAATTTATTTGCTCGCCGTCCTGATCGGGCAAGCTAAATTTCGGTGCGCGGTCACCGGCTTTCAGTGGGCTCATTACAAATCTCCGTCTTAATCATCTTGCTGTGGATAATTTACAACGTTAATACTGCCCTGTGCTTCGAGTTCTGTACAGAGGGCCCTGAACGCATCTTCGATAACGCTCGCATCCTGCGATGCCGGACTGTGCGCCGTGATCTGAATGTATAACTGTGGCGGATTGCCATCCTGAGCCGGTTGAGTACGGGAGCTCAACTCCGCAATATTCATATTATGCACATCAAACAGGTTAGTGAAGCGCTCGATCAAATGCGGCGAGTCGGTAACTTCTACCTGAACCCAGACGGTTGCAGGCATCGCCGGACGCTCCTGCGCGGCGGTACGCTTCATCACAATCAATAAATCCAGCTCTGCGCCTTTTAGCGGCAGCGTCGATTCAATCAGGGTTATCGCATTCCAGGAGCCCGACAGCAGCATAATAAACGTGAACTCTTCACCGAGCATGGCGAGGCGGCTGTCTTCAATATTACAGCCGCAGCTGCTCACATGGCGGGTGATGGTATTAACAATACCAGGGCGATCCGCCCCCAGGGCCGTAATAACCAAATAATGGTGAGGTGAGGGAGTCAAACGTGTTCTTCCTGTGAATCGGTGAGATATCATAAGGAAAGCACAAAAAAAAGTTGCGTACAACCGTGTAGCGTCACCTGGTGACTTGCTTTTGATCCTGCTCCAAACGTACCATTGAGACACTTGTTAGCACAGAGGATGGCCAATGTTCACTGGAAGTATTGTCGCGCTTGTGACGCCGATGGATGAGAAAGGTAATGTCTGCCGGTCAAGCCTGAAAAAACTGATTGATTACCATGTCGCCAGCGGGACCTCGGCGATTGTCTCGGTAGGTACGACCGGAGAATCGGCTACGTTGAGCCATGACGAGCACGGTGATGTGGTACTGATGACGCTGGAGCTGGCCGATGGCCGTATTCCCGTTATTGCAGGGACTGGCGCCAATGCCACCTCTGAGGCTATCTCGCTGACAAAGCGTTTCGAACACAGCGGCGTGGTGGGCTGCCTGACGGTCACGCCATACTACAACCGCCCAACCCAGGAAGGGCTGTATCAGCACTTCAGAGCTATCGCCGCAAGCACCGACCTGCCGCAGATGCTGTACAATGTCCCCTCTCGCACCGGCTGTGACATGCTGCCTGAAACCGTAGGCCGCCTGGCGCAGATCAAAAATATTATTGGTATCAAAGAAGCCACCGGGAACTTAACGCGCGTAAACCAGATCAAAGAGCTGGTTGAAGATGACTTCATCCTGGTCAGCGGCGATGACGCCAGCGCGCTGGACTTTATGCAGTTAGGGGGACACGGGGTCATTTCTGTCACGGCAAACGTAGCCGCGCGTGAAATGGCAGAAGTGTGTAAACTGGCTGCCAATGGGCAATATGCGCAAGCGCGCGCGATCAACGAACGCTTGATGCCGCTGCACAATAAATTATTTGTTGAACCCAACCCTATCCCGGTCAAATGGGCATGCAGGGAGTTGGGACTTGTGGCAACCGATACCTTACGCCTGCCAATGACACCGCTGACTGAAGCCAGTCGCCCGGTGATTATTAGCGCGCTCAAGCATGCCGGTTTGCTGTAAAGTTTAGGGAGATTTGATGGCTTACTTAGTACAGAAGTCGACGGTGGCGAAAGTTGCAGTGGTAACGCTTGCCATGCTGCTTGCAGCATGTAGCTCCGACCAGCGTTATAAGCGCCAGGTGAGCGGTGACGAATCCTATCTGGATGCTGCCCCTCTTGCGGAAATTCACGCGCCAGCCGGGATGATCCTGCCGGTGCAGAATGGCCAATATGATATTCCGGCCGCCAACGGCAGCGGCGCAGTCGGTAAAGCGCTGGATATTCGTCCACCCGCTCAACCTCTGGCGTTAGTCAGCGGCGCTCGTACCCAGTTTACCGGGGATAGCGCGATGCTGATGGTTGACAGCGCGCGTAGCGCAACGCTGTGGCCGCAGGTGGTGAGCGTGATTCAGGCGAAGAACTACGGCATCGATAAACGCGATGACGCAAGCCAGACGCTGAGCACTGACTGGGTTCAATGGACCCGTGCCGATGAAGACCAGCAGTACCGTGGACGCTATCAAATCAGTGTGAAACCGCAGGGCTATCAACAAGCCGTGGTGGTTAAGCTGTTGAACCTGGAGCAGGCGGGCAAGCCTGTTGCCGATGCAGCAGCGCTGCAACGTTACAGCGCTGAAATGCTTAACAGCATCAGTGCCGGTCTGGATCAAGCCCAGACTGACCAGCAGAACGCGAAAGAGAGCCGTGGTGCGACGCAGCTTGATGTACAAAGTGCGGCTGACGATACGGGCTTACCGATGCTGGTGGTGCGTGGTCCGTATAACGTCGTCTGGAGCCGTTTACCTGCCACGCTTGAAAAAGTGGGCATGAAGGTCACCGACTCAACGCGTTCTACCGGTAGCCTCGCGGTAACCTACAAACCCTTGTCTGACAGCGCATGGCAAGATTTAGGGGCGAAAGATCCGGGTCTGTCCAGCGGCGACTATAAACTGCAGGTGGGCGATCTCGATAACCGCAGCAGTCTGCAGTTCATCGACCCGAAAGGCCACACGCTGACGCAGTCCCAGAACGATGCTCTGGTTGCCGCATTCCAGGCGGCATTCAGCAGGTAATAGTTAAAGGCCAGTGCTCTCTGGCCTTTTTTTCGCCAGCCGACGCAAACGTGTGCGTCGCGATGGATAACCACATTTTTAGTTAAATCACACCTGGAGTAACAAAGATGCAAAAGCAAGCTGAGCTGTATCGTGGAAAAGCGAAAACCGTCTACAGCACCGAAAACCCGGATCTGTTGGTGCTCGAATTCCGCAATGATACGTCAGCAGGAGACGGTGCGCGCATTGAACAGTTCGACCGTAAGGGCATGGTGAATAACAAGTTCAACCATTTCATTATGGCTAAGCTGGAAGAGGCGGGCATTCCTACGCAAATGGAAGCTCTGCTCTCCGACAACGAAGTGCTGGTGAAAAAGCTTGATATGGTGCCGGTTGAGTGCGTTATTCGTAACCGTGCGGCAGGCTCTCTGGTGAAGCGTCTGGGTATTGAAGAGGGTATTGAACTCAATCCACCGCTGTTTGATCTGTTCCTGAAAAACGATGCGATGCATGACCCGATGGTCAACGAATCTTACTGTGAAACCTTTGGTTGGGTGAGCAAAGAGAATCTGGCCCGCATGCGCGAGCTGAGCTACAAAGCTAACGACGTGCTGAGCAAAATCTTTGACGACGCGGGCCTGATCCTGGTCGATTTCAAGCTGGAATTCGGCTTGTTCAACGGCGAGGTGGTGCTGGGTGATGAGTTTTCCCCTGACGGTAGCCGCCTGTGGGACAAAGAAACGCTCGATAAAATGGACAAAGATCGTTTCCGCCAGAGCCTGGGCGGCCTGATTGAAGCCTATGAAGAAGTCGCGAAGCGTATTGGCGTTAAATTAGACTAAAACCTCGCACGATTCTTATGAAGCCGAATGTGTTCTCACATTCGGCTTTTTCACGTCTTGTTTCTTATGGTAATTCTTGAGTTATCCGCCTACGATCTATTGATTACAAGTTGTGAATAATGGAGTCGCCTATGCGCTGGCAAGGTCGTCGCGAAAGCGACAATGTTGAAGACAGAAGAAATAACTCTTCCGGCCCGGGCTTTGGTGGGGGAGGCGGCGGGTTCCGCTTGCCCGGAGGGAAAGGCGGCATCATCGTATTAATTGTGGTGGTGGTGGCAAGTTATTATGGCGTCGACCTTACCTCAATGCTGGGTGGGCAACCCGTTCCCCAGCAGCAATCTGCGCAACGTTCTATCAGCCCTGACGATGATGAAGCGGCTAAATTCACCTCGGTTATTCTGGCAACCACCGAGGATAGCTGGGGCGAGATTTTTCAGCAGATGGGCCGAACCTATCAGCCGCCCAAACTGGTTATGTACCGCGGCGCCACGCGTACCGGATGCGGCACCGGCCAGTCGGTTATGGGGCCGTTTTACTGCCCGGCGGACAGCACTGTCTATATCGATCTGTCGTTCTATGACGAGATGAAAAGCAAGCTGGGGGCGGATGGCGATTTCGCGCAGGGCTACGTTATTGCTCATGAAGTCGGCCACCACGTGCAGAAATTGCTCGGCATTGAGCCGAAAGTACGCCAGCTTCAGCAAAGCGTAAGCCAGGCTGAAGGCAATCGCCTGTCCGTAAAAATGGAATTGCAGGCTGATTGCTTCGCCGGCGTCTGGGGCCACAGCATGCAAAAACAGCAGGTGCTGGATGCCGGTGATTTACAGGAGGCACTGAACGCTGCCGAAGCGATTGGCGATGACAAACTGCAGCAGCAAAGCCAGGGACGAGTGGTTCCTGACAGCTTCACTCACGGCACCTCCGAACAGCGCTATAGCTGGTTCAAGCGCGGTTTTGACAGCGGTGAACCTGCGCAATGTAATACCTTCGGTAATACCGTCAAATAACGAGATGTGGCAAGGATTGATGCTATGGAACAGCTAAGGCACGCAACGGTCACTATGGCTGAGGCCGGTATTCGCCGGATGATGATTCTGACGGGCGAGAGTGCGTGGAGCAGCCAGCAAGTTCAGGCGATCGCCCGGCAGCTGCCCGGCGACTGGCTGTGGGTGGGCGCAGCGCCGGAACTGCCGCTGCATTGCGTCACCTCCGCAATGCGCACCTTATTGGGGCGCGAATTGCTTCATGCGGTCTTTGACGCCCGGGAAGGGCTGGATGCCGAAGCGCTGGCCGCGCTGGCGGGAACGCTCAAAGCCGGCAGTTGGTTAGTGCTTCTGGCCCCCGCATGGCACGACTGGCCGATGCAGCCGGATGGTGACTCAAGCCGCTGGAGCGAGCAGCCTGAAGCGATCTCCACTCCTCATTTTATTGCCCATCTGCAACGCTGCATTCATGCCGATAGCGAATGTCTGCTCTGGCAGCAGCACCAGCCGCTGCGCGTACCTGAGTTTATGCCACGCCCGTTGTGGCACCCGGCCTGCGGTGCCCCTTTTGCTGAACAGGCTACGATTCTGGATGAGCTTCTACAGCTCCCTGCGGGCGTTGCGGTAGTGACCGCGCCGCGAGGGAGAGGGAAATCTGCGCTGGCAGGGATGTTATTACGGTGTATTTCAGGAACAGGGCTGGTCACCGCGCCGGGCAAAGCGGCCACTGATGTGCTTGCCGCACATGCAGGGGAGCGTTTTACCTTTATCGCGCCCGATGCCCTGCTTGCCAGGATCGCAGCATTTCAGGCGGACTGGCTAATCATTGATGAAGCGGCAGCGCTTCCCGCCCCTCAACTACGCCAGCTTATTGCGCATTTCCCGAAAGTGTTATTGACCACCACGGTGCAGGGCTACGAAGGCACCGGACGCGGGTTTGTGCTTAAATTTTGCGCAGGCCTTGAGGCGCTCAGGCGCTTCACTCTTTCGACACCGATCCGTTGGGCGTTAAACGACCCGCTGGAAAAGTTAATCGACTCCGTTTTACTGTTTGATGAGCCCGACGTGACGACAGCGCCGCACGGTGAAGTTTCGCTGCACATCATTGAGCGTAGCCGCGAAGAGGAGCCATCCGGGCAGCTGCAAGAGATGTATCGCCTGCTTTCGGGGGCCCATTATCGCACCAGCCCTCTGGACTGGCGTCGGATGCTTGATGCGCCAGGTCAGCATTTCTTTGCCGCAACGAGCGGTAGCCAAATCATCGGCGCCACCTGGCTTGTGGAAGAGGGAGGGCTGGATGAGCGCTTAAGCCGGGCCGTGTGGGCCGGGTTTCGGCGTCCGCGCGGCAACCTGGTGGCGCAATCGCTGGCGGCCCATGGCGGTAGCCCGCTTGCGGCCACGCTTAAAGGATTGCGCGTTAGCCGCATCGCGGTGCATCCACTGCGTCAGCGTCAGCAAATTGGGCGGCAAATGATCGCCCGCGTGAAAACCCGCGCGCCGCAGGCTGTGGATTATCTGTCGGTGAGTTTTGGTTTTACCGACGAGCTTTGGCGCTTCTGGGAAGACTGTGGCTTTGTGCTGGTGCGCGTGGGCAGCCACCGCGAGGCCAGCAGCGGCTGTTATACCGCGATGGCCCTCCTGCCGCTGACGGGACAAGGGCAAGCGCTAACTGACCATGAACGGCAGCGCTTAGAGCGTGATATTACGTGGTTACAACCCTGGATCGATTGCCCTTTGCCGGTTATTGCCCGGCAAAATGCTACGCTAAACGGCGATGACTGGCAGGAACTGGCGGGTTTCGCCTTTGGGTATCGCCCGCAGGAGGCCTGTTTAGGTTCCCTGAATCGTTTATTGCTCAGCTCTGACTTACCGCTCAGCGCGCTGCGTGGCCGCGTGCAGCAACGTCTGAGTGTGGAATCGCTTTGCCAGCAATTACGTCTTTCCGGCCGTAAAGCGCTGCTGAGCGTGATGCGCCAGGAAGTGCAAAAGACGCTGGAAAAACTTGATGAGCAGCGGTGCGCGGCATTGAAAAATGCCCTTGTGCAACTGCAAAGATGTGACTAAGCAACAGCCCAGCAGAGGG
>NZ_RPOH01000013.1 GCF_003818135.1 Buttiauxella warmboldiae | reverse complement strand
GAAAAACCACGCTTTTTCCTAGCCTTTTGTGATGAAAATGTGCTTAGAGATAAATACGTAAATACTCACCCAGGCACAGAATGGCCATCGCCTGACCGTACGGCATCGACGTTAGCGGGATCTGGCGATAAAACTCCAGATTACTGCCCATCCCCGTACCGAATGACACCTGCAACAGCTCGCCCTCAGGGGAGATATTTTTCACAACCCCCTTCATCGCCTTCTCAGCCACTTCAGCGTATTGCTTGCCGATGTAGCGTTTACGGATGCCTTTCAGAATGCCGTAAGCAAAACCGGCGGTGGCCGACGCTTCAAGATAAGAATGGGGATCATCCAGCAAAGTGTGCCACAAACCGCTGTCATCCTGGCATTTCGCCAGCGCAGCGACCTGGCTTTCCAGCACCTGCACCAGGTAACGGCGCACCGCATTATTTTCGGGTAAATCCACCAGCTCGAGGAAATCAGGAATAACCATCGTCAGCCAGCTGTTACCACGCGCCCAACGCGCCTGCGCAAAGTTATGATTGCCTTCATAATTCCAGCCGTGGAACCACAGCCCGGTTTCCCGGTCCATCAGATTCTGTACATGCAGCAGGAACTGATAAGTTGCTTCCTCTACATATTCCGGGCGATTCAATAGTTTGCCGATTTTCGCCAGCGGCAACACCGTCATCATCAGCGTGTCGTCCCACATCTGCTGATGGTTCTCTTCTGCCAGCGTAATGTGCTGCATGCCGCCGTGTTCGGTGCGCGGCATCTCATACATCGCCCACTCCGCCCAGCTTTCAAGCCAGGGTAAGTACGATGGGTCGCGCGTTTCCTCAAAGCGGTAGGCCAGCGTCAGGAACGGCGCCATGGTATTGACGTTTTTGGTGGTTGCCCCTTCGGCAAAGCGATCCGCAAACCAGCTATCGATAATCTCACGCATCTTCTCATCGCCGGTCTGGCGATAATATTGATACATACCGTACAAACCGACGCCGTGCGTCCACTCCCAGCCGGCCCAACCTTTGGTGTCAATGACTCGCCCGTCATCCAGCCGCAGCAGGAACTGGCCCGTTTCATCCTTAATATTAATCAGATTATCCGTCACCTTGTGGATCAGGGTTTTCAGCTCATCCCGGGCGATAAAATGCTGCGGCTGGCGCAGTAAAGGGCTGTGTTTGACAGGATAAATAATCATTAACTTAACCTCTGTGATGTCTTCGAATTCATTGCCGCCAGACTCCGTTGCTTTTGTCACTGGATCGTGCACGTTCCGGCTTATGCCCGCAGGTCTGCGAAAATCTTATCCTGCTAAGGTAGAAGGACGGGGGAAGAGATACCTTTTCGTTTTTGCCACGGCTTTGATAATACTGGCAAAATTGCAAAGAGTCAGGATACCGGCCTCACCAATTTATAAAACAATGGTTTGTTTTTATCAAAAGATAGGGCTAGAAATGAGATCGAACAGGGGAAAGGCCGCAACGCAGGTGCGGCCCTGATGCTCAGTGATAATTCACGATGACCTGGTTACTGCGTACTTTAAGCGGCGGGAAAAGTCTACCGCCGCCGGGCACTTGCCAGACGAATCGCAGCGGCTCGTTTGCCGCCACGTTAGTTAACCCACGCGTAGTACCGCTCTGCCCTTCGATCTCAACGCAGCGCGTGACCGAACACAACCGGACATTTAAGCCCGCGGGCGTTGGCCCGGTCAGCTCATAGCGCCAGGCGACCATCGTCATTACGCCGCTAACCGGCTGGGCGGGCGCCAGGGGGCGGGATGAGGCCGCAAGCCCCCGGTGGCTAAGCGTCGCCCCCACGCCGCTCGCCTGCCATGCGCCCTCGGCGCTGGCGTGCGTGATAAAAGGAAACAGCAGCACAATGAACAGGCGGTTCATTATTTCGCTCCAATGGTCGCAGTCATGCGGATATTGCGGTTTTCAGAAAGCTCAAGGTTTGACAGCACCATGAGCTGCGGCAGGCTGCGGCGCAGAAAACGCGCCAGCAGCGGACGCAAGGCGTGATTAACCAGCAACACCGGCGGCGCGCTCAGCATTTCCTGGCGTTTCAGCGCTTCCTGGGCCTGCTCCAGCAAACGATCGGCCAGTCCGGGTTCAAGCCCACCGCCCCCCTGCAGCGCCTGCAATAACAAGCGCTCCAGCGCCGCATCCAGGCCTATCACCTGTACTTCACCGTTGCCGGGGAACCACTGCTGGGTAATTGCCCGCCCCAATGCCACACGTACCACCGCCGTTAACTCATGGGGATCGCTCTGGACGGGCGCGTGTTCTGCCAGCGTTTCCAGAATGGTGCGCATATCGCGAATCGGCACTTTCTCGGCCAGCAGGTTTTGCAGCACTTTGTGCAGCGTGGTGAGCGTCACCACGCCCGGCACCAGGTCTTCCGTCAGCTTCGGCATCTCCTGGGTGACGCGGTCGAGCAGCTGCTGCGCCTCCTGGCGGCCAAACAGTTCTGGCGCAAACTGCCCAATCAGATGGTTCAGATGCGTGGCAACCACGGTGCTGGCCTCCACCACGGTAAAGCCCTGGATCTGCGCCTGCTCTTTGAGCGCGCTTTCAATCCAGGTGGCGGCAAGGCCAAACGCCGGGTCAGTCGTAGTTTCGCCGGGAAGAGTGCCTGCGGCTGTACCTGGGTTGATAGCAAGCCAGCGCCCCGGATAAGCGTCGCCGCTGCCAATCTCAACCCCTTTCATCAGGATGCGGTAGCGCGCAGGCGGCAGATCCATGTTGTCGCGGATATGCACCACCGGCGGTAAAAATCCCATATCCTGAGCGAATTTTTTACGGATGCTGCGGATCCGCCCTAACAGCTCGCCGTCCTGCTGGAAATCCACCATCGGGATCAGGCGATAGCCCACTTCCATGCCGAGTGAATCTTCAAGCTGCACGTCATTCCAGGTGGCTTCAACCGCCTGTGGGTTTTCCTGCGGCTTGACCGCTGCCGCAGGCGTCGCCGGGGAAGCCATTTCGCGGCCACGCATCCACCAGGCAAGCGCCAGCAGTGCCGCGGTAAACAGCAGGAAGACAAAGTTCGGCATTCCCGGCACCATGCCCAGCAGGCCGAGCACCCCGGCGCTCAGCAGCATGACGCGTGGGTTATTGAACAGCTGGGTCACCATCTGTTCGCCGACATCCTGATCGGTAGCCACGCGGGTGACGATAACGCCCGCCGCCGTCGAGATTACCAGCGCCGGGATCTGTGCGACCAGCCCGTCACCGATGGTCAACAGAGTGTAGCTTTCTGCCGCCGCGCCTACCGGCATACCGTGTTGCAGAACCCCCACCAGCAGGCCGCCGACCACGTTTATCACCATGATCATCAACCCGGCGACGGCATCACCACGCACGAATTTACTGGCCCCGTCCATCGAACCATAAAAATCGGCTTCCTGGGTCACTTCGGAACGGCGTTTTTTCGCCTCTTCTTCACCGATCAACCCGGCGTTAAGATCGGCGTCGATCGCCATCTGTTTGCCCGGCATCCCATCGAGCACGAAACGCGCGCCCACCTCGGCAATACGCCCGGCACCTTTAGTGATAACCATAAAGTTGATAATCACGAGGATGATGAACACCACGATGCCGATAGCAAAGTTGCCGCCCACGAGGAAGTGGCCAAAAGCCTCCACCACCTTACCCGCCGCCGCCCCGCCGGTGTGGCCTTCCATTAAAATAATACGCGTTGAAGCCACGTTGAGCGCCAGCCGCAGCAATGTGGTAAACAGCAAAATCGTTGGGAAGGCGGCAAACTCAAGCGTGCGCTGGGTGAACATCGCCACCAGCAGCACCATGATCGACAGCGCGATATTAAAGGTGAACAGCAAATCCAGCACGAACGCCGGCAGCGGCAGCACCATCATCGACAAAATCAGCAAGATTAGCACCGGGCCGGCAAGGATCTGCCATTGTCCGGATTTCATGGTGCTCGGCAGGCGCAGCTGCGCCAACAGGTTAGCCATCGGAGTCCTTCTCGTTTGCAAAGTCCAGCGCCTCAGGCACGGGAAGATTTTCAGGTTTTTTCGGGATTAAGCCCCCCGCTATGCGCCAGCGCCGCAGCTGCCATACCCATGCCAGCACTTCGGCCACCGCGGAGTACAGCTGCCCGGGAATTTGCTGCCCGATTTCAGCATGGCGATATAGCGCCCGCGCCAGCGGCGGAGCTTCGAGCATTGGAATACGGTGTTCATGGCCAATTTCACGAATGCGCAGTGCCACAAGGCCTGCTCCTTTCGCCAGCACTTTCGGCGCGCTCATTTTATTTTCGTCGTACTGTAATGCGACCGAGTAGTGCGTCGGGTTTGTCACAATCACATCGGCTTTTGGTACATCCGTCATCATGCGGCGGCGGGCGGCGGCGCGCTGCTGCTGGCGAATACGCCCTTTGACGTGCGGATCACCTTCCTGCTGCCTGAACTCGTCGCGAATGTCCTGACGGCTCATGCGCAGTTTCTTCAGGTTGCTGAAAATCTGGAAAAATACGTCAAAGCCGACCATCGGCGTCAGTCCCAGGACTATCAGCAGGCCGCATACCGCGACCATGTTCAGCGCGTGTCCCAGTGCCGCCAGCGGCGGCTCGCTCATCAGGCGCATCATCTCCGGCCAGCTACGGAGCAAGTACCAGGCCGTGACGCTGCCAACCAGAATGGCTTTCAGAAAAGCTTTCAGCAGTTCGGCTCCCGCCTGGGCTGAGAACATCCGCCCCAGCCCGGAAATCGGATTCAGTTTGCTGAACTTAAACTGCATCGATTTGCCGCTAAACAGCAGGCCGCCCAGCAGCATCGGCGCGGCAATCGCCACCACCACCAGCCCAAAAATTAGCGGCAGCAGCGCCCAGACGGCCTGTTTTATCAGCTGGCTGATTTGGTTAACGATAAGGTTGGGATCGTTAATGATGCGGTGGTCAAAATGCAGCCCGGAGGACAACATGGCGGCCAGCTGCCGCGCCAGCGGTTCGCCGCCCAGCCAGATAATGCTGAGCCCTACCAGTAACATCAGCAGCGAGGTCAATTCACGGGATCGGGGGATCTGCCCATCTGCGCGCGCTTTTTCAAGGCGGTGGGGTGTGGGGGCTTCTGTTTTTTCCTCGTCGCTCTCTTCTGACACTGCAACAATCCCGTGGCCACAATTACCAGCCCAGCATGCCAGAGAGGGGAAGCGCTAATGGGAGGAAAACGGGGGGATTTGTGGGTTTGTTTGCGGGTTAAGCAATGCGCAGTGCCAACCTTCAGGCACTGCGTGGCGTATTAAAAGCCTAAACTATCCAGTAAATCATCAACCTGATCCTGACTTGCCACCACCCCCGCAGCCCCCGTTTTCAATTGGGGACCGTTGAGCAGGCTATCGGCAGGACGCTTCACTCGCGCATCCAGCTCGGGCATATTTTCCATCAGCACCATCAATAACTGGCGTTCGATCTCCTGAATAACATCCATCATGCGCTTGATAACCTGGCCGGTTAAATCCTGGAAATCCTGCGCCATCATAATTTCCAGCAGTTGGGCATTGGTGAAACTGGTGTGTGACGAAACGCCCGAGAGATAGCTGCGTGTATCGCTCACCAGTTCGCGGGCCTCGCCCAGCTCAATGGGGTTTGCAAACCAGGCATCCCAGCGGCCATTAAGCGCTTTGGCATCGCTTTCCAGCTTATTCTGGTGAGGCTGCGCCAGCTCCACGCAGTTCAACGCGCGCTCGGCAGCCTGTGCGGTCATCTGCACCACGTAGTCCAGGCGGTCACGAGCATCGGGAATGGCCTCCGCGGCTTCGGCTATCGCTTGATCGAGGCCCAGTTCACGCAGGCTATCGCGCAGCATACGGGTGAGGCTGCCTATCCGAACGATAATATCGCCGGCGGTATGTAATTCTGTTGTGGGATGGGTCGATGGGTGCATATGCCTCTCCTTACATACCCAGCTTTTCGAAGATTTTGTTCAACTTCTCTTCCAGGATCGCGGCGGTAAAGGGTTTTACCACGTAACCGCTCGCCCCCGCCTGTGCCGCGGCAATAATGTTCTCTTTCTTCGCCTCAGCGGTCACCATCAGTACCGGCATCGCCGCCATTGCGCTATGGGCTCGAATGGTTTTCAGTAATTCCAGGCCATCCATATTCGGCATGTTCCAGTCGGAAATCACGAAACCAAAACCGCCGGCGTTGAGCTTGTTAAGCGCATCGACGCCATCTTCCGCCTCTTCTACATTGTTGAACCCCAGCTCTTTTAGCAGGTTACGGACAATGCGACGCATGGTAGAGAAGTCATCCACCACCAAAAATTTGAGTTCTTTATCTGCCATTTATAGAGTTCCTTCGGTTAAATACGTATTGCCTGTCCGGCACTAATTTTTATCAACATCTGTTGACTGATTTCGCTTAAATCGACCACTTCGCTAACGCCACCACTATTAATGGCCTCGCGCGGCATGCCGAACACCACACAACTTGCTTCGTTTTGGGCGATAGTCCATGCCCCGGCTTTATGCATTGCCAGCATCCCGGCGGCACCGTCATTCCCCATTCCTGTCAGAATCACGCCCACGGCATTGCGCCCGGCGAACTTCGCGACGGAATGGAACAGCGCATCCACCGCCGGACGGTGCCGGTTTACCGGTGGGCCGTCATGAATCTTGATTTGGTAGTTCGCCCCGCTGCGGGCAAGCTCCATATGTTTATCGCCGGGGGCGATGTAGGCGTGCCCCGGCAACACGCGTTCGCCGTCCTCCGCCTCTTTCACCGTTATCTGGCATAATTTGTTGAGCCGCTCAGCAAACGAGCGGGTAAACCCCGGGGGCATATGCTGGGTAATTAATACCGCCGGGCTTGATAGCGGCAGCGGTTGCAGCACGTGGCGGATAGCCTCGGTGCCGCCGGTAGAAGCACCGATAGCTATCAATTTTTCCGAGCTCAGCAGCGGCCCGGCTTTCAGCGCCATGGGGGCGGCAGCCGGCGCACGTGCCGCCAGCCTGGCCTTCGCCGCGGTGCGTACTTTTTCAGCAATGGTTTCGCTGTAGGCCAGCATCCCTTCACGAATACCCAACTGCGGCTTGGTGACAAAATCAATCGCCCCCAGCTCCAGCGCCCTTAACGTCACCTCAGAACCTTTACCCGTCAGTGAGGAAACCATCACCACCGGCATCGGGCGCAGGCGCATCAGTTTTTCGAGGAAATCCAGCCCGTCCATGCGCGGCATTTCCACATCCAGCGTCAGCACATCAGGGTTAAATTTCTTGATCAAATCACGCGCCACCAGGGGATCGGGGGCGGTAGCCACCATTTCCATGTCGTCGTGGCTGTTGACAATTTCGGTCATGATCTGGCGCATCAGGGCAGAATCATCGACGCACAGCACGGTTATTTTTGTCACGTTCTTTCCTTACTCAGCCCGTACACGGTCTGCCCGCGCAGCAAAAACTCACGGCTGAGGTTGCTGAAATTTTCCGAATGGCCGGCAAACAGCAATCCGCCCGGTTTTAGCAGCGGTACAAAGCGCTGCAAAATTTGCTGCTGCGTCGATTTATCAAAATAAATCATTACGTTGCGACAAAAAATGGCATCAAACGGCCCGGGAATGGATGCCTGCTTATCCAGCAGATTGACCGGTGCGAACTCCATATGGTTCATCACATCGCTGCGCACCCGTACCAGACCTGAGTGTGGCCCGGTGCCGCGCATGAAATAGCGCTGCATCTGGAGGGGAGCCAGCGTCTTCAGTTCATCCTGGCGGTAAATTCCGCTGCGCGCTTTCTCCAGTACCTGAGTGTCGATATCGCTGGCGAAGACTTTCCAGCGCCCCGGCGTCAGCCCCTGCACATCGGCGAGCGTAATGGCGATGGAGTACGGCTCTTCTCCGGTCGAGGCCGCCGCACTCCAGACTTTGTACTCCCCACTCCGTTTGCGCGCATGTTCGGCAAGGATTGGAAAATGGTGGCCTTCGCGAAAAAACGCCGTCAGGTTGGTGGTCAGGGAATTAATGAACGCCTGCCATTCAGCATTACTGCCGTTGGCTTCCAGCATGCTCAGATAATGCCCAAAATCCTCCAGTCCCAGGGTGCGCAAACGGCGCACCAGACGGTTGTAAACCATGTCGCGTTTGTGATCGGCCAGCACGATACCTGCGCGCTGGTAAATCAACTGGCATATCCGCTGGAAGTGCGTGTCGGATAGCGGTAGACGCTGTGTCATCTGTAACATTAATGACGTTTGTCCAGGGGACAGGGGTGATGTCATAGCGCCTTCTCAGTCACAATCAGAGGGTAACGAGCGTCCCATTGGTTACTAAATCTCCGGTAGCGTCTTCCTGCCCGACGCTTTCCAGATTAAATACCGCGACCACACCGCTGAGGTGTTCAGCCTGGTTTGCCAGAGCATCGGTTGCCGCCGCCGCTTCTTCGACCAGCGCGGCGTTTTGTTGTGTCACTTGATCCATCTGGCTAACCGCGAGCGCAACCTGTTCAATACCGCGACGCTGTTCATCAGAGGCTGAGGCAATTTCGCCCATGATGTCGTTAACTTGTGTCACCGAGCGCACGATTTCCGCCATCGTAGTAGCGGCGGTGTCCACCAGCTGCGAGCCTTGCTGCACGCGGTTGACCGACTCTTCGATAAGTACCTTGATCTCTTTGGCCGCCTGCGCGCTACGTTGTGCCAGATTGCGCACCTCACCTGCAACGACGGCAAACCCACGCCCTTGCTCACCGGCGCGCGCCGCTTCAACTGCGGCGTTCAGCGCAAGAATATTGGTCTGGAAAGCAATGCCGTCGATAACGCTGGTGATATCGCCAATTTTCTTCGAACTGCCCGCAATATCGTGCATAGTGCGGGCGACGTTTGCCGCCTGCTGGCCGCCTTGCTGGGCGGTGTCTGCGGCACTGCGGGAAAGTTGCGCCGCATGGCGGGCGTTGTCGGCATTCTGGCTAACGGTGGCCGTCAGTTGCTCCATGCTGGCGGCCGTTTGTGCGAGGGATGCCGCCTGCTGCTCGGTACGCGAAGAAAGATCGTTATTCCCCGCCGCTATTTCTGCGATCCCCGTATGCATGGCGCTGCTGCCGTGGCGCACCTGGCTCACCGTCTCTTTCAGCGCCTGCTGCATGTTTTTCAGGCTACGGAAAATCTCGGAAATTTCATTACGCCCGGAGACGCTAATCGGGTGCGCTAAATCCCCTGCGGCAATGTGCTCAAAGTGGCTGCGCACCACTTCCAGCGGCTGTACCAGCATTCTGCGCGACCATAGGATCGAGCCAATCAGCATCAGAATGGCAATCAGCGACACGCTGGCAAAAATAATCGCTGAGATCTGGTAGTTCAGCCTGCTGTCTGCGCTCGATGCCGCCACGGTGTCATTGATGCTTTGCTGCCAGGCGTTAAAGTTGGCGTCAAAAATATCCTGCGATTTCTGAATCGGGGCGCTGAGGAAATCAGAAAGCTGGTTGCTTTCAAGCCAGGTAGCCTGGTGCTGTAAGTCATCGCGATAGGTGGCGTAACTCTGTTTGGTCGACGCCATCATCTCCTCACCTTCTTTATTTAAAAGAGGGATCTCAAGGAACTGGTTAAACAGCATATCCGCTTGTTTCAGGCTGCCACGAGCGCTCGCCATCAGGCGCTTAATATCTTCCGGTGGGTAGCTCAGCGCCGTGAGCGTGCCAGCACGGTTCAGAGCGGTGCTGGCCTGCAATAACGCCGAACGACTCTGGGTTAAGGTGTCGCGCTGCTGGTTGCCCACTTCAACCTTTTTTAAATTCTGAAAATCATCCCTGAAAGCCCAGAAGGAGAGGCCGTTACTACCAATCTGCACGACACCGCAGACGATTAAGATTAACAACAGCGTGGTTGAAATTCGGATACGGTTGAACATCTCAGTCCCTCAGCCGACACGTCTGTCGGCCATTAATGATGCTTAGAAAGTTTCCCAGTTGTCGTCATGCCCGCTGGCGGCCGGTTTACTCAATTTGAGTACCGGGGCAACGGGCATGGTGACGCTAACGGGAGGTTTTGCAGCCGGCTCCTTAATTAAACGGAAGGCGGCGACCAGTTGGCTTAATATGCTGGCTTGCTCTTCAAGTGCAGCGGCGGCTGACGCAGACTCTTCCACCAGTGAAGCGTTCTGTTGAGTCACGCGATCCATCTCGGAAATCGCCAGCGCCACCTGGTCGATTCCATGGCTTTGCTCATCTGAGGCGGAGGCTATCTCCCCCATAATGTCGGTCACGCGGGTTACCGCATTAACGATATCACTCATGGTTTCTCCGGCGCTTTCTACCAGCACGGAGCCGGTATCGACGCGGGAGACGGAATCCTCAATCAGGGATTTGATCTCTTTGGCAGCCTGAGCGCTGCGGCTTGCCAGGTTACGAACTTCACCGGCAACCACGGCAAATCCCCGCCCTTGCTCCCCTGCCCGGGCGGCTTCTACTGCGGCGTTCAGCGCCAGGATATTGGTCTGGAAGGCGATACCGTCGATAACCCCGGTAATATCGGCAATTTTCTTCGAGGAGCCCGCGATGTCATGCATGGTTCTCACCACGCCATCAACCACTTTGCCGCCGCGCTGAGCGGTTTCGGATGCGCTCAGCGCCAGTTGCGATGCCTGGCGGGCATTTTCCGCATTCTGTTTCACCGTCGCGGTGAGCTGCTCCATGCTGGCGGCGGTTTCTTCAAGTGATGCCGCCTGTTGTTCGGTTCGGGAAGAGAGATCGTTGTTGCCGGCGGCAATTTCCGTCGCCCCGCTGTAGATGGCGTCTGAACCATCACGCACGCTGCCAACGGTAATAATCAGTTCTTGCTGCATATGGCGCACGCTGGACGTCAGCTCGCTGATTTCATTGCGGCCGGTAGAAATAATATTTTCGGTGAGGTTGCCGTTGGCAATTTCCCGGATATGGTTAATCACCACCGCCAGGGGTTGCAGCAGGATGCGGCGTATACCAAACCACACCAGCACGATTACCGCCGCCAGCGCTAACGCAAGGCCAGCAATCTGCCATTTGGCAAAGTTGTAATCCTGGGTACTGGTAATAAAGGCGTGTTCATACATGCGCTCATTGAGCGCAATATAGCTGTCGTAGGCTTTCTCAAGGGCGTTTTGCTGACTCTGGGTGGACTGCGCAAAATAGGCATCCATATTGCCGCTTTCCAGATGTCCCACCAGTTCACCGAGCGCCCGGTTGTAATTCTGGTAGTCATTGTCAATATCCCGCACCAGCGCTTCCAGTTCGGGATTAATCGCCGGAATTTGTTTAAAGCGGGCGTAATGTTTTTGCGCTGCAAGAAGGGATTGTTTAGCGTTGTTAAGCAACTCGGTTTTGGCCGCGCTTTGCCCATTGCTGGCATCCATCGTCATGCGAGCCGCGGAACGGCTCAGGTGAATGCGCGTTTGCAGCATCAGCTCCCAGGTGTTTACCAGCTCTGACTGCTGAATGCGTAACTCTTTGGAAACTTTTAAAATATCGTTATTTTGTTTGAGTGAGTTAAAAAACATTCCGCCAGAGATGAGCTGAAGGAGTGCGAACACCACCAGCACCATCATCAGCATGGTGACAACGCGAATACGGTTCAACATATAACACCCTTTTAATGATTTCTTATCGGTGTTATCGGCATCACGAAACGGAACTTTAACGGAAACCAGGCGTACGCTGGATTAGCGCAAAAATTTATCATTGCTAATGGTTTTAAGACGTCTACCACGGATTCGCGCCCGTCATAAGGTGATTTATTAAGCGAAAACAAGGGCATCAGCAAAACTCAGTCCGTTTCCTTTATTGTAATCGTCCTGTTGCATCAGAATCATTGAATTAACAAATATGACAAATAGTAAAAAATAGTTGAATCCCGCGGCGCTTTGGTTCAATTTATGGGCCGAATAGATATTGGGTGCTCATAATTATTATATAAAGCTCAATAAGTTAATTAAATGTTACTCACCGACGGGGTTATTACGCAATTGTCCAGCTCAAACAAACTCACGCTATTTATTCTGCTTTTCATGTTTGCCGGGATCCTCTCTGGCGCGGCCATTCACGAATATGCTGCCGCTGAAAACGTTAAAAGCTATGCCGAAAACATCACGCTGTTTACCGATATCTTTTTACGCCTGATCAAAATGGTGATAGCCCCGTTGGTGTTCAGCACCCTGACGGTCGGCATTATGAAGATGGGCGAAACCTCTACCATTGGCCGCGTGGGCGGCAAAGCGATGGTCTGGTTTGTCTCCTCTTCCATCCTGTCGATTCTGGTCGGTTTGTTTATCGTGACTATCCAGCATCCGGGTACGGGAATGAACCTTCAGGTACCCGCCGGCGATGTGCAGACGGGTCTTGCGGTCAGCGGTATGAATCTGAAAGCGTTCATCTCGCATACCATTCCAACCAGCATCGCAGGCGCGATGTCGAACAACGAAATCCTGCAAATTGTGGTGTTCTCGCTGTTCTTCGGTATTGCGGGTGCCTCACTTGGGGAGAAATTTAATACGCCATTAGTGGCCGCCCTGGATGTGGTTTCACACATTATGCTGAAAGTGACGGGCTACGTGATGTACGTTGCGCCACTGGCCATCTTTGCGGCGATCTCATCGGTTGTGGCAACGGAAGGCCTGGGCATTTTGCTGAACTATGCCTCATTTATTGGCGGCTACTACCTCGCGATTATCCTCACCTGTATGGTGCTGGTTGGCGTCGGCTATATGGTGCTCAAGCGCGATGTGTTCCGCCTGATTGCGATGCTCAAAGATCCGGTGCTGGTGGCATTTACCACCAGCAGTTCAGAGGCGGCCTACCCAAAAACTCTCGATCAGCTGACCCGTTTTGGCTGCTCGCGTAATATTGCCTCTTTTGTGCTGCCGATTGGTTATTCATTTAACCTGGTGGGCTCAATGGTCTACTGCTCGTTTGCTTCCATGTTTATCGCGCAGGCTTATAACATCCATCTGACATTCTCTGAAATTATGGTGTTAATGCTGACGTTAATGCTGGCTTCTAAAGGTATTGCCGGCGTGCCGCGTTCGGCGCTGGTAGTACTGGCAGCAACCATCCCAAGCTTCAATATTCCGGTTGCGGGTATTTTACTGCTGATGGGTATCGATCACTTCCTCGATATGGGGCGTTCTGCGATTAACGTGCTGGGAAATGGCGTGGCTACCGCGATGCTGTCGAAGAATGAAGGCGAAATGGAAGAAGAAGTGGAAGCAGGCGAACGCGTAGAAGCGTGAGTTGCTTTTGATAGCGGCGGACTGACAATAGCGCTTCCGCCCGACAATTAAATAGCGCGTTTTTTGTCGCCCGGGAGTGCATTCGCCGCACCCGGGCGACAATTTATGCCACGCGCGCTGCGCTATCGATAAGCGCCATCTCTTCACTGTTCAGCAGCTTCTCAATATTCACCAGAATCAGCATTCGATCGCCCAGAGCACCGAGGCCGGTAAGATATTCCGTTGACAGCGTCACGGCAAATTCCGGTGCCGGACGGATTTGTTCCGCGCTCAGAGACAGCACGTCTGACACGCCATCGACAACGATGCCCACCACGCGCTGGCCGAAGTTCAGCACGATAACCACCGTGTTATCGTTATACTCCACCCCTTGCTGCTCAAATTTAATTCGCAGGTCGAGAATCGGCACAATCACACCGCGCAGGTTCGTCACCCCCTTAATAAATGCCGGAGTGTTAGCGATACGCGTCACCTGGTCGTAGCCACGAATTTCCTGCACTTTTAGGATGTCGATCCCGTATTCTTCATCACCAAGGGTGAAGACCAGAAACTCCTGTCCTACCGTTTCTCCGGTCAGTTTTGTCACATTGGTTAATCCAGTCATTTTCTTATCCTGTTCTTAAGCCCGAAGGATCAGGCGGCCTGGCCATTCAGGCGTTGTTCACGGTTCAAACCCTGCAGCGCGGAGACGTCAACAATCAGCGCCACGCTGCCATCACCGAGGATGGTGGCGGCAGAAATACCCGGCACTTTGCGGTAGTTGCTTTCAAGGTTTTTCACTACCACCTGATGCTGACCAATCAGCTGATCGACCAGCAGCGCATAGCGCCGCCCTGCGCTTTGCAAAATCACCACAATGCCCTGGGTCGCTTCAGTTTTTGCACCAGCCACATCGAATACTTTCCACAGCTCAACCAGAGGCAGGTATTCACCGCGCACTTCCAGTACCCTTTCACCACCGGCCAGCGGATGCAGATCGTCTTCTTGCGGTTGTAACGATTCCATCACCGCGTTAAGCGGCAAAATAAACACTTCGTCGCAAACTTTGACCGACATACCGTCAAGGATCGCCAGCGTCAGCGGCAGCATAATACGGATTGTGGTGCCGACCTGCGCCTGAGATTTAATTTCAACATGGCCCCCCATTTGCTGGATATTACGTTTCACCACATCCATGCCCACGCCGCGCCCGGAAACGTCTGTCACCTGTTCAGCCGTGGAGAATCCCGGGGCAAAAATCAACATCCCGACTTCATCATCAGACATGTTTTCATGCACCGCCATGCCCTGTGACAGCGCTTTGGCAAGAATGCGTTCACGATTAAGTCCCGCACCATCATCGGACACTTCGATGCAGATATTGCCCCCCTGATGTTCGGCAGAAAGTATCAGATTACCCACTGCCGACTTCCCGGCGGCCAGCCGTGTTTCTGGGGTTTCGATACCGTGATCGAGGCTATTGCGCACCAGGTGCGTTAACGGATCGATAATGCGTTCAATGAGGCTTTTATCCAGTTCAGTGGAACTGCCCTGCAGCGTCAGTTCCACCTGTTTATCCAGTTTGCCTGCCAGATCGCGCACCAGCCGCGGGAAGCGGCTGAAGACGTACTCCATAGGCATCATACGAATCGACATCACCGATTCTTGTAAATCACGGGCGTTACGTTGTAACTGTCCCATGCTGGTAATCAGCTCGCCGTGCTCAACGGGATCTAATGCGTTGGAGCGCTGAGCCAGCATCGACTGGGTGATCACCAGCTCGCCCACCAGGTTAATCAGCCGATCGACCTTTTCAACCGCTACGCGAATGCTGCTCGATTCGCTGACGCGCGTGGGCTTGGTTTCTCTTTCCATACGTGCAGCCGCAGGGGCTACTGCTACTGGCTGTGGGGGGGTGGCGACCTGTGCAACCGGCGCGTCAACAACCGCAATTTCGGCAACTGGCATAGTCGCGGTAAGAGGCAAAAATTCGATTTGTTCCGGCTCAATAACGAAACAGAGCACCGCGCTGATGTCATCGGCGCTGACGGTCGTTTCTATTGTGGCGGTGACCGTGCTTTCACCTTTCGAGACATCGCTTAGGGTGCCGAGATTGCCCAGCTCTTCAAGCAACAGGTCAAGTTCAGTGGGTTTAAGACCGGTGATGGCAATGCGCAAATGTCCATCGCAGGCAGGGGCAGCATCGGCACTCTCTTTTTCAACAACCGTCAGTTTTGCAGGCGGTGCTGGCGTTTCGCCTTTGGCTTCCAGCGCCAGCTGGCGCAACGCCTTGCAGATATAATCAAAACTTTCCGCGTCCGGAAGCTGTGAGTTTTTATAAGCGTCCAACTGTTCTTGCATAATATCTTTGGTTTCCAAAAACAGGTTGATGATATCGGTGCTGAGCTGCATCTCTCCACGCCGCGCGTCGTCGAGCAGGTTTTCCATTAAATGCGTGGTTTCCTGCAAAACGGAGAAACCAAAAGTTCCCGCGCCCCCTTTAATCGAGTGTGCGGCACGAAAAATGGCGTTCAGCAGTTCTGAATCCGGCGCATCGGGCAGCAAATTCAGCAAATGCTGTTCCATATCGGCCAGCAGCTCGTCGGCCTCGTCAAAAAATGTCTGGTAAAAATCGCTGATATCCATACTCACGCTATCACCTCGTACCGGGTTGTGGCGGTAATGTGTTCTGCGCCGGTTCCACGGCTGCAGGCTGTTGGAGAAGACTTATTGGCTGATTATCACTCTCGGCGTTTTCGTGCACGATGGCCTCTTCGGCTTGTTTATTCAGCACCAGCAAACTGATACGGCGGTTGATCGCATCGCCAGGCCCTCGATTCGTCAGACGCATGGTGGATGCCATCCCCACGACGCGCAGCACTTTGCCGTCAAGCAGGCCGCCCGACATCAGCTCGCGCCGCGAGGAATTTGCCCGATCGGCGGAGAGCTCCCAGTTGCTATAACCACGTTCGCCCATGGCGTAGGGCAGATCGTCCGTATGGCCGGACAGACTAATTTTATTTGGAATATCATTCAGTAACGGTGCAATGCTGCGCAAAATATCGCGCATATAGGGTTCAACTTCGGCACTGCCATTTTTAAACATCGGGCGGTTCTGGCTGTCGATTATTTGTATTCTTAACCCCTCCTGCACCAGATCAATTTGCAGATGGGGACGCAGCGCGCGCAGCCTGGGATCGGCATCAATCAGCTGATCCAGTTTGTCGCCCAGGCGCTTGAGACGGCTGGACTCCATCCGCTTTCTGAGCGTTTCAATATTGGGCTCTCTTTTCACTTCGCCCTGCTGCCGGGTAACATCATCACCGCCGCCGGGGATCGGGCTCTGGCTGTCGGCAATGCGTTGCCCCCCGGTAATCGCGGCGGAAAGCGGCGTACGGAAATAGTCGGCAATTTGCGCCAGTTCTTTAGGGCTGGAGATGGAAATCAGCCACATAACCAGAAAAAAAGCCATCATTGCGGTCATAAAATCGGCGTAGGCAATTTTCCATGAGCCGTGCGCGCCGCCATGTCCTTTGTGCTTGCGGCGTTTTACGACAATAATGGGGCGCGCATTGTGCTTCATACTTCTTCTTCCGTGGCGCGCTGCTGCGCATTCGGAGAACGCACGGCGCGAACATGTTCTTCAAGTTCGACAAACGAAGGACGCTCGCTGGAATAGAGCGTTTTACGACCGAACTCAACCGCAATGGGCGGTGCATAACCGTTAAGGCTTGAGAGCAAGGTGACTTTTACACACTGCATCATCTTGGTCGTTTCGGCGCTTTTCTGGCGCAGAACGGTCGCCAGCGGTGAAATAAAACCGTAAGCCAGTAAAATACCGAGGAAGGTTCCGACCATGGCGTGGGCAATTAACGCGCCAAGTTCTGCCGCGGGTCGGTCGGCGGAAGCCAATGCATGCACCACCCCCATAACCGCCGCCACGATACCGAATGCCGGGAGCGAATCCCCCATAATAGCCAGGCTATTGGCCGGTATTTCCGCCTCACTTTCGTGAGTCTCGATCTCTTCATCCATCAGCGCTTCAATTTCGAAGGAGTTCATATTTCCGCTGATGATCAGACGCAGATAATCAGTAATGAATTCCAGCATCAGCGCGTTGGCTAAAATGCGTGGATAGCTGGCAAAGATTTCGCTCTCTTGCGGATTTTCAATATCATTCTCCAGCGAAAACATTCCCTGCTGGCGTGACTTTGTCATCAGACGATACAGCAGGGCCATAAGATCCATATAAATGCTTTTGGTATATTTCGAGCGGCGAAAAAGTAATGGCAAAGCTTTTACCGTAGCTTTAATGGCCTTACCGTTATTACCGACGATAAAAGCTCCCACCCCCGCTCCAGCAATGATGATAAATTCAGCTGGCTGATAGAGTGCGCCAAGATGACCACCGGTCATCATATAGCCGCCGAATACCGTCACCATTACGACCAGATAACCTATTACAATCAGCACGAGTACATCCTTCTGCTGTTAAATATGACGAGGAGTCACAAATCAGAGGTGAAAACAGCCGGGGCCCGGGCAAAAAAAAGCAGCGATAATCACTTATCGCTGCTGGAGTGTTTTTACCACACCGAACTGTTAAACGGCCTGTTTGACCTGTTCATCCAGCAGTTGTGGAATAATATCGGCAGTGTTGATAGAAAGTTTACGTCTTTTTACCGCTCGTGATGGCGGCTGGCATAAACTGCAGACAAAGCTGCCTGGGGGTTGGTGCGCGTGAGTAATAAAATTGCCGCCGCAGCAGTTACAGCGGCTTAATTCCAGCATGTTGCTTTCGACAAAACGCACCAGCGTCCAGGCGCGTGTCAGCGCCAACAAGGGGCCACCTTCTTGTGCGGGGCACTGCTCAAGGTATAAACGATAAGCCTTAATGACCGCATCAACACCGCTACATAACCCGGTGCGTAGCAAAAACTGCCAGCTGTTGCAGAACATAGAAGCATGAATATTTTGCTCCCACGTCATAAACCAGTCGGTTGAAAAGGGCAGCATGCCTTTCGGTGGCGGGCTACCGCGAAGCTCTTTATATAATTTGATCAAACGACCACGGCTTAATTGCGTTTCGCTTTCCAGCATCTGCAGCCTGGCTCCGAGGGTAATTAACTCCATCGCCAGTTGTATATCGCGGGCTTCCTGAACAATGCTTTTCTCGCTCATTTTGTCACGCCCTTTTTTTACGTGGCGCCTCGTCTGATGCGGACACCTCATTTAATAAACGGGTGGATAACAAAATGCCGGTATGAATTTGCTGTAAATCATCCACGCGCGAATCTTGGGTCAGGCGGCTAATAGTCTGGTTATCGTTGAAGCGGAATTGGCAGATTAGCTGGTTGGTTTCCGCTAATTTTACCATTTGCGGCAGGGTTAATTCGCTCAGGGAATTGGTCATCTCCTCGGTCATTCCCAGACGAAACATTGCCGAGGCTTTATCACTGCTAATAAGGCGTTGTGCAAGCAATAAGTACGATAAATTAATATCGTAGATATGTTTTAACAACTCGGATGTATGCATTGTGTTCATCCTGAAAAACTAACTTTTATACATGCGGCGTTGCCGCACCCCATGAGTCGCCGGAAAAATTTCGGTCAAAAGTCAAACAAAAAGCCAAAATCAATTGACTGATTAACACGCACTCAATCCACCGTTATGCAATGTGATTGCGACATCTTTGTTGGTGCGTTGTTATCTGAGAGTGAATTTCTATGAGAAAAATTAAGATTTTTCCTAATTCTGCGCAAACTCTACTCGCAGCCTTTTAGACATACAATGCGGTTGCCAATGAATTTTAATATTTATGTGACATATATCACACAAATTCACTTTATAAGCCCTCTAAAAACATCAGTACGGCTTTTATATTGCATAAATTAGCAGCAAATCCAAAATCTTCGTTACTTTTCCATGAAAAAACATTTTCCTGGCACCAACAATCCGATCACCCATCATCAACATCACTTCACAACGTTTATTTATTCTTTTGATTGGCATGGATATTTCTAAAAAAACGAATTGATTAACTAAAATAAACGCCATAAAAAGCATATTACGCTATAAAAGCGGGGTCTTTTGTTAGCGAAAAAGATTAATTCCCCGGCGAACAGTTCCCGCGAGACTATTTTGATAAAATAATAAAAAAGTCTGATGCTATTTTGCGCGATCGATGCATTCCACTGCCTGTACAACCGAAATTCATTAGCAATATTAATCTTTTTCCGAATGTAACCTCACATTTTAAGCGGGTACTGTCCTTGCGTAAAAAGGTAGGTTGTAGTAGGGAAAGCAGTTACCCGCAGGGCGCTCAAGCCGCAGGAGTTGCCATGAGTTCAATATATTCTGGTACCCTCGCCGTCAGCGTACAAAGCCAGTAGCTGCTGGCGAAAGCCGTTTCCATCACGAGGCCTGTAAATGGAAAATCACCTTGCTTACGCAGGCTTGCGATCCCGAACTTTATACTCAATTTGCCCCCCGATGATGGAGGATTTGCGTGAGTTAATGCTTGAGGAGATCCGGTTTTTTATTGATAAATTAATTTTAAAAACCAATATCCCTACTTATGACGGCATTATTATCACAGGCGAATTAAGCGCACATATTTTGCTAAAATGTAACCGCTGTTCGCTGGATTTAGTGATTTGTGACAACCATAACCAGCGTTTTTTTAGCAAAATAATTTGCTGCGCGAAGGCTGTTGTCGCTGCGAGTAAAATTGATGTATTGCTGGTGCCGCTGAGATAAGTGAAATTTAAGTTAACGACAAAATCAGGGGATGGCTCCCCGGCGAAATAACGTGATTTCACCAGGGCACTTCACTTGTCTTCATCCTCATGCAAGCTTTGGAAATGTTGCCACCTTCTTATCCAGATGCGATTTATCACTTCGCACCGCACACTGCTTTAGATCGCTAATAAACCTCTGCTGCCAGTGGTGAATATCATTCTTCTCAATCACCGCCATCATTTCGCTGTGGCGTGCGATACGTTCGGCTAAAGGCATGGTTAATGCCCGATCGAGCGCGCTGGCAACGTCATCGCGATCGTAGGGATTAACAATGAGCGCCGAAGATAACTCATTTGCCGCACCGGCAAATTTCGACAGGACCAACACGCCAGGATTAGCCGGGTCCTGTGCCGCCACATACTCTTTGGCCACCAGGTTCATACCATCACGCAGTGGTGTCACCAGCCCAACATCGGCATGGCGGAAGACTTTCATCACCAGCTTGCGATCAAAATGCTGATTTAAGTAGTACAACGGCGTCCAGCCCAGCTGCCCATATTTACCGTTGATGCGCCCCGCTTCCGTTTCCAGCTGATGACGAATATCCTGATAGGCCTGTACATCACCGCGTGAAGTTGGCGCGATTTGCGTGTAGCGAATTTTACCGTGATGCTGCGGGTAGTTTTCCAGCAGCGCTTCAAAAGCGAGAAAGCGTTCCGGCAAGCCTTTGGAATAATCCAGCCGCTCAACCGAGAAGATGTTTTTGATGCTTCCCAGCTCAGCCTTGAGCTGCGCCAGTTTTGGTGGCAGCGGTCCTTGAGCACTCTGTTTAATCTCTTCCGGCTCGATACCTATCGGGTAGACCTCGGTGCGGAAGGTGTTACCAAAAGCCTGATGCTGGTTGCTACCCTTATGGTCCAGGCGCGTCTGGCTTGATATACAGTCGAGAAAAGCGAGGCGATCGTTTTCCGTCTGAAAACCCAGTAAATCGTATTCGCACAGCGCTTCAAGTAACTCCTGATGCGGCGGCAGCGCGTTAAACACCTCCGGCGTCGGGAAGGGAATATGCAAGAAAAAACCAATGCGATGATTAAGCCCCTGCTTCCGGCACTGCGCCGCAAATGGCAGCAGATGGTAGTCATGAACCCACAAGATATCGTCGTTTTCCAGCAGCGGCTTTAGCTTACTCGCCAGTAGCGTGTTGACGCGGCAGTACCCTTCCCAGGCTTCACGCTGGTAATCAACCAGGTCCAGGCGATAGTGAAAGGCGGGCCAAAGTACGGCATTGGAAAATTGCAGATAGTAACTTTGATAATCTTCTTTACTGAGGTTGAATGAGGCCCAGGTGATATTACCGCGTTTACTCTTTTTTAATGGCGCGTCAGGATCGCCCACCTCACCGCTCCAGCCAAACCACAATCCGCCCGCCGTTTTTAGCGCGCCCAAAATGCCTACGGCCAGACCACCAGCGCTACTTTTTTTGTCATCCGGCGGCGCAATGCGATTAGAGACTACCACTAAGCGACTCATAACCTTCTCCCCGTAAAATGTCTGATTTTTGTTGTTCTATATGCTGCGTTAATCGGCCAAGCCAGTGATAAACCATGCGTACATTCGCCAGTCTGTATTTGGCCATCGTCTCACCGACACCCACTTTGATGGTGACGCCGCCCAGGGCATTAACCTGTTGAAACCCCGCTTCATCGGTCAGATCGTCACCAATAAAAACAGGTGTCCGGCCCGCAAACGGCGCTTCCTGCATAAACGAACGAATCGCCGATCCTTTATTAATGCCCAATGGTTTTAGCTCCACAACACACTTTCCCGGCTGCAAAGCCAGTTCCGGGTAACGCTGCGTCATTTGTTGCGCCAGTGCAAAAATGGCCTGTTGCGCGTAAGGCGCCTGGCGATAGTGCAGCGCGAAAGCCATACCCTTGGCCTCAAGTTCCGTACCGGGAAAGGCTAACAGCGCGGTGCTTAGCTGCTGTTGCAGCGCAGCCACGACCTGCTCCGGGAGCGTCACAATATGGGTGTTATCATTGATGTCGCGGCGCTCCGCTCCGTGCACGCCCGCCAGCGGGAAGTGAAAAGGAGTGGCGAGCCTGTCCAGCTCGGCCATTGAGCGCCCTGAAATCAATGCCAGTGCCCCACCGCTCATGACAGACATCTTTTGCAGCAATGTGCGCACCGCGGCGGGAATATAGACCTGATCCGGGTGGGGTTTGATTTCGGCAAGCGTCCCGTCAAGGTCGAAGAAAAAGGCAAGATTTCCTGAAAAGAGAGGCGGTACAGATGATACTTCAGCCACCAGCGGCTCCTCCTTAGATAATGAATATCCCTACCGTAACGGTAGATTATGATTAGCCATGTAAGTATAGACAGGGTGACGGGGGTCGCAATTTTTCCGGATAAATCGCCAGGCTACGTTCAGCCTGGCGTAGGAAAAGACAGGAAGAGAGGAGGGGTCAGAAGAAGCTGGCGATCAGACCTGAAATCGCCACCAGCCCCATTACGGTAACAAAGATATTGCTCGCTTTGCCGCGGAATTGCGCCAGCGCCGGCATTTTATGAATCGCATACATCGGCATGATAAACAGAATCATCGCGATAATGGGGCCGCCCAGCGATTCAATCATGCCAAGAATACTTGGGTTGAGGGTCGCCACCAGCCACAGGCTCAGCATAAAGAACAGCGCAATGGCTTTATTCAGCTGGCGATCGTCAAAGTGTTTGCCGTTGTGATGGGCAATTTTTTTCACCAGACCATGCAGGCCTTCACGCGCGCCAAGATAATGGCCGAAGAAGGAGCTGGAAATAGCCAGAATCGCCACCAGTGGACCAAAGATAGAGATTAACGGATTATCGAATTTGTTAGCCAGGAAGCTCAGCATCGAAATATTTTGCTGTTTGGCCGCCATCAGATCGGCTGGCGTCACGCTGAGCACGCAGCTAAAGACAAACAGCATCACAAAGGCCAGCAGAATGGTCGAGGTTTTACGCAGCGTCTGGCTCGCCTTTTCATCTGCCTGATTCCCGTATTCACGGCGTTGCGACAGGGCAAAAGAGGAGATAGCCGGGGAGTGGTTAAAGGCGAATACCAACACCGGAATAGTCAGCCACAGGGTGGTGGTGAAATCCATGGCGGTGGGCACCTGGGAAAGCGCCGCGGTGTTCCAGTGCGGCATCAAATACAGGGAGAGGAACAGTAAAATTCCCACCAGCGGGTAGACCATCAGCTCGGTGATTTTCAGCATCACTCGCTCGCTGGTTAGCATCACCGCCATCAGTGCGACAATCAGCACAATCGACAGGATCGCGCGCGGCGGCGGGGTCATGCCCAGCTGGTTGACCATCAGCGAGTCGATAGTGTTGGTGATGCCCACGCCGTAGATCAGCAGAATCGGGTAGATGGCAAAGAAGTAGAGCAGCGTGATTAAGATACCCGCTTTCGCACCGAAATGTTCTTCTACAACTTCGGTGATATCGCTGCCGGGGTTGCGTGAAGATAAGACAAAACGAGCGAGTCCACGGTGGGCAAGCCACGTCATGGGGCCCACGATAATGGCCAGCGCGACTAACGGCCAGAATCCCCCCATCCCCGCGTTGATTGGCAGAAACAGCACCCCTGCCCCCACTGCGGTACCAAAAAGACTCAGAACCCAGGTTGTATCGAACTTACGGTTGCCAGGAACGCGCACTTTACTGCTGGTGTAATTGACATCACTGCTCATTGGCTCATCTCCTTGAAGCCGAATTCAGGCTGCCGACTCTACTTTAGCCATGAAACTGTTACAGTGATTTACCTCTTACTTTGCAATAGTTTATGGAATGAACCACTAATCAGGCAGGGAATATCACATTTAATATCTGGATTTTCTGCCAAATAAAGATTAACCGGAAACTGTTTTTCAGGCGTTCCCGGCTAATCGATATCAACACTCAGACGGCGCGTTTGGCTTTCTGTTTATAGCGGTCGAAAATAACCGCCGCCAGCAGAATTAGCCCGCGCACCACATATTGCGAGAACGGTGAAATATTCAGCAGGTTCATGGCGTTTTCTACGGTACCAAGAATCAAAATCCCGGCAATCACATAAGAAATTTTACCGATCCCGCCCTTCAACGACACGCCCCCCAGCACGCAGGCAGAAATGACAATCAGCTCGTAGCCAATAGAGGTCATCGGCTGGCCGCTGGTCATACGCGAAGCAAGGATAATTCCTGCCGCAGCCGAGACTAAGCCTGAAAGAATAAAGATGATGATTTTGGTACGCACGACCGGCACCCCCGCCAGACGCGCGGCCTCTTCGTTACCGCCAATCGCCAGCGTATTGCGCCCAAAGGTGGTTTTATTGAGCAGGAAACCGAAGATTATCAGGCAACCCACCGTCAACCAGATGGGTGCCGGCAGGCCCAGCCAGTTAGCGTAGCCCAGGGTAAAGAAGCGCTCATCCTCGATGCCCACGGCTTTACCATCAGAAATAATATATGCCAGGCCGCGTACAATCTGCATCGTGGCAAGCGTGGTAATCAACGCGTTAATTTTCAGCCGCGCGATCACAAAGCCGTTCACCAGCCCGCTTAATATCCCAAGCAGTAACCCTGCCGCCACGCCAATCCACAGGCTTTCGGTCATGTTGATCGCCACCGCCGTAGTGACCCCCGCGCAGGCAATCACCGAGGCCACAGAGAGGTCGAAATCACCGGACGCAAGGCAGAACAACATGCCGCAGGCCACCATTCCCGACATCGAAATGGCAAGCCCTAACCCCTTCATATTCACAAAAGAAGAGAAATTGGGCACAAAGATAGCGCAGGCGATAAACAGCACGGCGAACACCACCAGCATGCCGTAGTTATCCCAGATACGTCCGAAACTCAGATTCGACGGCTTCTTCTTGCTGTTGCCCGATGTGGTTAATGCAGACATTTTTTTCTCCTTACTCAAGCGGCAGACGCGCTGGTTTTTGGCATCGCGAGGCCCAGGGCCTGTTGCTCACTGGCTTCGCCATGCAGTAATTCACCGGCAATTTCCCCTTCGCGCATCACAATAATGCGATCGGCAAGGCCCAGCACTTCGGGCAGGTCGCTGGAGGCAAACAGCACCGCCACGCCTTTGGCTGCCAGCGCATAAATCACGTTATAGATTTCGTGTTTTGCCCCCACATCAATGCCGCGTGTAGGTTCATCAAGCAGAATCACTTTCATCTCTTCCGATAGCCAGCGCCCTAAAATAGCTTTCTGCTGGTTGCCGCCGGAGAGATTCATAATCGGCTGTTCAGCCGAGGGAGTTTTGATCTTCAGGGAACGGATATGCGCTGCGGCGTTGTCACTTTCCCAGCGCTCGTTAATCAGGCAACCTGCGCTAACATGCTTGCGCCGCGCGCTGATATTGATATTGTCGCGCACCGAGTGCACCGGAATAATACCGTCAGCTTTGCGATCCTCAGGGCACAGCATCATGCCCGCACGTATCGCATCGGCGGGCTTATGGATATTGATGATATCGCCATCAATCAGCACCTTGCCGTCGGTGATACGTGTGCCGCCAAACATCCCTTTCATCAGTTCGCTGCGCCCGGCGCCGACCAAACCAAACAGCCCGACAATTTCGCCACTGCGCACCGAAAGCGAAATGGGTGTCCGCACGCCTGGCGCTTTTACGCTATCAAGACGCAAACGCTCGGCCCCGTATTCCCGGGGTTTCCAGCCATAGATATCCCCCAGTTCACGCCCGACCATCGCCTGCACCAGCGAGTCATGGTTGACCTGCTGCATATCGTCAAAAGTGCGCACGTAGCGCCCATCTTTAAAGACGGTAATGGCATCTCTCAGGGCAAAGATCTCTTCCATGCGGTGCGAAACGTAGAGGATCACCCGGCCTTCGGCGCGTAATTCACGGATCACGCGGAACAGGTTGTCAATTTCACGACGTGATAAAGAACTGGTCGGCTCGTCAAAGGCGATCACTTTTGCGTTACGCGCCAGCGCCTTGGCAATTTCCACCATTTGCCATTGGCCAATGGATAAATATTTAAGCGGCGTGCCCGGTTCAATATCCAGACCAAGATGTTCAAGCTGCAGTTTGGCTTCGTAATTGAGCAAGGAGCGGTTCACAAAACCGGCTTTGTGCGGAAGCTGCCCGAGGTAAATATTCTCGGCGACCGACATTTCCGGCACCAGGTGCAGCTCCTGATAGATTATGGCGACTCCGGCATTAAGGGCCGCAGGCGTGTCGGCAAAGGTGACTTCTTCGCCGCGCAGCACAATGCTGCCTTCGCTCGGCGCATAGTTCCCGCTCAGAATTTTCAGAAGCGTTGATTTTCCGGCGCCATTCTCCCCCATGAGTGCGTGCACCTGCCCGGCATAGCAGTCGAAACTGATGTCCTGTAAGGCTTTCACTCCGGGAAAGGTTTTGCCAATACCACGAAAAGAGAGATACGGTGTCTGGTGTTGCATGACATACCCCAATGTCGGATGACGTATGCGCTTATCCGACCAACAGTTTGTGTTTACGAGAGTGAGGTTTGGCTAAGGTGGATAAGCGCAAGCGCCATCCACCCAGGGGATTACTTACCGCCTAATCCTTTTTTCGCCAGCTCTTCTTTAAAGTTATCGCGCGTGATCAACACCACGTCGGTCACCTCGGTGAATTTTGCCGGCTCCACACCTTTGGTGACCCAGTTGTAGAGCATTTCGCTGCTCTTATAGCCGTGTACATCGGGGCTTGGCAGCAGAGAACCATAGAAGCCGGTGGCGCTGGCTTTCGACAGTTCGCTAACGGCATCCACACCGTTGATGCCGACGCCAATCACATCCGGTGCTTTAAAGCCCTGCCCTTCAGTGGCACGCACGCCTCCCAGCACGGTATTGTCATTCATGCCGACAATCAGCCAGTGTTTCACTTCCGGGTGCTGAACCAGCATGGAGTTAGCGGCGTCGAAGGCGCCTGGGATATCGTTAGACTTGGTAGGAACTTTGTAGATCTGCTTTTCCGGGAAACCGGCGGCTTTCAGGGCTGCCATTGAGCCAGAGGTGCGACGACGCGCGGTATCGAGTTCATCCGCCGTAATCGCCATCACCGCAGACGCTTTCACATCCCAACCGCGTTTCTGCATCTCTTTGTACAGCTCTTGCCCCTGGCGTTCGCCGATTTTAGTCGCCGCCATCATCACCAAAGGCACTGTTTCCATTGGCTTACCTTTGGCGGTAACAAACTGGTCATCAACAGCTATCACCTTCATGTCATAGCTTTTTGCTTTAGCGACGATCGCTGAACCGAGTTTGGGATCGGGCGTACAAATAACAAAACCTTTCGCGCCGCTGGCCGCCAGGCTATCAATCGCATTAAGGGTTTTCTCGCCATCCGGTACGGCAATTTTGATCACTTCAAACCCGAGGTCTTTCCCGGCTTTATCAGCAAATTTCCATTCGGTCTGGAACCAGGGTTCCTCCGGCTGCTTCACCAGGAAGCCCAGCTTCATGGTTTCTGCGATAGCGGATTGTGACATAACGGCAGCGATGCCAATTGCCGCCAGCGCTTTAGTAAATTTGTGCATGGTAAACTCCCGCTCAATTTTATTTTCTGTAGGGTAAGATTTAGTTAAAACAATCTATTAGCCGCATGAGATTTTTACTTTGTGGGCTGGGGATAGTTGTAGCGGGAAATTAAAAGTCCATAGGAGAGCGCAATCACATGGCAGAAATACAGTAAAACCGTGCATATATTCAGCAGCTAAAGCCATAAAATAAACGGTTATGTCGGACAAATAAAAAATGAATTAGCAGATTCATCCATAAATATAGCCAACGCATCCCTGCGGTTGAGCGGGCGACCAGAATTGATGAACCCCTCCGCGGCTTCCCATAACCGGGTCGGCTGTCGGTTTCGCCAGGCATCGCTTACTCCCGGTGAAAAGAGTCAGTATAGCCGCCAGCTTCTGTCATTGAACGGCTCTTACTACGGGTATTCACACAGAAAAGCGTACGTACATTTAACTGTCATAATATGGCCCCCGCACTACTGCGAGGGCCACAGCTTACCAGTAGAGGCTCCACGTCTGGCGCACACGCACCAGCGCTTCAAGATAGAAATAGTCTCCCCAACTACAGCACTCATCGACACCTTTACCGCTTGCCATATGGTACACCGAGTGCTTCAGCAGCCCCTCACAGGCTTCATCGTCCCGCGCCAGATAGTTATCGGTGAGCGACTCGATAATACGCAGCGCCATTTCTTCATAATGGGCACGGTGCTCATCCAGCGCTGGCAGCGCTTTCACCAGCTCCAGCAGGCCGCAGGCGGTAATTGCCGCCGCTGAGCTATCGCGTACCGCATCGGTTCCCAGCAGCGCCAGATCCCAGTGGCAAACATCATCTTCCGGCAGACGGTTGATAAAGTAATGCGCGAGGCTTCGGGCGAGCTCCACCATACTTCTATCGTCGGTATACCGCCAGGTAAGCAGAAAACCATAAATCCCCCACGCCTGTCCGCGCGACCAGCAGGAAGTATCACTGTACCCCTGATGCGTATTGCCAAATCGCGGTTCTCCGGTTACCACATCCATATAGTAAGTATGGAAAGTCGAGGCATCCGGGCGAACGATATACTTTGCTGCCTGCTGTGCGTGCGCCGTAGCAGCCTGCGCATAACGTGCGTCACCGGTTTGCTGGCTTGCCCAATAAAGCAGCGGAAGGTTCATATTACAGTCAATAATCATCCTCCCCTGCTGCTCTGGATCATTTAAATCCCCCCACGCCTGAATAATTTTCGCCACCGGGTTGTAGCGTTCCATCAAAATATCTGCGGCCTGTAATGCGGTCTGACGGGCCATTTCATTGCCGGTTAAGCGCCAGGCATTGACGCACGAAAGCGTATAGAGGAAGCCCAAATCGTGAGTCGCGGTTTCGATACGCTGGTCTAAACGCTGCGTAAAAGAGGGCAAATAGCGCTCTGCTGCCTGACGATACTTGTCATCGCCTGTCATCTCCCACGCCAGCCACAATTGCCCTGGCCAAAAACTGGTGGTCCACTCGTTATTCTCAGCAGGTTTCCACTTGCCGCCTTCACAGGCTTCGTTCGGGAATTTGTCCCCAACGATGACAATAATCTTATCCAGCTTGTTAGTGACGCTGTGCAAAGCTTTATCCAGCTTATGTCTCAGCGCCAGACGGTCTATCTGGTGTAATTCAATAGGGCGCAGTGGCTCGGTCACCACATTTTCAGTGACTAAAGTACGGGTCATAACGTTTCCTTTAATTAATGTTTTACCGGTTCAACCGGTACGGCGTCTAAATTGGGAGTGTTCGAGTGGAGTTCATCGCGTTTTGCCTGGCAATGCGAAAGGGTAAAAGCGGAAATCAGGGTGAATATCAGCGCGCAGCAGCCCATCATTAAATAGGTGTGTTCAAAGCCGATTTTGTCATACAGGTAGCCCGCGGGCGGTGCCACAACAACTGAGCCGACATAAATCATCGCCTGATAACCCAGCAAATACATAGTGGCGTTAACTTTCTTGTGGAAATGTTCGGCAATGTATTTAAAGACCGAAATCAGCAGTAATGCGATTTCTACTCCGTAGAACGGTTTGATAATGGATATCACCAACGGATCGGTTGTCAGGCCCGAAGCAATCAGGCGTAACCCTACTACGCAGCCGCATAACAACAGTCCTTTTTTGGCACCGTAATGATTCACCAGCACCGGAATAAACATCATCATCACGAATTCCATGCCGGACTGCACCGTGCTGAGGTAGCCGTACCACGCATTCCCCTGCTCTTTGGTGGCGAAGAACGAGACGAAATAGCGCGGGAACTGTTGCTCTGCTACAAACATCATCCAGGCCACTCCCGCCACATACAGGCTGAACATCCAGAATTTACGGTTTTTCAGCAGCATGAGCACATCCGTAAAGACGATTTTGTTCGCTGAAATCACATTGTTATTGCGCAGCTGTTCATCACCAATCTTCAGGCTAATCAGTACCAACAGCATCAATACCGAGGTGGTGCTGCTGACAAGGAAATTTGCCAGCGGCGTGTAGTTAAATAACAGACCGGATACCGAGGCTGCCATGGCCCAGCCGAGCGATCCCCACATGCGAATGCGCCCAAACTCGAGGCCGTACAAGCGGCTAAAGCGGTCAGCATAAGATTCAGATGCCGCAACGCCTGCGTACCAGCCGAGACTCAGGTAAAACGCCCCCGCCACAATACCGATGGTGGTGTGTGTCAGCAGCAGGGGCTGATAGACGGTCACGAAAAATGGTGCCATCAACGCCGAAATAACACAGACAAAATAGAGCAGCCATTTGCTCATACCGATTTTGTCCATGATGTAGCCATAGACCGGCTTCATCACTACCGCAAAGACGCCATTGATGGCGAAAACGCTGCCGATTGTGATGCTGTCTAAACCGACTTTTTGACTCAGCCACAGGGCATATAGCCCGAAGCTTGAAGACCAGGTGAAAAAATAAAGGAAGATAAAACTGCTCATTTTTATCTGCGCGGTACGCGTAGGTGTCGATATGTTCATTGGTGACTCTCCAGACTCAGGAGTTTGCTTTGATGACCCATCACCAGGCGTACAGCAGCCTCGCTGATAATGGCTTGCGGGCAAGATTGCGCCTCAAACGCGATGCCATCCCCTGCCAAAATGGCACTGATTAAAAGGTCGATACGGCTGGCATCTTTTTTAAATAATGGCGAAACGGTATTCAATAATTCACTCACCAACTCACGCAGATCGACCCTGCTTTTAAATGGGTTATTCAGGATGATATTTTCAGGTTGCACCATGTCCTCCCGTCAGACACGAGAATAAACTAAGTTATTGTTATTCATATTTTTAGTACGCTTTACGGCGCATTGAGACAAAGAGTAGCCGCTTTTAGTCACGCCTCAGAGTGAGCCGCATCACAAAAATAAACCGTTATTTCATATTCGCTGGATTTTTCTTTTTAGCGGGGTAATAAATTACAAACCATAGCGTAAAAATTTAAAATTATTGTCCTGGAGGGAAAATGAGTGAACCACAATTAATGGAGCGAATTACCCTCGACAGCCAGGTTATCTCATTTCATCGACTGCGGGCTTCCAGCGCCCGATATTATCACTGGCACCAGTGCGTTGAGTTTCTCTATATTTCAAAAGGATATGGCATCGTTGTGGTAGATAATCAACATTACACCGCACGCCCGGGGCGACTTTTTATCTTCCCGCCATTCCGGCTGCATAAGGTGCATGTCGATGCCAGCGATAAAAATCAGTATCACCGCACCACCATGCACATCGAACACTCTTCTGTTATCAGCACGCTGCTTGCGTTTCCGCGCCAGCAGGCACAATTTTCCGCCTTCTGCGCCAGCCATGTTCCGGCTCAGGTGTATGATTTAAGTGAACAGGCCGCATTTATGGAGGCCATTCTTGAGCAGTTCGACAAACTCGATCCTAATAGCCACTCCACGGCCAGCGATGTGGCGTTGATGGTGATGCAAATCATGGCTTTCCTGCCCGCTGTTCCCCAGCAATTTATCCCGCAACAACAAACCGTTGCGGCGCGCATCATGCATTGGATAGAGAACCATTACGGTGAGAAATTTGTCCTGGATGAACTGGCGCAATCCATCGGTTTATCTCGCAGCTATACCTCACGTGTTTTTCGCCAGCAAACCGGAGGCAGTATTCATGAATATTTACTGACGCGGCGCATTAAGAAAAGTTGCGATCTGCTGCGCACTTCTCCCCTAAGCATTGATGCCATCGCCCAGGAGGTCGGCTTTGTTGAAGCGACTTACTTTATTACCTGTTTTAAAAAAATGATGCTGCAGACGCCGTTGCAATATCGCAAATGGTCACGGGCTAAGCTGAGCAGACAACAAAATATGATCTGACACAATAAACTGCGGCATGACGGATGCATTATTCAGCGCTCAATCACAGCCACAATGAGTTATTTAAATTATGTTCGATAACAACCTACAAAGTTAACTACCAGACTGATGACAAGCCGCAAGCATTCTCACAAAGCGCGCCGGAGGTAGCCGTAAACAATAAGTAAAATAAATTAATTTTTGACTGACCATCGCAAAGAAGAAAAACGCGTTTCTTCTTTGTCAGTCATTTCCTCTGGCAGCTCGCTTATCGTAATACGCAAAGCTAACCCCGATGTTCCGGCTCAATAAGGAAATGATTATGGAAACTTCAGGTATGGTTCAAAAACTAAATTTACAGATTAACCGTGATTTTTATTCCTCCAATCTCTATTTGCGGTTGAGCAACTGGTGTTCAGAACAGAGCCTGACGGGTGCTGCAACTTTCTTAAGAAAACAGGCTCAATGTAACGTGACGCAGATGATGAGGATATTTAATTTTATGAAGCAGGCGGGTGCCAACCCCTTTGTGGGCAGCATTGAAGCGCTACCCGGCAGATGCGACTGCAGCTCACTGGAAGCGCTGTTTGAAAAAATGGTTGAGGATTATCAACAGCGCTGCGCCATCTTAAGCACATTGAGCGCTGAAGCGGCGGCGTTAAAGGACGAACAGACGCTGGCGTTTCTACAAAGCATGGACCAGGAGCAACAGGAGGAGGGATTGCTGCTTAATACTATTCTCGACGAAGTACGCCACGCTCATAAAGCAGGATTATGTATGAGCCAGACGGATAAGCTTCTGACAACCTTCGTCAACCATCAGCATCATTAATTATTAAACTGTCGGGTGGTCACCACCCGACACTCCCTCTGTTATTTTTCAGGCACACCACATCAGTTGTTCGCGTAAATTCAGCGTATCTTCCGGGAAATTCGCCAGCACGGTTTTATATCGCGCAGCTTCTTTCGGGTATCCACGCATAGATTGCAGTAATATGCGCAAAGCGCTATCCCAGACGATACCGTCCAGATCGCGGTACGGCCACAAATCAGGATCGGCAATAAACGGCATTAAATAATCAATGCCGAGCTTCACGCTTCGGCCATCTTGCTCCGCATTCCAGCGGTCGAATTCGACATGTTCGGCATAGCGATTTAGCAGCAAATGGGCTTCGAGATTGAACAAGGAATAGTGGAACGGCACCGGGCGCTCCAGTTCCATGGTCTGTTTGCCCTCCTGGTCAATTTGCGCCGCCATGCGTTGCGTGATTCCCTGCTGGATAATCCGCGCCACCAGCCCTTTATCACCGTAGAACAGCGCATTCACCGCGCGTTGCGCATCATACCAGGTGCCGTGGTTGTTGTGCCAGACGTACTCCGAATGGCCAACATCGCTATAGAACATCCAGTGGTTAAAGTCCCGGAACCACTGATGCAAGCCGATAATGTCGTCGGTATCCAGTACGCCTGCATCGCTTATCAACCCGATGGTGTCGATAACCATCCACAATAAGCGCGTGTCGATAAGCCCGGTGCCGCGCCCGGAGACTATCCCTGGGATCGCCTGCCCGTAATTCAAATGCGGGTTCATGCGCGTCTGTTCATCAAGGAACCAGCACTTGATTTGCTCCGCCGCCGCAAGCGCGTATTTGCGATGCCCGGTAAAATACCATGCCAACCCAAGCGTCAGGCTACGTTCACACATGCGAATAATGCGCGTGGTGTCAGTGTCATTGTTCTGGCATTGCGGGTTGGTGTGCCCGTCGCGGCGGATGTACGGCAGGCCATTCGGCCTGCGTGGATTGGGCCACCAGTAAGTCCCCAGGCTGTAGTAGTCGTGCGGGTCGCCACTCACCGGGCGCAGCTTTTTATGCACTACGCTTTCAGGGGGTTGCCCGTGGAGTTTATCCGCCTCGCTAACCAGTCTCCCCAGCGCCAGTTGCAGCGGCGAAAAAGGTTGCTGTAAGCCACGGCGGGCATTCTCCAGGCACGTGACATCCAGGGTGTATAACTTCATCAATCGCTCCTTCTTAATGACACGCTACGCGCTGCCCACTGTCGGCATCAAAAATGTGGATACCGGTCACTCTGGGCTGCAGCCATACCGTTTCACCTTCCCGTACATTTAATCGCTGCTTAAATACCGAGGTAAAGGATCCCCCGCCAGTGTTGCAGAACAACTGCATATCGGAGCCGGTGTTTTCAATGGCGGTGATGGTCGCCTTTAGCGCCCCGCTTTGCTCGCTTTCATCCACCACATTGACCTGTTCAGGGCGTATTGCGTACACTACTTTTTGCTGCGGTTTCACCTGCACGCCCGGCGGCAAGCTTAACAAAGAGCCATCGGCAAGACGTAACATCACCTCTCCGTTTTGTAGTACCACTTCACCTTTTAACTGGTTGATTTCAGGCGAGCCGATGAAACCGGCGACAAATAGATTTGCCGGGCGGTCGTATAATTCCAGCGGGCTACCGACCTGTTCGATACGCCCCTCGCGTAACACCACAATCATCTGCCCCATGGTCATGGCTTCTATTTGGTCATGAGTCACGTAGACCGAGGTCGTTTTCAGGCGGCGATGCAGCTCACGAATTTCGCCCCGCACCTGAGTGCGCAGTTTAGCGTCGAGGTTTGAGAGCGGTTCATCAAATAAAAACACCTGCGGATTACGCACAATGGCCCGCCCCATCGCCACACGCTGGCGCTGGCCGCCGGATAAATCTTTTGGCAGGCGGTCGAGCAGTACACCCAGGCCGAGAAGGTCGGCTGCCGCTTCCACTTTCTGGCTGATTTCCGCTTTTGGCAGTTTGGCCATTTTGAGAGCAAAGCCCATATTTTCACGCACGGTCATTTGCGGATATAACGCGTAACTCTGGAACACCATCGCAATATCGCGCAGCTTCGGCTCAACGTCAGTGACGTCTTTTTCATTAATCGCCACCTCGCCGCCGGTAATCTCTTCAAGCCCGGCAATCATGCGCAGCAAGGTAGATTTGCCGCAGCCACTCGGGCCAACCAACACACAGAACTCACCGTCTGGAATGGTCAACGAGACATCTTTAATAACGTGTGCGTCGCCATATGATTTACAGACATTTTTAAGCACTACAGACCCCATGTGTCGCTCCTTATCCTTTGACCGCGCCGGACATAATCCCGCGATTGAAATGTTTTTGCAGACCGAGATACACAATGATGCTCGGCAACATCGCCAGTAAGGTGATGGCAATAAAGATGTTTGGTGTGATGCTTTCATCGGTACGCAAGCGGCCAAGGATCACCGGAATGGTGTTCAGGCTGTCGTGGTTCACCACAATCAGCGGCAGCAGGTACTGGTCCCAAATCATGATGAAACCGAAGGTCACAACCGTCCCGAGCGCCGGTTTAACCAGAGGCAAGATAACGTGGAAGAAAATCTGCCATTCATTGGCACCATCGATACGCGCAGCTTCTTCGAGTTCTTTGGGGATCGCCGCCATAAATTCGCTAAGCACGAAGATGGAAAACGCCCAGCCCACCACCGGCATGATCATGCCCAGATAGGTGTTATAGAGTGACGAGTCAATCAGCGGCAGTTGCCAGTTGATAATCATGTACAGCGGAATGGCGATCACCTCTTCCGGTAGCATCATGGTGGAAAGGATGATCAAACTGACCAACGAGACGCCGACGAACTTTTTGCGCGCTAAGGCGTAGGCCGCCAGCGCACTGACAGAGACCTGCAAAATGGTGCCGAAGAACACCACTACCATCGAGTTCAACAGGTATTGCCAGACACCAATGTCCTGCCAGGCAAAGATAAAATTCTCCATTGAAAACTCATTCGGCCAGGCCAACAGTTCACCAGGCTTCACGGGTGCACCACTGAATGCGGTGGCAACAATGCCCCAGAACGGCCCGACAAATACCATTAACAGCAGGCCATAAATCATCCAGCGGCCTACGGTATCCCAACGTTTACCTAACATGGGCAGCTCCTTAATAGCGGGCAATGCGCTTTTTCAGCGTGAGATGACAAATCGTCAGCACCACGGTGAAGGCGAATAACAGGAACGACACCGCCGAAGCATAGCCGTAGTCAAATTGCTCAAAACCAAGTTTATAGATGTGGGTCATGATCATCTCTGTCGCACCGGACGGCCCGCCGCCGGTGGTGGCGTACACTTCGGCAAACACGCGGAAACCACGGATAAACGAGAGCATCAACACCACGGAAATAGCTGGGATCATGCCAGGTAGCGTGACGTAGCGCAGGCGGTTCCACCAGTTCGCGCCGTCAACATTTGACGCGTCATATAAATCACGGCTGATACCCGCCAGGCCGGCGATAAATATCACCATGTTGTATGGCACCGCTTTCCAGATATGCAGCAGCATGATCACCCACAGCGCCTGATCGGAGCTGGCGAGGAACCCCTGGTCGGCCACGCCAAACCAACTCAGAATATGGTTCACCACCCCGTTCGGCGTTGGGTTAAACAAGATGCGCCACATTTCAGCGACGATAGCCGCACTCGTTACCGCAGGCAGGAAAATCGCGGTACGGATGAAGCGCAAATGGCGGGCGGGACCTTCAAGCAACATAGCCAGGAAAAATGCCAGTACCGCCCCAACCACCATCGTCACCACGACATAAAGAAAGGTGTTGAACACGGCTGAATGCAGTTCGATATCGGCAAAAGCGCGGGCGAAGTTGGCAAACCCAACCCATTCATCTGGTTGATTGAAGTTCACCTTGTAAAAACTCATCACCAACCCTTGCAGCATGGGGATGAATTTAAACCAGGTAAAAATGACCAGTGCCGGAGCCAAAAATATCCACGGCACCAGGTTTCGTTTCTGGCGAGAAGTTAACATCGTTTTTTTGCTCTTTTTTGAAGTTAAGTGGCGGATGGCGCTGCGTTTATCCGCCCTACGTCTGGTTTTGTAGGGTAGATAAACGCAGCATCATCCACCGTTTGGCACCAAACCTACTTCGCCAGCACCTGCTGTTTAGCAAGTTCAGCGTTGACCTTCTCGTTGGTGGCTTTCAGCTCCGCATTGATATCGCTATTGCAGTCAGCCAGAACACGGTTAAAACCATCGGCGGTTATCTGGCGGATTGGCGTCCAGTTCGGCACTTGTGGTACATAGCGGCCTTGTTCGGCGTAGAGTCTGGCGAAATTCTCCCAGCGCGCGTCGTCATACACCGCTTGCGTGTCTACTTGTTTGTTCACGGGCAAACGCACCACTGGCATATGTTTGCTGCCTTTACCCATGCCGATTTCTTGCCCTTCCTGGGAAATCATAAATTCGATGAACTTGCGGGCTGCTTCTTTGTTCTTGCTGCTTTTCATCATAAAGACCGTGGTGCCTTCAGCCAGCGTGGCGCTGTTTTTCGGGCCTTCGAGCATCACCACTTCAAACTTGTCTTTGCCGGGGTCTTTATCAAATAACGCGATATGATACGGCCCGGTGAAGAACATGCCGGTTTGGCTGGAGCGGAATGAAGGGATGATATCGGCCGTCGTGGCATTGATAGCGCCCGGCTGGACCACTTTTTCGCACAACATACCGCGCATAAACTGCAAGGCTTCCGTCGCAGCGGGTTCATCGAGCGAGGCTTTGAATGTGCCTTTTATCGCCCCTTCACGGATAAAATCACCCCCGGCTTGCCACAGGAAGGCACTCATAAACCAGCAGGCATAACCGCGAGTGGTAGAGCCTGGCAACAGAAAACCGTAGGTGTCGTTTTTACCATTGCCGTCGGGGTCTTGCGTGGTAAAGGCTTTTGCCAGTTTCTCGATATCGCTCCAGGTTTTTGGCGCGGGCATTCCCAGCTTTTCACGCCAGTCTTTGCGTACAAACAGGGCGAAGGTTTGAGCGGATGTCGGCACGCCATAGTATTTCCCGTCGGTGTAGCGGGTACTTTCCCAGGCGGTTGGGTAAATATTGTCGCCACCGGCGATTGCTTTCGGGTCGATTTCTTCGGCGATGCCAAGCTGGATGAATTGTCCAATGGCGACCGCATCATTGAAGATAAGGTCCGGCAGCGCATTGCCCGCCGCCGCACGCGCCAGACGCTGCTCGAAATCAGTTGTGGCATTAAAATATTCGATTTTAATGCCGGTCTTTTTTTCAAAGGTTTCCGCTTCTTGCTTGTAGATATTTTTTGAGTCGTTGCTGGCACGAATCCAGACATTAAGCGTTTGGGCTGCAAATGCTTGTGAAGCACTTAACCCCAGTGCGGATATCAGAAATACGGATTTTAATTTTGTAGCGAACATTTATTTTCACATCCTTATTTTAAGAGGTTTGATAATTGAATAAATGGAGTGAAGCAGATTATTTTTGATAAAAGAAAAGCTGCCCAATAATTAAATAGAATAGTTGAGTTAAACACAACGACCAAAAACAGAAATGCCGTTTCACAATACAGAAGTGTGTCATCAATCACATTTAAAAATGCGACACAAAACACACAATAAAAAATGTTCAATAAAAACATGACAATATAAATATAAACAAATTTAGCAAATTATAAAACTAGATTTAAAACTGCTCTTTTTCGTGATCTACAACTCGCTTTCAGGGGTTATTTAGCATCATAAACAAGAGTTTGAAGTACATCACATAAAAATTAATTCCGCCTCTTACACTGCGCAGGCAACATCAATAATATTATTTCCACTCTCATAACCGATGAATACTAATAACACCGACAATTAATAAGGTGATGGCTTTTATCAACCTGAATTCATTCTACCGATGGACGGAGAAAATATGTGTTCGAGCAAACCCACTTTATTGCCCTGCCTGTCATTCATTTCGCTGGCGGTTGCAGGAGTATTAATGACTTCACCGTTGTATGCCGCCGATGCGCATCCGCTGCAAATAAAGCTGGATGATTTACGCTACAGCCAACAACAGGTAAAGGCACAAAATCCGCAGTTTATCGGCGCATATCAAAAACTGATTGCCGGAGCGGATAAAGCGCTAACCAAACCGCTGTATTCCGTGATGGATAAAACCCTTACCGCGGCCAGCGGTGATAAACATGATTACTACAGTTTCCCGCCATACTGGTGGCCGGACCCAACGACCAAAGATGGGCTGCCGTATATTCGCAAAGATGGTCAGACTAACCCTGATGCCAACAGTGATGCCACGGACAAAAAACGCCTGGTCAACATGAGCAATGATGTCTGGACGCTGGCGCTGGCGTGGCAATTTACGCAAAAACCGGCCTATGCCGAAAAAGCCCGCGCTCAGCTTTTGAACTGGTTTGTGAAGCCCGAAACGCGCATGAACCCAAATCTGCAACACGCGCAGGCTATTCCAGGCATTAACGATGGACGAGGAATCGGCCTGATTGATAGCCGCGCCCTGGTGGAGGTGATTGATGCTGTTGAATTGTTACGCCCGGCTAATGTTCTGAGCGACGATGACTACCGGCAGATAAAACAATGGTATGGCGATTTTTATCACTGGATGACCACCAGCCAGAACGGTTTTGAAGAGGACAACTGGCACAACAACCACGGCACTTATTTTGATTTACAGGCCGCGTCATTTGCCCTGTTTAGTGGCGATGTGCAGGCGGCTAAAAAACGGCTGCAAATCACGCAACTGCGCCGAATCCCTTCTCATTTTGATAAAGAAGGCCGCCAGATGGCGGAAATTGAGCGCACTCGCCCCTGGCATTACAGCAATTTCCACCTTGAGGCTTACAACAAGCTGGGGCGTTTAGGGGAAGTGACCGGGGTTGATGTATGGAATTTCAATCTTGACGATCACAGCCTGCGCAAGGGTTATACCTACGTCGCACACTTCGTGAATAGCAATAAAACCTGGCCATGGAAGGATATTGATAAAATGGATGATAAAAAAGCGTTGGTGAATATGGTGAGCGTCGCTCGCGCGTGGCCTGACGACAAACTGTTTACTGAAAAAGCGGAGTGGTTAATGGCAAAATATCCGGACGATATTTCTCATCTTATTACCCCGTTAAAACAACACTGAATGAGAATAAGGATCGAGCGATGAAGCAGTTCACCACGCAACAACTTATTCTTCTTCGGCAACGGATTAAACAGCAGCCAGCAATCATTGAACAATTGATTGCCGATAATTCGGTGGCTCTGAACAACCCGTTGCACGTGCCTGAAACGGCACTGGCAACGTGGAATCTCTATTATTATTGCCCCGACCACGGGGTCAGGCTGATGTGGGACAGACACTCCCCTGCCTCTCATTGCTGCCCGGTAGACGGGCGGCAGTTTAGCGGTGAGCCTTATGACGGCGCATGGTGGCGCGAGCTGAACGGGTTAAATGCCAAAGCCTGCCACCAGCTTGGTGTGTTATGGCAATTAACCGGTGAGCACATTTATTTCGAGAAAGTCCGTGATTTGCTGATGCGCTATGCGGAGTTTTACCCAGGCTATGCCATTCACGGTGATATTCCTTATAACGGGCCGGGGAAAATGAACGCCCAGACGCTGTGCGAAGCCAACTGCCTGCTGGATTTCACCCTCGGGTTTGATTGCATCGCTGAAGCACTGACCGCAGAGCAACGTGAATACATCATCACGCGCCTGCTGCGAGAAGGTGCGCAATTTTTGATAGCTCACCGCACTGCGCAATTACATAACCATGAGGTCAAAATCGGCTGCGCGGTGGGTGTAATGGGTCTGGTTCTGGATGATAATTCGCTGCTGGAGTTTGCGGTAAACCAGCCCTATGGGCTGCGTTATCAACTGGAACACGGTCTGTTTGAAGAAGGGTTGTGGTTTGAAGGCTCGGTTCATTACCATTTCTACGCCCTGCAAGGTTTTCTGGCGTTTGAAAAGCTGGCGATGGGTACACGCTGGAGTCTGCTCAATGAACCCTATTATAAAAAGATGCTCAGTTTCCCACTGATGTTGTTGATGCCAGACGGCACCTTCCCGCGCATCAATGATTGTATCTACGGACAGGAAAAACTCGATCACGGCCATCTTTATGAATTTGCGTGGTATTACTATCAGGATAGCCAATATGCCGCCGCGTTAAAGGCGATGAATCAGTATCATCCACGCCTGAATCTGGATGCATTTCTCTACACTCGTCCATTGCCAGAACAGGTTCCGGAGTTGATCCCCACCGGGCATTTACATGCCCCTGATTGCGGCCTGACCCTCTGGCGCAACGCTGCAAAGCAGCGTGCTCTGCTGGTGAAACATGCCCCTTACGGTGGCGAACATGACCACTACGATCGCCTGAATCTTGTGCTGTTTAATGGTGCGGAAGAAATTTTACCCGACCTGGGAACGACCGGTTACGGCGCGCCAATGCATTACACGTATTACAAAAACAGCGCCACGCATAATACGATTTCCGTTAACCAAACGAACCAGCCGCCTGCGATTTCCGTGGTGCGCCAGTATCATGAAAGCGAGGCGTTTTGCTGGCTCGATGCAGAGGTGGACTGGCGGCAAACGCCACCGGAACTGGATAGCCATACGCGCGTGCAGTGGGATAGCGATGCCTGGCGCGATGTGCGTTTCCGTCGCCGTTTACTGTGGCTGGACAACACCCTGATTGACATCAGCAACGTGCAAAATCCGCATCGCCAACAGGTTGACTGGACACTTCATCTTCATGGCAAAGCGCTTGATGTCGAGGGTGAACTGGCGACATTCAGCCACACCGGGCCGCTTGCAATTATGCAGGATGCGTATTGCGCTCAACTGACTAACAGCCAGCCGCGCAATTTTGGCACGGCACTGAATGGGCAGGCATTGTGGCTACACGGGAAGGCCGAACTCTGGCAAGGAAAGGCTCCCGATAATCCGGCTATTGAGGATCTAAGTTATCTGGTTTTGCGCAGCGATGACAAAAGCCCTGAGTTTGTTTGCGCGTGGGATTTTGACAACCAGCAGCCAATCACCGATATGCAGGTCTTGCCCGATAGTGAAGGCATGCGAATTGCACTTAAGCGGGGCGAAAATGTGCTGGTGATTGATATCACAAACGACGAGACAAAACTTCCTCGCCTCCAGCGTTCGCACTGCCCGTTCTAAATCGCCACTCCGCTTCCGGGCGGGGTGTTAATGAAATGTTATTAACCATCTGTTTTTATTGATTTTTAACAAATAAGATCTATGTCTCATTGGTAACCCTTACGTTCTGCAATGCTATTAACCTGCGTAACGTTAAGGGATTACTATGATTACCATTGAATTTATTGTCATCATTTTATGTCTTCTGGTAGGAACACGCTTTGGCGGGATGGGGCTTGGCCTTATCAGCGGAATTGGCTTGTTCATTCTCACTTTCGTATTTGGCCTTGAGCCAGGAAAACCCCCGGTTGATGTGATGCTGACCATTCTTGCCGTCATTGGTTGCGCCGCCACATTACAAACCGCAGGCGGTCTGAATGTAATGATGCAGTTCGCCGAACGGCTGCTGCGTAAACATCCTCAGCATATTACTCTGCTCGCCCCCTTCACCACCTGGATGCTGACATTTCTGTGCGGCACCGGACACGTGGTATACACCATGTTCCCGATTATTGCCGATATTGCGCTCAAAAAAGGGATTCGCCCGGAACGCCCTATGGCGGTCGCATCAGTGGCATCGCAAATGGCGATCACGGCATCTCCGGTTTCGGTAGCGGTGGTGTCGCTGATTTCGATTCTGGCGGCTAACCACGGCATCGGTCACGCGTGGGGCATTCTTGATATTCTTTGCGTTTCCGTGCCCGCCTCGTTATTTGGCGTGCTGATTGCCGCCCTGTGGAGTTTGCGGCGCGGTAAAAATCTGGAAGATGATGAAGAGTTCCAGCAAAAGCTGACAGATCCAAAACAGCGCGAATTTATCTACGGCAGCAGCGAAACCCTGATGAACCAGGTGTTCCCAAAACAGGCCTACTGGTCAACGTGGATCTTCTTCGCCGGGATTTTAGTGGTGGTGCTATTGGGAGCGATTCCCACGCTGCGTCCGGTATTTGAGATGAAAGGCGCGCTCAAGCCGCTGTCGATGAATCTGGTTATCCAGATGATGATGCTGATTGCGGGTGCGGTAATGCTGATGGTGTGCAAGGTGAACGCTGCGGCAATCTCCAACGGCGCGGTGTTTAAAGCCGGGATGGTGGCGATTTTCTCGGTGTTCGGCGTGGCCTGGATGAGCGACACCTTCTTCCAGGCGCACCTTGAAGAGCTGAAAATGGCGCTGGAAGGGGTGGTAAAAAACCACCCCTGGACCTACGCCATCGTGCTGTTTTTAGTTTCTAAGCTGGTGAATAGCCAGGCCGCAGCGTTAACCGCAGTCGCCCCGATGGGGTTGATGCTGGGTGTCGAACCGAAAATGCTAATTGCCTTCTTCCCGGCCTCTTATGGTTACTTTGTGCTGCCAACCTATCCAAGCGATCTGGCCTGCATCGGGTTTGATCGTTCCGGCACCACCAGGATTGGTAAATTTATCATTAACCATAGTTTTATTTTACCCGGGCTTATCGGCGTCAGCTGTGCCTGCGCGGCGAGCTATCTGCTGGTGATGACTCTCTTTTGAGAGAAAACCGCCCTTTCACCAGGGCTATCAAGCGGCAAAATTAATGCGCTTCGTTTGGCGCAGTAAACTTCAGCTCAATCAGGCTAATTGCTTTTTGAATCGCACGGCGGGTCACCGGATCCGCCGCTGCCGGATGGGTGGCAAAATCAATCGTCTTTAGCTGGTTAGCCATTTTCTCGCGCACTTCAACGGGCGCAATCACATCAATAACATCCAGAATTTGCTTGATCACCAACTGGCAGGCTACCACGTCGGAGACCAGTTCCTGGTCGGCGGATAATTGTTCAGACATCTTTTCTCTCCTGTTTCGCAATGGCCGCCATAGTACTAGTGGCAACGCATGTGAGGCAATCATCCATTGTTGAGGATTGATCAAACAACCCACGTGCAGCCCGCAGGCTTTCTCTGTCGCCGCCTTTTATCGAGGCGCTGGTTACAAATCAGGCTCTCGCTCATCTGCTTGCTGATAATGAGTGCCAACAGCAATAAATGTGGATGTAAAGAGGTGAAGCGCTAAATAACAGGCGTAAAAAAACCTGCCGCGGCAGGTTTT
>NZ_RPOH01000012.1 GCF_003818135.1 Buttiauxella warmboldiae | reverse complement strand
TTCCTTCTTTGTCAGCAACCAGAAGGGCGTGGTTTCCCACGCCCTTCTGGTCTTTCTTAATTACTTCCAGCAAACGAGGCAGTAATTTTTCTTACCCCGGCGCAGCAGGGTGTAGCGATTGAACAGAATATCGCTATCGGCAAAGGTGTATTCCGGGTCGGATTGCTTCTCGCCGTTAATGGTAATCGCATTCTGTGCGATAGTTTTACGCGCCTGGCCACGGGACGGCTGCAGTTCGGAATCCACCAGCGCCTGCTGTAAATCGGCGCCGCGTTCCATTTCAACCATCGGCACGCCGTCCTGAGCCAGTTGCTCAAGGTCGGCTTCGGTCAAATCGCTCAGGTTACCGTTAAACAGGCTACGGGTAATACGTTTCGCCGCATCCAGGCCTTCTTCGCCGTGAACCAGACGGGTTACCTGCTCTGCCAGCACATATTGCGCACGCGGAGCGGTGCCGCTGTTTTTATCTTCTTCTTCCAGCGCGTCGATCTCTTCCAGGCTCATAAAGGTGAAGAACTTCAGGAAGCGATAAACGTCGGAGTCGGCGGTGTTAATCCAGAACTGGTAGAACTTGTACGGGCTGGTTTTCTTCGGATCGAGCCACACCGCGCCGCCTTCGGTTTTGCCGAATTTAGTGCCGTCAGATTTGGTGATCAGCGGAACCGTCAGACCAAACGCCTGCTGCTGATGCAGACGACGGGTCAAATCGATACCGGAGGTGATGTTACCCCACTGATCGGAACCGCCAATTTGCAGCACCACGCCGTGCAGTTTGTTCAGGCAGGCAAAATCATAGCCCTGCAGCAGGTTGTAGGAAAACTCGGTAAAGGAGATCCCTACGTCGTCACGGTTCAGGCGCTGCTTCACCGCTTCTTTGTTAATCATCTGGTTAACGGAGAAGTGCTTGCCAATATCACGCAGGAAGGTCAGAACGTTCATCCCGCCAAACCAGTCGTAGTTGTTTGCCGCAATCGCGGAATTGTCGCCGCAGTCGAAATCAAGGAACGGCGCAACCTGGCGGCGAATTTTTTCCACCCACTCTTGCACGGTCTCTTCGGTATTGAGCTTGCGCTCCGAGGCTTTAAAACTTGGATCGCCAATCAGGCCTGTGGCTCCCCCAACCAGCGCAACCGGTTTATGACCCGCTTGCTGGAAGCGTTTCAGGCACAGCAGTGGAACCAGATGGCCCAAATGCAAGCTGTCAGCGGTAGGATCAAAGCCGCAATACAGCGCAATTGGCCCTTGCGCCAGACGCTGTGCTAACGCTTCTTCATCCGTTACCTGGGCGACTAAGCCCCGCTCTTGCAATTGTTTTATCAAATTGATGCTCGCCATCAAATTCTCCATCTCTATACGACTGCACCTTTACCGGTACACGGTTTTTCGCCCGCTGGCGAAAGGAGTTAATTTCTTAGGGGACATAGAATAAAGCGCTGGCAGCAGGAGTGCCAGCGCTTAACGCAACAAATTCCAACTGTTATGGGGCCAGGCGGTCTATTTTCCAGCCGCCGCCGTCACGCTGGTATAAAAAACGATCGTGCAGACGATGTTCACCGCCCTGCCAGAATTCCATTTGATCGATTGTTACGCGATAGCCGCCCCAGAAACTGGGCAATGGCACTTCGCCCTGCTGGAATTTCTGCTTCAGCTCGAGGAATTTGCTCTCCAGAATGCCGCGCGCGGAAATACGGCTGGATTGCTTAGAAACCCAGGCGCCAATCTGGCTGTCACGCGGGCGGCTGTGGAAATACTTCATGACTTCAAGGGTTGATAAACGCTCGGCCGAGCCTTGTACCATCACCTGGCGGTCAAGCATATGCCAGGGGAAATGCAGGCTTACGCGGGGATTGTTTTCCAGATGATGCGCTTTGCGCGAGCCGAGGTTGGTGTAGAACACTAATCCGCGTTCATCAAAATGTTTCAGCAGCACGATGCGTTGATATGGCTGGCCGTATTCATCAACGGTGGCCACCACCATCGCGGTGGGGTCGGCAAGCTTTGCCTCACAGGCCTGAGCTAACCAGCGTTCAAACAGCGGCAGAGGGTGTTCGGTAAGATCGCTGCGGCGCAATCCACCTTTCGTGTATTCGCGGCGCAGATGAGCAATTTGTTGCAAAGAGTCGTTATCAGACATGGCGTTACGTCAGGCTATCATCAGGTGGAGGCTATTGTGCGCTCCACCTTCAGAAATCTCAACGTTTGGGGTTTTGCAGCTGGCAATTATTCAGCACCACCGTGTCTTTGCGGTACACGGTCGCGGTATCGCCTTTCGACCAGAACACATACACCCCATCGCTGTAACGCGTACCCGATGCGGATAAACCTTGCGTCAGGGAGAGGTATTCGTTGTCATACACGAAATTAACCTTCTGGTTATTATTGTTGAGTTCAACGGTAAGCGGTTTCTCATCACACTGATATTGCAGCGTATCCGTCTGCATGCGCTCAACGAAAGTGTGGTAATAGCTACATCCGCTAAGCATCAAGGGAATGAGGACAAGGAGTGGTTTTTTCATCTGCATATCCTGAAGTTCTTCTTATAGAGGAGGAGCATGGCGCTCCCCCATCAGCTTCAGCTTAGAGATTTAGTGCTTAATTTAATTTCAGTTAACTCTGATTATGCAGCGGATTGGCAGGGAAAATGGCCCCTATCACGCTTGCCGTTGACGCTCCGGTTACCGAAGGCAGATTACCCGGCAAGCCTGACAGGGTGCGATACGCAAGCCAGGCGAAGGCCAGCGCTTCCATATCGTCGCCGCTGATCCCCGCTTCGTCCGTGGTGGTAACCTCAATGCCCGGCAACAACCCGCCTAAGCGCGCCATCAGTAATGGGTTACGGCTGCCGCCGCCGCATACCATCAGGCGTTCACAACCGCCGTTCAACAATACTTGTTCGGCGATAGTCACCGCCGTCAGTTCGGTAAGCGTGGCCTGAACGTCTTGCGCGGCAAGGCCGGGATAGGCGGCCAGCTGGCGTTCAAGCCAGCCATAATTGAAATATTCACGCCCGGTGCTTTTTGGCGCTGGCAGCGCAAAATAAGGATCGCTCAGCATTTGCTGCAACAGCGGAACGATCGTCTGGCCGCTGCTCGCCCATTCGGCATCTTTATCATAAGCTTTACCGCACTGACGCCAGATCCAGGCATCAATCAGCATATTGCCAGGGCCGGTATCAAACCCGCGTACCGGCTGGTCCGGACTGAGGAGCGAAAGATTGGCAATCCCGCCGATATTCAGCACCATGCGATGTTCCGTCGGATGCGCCAGTAAAGCATGGTGGAAGGCCGGTACCAGCGGTGCGCCTTGCCCACCCAGAGCCATATCGCGCCGGCGGAAATCCCCCACTACCGTGACGCCAGTGCGAGCGACAATCTGATTGTTATCGCCAATTTGCAGAGTATGCGGTGCTTCGCCCTGCGGCTCATGCCAGACTGTCTGGCCGTGGCAGCCAATCGCGGTGATATCCGTATAGCTGAGGCCCTGGCGGGTCATTAAGGTCTGAACCGCCTCAGCGAACAATTTGCCTAAACGGTGATCAAGCTGCCCAAGCTGAGAAAGCGTTAACTGCTGCCCCTGGCAGATAGCCAGAATCGCATTTTTAAGCGCTAAAGGGATGGGATGGCTATAGCTTGCCTGCTGCGCCACCAGATGTTCATCAATCACTGCCAGAACGACATCAATACCGTCCAGACTGGTGCCAGACATCACACCGATATAACGCCCTGATTTCATCTGTTACTCCTGTAGACTCGCCAAATTGGGATAAATGCAGCCATAAACTAACATTCAAAACGTTGAATACTTAATAATTTTTAACAACAACGAGTTATATAGCGCTATTTATGGCGCGGCTATATTCAATTTACTAATGGTTTATGCAGGGTTAAGGGGCGGTTTTTTAGTATTATGCCTATAGCGCGTCTGAACTAATTTTAAATTCAGCACTTAAATACCATATAATTTAGCCATGAAGGATGCCCCGTTGGGCGTTTCAGATGTTCAGGAGAGTCAAAAATGATTTCACGTATACTGGCAGTATCGTTAGTTGGGTTAACTTTGGCTGGCTGCAGCAGCACGAGTACGCTCTCAGGTGACGTTTATAGCGCCTCTGACGCCAAACAAGTGCAAAGCGTCACCTACGGTACGTTAGTTTCTTCGCGTCCGGTTCAGATCCAGGCTGGTGATGACTCAAATGTGTTGGGCGCAATTGGCGGCGCAGTACTGGGCGGCTTCCTGGGGAACACCGTAGGCGGCGGCACAGGTCGTTCGCTGGCTACCGCTGCGGGTGCCGTAGCAGGTGGCGTGGCGGGTCAGAGCGTGCAGGGGGCGATGAATAAAACCCAGGGCGTGGAGCTGGAGATTCGTAAAGACGACGGCAACACCATTCTGGTGGTACAAAAGCAGGGCAGCACCAAATTTACCGTTGGCCAGCGCGTAAGACTTGCCAGCAACGGCAGCCAGATTACCGTATCGCCAAACTAATCATCAGCGGGGTGACTGGTTAACCAGCCACCCCGCTTGACTGCTGCGTCAGCCATGTTTTCCCCTCACCTCAGGATGAGGCTGGTGAAAGACAGATTATTCTTTGCTCTGCAAATCCACGATATTTTTTTCCAGGCGGCTAATCAGATTGAGCAGCAGCAGCTGTTCATCAGCGTTAATGCCCGACAAAATCTCCGCGCGCGTTTTCCTGATAACCGTCTCCATCTCATTGATGATCGGCTCCGCACGTTCGGTGAGTTTGATGCGTTTCGCCCGGCGGTCGCTGGCACAGGTTTGACGAGAAATAAGCCCTTTTTCTTCAAGCTGATCAAGCGTTCTGACCAGCGAGGGCTGCTCGATGCCAATCGCTTTAGCCAGTTGAATCTGGGACTGCTCGGGGGGCAACTGGTGAATATTATGCAGCGTAACCCAGTGCGTTTGCGTCAGTTCCAGAGGTTTCAGGCGATGGTCAATCAGAGCACGCCAAATGCGCACCAACCGTGCCAGATCCGATCCTAATGGCGATTCCAATTTCATCTCCTTATAATTAGCTTGCTAACTTATTTTAGTGATTTTAAACTATTGTGCAGGCTTTAATTGAAAAAACAAAATCCTTATTTTTGCTGATGTTATGCAACCAGCTATACTTTTAGTTTACATCTAAGTCAGGGGAAACGGCAGTCACCCCCGAAAATTTAAAGGATTATCTGACGTGAATTCCCGTTTTCTGACATCGGGCCTTCCTCTCCAGGACCTGGTGGTTGGCGCTTCGCTCTATTTCCCACCCCTTTTTAAAGCGGTCATCGTCGGCTTTTTTATCTGGCTGATGTTGCATCACCTGCTGCGTGACTGGATCTATTCCGGCGAGATCTGGCATCCGACATTAATGGATTTGTCGCTCTTTTCGCTATCCGTCAGTGCAGGACTGGTGATTCTGATGGTGTGGCAGGCATGATGAAAACAATAAAATATTTCTCCACGCTGCTGATTTTCGCCGTCGCCATCGTGGTTGGCTGGCTGTTATGGAATTATTACATGCAATCCCCGTGGACACGAGACGGCAAAGTCCGGGCCGAGCAGGTCAGCATTACGCCGCAGGTGTCGGGGACGATAACGCAGCTCAATATTGAGGATAATCAGTTCGTCAACGCGGGAACGGTGCTGTTTACTATTGATGCCACCCCCTATCACATCGCACAGCTTAATGCCCAGGCGCAGCTGGCTCAGGCTCAGTCCGAGCTGACCAAAGCCAGTCACGAAGCGAAGCGGCGGCGGAATTTGCCCCATAACTATATTTCTGCTGAAGATTTGGACATCGCAAATACCCATGTTTTAGCGGCGCAGGCCGCGCTGAAAGCTGCCGAAGCCACGCTTGAGCAGGCAAAATGGCAGGTTTCGCAAACGGCCGTTACCGCGCCGGTTGATGGTTGGGTCACCAATCTTTCCACGCGCGCGGGCAATTACGCCACCTCAGGCCAGCCGGTTTTTGCGCTGGTGGATAGCAACTCCTTTTACGTGGTGGGTTATTTCGAAGAAACCAAACTGCGCCATATTCAGCTGGGCAATGGGGCGAAAATTGTGCTGTACAGCGGCCATATTCCGCTGAACGGTACGGTGCAAAGTATTGGCCGCGCCATCTATGACCAAAGCGTTGAAAACGGCGGTGACCTGGTCGCGGATGTTAAGCCCAATGTACCCTGGGTGCGTCTTGCCCAGCGCGTACCGGTGCGGATTAAGTTAGACGCTATCCCGGAAGGGATTGCGCTGGTTGCCGGCACCACCTGCACCGTTTCCATTAGCCACTGAATCGCCTGATGAAACTTTCGGCACTGAAATGGCAACATAGCCCCTGGATAAAAGCCAGCGCCGGGCAATGGCGCTATGCCCTGCGTAACGCCATTGCGATGTGTCTTGCATTAACCCTCGCTTATTGGCTGGATTTAGACGAGCCTTACTGGGCGATGACCTCTGCGGCGGTAGTCAGTTTTCCGACGGCTGGCGGCGTGGTCAGTAAAAGCCTGGGGCGCATAGCCGGTAGCCTGATTGGCGCTATGGCCTCGCTGATCGTTGCGGGAAATACGCTCAACGATCCATGGTTGTTTATCTTTGCCATGGCTGCCTGGCTGGCGCTCTGCACCTGGAGCGCCAGCCATTTTCAGAACAATGTGGCTTATGCCTTTATGCTGGCGGGTTACACCGCGGCGATCATCGCCTTCCCGATGGTTAACACTGTCGACACGACCCAACTGTGGGAGATCGCCCAGGCACGCGTATGTGAGGTTATCGTCGGGATTTTGTGTGGCGGATTGATGATGATGGTGCTGCCCAGCACCTCTGACGGCACTACCCTGCTTACCGCACTGCGCGCTATGCAGGCGCGGCTGTTAGAGCATGCATTAATGCTGTGGAAACCCGAAACTACCGATGCCATTCGCACCGCCCATGAAGGGGTTATTGGGCAGATCCTCACCCTGAACCTGTTACGCATTCAGGCGTTCTGGAGCCACTACCGCTTCCGGCGCCAGAATAATCTGCTCAACTATCTCCTTCACCAGCAGCTGCGCCTGACCAGTGTGATTTCAGGCCTGCGCCGTATGTTGATGAACTGGCCAAACCCTCCGCAAAATTTATCGCCGCTGCTTGAGAGGTTAATTCAGGAGCTGGCGCGGGAAGACTGCGATAAATACAGCGTTGCCCGCCTGTTACAGCAGATTGCCCCGGGGCCCGGCGATGATTTTCGTCATCAGGCATTCTGGCTGCGCCTGCGCTATTTCTGCTGGCTGTATCTTAACAGCCGACGCTGGCTGCGCGAGCTGGAAAATGCCACTCCGGTAACCGAACTCACGCCCCCCAAAACTACGCCTTTAGCCCGTCATACCGATAGCACCGAGGCGCTATGGAGTGCGGTGCGTACGTTTTGCGTCATCGTCGTGACCGGAGCCTGGTGTATCAGCACCCAGTGGGACGCCGGAAGTGGCGCAATGTCGCTGGCGGCAATCGGTTGTGTGCTCTACTCGTCAGCCCCTTCCCCGCTCAACTCGTTAACCCTTCTGATGCGCACCCTGCTATGGCTGTCGCTGTTCAGCCTGCTGGTGAAATTTGGTCTGATGGTGCAGATTACCGACCTCTGGCAATTCCTGATATTCCTGTTTCCCCTGCTCACGACGATGCAACTGCTTAAGCTGCAACAGCCGAAACTTGCCGGGTTATGGGGGCAGATGATTGTTTTCATGGGTTCTTTTATTGCCGTCACCAATCCACCGGTTTATGACTTTGCTGATTTTCTCAATGATAATCTGGCGAAAATGATTGGCGTTGGGCTTTCCTGGATGGCATTTTCAGTGCTGCGCCCCGGTTCCGATACGCGCAAAAGTCGCCGCCACATTCGCGCATTGCGTCGCGGTTTCGTCGACCAACTTAGCCGCAAGCCGCAGCATTCCGAAAACCAGTTTGAGTCCCTGATCTATCACCACATCAGCCAGTTGAGCAACAGTAAAGATGATGAGGCACGGCGCTGGCTGCTGCGCTGGGGCGTGGTGTTGCTCAACTGCTCACATGTGGTCTGGCAATTACGCGCGTGGGAAACGCGCTCTGATCCGCTCTCTCGGGTGCGTGATGTCGGTATCGAGACTCTGAAGGATGTGATGAGTGAAGGTGGCGTTCAGCAGCGTTCATTAGCCGCCTCGCTGCAGACATTACAGCAGCTGGCAGATACGCTTGCGCGCCATCACAGCCACGCAGCGCGCGAACTGGCAGGAATTATCTGGCGGCTCTATTGCTCGCTTTCACAGCTGGAACAGGCGGCGCCTGCCGGAACGCTGGCAGGCGGCCACTGATTTTATTGGATCACGCCGCAGAGGTAACGTGCGCCACCACCGCCAAGCGGCTCAGGCTTATCGGACATATTATCGCCACCGACATGCACCATCAGCGCTTTACCTTTGACTTGCTCAAGGGTTTTCAGGCGCGGTGCTGTAACAGACTCGGTCGCGCGGCCGTCATTATCAACCACCAGCACGGGTAAATCCCCAAGGTGCCCGACACCCATCGGCCCCCGATGCTGGCCAGTATTATCAGGATCAAGATGCCCGCCAGCCGCTTCAGCCGCCGACGGCTTGCCCTCTTTCAACGCAGGAGCACAGCTTCCTTTCGCATGCACATGGAAACCGTGCTCGCCAGGGGGAAGGGTTTGCAGGTCGGGCGCAAAGAGCAGCCCTTTATCGGTTTCGGTGATTTTCACGGTGCCGGATGAGCGATCGATGCCTTTTGGCGTGACGAAATTCATCTGCACTTCGGTGCTGGCAGCCTGAACGGCCGCACAGCTGAATAATGCCAGAAAAGCCAGACTAAAATGCTTCATGTTACCTCCCGGATTCACTTTCAACCTGTTAAGCATAGGCCAGACAGGCAGATTCCTCCGGCAGATAACCGTTTATAGCTTATGGCACATCAAAACCCAGCGCCGCTTTACGAATGCGGAACCATTGTTGACGGCTCATATCAAGGCTAAGCGCGTGAATGGCGGAGCGCACGCGTTCAATTTTACCGGAGCCGATAATGGGCAACGGCTTAGACGGCAAACGCATGACCCAGGCGTAAACCACCTGCTCAATCGTCTCCGCCCCCATTTCCGCCGCGACTTTATGTAGCTCGTCGCGCAGCGGCTGGAACGCCTCATCATTAAACAGGCTACCGCCGCCCAGACATGACCATGCCATTGGATGAATGCGCAACTGCTGACATTGGTCCAGCGTGCCGTCAAGAATCGCTGGCTGATGCAGCGGCGAGATCTCCACCTGATTTGTGGCAAGCGTAAACGGCAGGCGTGATTGCAGCAGAGCGAACTGCGCTGGGGTAAAGTTCGAGACGCCAAAGTGACGCACTTTGCCGCTCTGGTGCAGCGAAATGAAAGCTTCTGCGACTTCATCCGCATCCATCAAAGGATCGGGGCGGTGAATTAACAGCAGATCGAGGTAATCGGTCGCCAGCTTCTGCAGCGAGGCTTCAGCCTGGCCGATAATGTGCGATTTATCGGTAATGTAGTGGCCCAGAGCGTGCTCCGGGTTGGCTGTCGTCGCAATGCCGCACTTGGTGACAATTTCCATTTTCTGACGCAGATGCGGTACAAGGCGCATGGCATCGCCAAACGCCGCTTCACACTGGTAACCGCCGTAAATATCGGCGTGATCGGCGGTGGTAATGCCCATTTCGACATGCTCTTCGATAAAGCTGGCTAGCTGAGGCGCGGACATATTCCACTCCATCAAACGCCAATACCCCATCACCAGACGTGAAAACTCCGGGCCCTGCGGGGAAATCGTAATGCGCTGTACCATTAAGTCATCCTCAGTATTCAATAAATTCTGCGCCTGAGTATAACGGCATCAGTGAATTAAAAAAGTGAAGGTTGTTCGGGTTCTGCGGGGGACGCAGACCTGCTGGCGCGCAATTTACGCAGTAATCGCTGGCGGCATAGCCGCAGCACCTCCTGTTTTTGTCCATCGCTAAACTGCAGCCACTGAAAGCGCTCATCGCGGCTGCGCATGCAGCCACGGCAAAAGCCGCGCTCATCTGACTGGCAGATCCCACGACATGGGCTTTGAATCGGGAAAAACTCTAGCTGTTCAGCCACCCGGCTTCCTCTTTTGTAACCTTACTTCAATTGAAGCCCGACATCGGACAGGTTGCAAGCGCGCGGCGAATTTATTGAAATTAAGGTTTACCTAATCTTGATTGGTTAGCCTGTGCGCATTCTCCAGACTTATTTATGAGCGCTATGATAACCCTGAAAAAGTTACAGTGTAACGACAACAAGTTTAATCTTTGCTGCGCATGCTTCTTCACCTTAATTAATTTCCTGTTTATCCAGCATGCCTGGAAAATTATTACACCAGACTCCTTCCACAGCTGGATTTTCGCCCTTTCCATACCGCTGGTGCTGTTCAGCGCCTGGTTGACCATTTTCAGCCTGATTAACCTGCCGTGGCTGCGTAAGCCTGTGCTGATCATACTGGTGATGGGCTGCGCGGCGAGCAACTATTTCATGGTGACCTACGGTGCGGTCATTGATAAAGAGATGATGATCAACGTCTTTGAAACCGACGCTCAGGAAGCGGTTGCGCTGATGACCCCTCAGCTATTGGCCTGGCTTCTCTTCACCGGTATTGTCCCGGCAGTTATTCTCGCGGCAATAAAAATTAAGCCTTCACGCTGGTGGCACACGCTGCTGGCCCGCCTGGTGAGCGTACTGACAGGTCTGTTGATCATTATTCTGGTTGCATCGGTATTCTATAAAGATTACGCCTCGCTGTTCCGTAACAACAAAAACCTGACCAGGATGGTAACGCCTGCTAACTACATCAGTGCGATTAGCCGTTATAGCCAGACGCGCTGGTTTGCCGGTGACCAGACGCTGGTAAAAATAGGTGAAGATGCGCGAAAAGGCCCCCTGATACTCCAGCAGCACAAGAAAACGGTGGTGGTTTTTGTGGTGGGCGAAGCCTCACGCGCGGAAAATTACTCTTTGAATGGCTATGCTCGTGAAACCAACCCTGAGCTGAAAAAACAGGGGGTTATCTATTTCCCTAATGCCTCATCCTGCGGTACCGAAACCGCTATTTCGGTTCCCTGCATGTTCTCCAGCATGGCACGCAAAAATTATGACGCGTCACTTGCCCACCACCAGGAAGGCCTGATGGATGTCCTGGCTCATGCCGGAGTTAACCTGTTATGGCGTGATAACGACGGGGGCTGTAAAGGGGCCTGCGATCGCATTCCTCATACCGATATGACGCAGTGGAATATAGACGCATTATGCAAAGATCAATCCTGCTGGGATGACGTACTTCTGCACCGTTTTAGCAACGTGCTTGATGGCCTGCAGCAGGATTCCGTCATAGTCTTGCATCTGATGGGGAGCCACGGCCCGGCTTATTATCGGCGCTATCCGGATAAATTCCGCAAATTTACCCCAACCTGCGACAGCAACCAGATTCAGGATTGCGATCGCCAGTCGCTTATCAATACCTACGACAACACGATCCTGTATACCGATGATATCGTCAGCCGTACCATTGATGCGTTGGGCGCGCACGGCGACAAATTCAATACCGCGCTGGTCTATCTTTCCGACCACGGTGAATCGCTGGGTGAAAACGGCATTTATCTGCACGGCACGCCATATATGCTGGCCCCAGCCCAGCAAACCCATATTCCCTTCCTGTTCTGGCTGTCGCAAGATTACCAGCAAAATTTTGCGTTAAATGGCCATTGTGTGGCGAACAAGGCCGCCAGCGAGCCCGTTTCCCAGGACAATATCTTCTCTACGCTGCTGGGGATGATGAATATAAAAACATCTGTATATCAGAAAGATATGGATATTCTGGCGGCCTGTCGTCAAGCGTAACCTTCGGAGGGTTGGCAAAATTCTGCCCTCCGGCCCTTGCTTTAGACCGACTGGTCTATTACAGTCATTCCCATGAACAGACACCCTGACCATGACACTCGTGAACATCTTCTGGCGACCGGCGAGCAGCTTTGCCTGCAACGCGGTTTTATCGGCATGGGATTAAGCGAACTGTTAAGCACCGCCGAAGTGCCGAAAGGCTCTTTCTATCACTACTTTCGCTCTAAAGAAGCGTTTGGCGTGGCGATGCTGGAGCGTTATTACGCCGCTTACAACCTGCGTTTAGAGCAGCATTTTTCGCAGGGCTGCGGGAATTACCGTGAAAAATTACTCGCGTGGTATCAGGAGACGGTTAACGGGTTCAGCCAGCGCGGTAGTCTAATCGGCTGTTTGACGGTCAAGCTGTCGGCTGAAGTCTGCGACCTTTCAGAAGATATGCGCACGGCGCTGAATAAAGGTGCCGCGCAGATTGTCGCTCAGCTTGCGGAGGCGCTGGAACAGGGTCATGCCGAGCACAGCCTGAAATTAAACGATTTGGCACTAAGCCAGGCTCAGGTGATCTATAGCCTGTGGCTTGGCGCCACGCTTCAGGCGAAGATTTCACGTAGCGCGGTACCGCTTGAATGTGCCCTCGCCCACGTCGCCCAACTGTTAGCGAAACCTGTCTCCTGACAGGCTTTTTATTTAACCGAACACTAGACGACCGGTCTATTTTGAGGATTACCAATGTCAGCAGATAAATTATTCACCCCGCTGAAAGTCGGCGCCATTACTACACCAAACCGTATTTTTATGGCACCGTTAACCCGCCTGCGCAGCATCGTACCCGGCGATATTCCAACGCCACTGATGGGTGAGTATTACCGCCAACGCGTAAGCTCCGGGCTGATTATCAGTGAAGCCACGCAAATTTCCGCGCAGGCGAAAGGTTATGAAGGCGCACCGGGCCTGCATAGCGATGAGCAAATTGCGGCATGGCAGAAAATTACGGCTGGCGTTCACGCAGCCGATGGGCGCATCGCGGTACAGCTGTGGCACACCGGCCGTATCTCGCATACCAGCCTTCAACCCGATCGGCAGGCGCCTGTTGCACCATCGGCACTCTCTGCCGGCACGCGGACTTCGCTGCGTGATGAGCATGGCCATGCCATTCGCGTCGATACCTCAATGCCACGCGCTCTGGAACTTAACGAAATTCCGGGCATCGTTAACGATTTTCGTCAGGCAGTAGCAAACGCGCGTGCTGCCGGCTTTGATATGGTCGAGCTGCACTCTGCGCACGGCTATTTATTGCACCAGTTCCTCTCTGCGTCCTCTAACCATCGCACCGATGAGTACGGCGGCAGCCGTGAAAACCGTGCGCGTCTGGTGCTGGAAGTGGTTGATGCCGTCAGCAAAGAATGGAGCGCCGATCGCATTGGGATCCGTGTCTCACCGGTCGGTTCATTCCAGAATGTGGACAACGGCCCGGATGAAGAAGCCGATGCGCTGTATCTGATTGAAGAGCTGAATAAACGCGGCATCGCCTATCTGCACATGTCTGAGCCAGACTGGGCGGGCGGCAAGCCTTACAGCGAAGCATTCCGTCAGAAAGTGCGTGAGCGCTTTAGCGGCGTGATTATCGGTGCCGGTGCTTATACCCCAGAGAAAGCTGAAGCGCTGATCGCGAAAGGTTTGATTGACGCGGTGGCGTTTGGCCGTGATTACATTGCCAACCCGGATTTGGTTGAGCGCCTGCAGCGCAATGCAGAACTCAACGCCCAACGCCCTGAAACCTTCTACGGCGGCGGCGCGGAAGGTTATACCGATTACCCGACTTTATAAACACGGCCAAAGGATAGCGACGCGCATTGGCCGCTATCCCCTTTATTCAACTCAGATTATTTTGGGTATATACTTACCTCAAATTTAGAAATTAACCCTTTAATTCTAAGAGGATTTTATGCGCTTACTTCATACCATGCTGCGTGTCGGTAACCTGCAGCGCTCGATCGAATTTTACACCAACGTACTGGGCATGACGCTACTGCGTACCAGCGAAAACCCTGAATACAAATACTCTCTGGCGTTTGTGGGCTACGGCCCGGAGACCGAAGAAGCGGTTATCGAACTGACCTATAACTGGGGCACCGAGAGCTACGAACTGGGCAATGCTTATGGGCACATCGCGCTGAGCGTTGATGATGCAGCCGCAGCCTGCGAGCGTATTCGCAACAGCGGCGGCAACGTCACTCGTGAGGCCGGTCCGGTAAAAGGTGGTTCTACCGTTATTGCTTTTGTTGAAGATCCAGACGGCTACAAAATTGAGCTGATCGAAAGCAAAGACGCAGGCAAAGGCCTGGGTAACTAATCCCCGGTTGACGGGCGCAACTGGCGCCCGTTAGCTTCCCTCCATAAAATTTGCCATAATGCGCGCTGCTTTTTCCCCGTATTAAGAGATCCTGATGTCTGACAACACGCAACTGCATAGCCTGTGCGACCGTTTTCGTGGTTTTTATCCGGTAGTCATTGATGTAGAAACCGCCGGCTTTAACGCTAAAACCGATGCTTTACTGGAAGTGGCAGCCATCACTTTAAAGATGGATCAAGATGGCTGGCTGGCGCCTGATGAAACGCTGCATTTCCATGTTGAGCCGTTTGAAGGGGCCATTCTTCAGCCTGAAGCGCTGGCTTTTAACGGTATCGACCCGCATAACCCGTTGCGTGGCGCAGTGAGTGAATATGATGCGCTGCATGCTATTTTTAAAATGGTGCGCAAAGGCATCAAAGACAGCGGCTGTAACCGCGCGATTATGGTGGCCCATAACGCCACATTCGACCACAGCTTTATGATGGCCGCGGCAGAACGTACCTCATTAAAACGCAACCCGTTCCACCCGTTTGTCACCTTTGATACTGCGGCACTGAGCGGGCTGGCGTTAGGCCAGACCGTGCTGGCGAAAGCCTGTATCGCGGCCGGTCAGCCGTTTGACAGCAGCCAGGCGCACTCGGCGCTGTATGACACCGAGCAGACCGCCCTGCTGTTCTGCGAGATTGTTAATCGCTGGAAACGATTAGGCGGCTGGCCGCTTCCGCTACCGGCCGAGCCCGAAGCCTGAGGATAAAAAAAGCGACCGTAACAGGTCGCTTCAGACGGATGACAAACCCACGTGTTTCGCCAAACGAACATAGGCCATCAATAAAAGACAAGGAAAATCAATTTATTTATTTTCGGCTGATAACCACAAAGAAGGAAAAACCACGCTTTTTCCTTCTTTGTCAGCAATCGCTGGCGCAGGCTATTGGCGCATAGTCATTAACGTCACAACTATGCCGAGCGCTGCCGCTATCGCCC
>NZ_RPOH01000011.1 GCF_003818135.1 Buttiauxella warmboldiae | reverse complement strand
TGAAATATGGCGGTGAGAGAAGGGCTGATTCGCTGCGCTCACCCTGCGGGCGTCATGGTCGCAAGCGCCCCTGACGTCCAAATGCTGAAGCATTTGTCGAACCTCGGGTCGAGGGTTCTCACCCGTCTCTCCACGGGTTACGGGCGAAAAAAAAGTCTGAACGTGAATTCAGACTTTCTTTTGAAATATGGCGGTGAGAGAGGGGTTCGAACCCTCGATACGTTGCCGTATACACACTTTCCAGGCGTGCTCCTTCAGCCACTCGGACACCTCACCGTTTTGTTGTTCCTGGACCACCGGAACGGGCGCTAATGTAAGGAAAAGCGCGCGCGGCGTCAATTCCCTTTTTAAAGAACGCGGTGCGTTTAGCCAAACTTCAGGCAATTTGCTGCTTAATACAGCAGCAGCGCGGATTTTTTATTACTTTCATCTCATGTATTGTTAAGCATTGCGCGTAACTCTAAGAAAAAATGGAGAAAGCATGGATATCATTTTTCACCACCCGACCTTTAATCCGCAGTTTTGGATCGACGGCATGCAGCAGCAGCTTCCCGGTGCCAGGGTCCGCCAGTGGTACCCTGGTGACAGCCAGCCTGCTGATTATGCGCTGGTCTGGCATCCGCCGGTAGAAATGCTCAGCGGGCGCGAGACGTTAAAAGGGGTATTTGCCCTGGGGGCGGGGGTGGACTCTATTCTGAGCAAACTTCAGGCCTATCCGGATATGCTGGCGCAGGGGGTTCCGTTATTTCGTCTTGAAGACACCGGCATGGCGCTACAAATGCAGGAGTATGCGGTCAGTCAGGTTCTGCACTGGTTCCGCCGCTTCGATGATTATCAGGCGCTAAAGCTGCAGGCAAAATGGCTGCCGCTGGAGGATTATCGCCGCGAAGACTTTACCATCGGTCTGCTCGGTGCCGGCGTATTGGGAGGAAAAGTGGCCGAAAGCCTGGCCGCGTGGGGGTTCCCGGTGCGTTGCTGGAGCCGCAGCAAAAAAGAGTATCCGGGCGTCAGCAGTTTTGCCGGTGCCGAACAACTCGATGAGTTCCTGAACGGCACGCGCGTGTTGATTAACCTGCTGCCGAATACCCCGCAAACCGTCGGTATTATTAATCGTCAACTGCTTAATAAGCTGGCGGATGAAGCTTTTGTTATGAACCTGGCGCGTGGCGTGCACCTGGTCGAAAATGATTTACTGGCGGCCCTTGAGAGCGGGAAGGTAAAAGGGGCGATGCTTGATGTGTTTGCCCAGGAGCCTTTGCCTGCTGAAAACCCGCTGTGGAAGCATCCTCGTATTGCCATCACCCCTCATCTGGCGGCGGTGACTCGTCCTGTGGAAGCCATGGAATATATTGCTAAAACCATTCGCCAGATTGAAAACGGTGAGTCGCCGGGCGGCCAGGTTTCTTTGCATCACGGTTATTAAATGTTCAGCCCGGCCTGAGTCGGGCTAAAAAACAACGGTGATAGCTGCTATCCTTGCGGGAAAGAGAAAAAAGGAGAGAATAATGTATCCCGTTGACCTGCATATGCACACCGTCGCCAGCACCCACGCTTACAGCACCCTTCATGACTATATAGCGATTGCCAAAAGCAAAGGTATCAAGCTGTTTGCTATTACCGATCACGGCCCGGATATGGCCGACGCGCCGCATTACTGGCATTTTGTGAATATGCGTATCTGGCCGCGAGTGGTCGATGGCGTCGGTATTTTGCGTGGCATTGAAGCCAATATTAAAAATATCGCCGGGGAGATCGACTGTACCGGCCCGATGCTGGAATCTCTGGATCTGATTATTGCAGGTTTCCATGAGCCTGTGTTTCCGCCTCAGGATAGCGCCACTCATACCGAGGCGATGATTGCCGCGATGGCGAGCGGCAATGTCCATATTATCAGCCATCCCGGCAACCCTAAATTCCCGGTCGATATTACGGCTATCGCTCAGGCGGCGGCGAAGTATCATGTTGCGCTGGAGCTGAATAACTCCTCGTTTAACCATTCGCGCAGGGGCAGCGGCCCGAATTGCCGCGCCATTGCCGCAGCGGTGCGCGATGCCGGAGGCTGGCTATCGTTGGGATCTGACTCCCACACGGCCTTTACCCTTGGGGATTTTGATGAATGCCGCAAGATTCTGGCAGAAGTTGAGTTCCCGCAAGAGCGTATTCTGAATGTTTCAGTGCGTCGCCTGCTCGGCTTCCTTGAATCACGCGGCATGGAGCCGATCGAAGAATTCGCCACACTTTAATATTCCCTATGAAATTTCGACTAAATGGATCGTTAGCATGAATGAGTTTTCAATTATCTGCCGTATTTTAGGATCGCTCTACTACCGTCAACCTCAGGACCCGCTGTTAGTGCCGCTGTTGACCCTGATCCGCGAAGGTAAACTGGCAGAACACTGGCCGCTGGAGCAAGATGAGCTGCTGGCTCGTCTGCAGCAAAGCTGCGATCCGCAACGGCTAGCCGCCGACTACAATGCGTTATTTATCGGCGAAGAGTGCAGCGTGCCGCCATATCGTAGCGCGTGGATTGCCGATAGTGCGGAAGGAGAGGTGCGAGAGTTTCTGAAACTTCGCGGTATGCCGCTCAGCGACACGCCAGCCGATCATTTTGGCACCCTGCTGCTGGCGGCCTCCTGGCTGGAAGATCAGTCGCAGGAAGACGAGTTTGAAGCGCAGATCCGTCTGTTTGACGACTATCTGCTGCCGTGGGCGGGGACGTTCCTTGGTAAAGTTGAAGCGCATGCCACAACGCCATTCTACCGTACGCTGGCCGCGATCAGCCGCGAAGCTATTCAGGCGATGCGTGACGAGCTGGAAGAAGAGCATGAAGAGTAGCTTGACGTGATTTGCTTCACATTAAAAATGCAACCTTGATTTATGGTTTACAAAAAGTGTGCGTCAGATCGTAGCTGGGTGAAAAGGCTCTGCTATGATACGGCGCTATGAACATACTTATTTCTCTGGCATTGACCACCGGTATTCTTTCCGGCCTGTGGGGTTGGGTGGCGGTAAGCCTCGGCCTTCTTAGCTGGGCGGGTTTCCTTGGCTGTACCGCATACTTTGCCTGTCCGCAGGGCGGGATCAAAGGGCTCTTCATTTCTGCCTGTACCCTATGCAGCGGCGTGCTTTGGGCGCAGGTGATCGTTCACAGCAGCGCGCTGGCGCCGCAGCTGGAGATTGTGGGCTATATGGTGACAGGCGTTGTGGCATTTCTGATGTGCATTCAGGCGAAACATACGCTGTTGTCGTTTGTACCAGGGACCTTTATCGGGGCTTGCGCGACCTTTGCAGGCCAGGGGGAGTGGCGAATGGTTATCCCTTCTTTATTGCTGGGGCTGGTTTTTGGTTTTGCGATGAAAAATAGCGGGCTGTGGCTTGCGGCGCGTCAAGCGAAAGCGGAAACTCAGGTGCTGTCAGCTAAAAAGCTAGCCGAATAATACAAAAACCAGCCGTGGCTGGTTTTAGAGCAATAGCCGCAAAAATAGCCGCAAAGAAGGAAAAACTGCTTTTCTCTCTTTGCCAGCTATCTCGCTTTTTCTTCGCGCCTGCCTATCAGGACTCCGGAGGGACCGACATCTCTCGGTATTTCGCGAGTACCGGGTGGTTAATATCCTGCGGGTTTTGCAGATCCCACAGGCCGCGGTTAATACCATCATTAACCAGATAAATCACCCCGGTTTCAATTGCTGACATCAGGCACATCATCACCGGTTCATTAGTGGTATAGCCGATTTCACCTTCCAGCAGCCGCTGATAATCGACGAAACGGAATACCCCGGCCTGCACTTCATAAGACAAAATTGTTTTGCTGGTATTCACCGACGACAACACCTCGCCGGTGCTGACGTTGACCACGCGTAAGTTCACTGCAATTTGGTCCAGCTGGTATTGCGTTTCGCCGCCGATACCAAAATATCTGGCGCCCACGCCACCGGATTTCACGTTACTTTCGTAGCCGATAATCGAGCCTTCAACCATCACGTTTGCCGCCATTAAAGATTCAAGCGGTCGACGGTTATTCTCTGCTACGGTCCCGTTTTCCTGGGCTGCACGAATAATCTTGCGTTCGTTTAACAGATTTTGCAGGCCCTGACGCTCCAGAGGAATAAACCAGCGTGAATCTTTTAATGCCGTGACCAGCATAGAGGTCGCACTCTGTGGTACCGCCGTTGAGAAGTTACTTGCGGGATAGGGTTTAAATTGCCCGGTTTCATCCTGAATATTATAAACCGAGACAAACAGCTTACCTTTTGATTCCGGTAAATGGGTTAAATCACGATAGCTTTGCGCCCGCGGCATAAGGGTAGGTTTTGCCGCTTCTTTAGGTGGTGCGGTTAAACAGCCACTTAATAAACACACCGCTACGATAAGCAATAAACGCTGCATGATGTTTATCCTTAAATACTTTTTGATTATTTAAGACTCACTAGAAGTCAGCAGATGAATTCTGTAAGCCAGCAACCTGAATAGTGGATGTTTTCCCTGTTTTACGGTCCGTCACATTTAATTGCAGCTGGCCGTCAGCGTTAGCGATATCAACGATAAAATCATTGGTTACCATACGCCCGGGCTTGCCGGTATTAATGTTGCTTAGCAAGCCACCCAATAACTGCGACTGAATGGCCTGGGTAAAGTTATCCAGCGCCGATGGGGTTTCAATCCCAAAATCATCATCAAAGCTGGGATCTTTATAGGAGTTCTGCGCTTGCGCGGAGTTAAGTAAAAAAGAGCCGTTATTCGGGTTGCCACCAAAATTCGGATTAGTGAACTGGAATTGCATATTTCCGCCCCATGCAAGGGGGGAGAGGAGCAGCAAAGACAAAACTGCATCAGTGATACGCATGACTGCCTCCTAAAATTCGTCGCTGGTTAAATCGCCGGTGCTCAACAATGCTTTGTCAATTTGCCGGCGGTTAATTGCTTCTTCGGTTTGAACCAGTGCGAGATTGACGTTGCGGTCAAAGTCGCGTTTAGAGGGGAATAAAAAAGACTGAAATATGACATCCTGATCGACAGTAATGGTGATCCAGCTTCCCCAACGGGCACTGGGTCGCTCATTTATCGTTAAATTTCCGGTAAAACTACTTTCCCACCTGTCGCTAAAGGCACGATAAAAATCGTGTCCCACAGAAGAAACAGTATGGTCCGTTAGTAATCCGGGAACCTCCACTTCTACGGCGTGAGCGCCCCTGCTGGCGCAAAGTAAAACGGATGCCAGCAGTAAAGCCGCATGTTTTTTCATTGTTCTATCGCCTGAGGTTATCGTTTGCCCAGAAAACCGCCTGAGTGCGGTTCTTGACGGATATTTTCTTGAAAAGATTATAGAGATGGGTTTTTACCGTGTTTTCACTTATAAATAACGACTGAGCGATTTCGATATTTGATGCGCCAATACGTAATTTATTAAGTATTTCCTTTTCACGGTGCGTTAAAAGAGAGGACTCGACGTTATTGAAACGATAGTTACCCGAGTGGTTAATCAGGTAGCTGGCTAATTTTTGTGAAAAGTAGCACTCTCCATCCATGACCCCACGAATCCCTTCCACCACTCTTGGCCCTTCTTCTGACATATAAAACACCCCATTAATATGTGGCCAGCTTTCTATGTCACGAAACTGATACTCTTCAGGGGTATTTAACAGCAACAGCTTAATGCTGTTATGTTTACGACTTAAATTGTCCTGCCAGTAGTTAATCAGCTTTTTATCGGCTTCAACCATATCGAAAAGCACCACCACGTTACCCACTACATCCTGAAGAGAACGTTGAATATTGTGAAGTTTACCATTTATAGCAAGTGAAGACTTCAGGTGCTGTAATAACGCGGTGGCTTGTAGCGATGGTTTGGTGATCAACAACAATGACTGACCGCTTAACGTCTGGCTATTCATTGCATGGACTTCATTAAACATGATGAAACTCCGTCCGAGTTTGCGCATCAATCAGCTGAATTAACAGAAAGTTAATTCACCAGAAGTACTGATAGATGCTGCATTGCTGTGAGTAAAGAAAATATAACACCGTCAAATAACGCTAAATTGCGCTCTGACTTAATGTGTTAAACAAAATGTTACTGCTGATTTCAATCTAGCGGTTACTAATCTTAAAGCAAGTGTTAAAGCTGTTACGTAATGTAACTATAGATATTTAAATGTTTCATGGTGGTTTTTTTATTATTTGTGTTTAATGATAAAGTTGTACATAAATTAGTATTTGCATAGTTTTAAAAATCATACAAATAAAATTATCGTATTGATATTTAATGATTTGTTTGTTTTTCGTCATCATTTAATTAGCTGTGGTAAATGTAAAATTTCAGCCTTTCGCTGTCTGAAGGTGTTCAGCTTAAGAAAAATCACCTCCGTGACAATGAGAGTGGTAAAAATTACTGTTGCATGCCGCTACAGCCCAGGGGAAGTAAGTTGGATTTACTTAATATGATGCTTTCAAGAAGCTTTGGTGTTAATTGAAAGGTAACTCTCTGATATATTCTATTTTGTATTGATCTCATACTTTGTTATCAGTGGAAATATAAAAATACAACCTGCGGGTGAGATGTTTTTAATCTTTCACCAGACATACTCAATTCCGTGATGCAGCGATGAGCATTCATTGTTAGCGTTAACAGATGGTCAGCTTTATAAATTGTAATTGCTATTTTAATAACGATATCCAGGTCCAGGGTGACAACATGAAAAACGGCTCGTTATTTGTGATGTTAGCATTGCTGGGGACGCCTGGTTATGTATTTGCGAATACTTCTGACCTCGCAAAATCGGAATATAGCTTTGTTACCAATGAATTAAGCAAAGCTTCATTCAATCAGGCAGCAATAGTCGGTCAATATGGCACTAACAACAGTGCCCGTGTTGGCCAAAATGGAACCCGGCAGCTGGCGGTTATTAATCAGAGTGGTTCTGGTAACCGTACGAACGTCGAACAATCAGGGAGTTACAATGTTGCTTATATTTCGCAATCAGGCTACGGCAATGATGCGGATATTCAGCAGCAGTCTGCGGGTAATACTGCACTTATTATTCAGAAAGGTTCTGCTAATCGGGCAAGTATTATTCAACAAGGCACGCAAAAATCAGCAATTGTTGTACAGAAACAGTCCCAAATGGCAGTCCGCGTTATCCAACGTTAGCCGCCGATCGTTTGGACTAACATTCTCAATACAATGGGGGTTTCACCATGAACTTTATCAAAATCGCAGCAATAGCAGCAGTGGTGGTTTCAAGTAGTGCAATGGCTTCAGATTTGCAATTTTCATACCCAGGCCATGGTAATAACGGCAACAACGGCAACGGTAACGGTAATAATAATGGCCCGGAATCCAGCATGAAGGTCTATCAGCATGGGGCAAATAACAGCGTTACTGCCCTGCAGGCTGATGCCCGTAAATCATCCCTTGATATTAAACAATATGGCTCTTCGAATGGTGCAGATGTTGGGCAGGGCGCGGATAACGCATCTATCGACCTGCTGCAAAAAGGTAGGGGTAATAATGCCACCATTGACCAGTGGGAAGCCAAAGGCTCGACGATTGACGTGAGCCAGTATGGAGCTCGCAACGGTGCGGTTGTTAACCAGACTGCCGCCTCCTCTTCCGTTGAGCTGACGCAAATTGGTCATAATAACCGCGCGAATCTACAACAGCATTAATTGAGATGCTGCACGATTAAAAACAGGGCCAGCGGTCCTGTTTTTCTTTTTTCATCGGGAGAAAAATATGCCTATCTTATTCTTACTTGCGGCTCTCGGTAATCAGCTTACCTTCGATACCCGCCAGCAGGGAAATACGTATACCATCGTGCCTGTGGCAACCTTAGCGCAGGAGTGTGAATGCCGGGTTAAGCTCACAGCCATGAGTTCTGGCGCTTCCGGGCAAAGCAATAGCAGCCAGAGCAGCACTGTTCTGATTAAGGCCAACCAGCCAACCCCTTTATCACAGATGCAGCTGACGCTTTCTGCAGGCGACAGCATCACGATTATGGTCAGCGTGACGGATGGTAAAGAGATTCATCTGGAAAAACAGTGGGCATCACCGGGTCAGATTTAGCCTGTGTTGCTGCCCATTTTTTACCGATAACCCTCACACCCGGCTAGACGACAAGCATCAGCCTGCTATGCCTGAAGTGGCATCCCGCCAGAATCAAAGGCCTGCTAACCGTAAGACTTTTGTGCTATCCCATGTATTTATTTAACACTCTTTTTTGTTACTATTCCCCGCCGTGGTGCCAGCATGCTGCGCAAAATAGCAGCGCTTTAAGAAAGACCTCGTTAAATTAAGACTTATTTTATAGTCGCTATAAATTCGCAGCGTAATATCTGGCGGGATGTTACAGGAGTAATGGTACCGAGCATGAAGTTAGCGTTTAACATTATCGACTGGCAGGCCAGCGCTCCGGGTTTATCTGAACACGATGACTGGCTGGCGTGGGGGAAAGACGCAGCCTCGATTGATATTGCCGCCCCGCTGGCTAAAAGCCGGCATTTACCGATGATGACAGCCCGCCGTCTGGCCTCTGGCAGCCGCCTGGCGGTTGACTGCGCGCTGGCGCTACTCTCCAGACAGCCGGTCGATGCGTTGGTTTTCGCCAGCCGTCACGGTGAACTGGAGCGAAATTTCCGCATTTTGAGCGCTCTGGCGCAGCAGGAAGCCCTTTCGCCAACGGATTTTGCGATGTCGGTTCATAACTCTGCGGTGGGCAACACCACGATTGCGGCGCAGCAAGCGCTGGTTTGTTCTTCCGTTGCGGCAGGTTTTGATAGCTTTTCGCAGGCGCTGATTGAAGTGGCCGCGCTGCATCATGCCGGTTATCAGCGCGTCATGCTGGTGGACTTCGATGGCCTGCTGCCTGAGTTTTATCATCCGCACCTTCCTGAAGAAGTGGTCGATATTCCGTTTGCCGTGGGATTATTGCTGCAGGCGGGCTCGCAAATGCAGTGTGAAACCACACCGGGCCAGAAGCCTGGCGCGCAGGCTTTGCCGCAGGGACTGGCATTTTTACACGCCTGGCTTAGCGATAAGCAAAGCTTCACGCTGCCGGGCGAACGTCTGCGCTGGTGCTGGAGTCGTCATTAATGTCGGCGCGCATTAAATGGTGCTGGCGCGTGCTGATGACCGGCTGGCTGTTCATTTTATTTGGTAGCGGTGGCCTTGCGCTGTCGCTGGTATGGTTTAACTTGCTGTTGCTGTTTGTGCGCGACAGCGGCAAGCGCCGCGATCTTGCGCGGCGCAGCATCGCCGCCAGCTTCCGGCTGTTTTTACGCCTCGGGCGCGCTCTGGGGGTATTCGATTACCGCTTTGAGGGCTGCGAACAATTAGCGAACGATCGCGGTTGTTTGATTGTGGCTAACCACCCGACGTTGCTGGATTACGTGTTTATTGCTTCCCAGGCTCCGCACATCGGCTGCCTGGTGAAAGCGAGCCTGGTGAACAATCCCTGCTTTCGCGGCGTGATAAAAGCGGCAGATTATCTGGTCAACAGCCAGGGCGAAACATTACTGCCTGAAAGCCAGAAACGTATGGCGGCAGGGGAGGCGATACTGATTTTTCCGGAGGGCACGCGCACGCGTCCGGGAGAGCCGTTAACTATCCAGCGCGGGGCGGCTAATATCGCCGTACGTAGCGGCTGCGAATTGCGGCTGGTGCATATTCATAGCGATCGGCGTTATCTGGATAAACACAGCCGCTGGTATCAGATACCCAAACACAAACCGATGATTACCGTCAGTGTAAAGCAGCGGATTGATAGCAAGCGTTTTATGGCAAGTCAGGATGATGCGCCCGCACTGGCGGCGCGTCGTCTTAGCCACTATTTATGTCAGGAACTGGTTCCTGATTCTCGTTAAGACTCGGATGGTTATATGGAATCCTTAGAGAGCGATATTAAACAACTCATTATCGACACCCTGAATCTCGAGGAGATCGGTGTTGATGAGATTGAAAGCGAGGCTGCGTTATTTGGTCACGACGGTCTTGGCCTTGATTCCATTGATGCACTGGAATTGGGACTGGCAGTTAAAAAACGTTATGGTGTGGTGTTATCCGCCGAAAACGAAGCGATGCGCGAACATTTTTACTCTGTCGCCAGGCTTGCCGCTTTTATAGACACCCAAACCCCTGCGCACCGCGCCTGATTGCAACCACGAGCACGCTATGAATAAACAAGATATTTATCAGGAAGTCACCGGGTTACTGGTTAAGTTATTTGAACTCTCAGCGGAACAAATTACGCCACAATCCCGTCTCTATGAAGATTTGGATCTCGACAGCATCGATGCGGTCGATATGGTGGTCCATCTGCAAAAACGCACCGGTAAAAAAATTAAACCGGAAGATTTTAAAGCGGTTCGCACCGTTCAGGATGTGGTGGACGCGGTTGAGCGTTTACAAAACGGATCTTAAAGCGTGCTGGCAAAACGCGCGCTAAGCGTTGCCGGAGGGCTGGCCATCATCGGCTGGCCCTTTGCCGTCTGGTTAGCCCTCTCATATCCAGAATTACACATGTTATTACCTGCCCTGGCGCTGTGCTTTGTACTGCGGCTGTGTGCGCTGCGTGGCAAAACCGGAGCTTTAAGCCATGCGTTTAAAGGACTGGCCGTTGCGGGAGCGCTGCTCACCGTTGCCAGTCTCTGGCTACGCGAACTGCAGCTGCTGCTGTGGTATCCGGTGGTGGTCAATATGGTGATGCTGGCGCTCTTTGGCGGCTCGCTGTGGAGTCGCCAGTCAGTCATTGAGCGCCTGGCGCGCTGGCGCGAAGGTGACCTCTCTCCTGCTGGCGTGCGTTATACCCGCCGGGTGACTCAGGTATGGTGCCTGTTCTTTCTCTTTAATGGCGGCGTTGCGCTGTTTACCTGCCTTGCGGGAAATATTCACTGGTGGACGTTGTGGAACGGAATGATCGGCTATCTGCTAATGGGCGCGCTGTTTACGGGCGAATGGCTTATCAGGCAACGGGTGAAGCGCCGCGATGAATAAGCCGTTACCGCTGGCGCAGTGGCTTGGGTGCAGCCGCCCTGCGCAACACATTGTGGCTTTTGATGGCGCCGCGCTCTGGACGCAGGCCGAGTTAATTAACGATGTGCAGCGTATTTATGGCTGGCTAAAATCACAGCCGGGTGAGCGCTGGGCGCTCTGTTTTGATAACGGCTACCTTTTTATCACCGCGCTGCTGGCTACGCTGCACGCCGGTAAAACGCCAGTGATCCCCGGACACAGTCGTGAAGCCCAGCTGCGCGAGCAGCAAACGCACTTTTATGGGGTGCTCAGCGATACGCCGCTTGAACTCACCTGTCCGGTAATCAATCCGCAAAATCTGGAGTATGCGGAAGTTGCGCCGTTCGCCGCGATCCCTGGCGATGCAGGGGTCGTGTTGTTTACCTCGGGCTCCACGGGTGAACCCGCGCAAATTTTTAAAACGGTGCGAGCGCTGGATGAAGAAATTGTCTGGATTGCGGCATTATGGGGGAAGAGCGTAGCCGGTTGCCGCGTAGTGGGATCGGTGTCGCACCAGCATCTCTATGGTTTCACCTTCCGCGTGATGCTGCCAATGGCGCTTGGGTTAGCAAATGATGCCCGGATGATTCATTTTCCGGAACAGCTGGTTGCGCATTGCGCATCCCCGTTATTATTTATCAGCAGCCCGGCGTTTTTAAAACGCCTTGATGCCAGCCTTACGGCGCCGAACTTTAAAATGGTTCTCTCTGCCGCCGGAAAACTCGATGACGATAGCGCGCAAAATGCGCAGGCCTGGCTGCGGACGCCGGTGTCAGAAATTTACGGTACCACTGAAACCGGGGTGCTGGCGTGGCGGCAGCATAATGAAGCCTCCCCGGAGTGGCAGCCCTTCCCGGCGGTGCATTTTACCCCGAATGAAGAGGGCTGGCAGGTGGAGTCACCCTTGATTTATCAGGGGCGGCTGCCGCTGGATGATATTCTGGAATTTACCCCGCAGGGGCGTTTTCGTTTATCCGGCCGCCGCGATCGTATCGTAAAAATTGAAGAAAAACGGATTTCGCTCAGTGAGATTGAACGCCGTTTGTTGGCCTTGCCCGGTATTGAAGATGCCGCGGTGGTGCCCGTTACGCGCGGTAACCGGGTTGCGCTGGGAGCGGTAGTGGTCACCACTGGGCAACATAGTGATAAGCGACGCTGGCGCGAAGCACTGCGCGCGTGGCTGGAGCCCATAGCTATTCCGCGCTACTGGCGCATTGTTGAGCACATTCCGCTGAATAGCCAAAGCAAGCGTGCATGGGCGCAATTACAGGAGTTATTTGATGAAACCCGTTGAGCTACAGCGTTCGCAACCTGAGGCGGGCAAACTGACGGTGCGGCTGGCCGTTCCGGCCACATTAAGCTGGTTTGCCGGTCATTTTCCGGAACAACCGTTATTACCGGGTGTGGCACAGCTTGACTGGGTGATGGCATACGGGGCTGAGCTTGCGCCGGGGATGCATTTTAGCTCAATTGATAGCGCTAAATTTCAGCGCCCGATAGTGCCGGAAAATCAGCTGGAGCTGAATCTGCAGTGGGATGCGGCGCGCAGGGTGCTGAGTTTTGCCTACACCGTGTTAAAAGATGAGCACTGGTGGCCCGCCAGCAGCGGGAAAATTAAATTATGCGCGTAACGGCTGCGGCTTTTCGCCCATGCGTGGTGATCCCCTGTTACAACCACGGCGCGACGATGGCCTCCGTGCTGGCACGTCTGCAGCCTTCCGGGCTGCCCTGCATTATTGTCGATGATGGCAGCGAGCCTGCAACCAAACAGCAGCTGGCGCAATTAAGCGGCGTCACTCTTATTTCGCTGGCGACTAACCAGGGAAAAGGGGCGGCGGTGATTACCGGCCTTAAAGCAGCATGGCAGGCGGGATTTACCCATGCCATTCAGCTTGATGCCGACGGGCAGCACGCCATTGAAGATGTGCCGCGCTTTTTACAACAAGCGCGGCTGTATCCTGAAAGTCTGATTTCTGGCGCTCCGGATTATGATGAATCGGTACCAAAATCACGCCTCTACGGGCGTTACGTCACCCATTTCTGGGTATGGATTGAAACGCTTTCGTTATCGTTAAAAGACAGCATGTGCGGCTTCCGGGTTTATCCGCTGGCGGCAACGCTCGCGGTGGTTGCGAAACATCGCCCCGGCAAACGAATGGATTTCGACACGGAAATTATGGTGCGCTTGTACTGGGCGGGCACCGACAGCCGGTTTCTGAAAACAAGGGTCATTTACCCGCCGGATGGCCTGTCGCATTTTGATGCCCTGCGCGATAATCTGCGCATCTCGTGGATGCACACGCGTTTATTTTTCGGCATGTTGCCGCGCATTCCATCGCTGCTGGCCCGTCGGCGCAAGAGCGCGCACTGGGCGCAAGTCCCGGAGCGTAAAGGTCTGGCGGGAATGCGCCTGATGCTGACAACCTACCAGCGTCTGGGGCGGCGTGCGTTTAATGCGTTGCTCTACCCGGTGGTGGGGTGGATGTGGTTAACGGGGCGCCAGCAACGTAAGGCCTCGCAGCAGTGGCTGGAGCGCGTACGCCAACAGGCGCGCTGCCAGCAGCTTCCCCTGCCGCAAGGGCTCAACAGCTACCGCCATTTCTTACGCTTTGGCGATGCGATGCTGAATAAAATCGCCGCCTGGCGCGGGGATCTTCTCTGGGGGCGCGATATCGAATTTGCCCCCGGCAGCCGCGAAGTTTTGCAGCCGCAGGCGGGGCAGGGGAAATTAATTCTTGCCGCGCACCTCGGCGATATTGAAGCCAGCCGTGCGCTGGCGCAGGTTGAAGCGGGCCTGGTGATTAATGCGCTGGTCTTTACCGACCACGCCCAGCGTTTTCGCCAGATCCTTGAAGAGATCGCCCCGCAGGCTGGCGTAAATTTATTGCCGGTTAGCCACATCGGCCCGGAAACGGCCATGCTATTGCAGGAAAAACTCGATGCCGGGGAGTGGGTGGCGATCGTCGGCGACAGAATCGCGGTGAATACCCAACGCGGAGGGGAAAGGCGCGTGTGCTGGAGCCGGTTTATGGGCAGCCCTGCGCCGTTCCCGCAGGGGCCGTTTATTCTTGCCGCCGCATTGCGATGCCCGGTTATTCTGATGATGGTGCTGCGTGAGGAGGGCAAACTACGCATTCACGCTGAACATTTTGCCGATCCTCTGCTGCTGCCGCGTGCCGCACGCCAGCAGGCGTTGCAAGACTGCATCGATCGTTACGCGCGTCGTCTGGAGTTTTACGCGCTCCGTTCACCGCTCGACTGGTTTAATTTTTATGATTTCTGGCAACTGCCGCCAGAAAAGGAGTCCGGATGTTAAATGACCCGCGCTTTACCGTGGAGGTCAGCATCAAAGTCCCCTTTCATGATGTCGATGCAATGGGAGTTGTGTGGCACGGTAACTATTTCCGCTACTTTGAGGTGGCGCGCGAAGCGCTGCTTAACCAGTTTGATTATGGCTACCGCGCGATGGGCGAGTCCGGTTTTGCCTGGCCGGTGGTCGACACCCGCATCAAATACCGTGATGTGGTGAAGTTTGAACAGCAGATCCTGGTGCGGGCGACGGTGCTGGAGTATGAAAACCGCCTGAAAATCGGCTATGAAGTTTTTGATGCCGCCAGCGGTAAACGTACCACAACGGGCTACACCATTCAGGTTGCCGTTGAGGCCACAAGCGGAGAGCTCTGTTTTGTCTCCCCGCCAATCCTTTTTCAACGCATGGGCTTGAGTCATGAATAAGATTATTTTAATGGCCTTGCTGTGTCTCAGCTTTACGGCGCGCGCCATTACGCTTGATGAGGTGCAACGCAGCTTTGCCTCGCAGCCGGTGGTGCGCGCAAAATTCCAGCAGGACCGCCAAATCAGCGGTATGGCGCAGCCGCTGCACTCCAGCGGCGAAGTGTTGATCGCCAAAAGCAAAGGGTTATGGTGGCAGCAACAGCACCCGTTTCCGATGACGCTGGTGCTCGACGACAGCCATATGGTGCAGGTCATGGGCCGTCAGGCACCACAAATCATCACCGCTGACAGCAATCCGCAAATGTTCCAGTTCAACCACCTGCTGCGCGCCCTGTTCCAGGCCGACCGTCAGGTGCTGGATGAGAACTTTACCAGTGCCTTCACCGATGAAGGCGATGGCAAATGGCAGCTGGTATTAACGCCAACCACCACGCCGCTCGACAAGCTGTTTAGCACCATCACATTGCAGGGCGATAAGTACCTTAACCGGATTGCGCTCAATGATTTACAGGGAGATTTCACCGAGATCTCCTTCAGCGATCACCGACCGAACCCACGAAAACTGACCCATGAAGAGCAGCAGCGCTTCGCTTTCTGACGCGCATCGCCGGCAGGCTGCAGGCTGGCTTGCGCTAGTCATCCTGCTGGCGGTGTTGCTCGCAACCTTATTACCGAAGGCGCGCATCGACAGCAGCGTGCTGTCGCTGCTACCTGCCAGCAGCCTCGGGAATATTCCGCCGTCCATTGAGAAGGGTTTTCTGCAGCGTCTTGATCGGCAAATGATGTGGATGGTTAGCCCCGGCAGCACGCCAGACCCCGCCGCCGCTCGGTGGTGGCTGGCGCAGCTGCAACAGCAGCCCTTTCTGCAAGATGTACAGGGGCCGATGGATGCTAAGGGCCAGCAGGCGTGGGGGAAGTTTTACTTTGAACACCGCAACGGGCTGGTCGATAACCAAACCCGTAGCCGCTTGCAAAACGGTGGGGAAGCGCAGGCGCAATGGGTGTTAGCACAGCTCTATTCGGCGTTTTCTGGAGTCAGCGGTAAAGAGCTAACCAACGATCCGCTGATGCTGGTGCGCGGCTCGCAGCTGGCGCTGCAGCAAACGGCCAGCCAGATGCGCCTGATGAACGGCTGGCTGGTTGCGCGTGATAAGCAGGGGCGTTACTGGTATTTGCTACATGGTGAGCTAAAAGGCTCCTCCTTCGATATGCAGCAGGGGCGCGCGGCGGTTGCGCAACTGCAAGCCTTACAGCAAAAGCTGCAACAGCATTTCCCACAGGCTGAGGTGATGTCGCGCGGCACGCTGTTGTACAGCGATTATGCCAGCCAGCAGGCAAAGCATGATGTTTCGACGCTGGGGCTGGCTACGGTCATTGGCGTGCTGCTGCTGGTACTGGTGGTATTTCGTTCGGTGCGGCCTCTGCTGCTATGCGCGCTCTCAGTGGCTATCGGGGCGCTGGCGGGTACGGTTATTACGCTGCTGTGCTTCGGTGAACTGCACCTGATGACGCTGGTGATGAGCATGAGCATCGTCGGCGTGTCGGCGGACTACACGCTCTATTATCTGACCGAACGCATGGTGCATGGTGCGCAAAACTCGCCGGGTGCCAGCCTGCGTAAAGTGCTGCCCGCCCTGTTGCTGGCGCTGGCGACCACGACGATTGCCTATCTGATTATGATCCTTGCGCCGTTCCCCGGCATTCGCCAGCTTGCGGTATTTGCCGCCAGTGGCTTAATCGCCTCCTGCCTGACGGTAGTGTGCTGGTATCCCTTTTTGGTACGCGGTTTGCCGGTCAGAGCGGTGCCCTGTAGCCGCTGGCTTAACGGCTGGCTTAACGCGTGGCAGCACAAGCAAGCGGTGCGGCTGGGTGTGCCAGTCGCCTTGCTGCTGGCAAGTATCGCCGGGGTAGCCTCGTTAAAGATTAATGACGATATCGCCAGTTTTCAGGCGCTGCCGCAAGATCTGGTGCGCGCAGAACAGGCCATTACCGCGTTAACCGGGCAGGGCATGGATCAAAAATGGTTTGTGGTTTACGGCGACAGCGCCGAGCAAACGCTGCAACGGCTGGAGACGCTGGCGCCAGAGCTGGCCGCGGCTAAAAAACAGCAGGCTATCGACAGTTATCGCCTGATCCCTCTTGCCTCACTCAGGCAGCAACAGGCGGATCTACAGCTGCTGCGTGCAGCCGCCCCCGTGCTGCAAAAGCGCCTTGCCGAAAGCGGGATTAGCGTGGCTACGCCTAATCTTCAGCCGATGCCGGTAACGCCGGAACTCTGGCAAGAGAGCGCGATCAGCAGCGGCTGGCGCCTGCTGTGGCTGTCTCTGCCGGATGGCAAAAGTGGCGCGCTGGTGCCGGTAAGCGGCGTTCATAACAGCGAAGCACTCGCCGCGATTGCAGCAAAAATACCGGGGGTCAGCTGGGTCGATCGCAAAGCGCAGTTCAACGAGCTATTCAGCCACTTCCGCAGCTTGCTGGCTGGTTTACTGGCCGTGGCGGTAGTAGCGATTGCTATCAGCTATGTGCTGCGGCTTGGTCTGAAGCGCGGTTTATTGAATGTGGTGCCTTCGCTGCTTTCGCTCGGTGGGGGGCTTGCCGCGCTCGCCTTTAGCGGCCATACGCTAAACCTTTTCTCATTACTGGCGCTGGTGCTGGTTCTCGGGATTGGCATCAACTACACCCTGTTCTTTAGCAACCCGCGCGGCACGCCGCTGACCTCGCTGCTGGCTATCAGCGTGGCGCTGCTGACCACGCTATTGACGTTAGGCATGCTGGTCTTTAGCCAGACGCAGGCTATTGCCAGCTTTGGCATTGTGCTCAGCTGCGGGATCTTCTGCGCATTCCTGACCGCTCCTTTAGCTTTACCTCCTCAGGGAAAGAGAGAAATATGAAAAAATTACCGACGCTGGCACTGCTGCTTGGCTCCTTACTACTGGTTGCCTGTAGCACCACAAAACCAGAGACGTCAAGACCGCAGGCGTGGCTAAAACCCGGCACGCTGGTGACGCTGCCCGCTCCCGGAATTTCACCCGCCATCACTCAGCAGCAGCTGTTAAGCGCGCAGGTAAAAGGCAAAACCCAGTCATTGATGGTATTACTCCATGCCGACCAGCAGAAAATCATGCTGGCGGGCTTATCCCCGCTGGGGATTCGTTTATTTCGTTTGACCTACGATGCTGCGGGGATTAAAACCGAACAATCCATCACGCTGCCTGAATTGCCTCCGGCCAGCCAGGTGCTCGCCGATATTATGTTGAGCTACTGGCCGCTCAAGGCCTGGCAGCCTCAGCTGCCACCGGGGTGGACGTTGAAAGATATCGCTTCCCGGCGCGAACTGCGCGACGAGCAGGGCGAATTGATCGAGACCATTCATTATCTGATGCGTGACGCCAGCCGCCAGCCGGTGAGCGTGCAGCACCATCGTTTTGGCTATCTCATCAGTATTCAGCATCTGGACCGCTAAGCATGATTACTTTAACCGCCGTCGGAATGGTCAACGCGCTGGGGAATAACCTTGATGAAATTGCGGCAAATTTGCAGGCCGGTACCGCACCCGGCATGGGGCCAGACCGTGATGGCTGGTTGCAGCAGGGGACGTGTTGGGTAGGGCGTGTTACCGGTGAGCTTCCTGAAATTGCGCCCGAAATGGTGCGCTACAACAGCCGCAACAACCGTTTGCTGCTGGCCGCGCTGGGGCAAATTCGCCCGCAGGTGGATGAAGCCATTGCTCAATATGGCCATTCGCGCGTGGCGGTGGTGCTGGGAACCAGCACCTCGGGGCTGGATGAAGGCGACCGGATGGTCAGCGGCAGCCTCGCAGGCACGCCGCCGGCCTCTTACCGCTACGGGCAGCAGGAGCTTGGCGACCCCTCTCGTTTTCTCAGCGAATACTTGCAGCTGTTTGGCCCGGCGCTGACCATTTCCACCGCCTGCTCCTCCAGCGCGCGGGCGATAATGACCGGCAAACGGCTGATTGAATCCGGCATGGTAGACGCGGCGATTGTCGGGGGGGCCGATACTCTGAGCCGGATGCCGATCAACGGTTTCAACAGCCTCGAATCATTGAGCAACGTGCGCTGCGCGCCGTTTAGCGCACGGCGCAACGGGATCACTATTGGTGAAGCCGGGGCGTTGATTTTGCTGACCAGAGAGCCGGGTAAAGTCTGTTTGTTGGGCGTTGGCGAATCGTCTGACGCCTGGCATATGTCGGCCCCGCATCCGGAAGGGGTGGGCGCCATGCGCGCTATAGAAATGGCGCTGCGCGAGGCGCGGCTCGATGCCCGGCAGATTGGCTATATCAACATGCACGGCACCGCCACGCGTCTGAATGATGAGATCGAAGCGAAAGTGGTGAATCAGCTTTTTGGCACCAGTGTGCCTTCCAGCTCCACGAAGCATCTGACCGGCCACACTTTGGGCGCCGCCGGGGCCTGCGAAGCGGCGATCTGTTATTTGCTGTTATCGCGTAATCTGCCGCTGCCTGCACAAGATTTCACTGATGCGCATCAAGACCCGGAGCTGGCCCCTTGTGGTCTACTCAGCGCTGCGCAGCCCTTTAGCACGCCAACAATGCTGTCGAACTCATTTGCTTTTGGCGGCAACAATGCCTGCCTGATTTTTGGAGTGTCCCATGACTGATTTTCTTGCCCCACGCCACTATTTGCCCCATGAAGCACCCATGTGCCTGCTCGAGTCGGTGGTGGCGGTGGAACAAGAAAGCGCGCATTGTCGGGTAACGGTGAGTCACCAGGGCGTGCTGGCGCCGTTTCTTGATGCCGAAGGTCACTTACCGGGCTGGTTTGCCATTGAGCTGATAGCCCAGACGGTGGGCGTGTGGTCGGGCTGGCATGCGCTGAATAACGGTGAAGAGGCCAGCCGCGTGGGGATGTTGCTGGGCGGCCGTGGCATACGCTGCGCGGCAGGTGTGTTTGCTCAGGGCGCGGTGCTGGATTGTCACGTCACGCTGCTGATGCGTGATGAAAAAATTGGCAGTTTTGAAGGACAAATTCTTGCCCGGGGCAACCTGCTGGCGAGCGGGCGGGTAAATACCTATCAGCCTGATAATAAAGAATTAAAACAATTATTTTAATGGGATAGCAGCAAGATGACACAGACGGTATTAGTAACCGGCGCCAGTAAAGGAATTGGCAAGGCAATTGCCCTGGGGCTGGCCGCAGACGGATTTGCGCTGGTGGTGCACTACCATCGTGATGAAGCGGGGGCACAACAAACGCTTGAAGAAATTAAAGCTCAGGGCGGAACAGGTCGCGTCATGCAATTTGACAGCTCCGGGCGTGAACAATGCCGCAGCGTTATCGAAGCCGACATTGAAAAGTACGGTGCCTACTGGGGCGTGGTGAATAACGCCGGTATCACCCGCGATGGCGCATTTCCCGCGCTCAGCGATGACGATTGGGATGGCGTAATTCGCACCAACCTCGACAGCTTCTACAACGTCATTCAGCCGTGCGTGATGCCGATGATTGGCCTGCGCAACGGCGGGCGCATTATTACGCTATCATCCGTTTCAGGCCTGATGGGTAACCGCGGCCAGGTGAATTACAGCGCGGCAAAAGCGGGTATTATCGGCGCCACCAAAGCGCTGGCAATCGAACTGGCGAAACGCAAAATTACCGTTAACTGTATTGCCCCCGGCCTGATTGATACCGGCATGATTGAAATGGAAGACGCAGCGCTGAGCGAGGCGATGCGCATCATTCCGATGCAGCGCATGGGGCAACCGGAAGAGGTGGCCGGGCTTGCGCGTTACCTGATGTCGCCGGTGGCAGGTTATCTTACCCGCCAGGTTATCTCCATCAATGGAGGTATGCTGTGATTAAGCGCGTCGTCGTGACCGGAATGGGCGGCGTGACCGCGTTTGGCGAGAGCTGGCAGCAGGTCGCCGCGGGGCTAAAATCAGGGCAAAACGCCGTTCGACACATGCCCGAGTGGCAAATCTATGACGGGCTAAACACCATGCTCGGTGCGCCGGTTGATCGTTTTACCTTACCGGATCATTACACCCGTAAGCGTATTCGGGCGATGGGGCGAGTTTCACTGCTCGCCACCAGGGCGACCGAGCTGGCGCTGCTTCAGGCGGGCCTTATCGATGACCCGATTTTAACCAGCGGCGAAACGGGCATTGCCTACGGCTCTTCTACCGGCAGCACCGGGCCGGTAAGCGAATTTGCCACCATGCTCACCGAAAAACACACCCGTAATATTACCGGCACTACCTACGTGCAGATGATGCCCCATACCGCGGCGGTGAATACCGGATTGTTCTTTGGCCTGCGTGGGCGCGTCATCCCAACCTCAAGCGCCTGCACCTCCGGCAGCCAGGCTATCGGCTATGCCTGGGAAGCGATTCGCCATGGTTACCAGACGGTAATGGTGGCAGGCGGCGCGGAAGAGCTATGCCCGTCTGAAGCCGCGGTGTTTGACACCCTGTTTGCTACCAGCCAGCGCAACGATCGGCCGAAAAGCACGCCGTCGCCGTTTGATCAGCAGCGTGATGGCCTGGTGATTGGCGAAGGGGCGGGGAGCCTGATCCTTGAAGATCTTGACCATGCGCTGGCGCGTGGGGCTACGATCTATGCCGAGATCGTGGGGTTCCATACCAATTGCGATGCGGCGCATATTACCCAGCCGCAGCAGGAAACCATGCAAATCTGTATCGAGCGCGGCCTGCGTTCGGCAGGGCTGGCGGCAGGCGATATCGGCTATATTAACGCCCACGGCACCGCAACCGACCGCGGCGATATTGCTGAAACTCACGCTACGGCGGCGATTTTTGGCGCCGCCACGCCGATCTCTTCGTTGAAAAGCTATTTTGGCCATACTTTAGGCGCCTGTGGGGCGCTGGAAGCCTGGATGAGTATCGAAATGATGCGTGAAGGCTGGTTTGCCGAAACGCTGAATTTGACGCAGCCGGACGCCGCCTGCGGCGAGCTGGATTACATCATCGGTGAAGCGCGCAAAATCGACACTGAATTTGTGCAGAGCAATAACTTCGCCTTCGGGGGCATTAATACTTCACTGGTGCTGCGCCGTTGGTAGCGAACGGCTATCGCCTGGCGTTCGCCGAAGCGGCGTGTTTAGCGAGTGAGGAGCTCGCCACACGCTGGCTTACGCCTGAATTATTGCAACAGGCTCCCGCCGGGCGGCGGCGTAATGACTGGATAGCCGCCAGAGTTTTGCTGGCGCAATTGCTCGATAACGGCCCCTTGCCCTGCCTGGAGAAGACTGCGCAGGGCAAACCCTGGCATCCTGCGTTACCCGCTTTCAATATCAGCAACAGCGGGAGTGGGGTGGCGGTGCTGGTGGGCGACGGGAATGTCGGATGCGATCTCGAACAAATCCGTCCGCGAGCGCGTTTTATGGCCATTGCCCGGCATAGCTTTGCTGCCCATTTATGTGAGTGGCTGGCAGCGCTGCCGCAGTGCGAACAAATCCCGCAATTCTGGCGGCTCTGGACTGCCCATGAAGCGGTGCTGAAACAGCGAGGGGGGACGGTCTGGCAGATGAGTCAGCTGGACCTGCCGCTGCATACGCTTTGCCCGCCAGATCGCTATCTGCAACACGTCACCGTGGGAGACTGGCTGATCGCCTGCTGCGGCGAACAGCCGTTTGCTCCAGGCTTCACGCCGGTGCCTTCCGTTGCCGCGGTTTCTGGCCCACACCAGCGATAAAACCTTTCCTGATACCGGGCTGCCAGGGCTCTTTTTGCCGTCAGCGAGGATAAATCAGAATCCGGGTGATGGAGCGGGAGCCTCAGGAAGTGATATACGTCGGCGGTTCGGCAAGTTTAGACTACGATCAAAGACTAACTGGAGATTTGCCCATGAGTGAAAGAATGTCGGTGATACAAGGTGATATCACCCGCGTTAAGGCGGATGTGATAGTGAATGCGGCTAATCCTTCCCTGCTGGGGGGCGGTGGTGTTGATGGTGCTATTCATCAGGCCGCAGGGCCTGCGTTGCTGGATGCGTGTAAAGTGATAGTGCGCCAGCAGGGCGAATGCGCGCCCGGGCATGCGGTGATTACTGAAGCGGGGAATATTGCTGTTAAAGCGGTGATTCATGCGGTTGGCCCGGTGTGGCACGGCGGCGAAAAGCATGAGGCTGAGCTGCTCGAACAAACTTATCGTAACTGCCTGGATTTAGCCGCTGCGAATGGTTATCAAACGATTGCGTTCCCGGCAATCAGCACCGGGGTTTACGGTTATCCGAAACAGGAGGCCGCAAAAATCGCCGTGGATACTGTTTACCGCTATATCGGCCTGCGTCCGTTACCTGAACAGGTGGTTTTTGTCTGCTATGACGACGAAAATACCCAAATCTACCAGCAGCTCCTTGCCCAACTCTGAAGTGCTGACCCCTCACGCCACCCGCCTTGGGAGAGCGATTACCCCGTCGACGGCGGAACATCCCGGGCTTAGCGGAATTCATCCTCTTGCGGATAGCCTTGATGCTTTTGCTGCGCGCTATCTGCTGTGCGGCATGGCGGAAAAAACGCTCGATGTGCAGTATTACATCTGGCAGGACGATATGTCCGGGCGGCTGCTATTTAGCGCGCTGCTGGCGGCGGCCGATCGCGGGGTGAAAGTGCGCCTGCTGCTTGACGATAACAATACCACCAACGAGCTGGATGATATTTTAGAACTGCTCAATAGCCATCCACAGATTGAAGTGCGCCTGTTTAACCCCTTCTCATTTCGCCTGTTTCGCACCATCGGTTACCTCACCGATTTTGCCCGGCTTAATCGCCGTATGCATAACAAAACATTTACCGTCGATGGCGAGACGACGATCATCGGTGGGCGCAACGTTGGCGACGCCTATTTTGGCGTGGGCAAACAACCGCTGTTTTCCGATTTAGACGTGCTGGCTATCGGCCCGGTGGTTAATGATGTGAGTCAGGATTTTGAGCGCTACTGGAGCAGCCAGTGCGTCTCGACGCTGGCAAAAGTGTTGGCTGTTGACCCGGATGTTTTGCATCACCGCGTACAGCTTCCTGACGACTGGCGCGACGATCCGATGGCTCGCCGCTACCTTGACCGCCTCACGACCAGCCAGTTTGCCACTCGCCTGGTATCCCGGACCCTTGAACTGTACTGGGCAAAGACGCGCCTGCTGAGCGATGATCCACGCAAGGGGCAGGGAAGGGCGCGTAGCCACACGCTTTTACCGCAGCGCCTGATGAATGTGATCGGAATGCCCGAGCGTGAGATAGATATTATTTCTGCCTATTTTGTGCCGACACGCGCCGGTATCGCGCAAATTTTAGGGCTGGTGCGTAAAGGGGTGAAAATTGCGATCCTGACGAACTCACTGGCGGCTAATGACGTTGCGGCTGTGCACGCGGGTTATGCGCGCTGGCGCAAAAAGTTACTGCGCCACGGGGTCGAGCTTTATGAATTAAAACCTGAAAACGATAGCCCCCGCAGGCCGCACGATCGTGGTCTGACCGGTAACTCCGGGTCCAGTCTGCACGCCAAAACTTTTAGCGTGGATAAACAAAAGGTATTTATCGGCTCCTTCAATTTTGATCCGCGCTCGGCGATGCTCAATACCGAAATGGGCTTTGTCATTGAAAGCGAGGCGCTGGCGCAGAGTATTCACCAACGCTTCACCCGCAGCCAGAAAGAGGCCGCCTGGGCGCTGCGCCTGGACCGTTGGGGGCGCGTGAATTGGGTGGAAAGCAGCAACGGCAAAGAGATTGTCTGGAAAAAAGAACCGCACACCCGTTTCTGGCAACGGGTGCTGGTGCGGTTAGTGTATCGACTGCCTATTGAATGGCTTTTATAAGGCCACCTTCACCGCGACATTCTGCGGTTTTCCAGAGAACAGGAAGCGCAGCAGCGGGATCCGCAGGTGAATTTCATACAGTATCAGCGCAATTCCCACCACAAACACCAGCCCGCAGCCAAAGCCCAGCGCATTCGAAGCAATATGCGGCGTGATATAGGCGCCGAAGAACAGCGTCAACGGATGGTGCACCAGATAAATAAACAGCGAAGCATTGACGAAATAGGTGACGCGTTGCGACTCGACGTTGAGCAATTTGTGGCCCAGAGAGAACACTACATTCACCATCCACAGGCCCATCACCATGGTGATCACGCTTTCCGTTTCATACATCCACGCATCGCCGCTGCCATAGCGCTGGTTGAGCAAATAGGCGGCAAAGGCGAGAGCGGCACCCACCGCGCACCCTGGCGATGGGGTGGTGAACAGGCTTTTTAACTGCGGACGCACAAACACTAAAGCGCCCAGCATAAAGAACGGCAGGTAAAACAGCGTTTGCATCACCACGAAATTAAATAAGCCATCGCTTAACACTGGCGCATAAATAATAAAAATCGTGCGGCGAATCGCGCCGTATAAAATACCGAATCCGAGGAATGCGATTGAGAGCTTTCCTAAAGTCAGGCCGGATTGATGACTTTCTGGCTGCCCGGCAAGGCGCGTTTTCATTTGTTGAAACAAAAATAAACCGATGCTGGTCAGCACCACCATCACCAGCAGGAACCATAAATGTGAAACCAGCTCCCACATCAGGGTGTTGTATTTCTCATAGGCCGTCAGGCCCGGCCAATTTTTGGCTTTGTCATTGACATGTTGCAGCATTAAAAACTGCGGCAGCGTCAGCAAAGGTATGGCGGTGAGCATCGGGATGCCAACGCGCTCGACGCGCACTTTCCACCAGCGTTTAAGCGGGTAGCGCAAAAAAAGCATGTAGGAGAAATATCCTGAAATGACAAAAAACACCTGCATACGGAAGGCGTGGATAAAATCATTAAAAAGCGTTAAGCCCCATGAGGCTTCGCTGCTGTTAACATGCCAGTGGTGGCTTGAATAGATAAGCGAGATATGGAACGGGATGCCTAAAAGCATTAACCAGGCCCGAATAGAATCCAGGAAAAACTCGCGTTGCTGTGGTGCTTTACTCATAATACTCCAGACATTATCGGACGAATCGCCTTATCCTTAAGAACTTATCTCAATAGGCTTGAAGTCCCGAACGGTATCAATTTCGTGGCAACCCTACACTAACCATGACATCCTGTCTCCAGGATGGCATCTTAAAGCGTAAGCAGTTGTCTTTTTTTGCTTAAAGGCTGAGCCGGCGCGCTGAACAATGCGGGTATTTGGTTGTCGGAAAGCAGAAGTTTCCATTAAAATGGACTGGATTGATTTAAGCACACAAAGGGGGATGTGCTGGTTAATATGAAACATAAACTAGAAATGATGAAAATGTGTGGGCTTGGTGCCGCAGTTATGCTGTCACTTTATACCACCTCGGTTTGGGCCTTCACTATCGATGATGTCGCAAAACAGGCGAAAACATTAGCGGGCAAAAGCTACGAAGCACCGAAAAGCAATCTGCCATCGCTGTTCCGCGACATGAAATATGCGGACTATCAGCAGATCCAGTTCAATCACGATAAGGCCTACTGGAGCAAGTTAAAGACCCCATTTAAGCTTGAATTTTATCATCAGGGTATGTACTTCGACACCCCGGTTGCTATCAACGAAGTGACAGCCACTGCGGTTCATAAGATCAAGTACAACCCGGATTACTTTAATTTCGGTAAGGTAAAACACGATAAAGAGACCGTGAAAGATCTCGGCTTTGCCGGGTTCAAAGTGCTCTATCCGATCAACAGCAAAGATAAGAACGACGAAATTGTCAGCATGCTCGGGGCGAGTTACTTCCGTGTGATTGGCTCAGGCCAGGTGTACGGTCTGTCTGCTCGTGGTTTGGCCATCGACACCGCTTTGCCCTCTGGCGAAGAGTTCCCGCGTTTCCGTGAATACTGGATTGAACGCCCGAAAGCTGGCGAGAAAACGCTAACCCTCTACGCGTTGCTCGACTCCCCACGTGCAACGGGTGCGTATCGCTTTGTGATTATCCCAGGGCGTGACACCGTGGTTAACGTGCAGTCGAAAGTGTATCTGCGCGATAAAGTCGGCAAGCTGGGCGTGGCGCCGCTGACCAGCATGTTCCTGTTTGGGCCAAACCAGCCGTCTTCTGCCACCAATTTCCGTCCTGAACTGCATGACTCCAACGGTCTTTCTATTCATGCCGGCAACGGCGAGTGGATCTGGCGTCCGCTGAACAACCCGAAACACCTGGCTGTCAGCTCGTTTGCGACAGAAAACCCAGTTGGATTCGGTTTGCTGCAGCGTGGCCGTCAGTTCTCTCGTTTTGAAGATTTAGACGATCGTTACGATCAGCGCCCAAGCGCCTGGGTTGCACCGCAGGGTGACTGGGGTAAAGGTCGCGTCGAACTGGTTGAAATTCCAACCAACGACGAAACTAACGACAACATCGTTGCTTACTGGACGCCGGATCAGCTGCCGGAACCCGGCAAAGAGATGAACTTCAGGTACAGCATTACCTTCAGCCGCGATGAAGACAAAATGCATGCGCCAGACAACGCGTATGTGGCACAGACTCGCCGTTCAATCGGTGATGTGAAACAGTCAAACCTGATTCGTCAGCCGGATGGCACTATTGCATTTGTGGTGGATTACATCGGCGCGGAGATGAAAAAACTGCCGCAGGATACCCCAGTTACTGCCCAAACCAGCATTGGCGGCAACGGCGAAATCGTTGACAGCCAGCTACGTTACAACCCGGTCACAAAAGGCTGGCGTTTAACGGTGCGTGTAAAAGTCAAAGACGAGAAGAAACCGACTGAAATGCGTGCAGCGTTGGTCAATGGTGACCAGACGTTGAGCGAAACCTGGAGCTACCAGCTACCTGCCAATGAATAAGACTACTGAAACTGCGTCTGATTATCTTGATGCACTTGCGCTTTCTGCTTCGCAGAAAGCGGCACTTCCCGCATCGGACCTGCAAGCGGTGCATGAGGCGCTTGACGCGCAAGGGCAGCACTATGACAGAGCTGATGACTCCCCGTTAGCCTCGGTAAAGGCCCGGCTCGAAGCGAGCTGGCCTGGATCGCTTGGCGGTGAACAGCTGATTAAGGATGAAGAAGGGCGCACTCAGCTGCAGGCCATGCCTAAAGCCACGCGCGCTTCTATGTTCCCCGATCCGTGGCGCACTAACCCGATTGGCCGTTTCTGGGATCGGTTACGCGGGCGCGAAGTGAATCCTCGCTACCTGTCGAAAGAGGAGGCGGAAGCCGAGCAGAAATGGCGTACCGTCGGCACTATCCGTCGTTACATCCTGCTGCTGCTGACGATTTCTCAGACCGTGGTGGCGACCTGGTATATGAAGAGCATTCTGCCTTACCAGGGCTGGGCGCTGATCAGCCCTGGGGATATGCTTGACCAGGATTTGTGGGTCTCCTTCATGCAGCTGCTGCCGTATGTGCTGCAAACCGGCATCCTGATTCTGTTTGCGATCCTCTTCTGCTGGGTGTCAGCCGGTTTCTGGACCGCGCTGATGGGCTTCCTGCAGCTGCTGATGGGCAAAGATAAATACAGTATCTCTGCCTCAACGGTCGGGGATGAGCCCATCGACCCAGCGCATCGCACCGCGTTGATTATGCCCATCTGTAATGAAGACGTAGACCGCGTATTTGCGGGCTTGCGTGCCACCTGGGAGTCGGTTAAGGCCACCGGCCAACAGCAGCACTTCGACGTCTACATCCTCAGCGACAGCTACAACCCGGATATCTGCGTTGCCGAGCAAAAAGCGTGGATGGAGTTGATTAACGAAGTGCAGGGCGAAGGGCAGATTTTCTACCGCCGCCGCCGCCGCCGCGTGAAGCGTAAAAGTGGCAACATCGATGACTTCTGCCGTCGCTGGGGCAACCAGTACAGCTACATGGTGGTGTTAGATGCTGACTCCGTGATGAGCGGTGATTGCCTGACCAACCTGGTGCGCCTGATGAATGCTAACCCGAATGCGGGCATCATTCAGTCTTCGCCAAAAGCGTCCGGCATGGACACTCTGTATGCACGCTGCCAGCAGTTTGCGACACGTGTTTATGGGCCGCTGTTTACCGCGGGTCTGCACTTCTGGCAGTTGGGTGAGTCTCACTACTGGGGCCACAATGCGATTATTCGCGTTAAGCCATTCATTGAGCACTGCGCGTTAGCGCCATTGCCTGGCGAAGGCTCGTTTGCCGGTTCCATCCTCTCGCACGACTTCGTGGAAGCCGCTTTAATGCGCCGCGCAGGTTGGGGGGTATGGATTGCTTATGACCTGCCGGGTTCATATGAGGAGCTGCCGCCGAATCTGCTTGATGAGCTCAAGCGTGACCGCCGCTGGTGTCACGGTAACCTGATGAACTTCCGCCTGTTCCTGGTGAAAGGCATGCACCCGGTGCACCGTGCGGTATTCCTGACGGGCGTCATGTCTTACCTGTCCGCGCCGCTGTGGTTTATGTTCCTTGCGTTGTCTACGGCCTTGCAGGTGGTGCACGCGCTGACGGAACCGCAATACTTCCTGCAGCCGCGCCAGCTGTTCCCGGTGTGGCCGCAGTGGCGTCCGGAACTGGCGATTGCGCTGTTCGCCTCCACCATGGTGCTGCTGTTCCTGCCTAAGCTGCTGAGTATTATTCTGATTTGGTGCAAAGGCTCGAAAGAGTATGGCGGTTTCCTGCGCGTCACGCTCTCCCTGCTGCTGGAAGTGCTGTTCTCCGTGCTGCTGGCGCCGGTGCGTATGCTGTTCCACACCGTGTTTGTGGTCAGCGCATTCCTGGGTTGGGAAGTGGTGTGGAATTCACCGCAGCGTGATGATGACTCCACCCCCTGGGGCGAGGCATTTATGCGCCACGGTTCTCAGCTGCTGCTGGGTCTGGTGTGGGCGGTAGGTATGGCGTGGCTGGATTTACGCTTCCTGTTCTGGCTTGCGCCAATCGTGTTCTCACTGATTCTGTCGCCGTTCGTGTCGGTGATTTCGAGCCGTGCGACCATCGGTTTGCGCACCAAACGCTGGAAGCTGTTCCTGATCCCGGAAGAGTATTCCCCGCCGCAGGTGCTGGTGGATACCGACAACTACCTGCAGCTCAACCGCAGCCGTACGCTGGAAGATGGCTTTATGCACGCGGTGTTTAACCCGTCGTTTAATGCGCTGGCAACGGCCATGGCAACGGCGCGTCACCGTGCAAGCCAGGTGCTGGAAATTGCCCGCGACCGTCACGTGGAGCAGGCGCTGAACGAAACGCCTGACAAACTTAACCGCGACCGTCGTCTGGTACTGTTAAGCGACCCGGTAACAATGTCTCGTCTGCATTACCGTGTGTGGTCCAACCCGGAGCGTTACTCTTCGTGGGTTGATAGCTACAAAACGGTTGAGTTGAACCCTGAGGCGTTGCCGATTAAGTAATCCGGCAAATGTGCTCACGATGCCGGCCTTCGGGCCGGTATTTTTTTTGGAGTCAAAGAATGTTAAGAATGATGGCTGTGATAATGGTTGCGTGCTTGCTCAGCGGCTGCGGCAGTATTATCAGCCGGGCAGTACCGGGGCAGGGACATGATAATCAGTATTACCCCGGCGTGCAGTGGGACGTGCGTGACAGCGCATGGCGCTATATCACCGTGCTCGATTTACCCTTTTCGCTGGTATTCGACACCTTACTATTACCTATCGACGCCAGCCACGGGCCTTACGAATAGGTGTTATCTTTCATCCCATTCATCAGCCGCAGTCTGCCCTTCCTCGGTATCCAGAGGCGGCTCAAGTTGAAATTCACCTTCGTCCCATTCATGGAGCGTATTTTCTTCAATCCACTCCTGGCGTAACTCGATTTCATCGTAGTCACCATCGAAGACACTCTGCGCAGCCTCACCGCTGACCATCGGCAAACATTCCCCATCCTCGCTGTCATCAGCGAAGAACTCGGCCTGCCACATAATATCGCCGTCCTGAAGAATGTATTTTTGAATGTTCAGCTGCGAAACGCTGGCACTCTCTTCATCAAGTTCAGGGTTGTCTACAAGGAAAAGCTCGCGTGCGGCATCAATGGCCTCTTCCAGCGTCGCGTACAGACTCATACTCATCTCCTTTAGTTACAGGTCAGGGAGCACGGGCTCCGGTGCAATTTAAAGTTAATTGTTGACGCTGTGTGCAAAGTTGCAAGTATGAGATTTATCCGTGGTTCACTCTTCCGAAAGCGTCACGCGACGGGACGGGCGACGCAGGCTAATCCATGAGTAAAGCGCGTTGAACAGCACCACGCCTGCGGTGACTAAAAATACCGTGCGGAAGCCATAGCTGGCTGAAACGGCCGCCCCGATTAACGGGCCGGAAACGTTGCCAATATCGCGAAACGACTGGTTATAGCTAAAGATACGTCCGGCAATTTGATTGCTGGAGTTATAGACCAGCAGAGTTTGCACGGCGGGTAGCAGTGCTCCATCGGCGGCACCTAACAGGAAACGTAATACGCCAAGCTGTACAGGATCTTGCACCATCGACATCGGGATCAGCAGCAGTACGGAGACCACCAGCGCGCAGATTAAAATACGCTCCGGCCCGATTCTGTCCCCTAGTTTGCCCAGGCGCGGGGCGCTAATCAGCGCCGCCACCCCCGGAACAGAAGCAATCATCCCGCTGATAAACGCAAGGTTACTGACATTCCCTGCCAGCTCCCGCACGTAGAGCGTCAGAATCGGTGCAATTGAGCCGGTTGCCACCTGAATAATCATGGTGGTAACAAACAGGCTTAACACCAGCTTTGGGTTTTTCAGCGAGGTGAAAACCTGGCGCAGGTGCAGCATGTCTTTCTTGTTCACCGGCGTGAACTGCTCGCGAATGCACCACAGGGTAAACACGAAGCAGGTAAACAGCACGCCTGCGGTGATAAAAAATACCGGGCGCAGGCCGTAAGTATCCGCCAGAAAACCACCCACCATCGGGCCGAGCAGCGCGCCACTTACGGCTCCGGTGGAGAGCGTACCGAGCGCCCAGCCGCTTTTATGGCGTGGCACCTGCGTTGCAATCAGCGCATTGGCATTCGGGACAAATCCACCGAGCAAGCCGAGCAGCGCGCGCAGCGCCAGGAACTGCCAGATATTGCTGGCAAAACCCATCAACACCATTACCACCGACATGCCAAGCGCGGAACGCAGCAGCATAATTTTGCGCCCTTTACGGTCAGCAAGCCCGCCCCAGAACGGTGAGGCTATTGCGGAAAACAGAAAGGTAATACTGAAAACAATCCCGGACCACATGTTCAGCGCGCTATGGCCCGTGACGCCAAGATGTTCGACATACAGGGGGAGGAAAGGCATCACCAGGCTAAAGGCAATACCGGTCAGAAAGCAGCCAATCCATGCGACAGCGAGATTTCTTTTCCAGTTAATAGTGCTCTCGGGGAGAGTCATAAAACTCCAGTTCGGGGCAAAGAAGATGTACAGAGGAATTATTATCTTGCTAATTATGCGCCTGTAAGCGGGAGGGAGGCAACGTTTGTGAAACCCTGGTTTAGAACGAATTAGGGCGGTCTGGCGCCGCCCTATGACTTAATCGAATAGCGGAAGTTAGTAGCGCGAAGGCACACCCTCAGGGCGAGTTTTAAAGCGACGATGCAGCCACATGTACTGCTCAGGGGCCATCATGATGCACTGCTCGATGATTTTATTCATCCAGATTGCCGTGCTTTCCGGGGTTTTCAGCGGGGGTGACAACTCAGCGGGCAGAATAATCAGCTGGTAGCCTTTGCCGTCAGGCTTGCGGCGCGGCACCATCGGTACTATTGCTGCGCCTGACATTCGTGCAAGCGTGTAGGTTCCCGAAGTTGTTGCCGCTTCATCAACGCCAAAAAAGGGCACAAAGACGCTGCCGCGCGGGCCGTAGTCGTGGTCAGGGGCATACCAGATAATTTCGCCCTGCTTGAGCGCACGGATCATGCCTTTGAGATCTTTACGATCGATCATGCTCTTGTTGGAGCGCATGCGGCCCCTGGTTTGCAGCCAGTCGAGAAGAGGGTTGTCATTCGGGCGGTAGACGCCAATACCTGGGGTGTTGATACCGAACATTCGCGCGCCAAGTTCGAGCGTCAGGAAGTGAATGCCAATAAGTAAAACGCCGCGTTTGGCGGCCTGCACGGCGTGGATGTGATCGACGCCGCTGACATCGCACCAGCGCTGAATCCGCCAGTCTGGCCAGAACCAGGCGATACCGGTCTCCATCAACCCCATGCCCACGGACTCAAAATTTTTCACCAGATAAGACTCACGCTCCTGTGCGGTTTTCTGCGGGAAGGCGAGTTCCAGATTGCGACGTGTAATGCTGACGCGCCGTTTCATAAATCGCATAGCCAGCTGGCCAAGCCCGCACCCGAGGCGATAAATAACAGGATAGGGGAGCAGGGTAATCAGGTACAGCAGGCCAATACCAAACCAGGTTCCCCAATGGCGGGGGTGAAGCAAAGCGCGCGAGAATTGCGGTAAGTTCGTCATGTAAAACCTATAGTGACGGCAAATGCCGGATCTTCTTGAGTAACACTATTGTGGCACTTTTTATTAGTTAGCCAAAATTAGCGGCAGCGGAGTGGTTGATAATTAATCGTTTGTTATTGGCGTCGCAAATGTATGAGAAAAATGTAGCGCAAAATGCAGGGATGTAAATTAACGATAATTGCTTTATGATGCAGCCCACTTTTCCCGTCAACGATTGCCGAGCGAACACCATGCCAGTGTTACACAACCGCATATCGAATGAGGAGCTGCGCGTGCGTATGCTGGCTGAAACCGAGCCACGCACCACCCTCTCATTCTATAAATATTTCACCATTGAAGAGCCAAAAACCACCCGTGATGCGCTGTATCAGGCTTTTACCGCGCTGAATGTCTTTGGCCGCGTCTATCTCGCCCACGAAGGGATTAACGCGCAAATCAGCGTTCCGCAAAGCCGCGTCGAGGCGTTCCGCGCAACGCTTTACGCTTTCCATCCGGCACTTGACGGCGTGCGTCTGAATATCGCCCTTGAAGATGACGGTAAGTCATTCTGGGTGCTGCGCATGAAAGTGCGTGACCGTATCGTGGCCGATGGAATTGATGACCCGTCGTTCGATGCCAGCAACGTCGGGGCTTACCTGAAAGCGGCGGAAGTCAACGCGATGCTTGACGACCCGGATGCCGTGTTTATCGATATGCGTAACCATTACGAATACGAAGTGGGCCATTTCCAGGACGCGATGGAAATCCCCGCCGACACATTTCGCGAGCAGCTGCCGAAAGCGGTAGAGATGCTGCAGGACGACAAAGACAAAAAAATCGTCATGTACTGCACCGGGGGGATCCGCTGTGAGAAAGCCAGCGCCTGGATGCTGCATAACGGTTTTAATAATGTCTATCATATCGAAGGCGGGATTATCGAATACGCGCGCCGCGCGCGGGAGCAAGGTATTCCGGTGCGGTTTGTCGGTAAAAACTTTGTGTTTGACGAGCGCATGGGCGAGCGCATCTCTGATGAGGTGATTGCGCACTGCCATCAGTGCGGCGCTTCCTGCGATAGCCACACCAACTGCAAAAATGACGGCTGCCATCTGCTGTTTATTCAGTGCCCGAGCTGCGCGGAGAAATATGCCGGATGCTGTAGCGACATTTGCCGTGAAGAGCTGGCGCTGTCACCAGAAGAGCAGCGTCGCCGCCGCGCAGGCCGTGAAAACGGGAATAAGATCTTCAATAAATCCCGTGGGGTTTTGAACGCCACATTAGCTATTCCCGATCCCGAATAATTTTGCTGGATGGGTACGGAAGTACCCATCCATTTTTCTTAGTGCGCCGAGCATGGCG
>NZ_RPOH01000010.1 GCF_003818135.1 Buttiauxella warmboldiae | reverse complement strand
TGATTGCCGTCCCCACCACGTGGCTTGGCTGGTCGGCACAGAGTTCGCCGGTGTGGTTTCTGGGCTCGCACTGCTTTGACCTGGTGCGCTATCTCAGCGGGCAGGAGGTGAAATCGGTCTACGCCGTCGGACAGAAGCGCCTGCTGGCCACCCGGGGTATCGACACCCGGGACAGCGTGCAGAGCACCCTGCTGATGGAAGACGGCAGTTCATGGGTGGTGGAAAACGGCTGGGTACTGCCGGACGGCTTCCCGAAAGATAATGACGGGCGCATCGCGATCATCTGCGATAACGCGTATATCCGTTCTGATTCGCAGAACCGCGGGCTGGAGATCATCGGCCCGGATGGCGTGAAAACACCCAACAGCTACTTCATGACCTACCGGGATAACGTGGCCAGCGGCTTCGGCATCGACCCGATTAACGACTTTATCAAAGCGGTGAAAAACGGCACGCCGTATACGGCCACGGCTCACGACGGGCTACAGGCCAGCCGGATTTGCGAGGCGGTGCATAAGAGTCTGGAAAGCGGAATGCCGGAGTGGCTGATTTAAGCGAATCAGCACAGCAGCCCGGTTGTCGTAAGAGAAACCGGGCTGCGCTGCCGGTAAATCTTTCTGATCCGGCATTGACTTTATTACTGCCCGTTTTTTTCCGGTCATGTAAACCCGTGGCATCCAGTCCTGATGATGCCGGATCCCCTATGATTTTGTTTACGCGCAGTACCGGATTTTTTATTGCCAGTTTATGCTTCTACACCGTATTTCCGGCCCTTGCCATCACCACGCCGGAAATCGCCACCTCCGCGCTCACCCCGGAATGCGTAAAATACCGCGTGGTGGGCACATGCTATTGGCTACAGTGCACGCCATTCGGCTGTAATGTGCGCACCTCCGTCAAAGTGCGCCACTTCCGCCCCGAACTGGTGGTGTCGGTGTACAGCGCCACCGGGCAAAATCCGTGGACGGAGATGTCACCGTTGAGCCCACCGCTGCCGGGTATCGCCGAAGCAGGCGGTGATACCCATCCCCGGGTGGCCAGTCAGCACAGCAAGATACGCTTTAAAAACGCCGATGCCATTGGCTTTCCGGCGGCTGATGCACTGGGGAAATTTTTCGCCCAGTTTGGCTATGTCTGTTCCCCTTCCGCCACGCCCTTTTTTCCCTATTTTTTAAGCCAGCCTGATGCGGTTGCCTGGCGCAGCGGCGTACCGGAAATGTTCTGGCCGGACGCGCTGACGCCCGGGAAGCGTGAAGTGGGCAAGGATGGCGATATGTGGGGAAATATCTACCCGCGAGCCGGGGCGCTCAGCCAGACACATGACTATAAAGCCGGGGCGGTTATGGCCCAGCGTGCTGCCGATCTGGTGACCCGTAGCGGACAACCGCATATCTATCACCCCCTGACCGCCTCCGCACACGACGGCTACTGGCCACCCGCGCCGGTACGGGAGGGAGACCGCCATAATCACCAGTGGCAGATGCTGGTCCCGAAAATGAGCCGTTCCTGTTCCATCTTTCCTGATGGCTCCACCACCGACAGCTATGCCGACAAACTGGCTGACAATGGTGCTTACGTCTGGACGCTGTGGCGACCTTACCGTTGTTGCCCACGTCGCGGACAAACCTTTCTCGGCAGTACCGGCTAAGGAGAATAATCATGCGATCCCCACTTCTGCTTTTACTGTTCGTCGCGTGCTGCAGCTATGCCACAAACAACTACAGCATGAAAAAACAGGGCGCCGTGGATGATCTACTCTACTACCAGATTGGAGGTGGCGAAGCGGTGATGCCCGCGCTGGTGAAACGCCGCCCGACACCGCTCGCTATCGGTGTCGGCTGGAATGCCGACATGATGTGCGGCAACTTTGATATCAATACCACGGTGCGTAACCAGCTTAACGGGGTGACGGATGGCTTCCAGCAACTGATGGGGCAGGTGATAAAAAGCGCCACCAGCGCCGTCGCCAGCCTGCCCGCAATGATTATTCAGCGCGCCAATCCACAGCTCTACGACCTGCTGACCAACGGCGTTCTCCAGGCAAGGCTGGATTTTGATAAGTCACTGCTGAGTTGCCAGAAGATGGGGGAGAAGATGACCGAGCTGGCTTACGATTCGGCATGGTTTTCCCGGGCGAAAGCAGAGAACTATCAGTCGATTGCCGCCCGCGATCGCGATGCCATCCGCGCCAGTCAGAAAGCCTCTCAGGAAGCGGCAAAAAACGGTAAACGCTGGGTGGGAGGTGAAAAACGCGGTGGCCGCGGCCAGCCACCGATACGTCTGGTCCGTGATACGACAATGGCGGGATATAACATGCTTAACCATCAGCCCGTCACCAGCAGTGCCACGGTCACGACGGCTGAATGCCAGGGCGAACTCTGTGCCGTCTGGCAAAACCCGCAGGATGCTGCCGACTGGATGACCAGCGTGGTGGGCGAGCAGACTATCAGCATGAGCGGAGAATACTCGCCCGGCGCACAGGCCGGGATCGGCCTGCATCCGCTGATTGTTGAGGAACAGAAGAAGATCCAGCCGCTGATTGTCGATCTGGTGAATGGCAACCAGAAGCCCACCTTTGCAAATCTGGCGAAAGCCTCCGGCGGCAGTCTGCAGCTGACGCGCGGTGTCACTGAAGCGCTCCGCGACGATCCGGATGCCGCGGTGCTGACCGAACGGCTGGCGGGAGAACTGGCACTGGCCCGCGTGACGGAGCAGGCATTGCTGGCCCGCCGTACGCTGCTAGCCGGGATGCGGGAGCCCAACATCGCCAGCGAGAAGGAGGCGCAGGAGGCGCTGGGAAAAACTGCGGTGCAGCTGGATCAGGAGCTCGCGCAACTGAAGCTGGAGCTGGATTTTCGCCATGCGTTAACCGGCAATGCCGCAAGCCTTATTCTGCAGCGCAAACATCAGCGTGATGAACTTCAGGGCCAGGCGGTGGAAGTCCCGGACGACAGCGATCGCCGGGTATATGATCTGAACCATCCGCAAGTGGACAACCAGCCATGACCGCCAACAGCTATTTCGAATACGTGCTGACCCTGCTCGGCTGGCTGCTCAATAATGGCGTCTGGCATACGCTCACCGCCACCGGCCTGTTCGCCCTGCCTCTGCTGGCAAAGCTGGTAGCCCTGTGGCTGAATGCACGCGGACAGGGAGCCGATGAAGGTAACAGCGCCCGCCTGCTGGTTGTGTGGCTGGAGCACTACGTTTACGCCGCACTGATGGTCATGATGTTTGCCGGTGTCCCGTTTCTGAATGTTGATATCAACACCATCAGCTATGACAGCCAGCGGGCAAAACAGTGTGGCGTCCCGGTGGCCGGAATAGTTGCCTCAGGGACAGGAGACGTTAAGGGTAGCGGTGGGTATATCGGGAAGCAGATTCTGAAGTGACAGCAAAAGTACAATGCTGCGGTCTGCGGGATCACACAGGATAATTCGGTACTGATACCAGAGCAACGTGAATTTCAGTCGATCAGGGCACCGATTAAACGGCTGAACATGGAAAAATCCTGAAACTGGCAGCCATATTAATGAGATAACGCCCTGTTGCGTTAACAATGGTCATTGGCTGAATGATGCCGCCTGCCCCCCAGATAACCTGTTCTATTATTTTACCCAGTCTTCGAACGTCAGCCCCGGCACCCGCTCAAACTCCCGCGTATTATTGGTCACGAGAATGGCCCCGGCCGCAATGGCGTGCCCGGCAATAGCGGTGTCGTTCGGGCCTATGGGCGTGCCGGCTGCGGCCAGAGCCACTTTGACTTCAGCGGTGGCATCCACCGCGGCGCGATCCCAGGCCAGCACCGCATCAAGGCGGGCACAGAATGCCTCAACCAGCTGTGCGTGACGCGGAGCGGCCTTTTTACCGATCGCCCCGAAACGCATCTCAGCGTAGGTGATAGCCGAAACCACAATGCGGTGATTGCGCAGTACCGCCTGCTCCAGACGCTTAATGACAGCTTCCGGCTGCTCACGCATAATAAATGAGCAGATATTCGTATCGAGCATGTAGGTTTTGTTCACAGCTCAAATCGTCCTTCATCGCTGACAATATCCTCGCGTTCCACCATAAAATCCGCGTCGGCTTTTTCTAACTGGGTGAACGAACCCCAGGTTGGCCGGACGGGACGCAGAATGATGCAGTTTCCATCCCGGACGATCTCCAGCTCGCTCACCCCCTCAAAATCCAGATCTCGGGGCAGTCGGATAGCTCGGTTATTGCCATTTTTAAAAATGGATACGGTTCGCATGGTTTTTCCTCACAGGCCGGGTGTGCCAGGGATCTCTCCCACATATGTCAAGTATAGGCTCGGCAGCAAAGCTTGTATATGCCTGCCATATGTATATGTTTGTCTGTTATGTTTTTCGTGAAGATCCGGAGCTTGCTGTTAACAACTTTTCTCGGATAGAACACTATCAAATCTGACAGGCTGCTTTGAGCGAGGTATAGACGTCGTGGATTTTTCGGCGCGCGTGGGCCCAGCATGCGGCTTCTGTTAACGGGCCTCCGTCACGCTCTGCGCTGAACAACCTGTCGTACCCTGCGAAGGCATCAGCCTGCAGTACGCCATGATAATGGCGAAGATGGTATTGAGGATGCTTTCCTTGCCGGTCTGGTGAGTATGCGAACCACGCCGCTGGCGGGTCAGACGAGCCAACGCTCCGGTCATCGCGCACATACGTCCAGATGCGCCCGGTTTTCGTCTTCTTTCTGCCCGGTGCCAGTACCGGCACCGGGGTATCGTCCGTATGCAGTTTGCGGCAACTCATCACATAGCGACACAACACTTCATCCAGCGGTGCCATTAACCGGCAACAGGCATCCACCCAGTTGGAGAGTAGCGCGCGACTCAGATCCACGCCCTGACGCGCCAGGATTTCAGTCTGGCGATACAGTGGCGTGTGTTCACAGTACTTGCCCGTTAACACGCGGGCCAGCAGGCCCGGTCCGGCGATGCCACGGTCGATGTGACGTGATGGCGCAGGGGCTTCAACGATGCAGTCGCATCGGGTACAGGTCTTTTTCACCCTGACCGTGCGGATCACTTTCAGGGCGCTGGAGACCAGTTCCAGCTGCTCCGCACTGACTTCGCTGAGGTATTCCATATCGTTGCCGCATTCCGGACAGCAGGTTTCCGCGGGCTCCAGTCGGTGTATCTCACGGGGAAGATGTTCCGGTAATGCGGCCTTCATTCTGCCAGAGCCGCAGCCATTTGAAGATGACGTTATCATTAACGCCATTTTCACGGGCAATCTGAGCAACGCAGGCTCCTGGTTGGGAAGCCAGTTCAACCATACGGAGCTTGAAATCATTCGAATAATTCTTACGGGGTTCTTTTCGCCAGGATTGGATTTCCATACTTAGATGTCCGTCTATACAGGTGGGCGTCTAAGTTACCAGCACTGGCTTAATGGCTACATACGGCGTTGGCTTTACGCTTACCCTTAAGGTTTCTGGAAAATGTGTCAACGTTATTCAGGACGGGTCAGGCCGTAGTCTTGTCCATCTCCATATTTGCAACAGTGCCGACTCTGATACTTTTTTGGCATAACGAAAATGACAATTCATCAATTGTCATCGAGGTGAAACAATCAAAAAGCTGAAAAAAGGAGCAACTATGCAAACTAGAACTTTATCTCAAAACCTTACTGTCAGTTCTGTTGGCTATGGGGCCATGGGGCTGAGCGAATTTTATGGTCAGACAGACGATCATACTTCCCTGCAGCTGTTACATAAACTCATCGACCTTAATATTACGTTCATTGATACTGCAAACCTGTACGGAAGGGGCCACAATGAGCGACTGATTGGCCATTTTCTTGCCGGCCTGGATAAGGCGACGCGCATGCAGTTCAAAATTGCCACGAAGTGCGGAATCGATCGATCACCTGAAGAGTCATACGCCCGCACCATCAACAACCAGCCCGACTATATTACGCGCTGCTGTAATGAATCCCTCAAAAGATTGGGCATTGAACGCATCGATTTGTTCTATCTTCACAGGGTCAACCAGGCCACTCCTATCGAAGAGAGCATGGAATGCCTGAGCCGTCTCGTCGGGGAAGGTAAGATCGCTCATATTGGCCTCTGTGAGGTCTCCGCATCCACCCTGCGCCGGGCCCATGCAGTACACCCGCTTACCGCACTGCAGACTGAATATTCATTGTGGACACGCGATATTGAGGACGAAATCCTTCCGCTATTGAAAGATCTGGGCATCGGTCTGGTGGCTTACTCTCCCCTGGGTAGGGGCTTCCTGACTGGAAAATTCCTCAAAAACAGCGAGTTTGCTGAAGGTGATTTCCGTAAAAACAATGAGCGATTCACGCAGGCAAGCCTCGATCATAACATCCAGCTTCTTGACGTAATCGAGCCGCTGGCTAAAAAATACGATTGCACTACGGGGCAGATAGCACTGGCCTGGTTGCTAGCGCAGTATGACAAGCTGGTACCTATTCCTGGGACCAAACATACCAGTTACTTGGCTGAAAATGCACAGGCGGTCGATATCATTTTCGAGGGTTCAGACATTGCCTTGCTGAACGATCTTCACCAGCACGTTGAGATCAGAGGTGGCCGTTACTCTGAGGAAGGAATGAAAGGCGTTAACGCCTAAAACCTGCAGGCATAATATCAAACCGGGCGATGCCCTAATACTGGTCACTTAAGGTGACCAGTATTTTCCCTTTCAAAATATTTTTGGCTCTTTTCTCTGATTGCCCTCGGATAACTTTGCTCTCACCTTCCCGACAGCTGAGTTCAGTGGATCGATAATTGAAATAATATGGCTGCTGATAACCTCAGCCGTGGGCAGCGTAAGCACACCCGGGAAAATGCCAACAGAGCAACGAACTTTGTATGAGCAGGCAAAATATCTCCAGCTGATACGGCAGATAATCTCCATTCAGTTCGAAAAAACCATAAAAAAATCTGATACATAAAAACTAAAGATCATCGTCACGCTCCTTAACTCCTGTCTCTTCAGTTACGGCAGCGGCTGCGCAACATCCGTTAACTGTCCTACTGGCCCTGATTGTAAGGGCCATAGCTTGGTGGATAAGCTCAGTGGATATGAAGTGGTTGAAGTGATGTGATGGACGCCCCTTCCTAAGGTAGTCAGTGCCATACTTTTACTGACTGCATTGATCCGGGAGTAACATCACATGAACACGATCAGAGTTGTTGGTATCGATATTGCCAAATCTGTTTTTCAGGTATGTGTCTGGATGATTGATGGTTCCGTTGCCTGGAACAGAAAAATATCGCGTCAGAAATTGCTGAATACGCTTCGCCAGTTTGAACCGGGTACGTTAATCGCGATGGAAGCCTGTTCAACCTCTCATTACTGGAGCCGAACCCTCAGCGCGATGGGATTCAGCGTAAGGCTTATCCCTGCCCAGCACGTGAAAGCATTTGCCAAAAGTCAGAAGCACGATGCAAACGATGTGCTGGCGATTTGTGAAACAGCATGCCGCCCGGGCATCCACTTTGTTCCGGTCAAAACCACGGAGCAGCAGGATATCAAAGCGCTGCGCAATACCCGTCAACTTATGGTTGAGCAGAGAACCGCGCTGGCTAACCAGATTCGTTCTCTGCTCGCTGAATATGGGCTTATTATTCCTGTCGGGATCCAGTGTCTTCAGCAACAGCTGCCTGAACTTATTGAAGACGCATCCAATGACTTAACTTTCACACTTCGCCGTTTACTTTCTTCATTGCGGGACGATATGCAGGCCCTGAATGAACGAGTCACCTGTCTGGATAAAGAAATTGCGGCATTGTCTTCACAACAGACAGCCTATCGTCATTTATTAACGATCCCGGGTGTTGGCCCGCTTATCGCTGCAGCTTTTATCAGTGAAGTGGATGCAGTGCAGTTCTCCAGCGGCAGAGAATTATCCGCCTGGTGCGGTCTGGTCCCCCGGCAGCACAGTTCGGGAGGAAAACAGAGACTGTCCTCTTTGACAAAAAATGGCAATCGCAGCCTGAGAACACTGGTCATCCATGGCGCACGATCAGTGATGCGATGCGTGAAAAAACATGACGACAGCCTGGGCTATTGGCTGAAAAGGCTGGAGGCCCGGTGAGCTTTTTTGAAAACCACCGTAGCGTTAGCGAATAAACTGACCCGGATCATCTGGCGCATACTGACTGATAACGTTGATTTTAATATGAACAAGGCTTTTGCAGTGAATTAACTTAATGCAGCGTTAAAGAAAACATGTCTCTCTGAGTTTGCAGGCACTGATGAGAAAACGGCTACCGTCCCTGTAACAGCCTGAAGTTGGCCTGGGTAATCAAATACCGGTGTAGTGATTAGGAAACAGGGCTCAGATAACATCATGGCGCGGGTTATTGAACTTACGAACGATGCCGGATATATGGTCGCAAACCGTATCGAACCAGTACTTGCATCACCCGGGGCGTCCATATATGGTCACTAAAACTGGCCACCGCGTTAGAGTTTTCCCTGCCGCTCATCACGCAATTGTTTCACCCATCGCGTCATTGTGGAAAGGCCGACATCCATAGCGCTGGCCGCATCTGCCACGGTGTAGTTCTGATCAACGACCAGTTGAGCGGATTCGCGTTTAAACTCTGCGCTGAAATTTCTTTTTTTCATTGAGGCACCTGTAATGTTCTGAGGTGAGCATATCACCTCTGTTCAGGTGGCCAAATTCAGTAAACCACTTCAATATGAGTCAGAAAGGCTGCGAGCTTGTTCCAGGAAGGGGTCGGGCTTATGAAGGCTCGATGTAAAAAGGGTCCATGATGAACATGAACCCTTTTTAAACCTGCCACTGTTCCATCAACCAATCTTGAAGCGATCGACATTAGGCAATGCCCAGTTTTTTTATTCCCATCAGCACAGAGCCTGTTTGGCTGATGTTCTCAGCGATAAACACTCAGCGCTACACCTTCACCGCCGCCAACACACAGTGCTGCCACGCCGCGCTTAGTATTATTGCGTACCAGACTATGTACGAGTGTCACCAAGATACGGCATCCTGAAGATCCAATTGCATGACCGAGTGCAATTGCACCACCGTAAGGGTTGATGCGTTCCGGTGAAATCCCCGTTTGGCCGATGACTGCCAGCGCCTGAGCTGCAAAGGCTTCATTCGATTCAAGGTGTTCAACATCTTCAGGTTTCCAGCCCGAACGGGAAAGGCAGTTTGCGATCGCCTGTACCGGCGCGGCGCCCATTAATGCCGGCTTGATACCCGAGTTGGCAAATTTACCCAGCGAGGCGAGAACCGTTAGGCCACGTGCAGTTGCCGTATTGCGAGTGCAGAGAATGACTGCCGCTGCGCCGTCATTAAGTGATGACGCATTCCCAGCCGTCACAGTTCCGCCCCTCCTGAAAACGGGTTTCAGCTGCCCGAGTTTTTCAATGCTGGTTTTACGGGGACCTTCATCAGTATCCACCCGCAGGGTCTCGCCTTTTCTGTTCTGCCATTCCACAGAAACAATTTCGCCTTCAAAAATGCCCTGCTCCTGCGCGTTCAGCGCCTTAATGTGGGATAATAAGGCGAATTCATCCTGCATTTCACGACTGATACCAAATTCATCCGCAACGTTTTCGGCGGTAATCCCCATGTGATAATCGTCAAACGCATCCCAAAGCCCGTCAGACACTAGGCTATCCTTTAGGCTACTGTCTCCCAGCCGTGTCCCGGTACGGGATGACGTCAGGATGTGCGGGGCGCTGGACATGCTTTCCTGCCCACCGGCGATAACAAACTCCGCCTCCCCCATCAGTAGCGCCTGCATGCCCAGATGAACCGACTTGAGACCTGATCCACAAACCTTGTTGATAGTCAGGCACTGCGTTTCAACTGACAGTCCGGCATTCAGCGCGGACTGCCGTGCCGGATTTTGGCCGCAGCCGGCCGTCAGGACTTGTCCCATGATGACCTGAGAAATTTCAGCTGCCTTCACGCCCGAATCTTCCAGGAGTGCACGAATGACACGGCTTCCCAGTGCGACTGCGGAATGATCCGACAGAGAACCCAAGAATGCACCAGTTGCCGTGCGTTTTGCAGAAACGATAACGACTTCATTCATCAGTTTTTACCCTTCAGTCCGGGCAAAGTATGACCGGTTTCCGCCATAGCGGCGCGGTAGGCTGTCAGACCGTTCATGCACGCCGGTACACCGGCGTAAACGGCCATCTGTATCACGATTTCGAGCAGCTCTTCGGGGGTAACGCCCGTGTTAAGCGCCGCTCTCATGTGTAACTCGAGCTGAGGCATGGCGTTACCTAGCGTCACAAGTGATGCCACAGTGAGCATTTCCCTTGTTCTGAGATCCAGCCCGGGACGTCCAACCACGGCGCCAAATGCATAATCGGTAATCAGGGCCGGTAATGTGGCGTCAAATTCACCCAAGCGTCCGGCTACTTTATCGGCCAGACCGGGTTCAAGACGCTCCATGATGTCTCTGCCAAAGCGCGTGAGATCGTTAGTTTGACTCATAATATTTCTCCAGCACAGTTTGAGTGGACACTACGCGCGTCGGGATAACGGCCACGAGCAGCACAGAAAGCCCGATTGCGGCCCCAGCTACGATATAGAGCATAGGGATGGAAAAAGCGGAAACCATCCAGGCGCCGAAAAAAGCCCCGATACCGATAGCGGCATTGAAAAATGCTACGTAAACAGCTGAAGCTGGGAAGATTTTGTCTTCCGCCAAACGTAAGACCCACGTCTGGAAGCCCACGAAGATCCCGGATACGGCCACGCCCCAGATAATCATCGCAACAAAGACCGTGCTTTCTGAAAGAGCTGGCCCAGATAACCCCAGAAATATCAGTACCATGCAGATAAGCAGGACCGACACGGAAACCGTGACCTTGAGGAGTTTATCGATAATCACCCCTGTCAGAAAATTGCCAGTGAGTCCTGCGATGCCATATATAAACAGAACAACCGGTATAGCTGAGGTAGCAAGGGCATTCTGTGTGTGCAGCCAAGGTTCAATGTAAGTAAATGCGGCGAAGTGCGCGGTCACTGCCAGTAACGTAGCCGTATAAATTTTCCACAGCACAGAGGATTTCAGCACGCCTTTAAGCGCATCCATACCGATGGCACTTTTATTGGTTATCTGCGGAACAAGCACGCTGATGCCAGCAAAAGCGATCACGCTGAGCCCCGCCATCAGCCAGAACGCATGCCTCCACCCGAAGTGAATACCAATATAATTTGATACCGGCACGCCAAACACGCTAGCAGCCGACACCCCCCCAAAAACAATCGATGTGGCGGCGCCGATGTATCTGGGTGGCACGATGGAAACCGCCGTTACCCCGATCATCGACCAGAAGGCACCGTGAGCCAGCGCACCCAGCACGCGTGCTATAAGCAGCACAACGTAGGTGTTTACCGTAGCAGCAAGCACGTTTGACAGAAAAAGGATAACGGTCAACGTGAGCAGGAGCCGCTTCTTGGCAACATTGCCCAGAAAAACTGACGCAACAAGCGCACTCAGTGCGCCGACCCAGGCATAAAGCGAGACCGTCATACCCACCGCTGATTCAGAAGAACGGAGTCCCTCTGCGATAGGTGTCAGCAAGCCAATAGGCGCCAGCTCTGTGGTGACAATGGTGAAAGTTGATAGAGCCAGAATAAACAGGGCAAGCCATGACCTTAAAGACATATCCTGCGGGGCTTTTTCTGTATTCATATTTTTTACCTCTGGAATAGTTAAATAACTGGCCAACGCTGGTTTATCGCGTGTCTGGCAAGTTCCGTATATTTCCCTACACAGACGGGGTAGCCGACGGACTCAAGCATGGGGATATCAGAAAGATCGTCTCCATAGGCATAGCAATCCGCAGCACTTATCTTTTTCTGACTACAGAAATTAATAAGCGCCTCTTTCTTTCCAATGCCAATTGTCTGTGGCGTTCCTATTTCACCCGTTATTATCCCTTCACCCGTTAGTTCCAGCGGCGTGCAGAGGATATCTGTTACGCCCAGATAATTGGCAACCGGTGAAAGAACAGGGTGCATAGATCCGGAAATAAAAACAATAAACATATTATTAGCCTGATGTTTTTTCAGGGCTGCAACTGCGCTACTTATAAATAATTCGGAATCAAGCTTCTTACCCCTAAACCAGTTTTTCCCGGCTTCTTCCAGGTCTTTATAGTTCACACCGGCAAACTGCCGGTAATATTCTCTATTAAGTTGTTCGCGTGGCGTTCCATTTTTAACTGCGGAACGAAAGTCAGTCATATAGCGTTGGAGCTTGTCATATTCATTGTTCTCACGACACCAGAAGTCGTAAAAATCAAACATGCTTTTAACGGTTATAAGTGTCTCATCGACGTCAAAAAAAGCGGCTGATGTATGCAAGGCTTATTCCTCGTAACTCTTCCTACGGCTTTTTACCGGAAATTCTTTATGGTTGCCGGGGACACCCGCATCAGCCCAGCGCGAGGGCTCTATCTCAGTAATCACAACAGAGATTTTATCAAGTGGTGCCCCGGTATTTTTATGCACGGCAAGCGTGATATCTTCCTGGAGCCCGGTAATTTCGCTTTCATTTTTTGCAGGCCAGGTGGTGATATGAACAAATGGCATATTTTTTTCTCACTTTAATGTAATGAATTCGTCGAAAGAGCGACTTTTCAGTTTCAGATGAGCATGAATGTCTCCACCCAAGCCATAAATCCCTATTGCGCCGCCATAGCTCTGCCGGGAGCTCATATAAAGAACTACAACGTTAATTATCCGATTTCCATTGCGTTCATTAGCAGGAAAGGCGTCAGGTAATTCCGCCCAGTATTTTGCATTGCCGTTGCGATCGGTGATGAATACGTTAGGTATTCCCAGCGGCCCTGGACGGCTCGGATTTTCAGTCGCCAAATCTTTTTCACGCAGGCTCATGACGGTATAAACGCTATCTGGGACAAGATGTCGAAAAGAAAACTTAAACAGGGCCTGCCTGCGGTCTTCCGAAAGCAACACCTCAAGTATGCCTTCAGCCCGCATCCAATCTGCCAGAGTGACTGGAGGGATCTGGCGTTTACCATCGCAACTTCGATAATCCGCAATATAGCCTTCATGCAGGGGAAGGCTTGATCGGCGTTCGGTGTTTGCCTGCGGCCGCTGCTCTGGCGCGAACAACATTCCGTAATTGTTCAACGGAACGGGCAAGGGAAGGGTGTGAAGGATAATATCCCTGCACTCTTCCTGTGACATGACCTCAATGTCGCGCAGTATCTTATAAGGTACCACTTCTCCGAATGCAGGAAGTTGGCTGTCTGCGGCGACAATGACGCTGCGCCATTCCAGTCCGTTATCTCCTGGAACCATACCGACCACCACAAAGTTACCTTCCTGGTCCATTACCTCCGCAGGAGGGTAAAGCGGCCCCTGCGTGGTAGCAGCCAGATTGTATTTCTGACTACTTAATTCAGGCATGTGTCACCCCGATCGTAGTGCCCTTCTGTTCCACAATTGCCGCCTGCATGGCCGCCTCAGCCAGTGACTTTTCCTTTTCAGAAATTAGCCCCGAAGGATACACCGTGAACGACACGTCCATGGTCGCGCAAAGTGTCTGGTGCTGAGTCACACGAATCTGAGCTTTGAATCGCCCCCTATGGTCGTTAACATCTTTTTCAACGTATTCAAAATGGACCAGCGCAGGTAAAGGAAACAGAAAGCTTGAAAAGTTAATCGCCATGCTGTTAATGACGTAGTAACGTCCCGTTTCCTGTTTGTAGATAAATTCTTCGGTCACGGCGATAAAAGCCTGACGACTTGCTTCAACCAGAAGCATCCCCTGAATGTGCTGGCCGGTCTGATGATCGGCCATAAGTTCACAGCGTTCATCGATCAGCAAAGGCATGGTAAAAAAGTCACCGTTATGTTCAGTTTGCTCCGCTAAGCCAATAAGAACATTCTGCTCAAGCCGCTTATGACAGTGTGCATTCTTTTTATCGTTAACCAGTTTCTCCAGAGAGTACATTTTAATTCTATTACCGTGAACGCTATTTCTCGCGTGATTGGAAATGACTTTTCCTGCAAAATCTTTACGGATGCCCTGCCCGATGATAATTTCATGCTCTTTATCAATAATATTAGCGGGGATCTGCGTCAGTAATTCAAGCTGAGAAATCGTAAGAACGTCTTTGCCGTTTGCGAATTCATTAAATCTATCGCCAACAACAACAAGTTTTTTACAAGTCATTTGTTATTCCTCAAGCATCAACAGGCACGGTAAATACGGGTATACAAGCCTTCATTACCGCCGGTGATATAATTATCACCAGCTTGCTGGATAATTTCCTGGTAGCGCGCATTGGTAAAAGGTTTTTTATAATCTTCTTTATTTCCATTAAAAGCAGAGATGAACATTACGCCCGGCACACCACTGATGAGTGAGTGAAACGCTTCGAAGCTTTGAATTTTATCTTTATTATCTCTTACAACGTTGAAAATGGTTTCATCACGCCACTGGCGGTATTGCTGATAATTATGCGCTGGTACCTCAACGTGGCGCAGCTGAATATATTGCGTTTCTGGCAGGTCATTTTCATTGTCTATAGGAGATTCGACAAACTTAAGTAGTTCTCTGCGAATATCTGCAGAAAGAACGTCTGCAAAGTTATGAAACATAGAATAAATTTCTTCTTCTACCCATGAGATCTCTTTAATATCATTAAATGAACGGAGTTCCAGAAATTCATTCACCCCCGGCTCTTCACAAAAATAATAACGCTTTCTTTCGGTGCTTTTTAAGGATGAAAAAATATCAGTAGAAATATTATTTTTTAAAGGGAAACGCGATACCAGCACATAGTTAGATGACATTATTATCTCCGAAAGGATATTAGATTAAGGTTCGGAATGAATTTATCAATCTATGACGTAGATGGAATTGTTAAATGTGTAATATAATTTTTATATTACTATGAATTTCTTTCATTTTGATATGACTTTCCGTGTTACATCCGTGCATTTGAAAATGGTAGAATAAAATTTTTGATAGACCGGAGCGAATCTATGTCTACTGCGGGTCACCTAATCAGTAACAACCTTCCTAGCGTTAAACAGCTTCAGTGTTTTCTTGCAGTAGCTCATGAGCTGAACTTTCGCAGAGCCGCCGAAAGGCTCAGAATGACCCAACCTCCGTTAACCCGTCAGATTAAGTGTCTTGAAGCCGTTCTGGAGCGGCAGCTATTCAGCCGCAGCACGCATGATGTCAGTCTGACTGACGCTGGCCGCGCCTTGGTCATAACAGCAGAGAAGATCCTGCAGCAGCTCAGCGAGCTGAAAACAGACTCACTTTCATTAGAAAAGACCCTGCGCATCGGCCTGACCCGGACCATGAATTTTGAGCTAATTGAGCCTGTTAACAAGCAGCTCAGTAAGCTGGATGTCGGCGACGACGTAGAAATACCGAACCTGACATCCGCCCAACTGCTTCAATGCCTCTCGAAGAACACGCTCGATCTCGTGCTTACCGGGGAAAAGGGGTCCGGTCATGAAGATATCGTTCAGTACCGATGGGTCTGTCGCGAGCAGCTTCTGTTAGCTATGCCAGCAATGCATGCTGCAAGTCTTAAAGAAAAAGTTTCGCTTGCAGACGTCAGTGATTTACCGCTCTTCTGGTTCGCCAGAAGCGCCAACCCGTCGTTCTATGACAAGTGCGAAGGCTATTTTGAACGGCTTCAGTTCCCCCTTAAAAGGGTTAAAGAACCGGATGATTCACTCGTTATGCTTACCCACATAGCGAGGGGAAAGGCGGTTGCCCTGATGCCTCAGTCGAAATGCATATTCAATTTGGAAGGGCTGTGCTATAGAGAGCTCACCGACTACGAATCGCAGAAGCTAAACATAGACGTCTACGCTGCAACTCGGATTGATGAAAAGCGTGAGGCCATCCTGAAAGCTCAGGATGTGTTGTGTAATGACCGTCTTCCAGACTTAAAAATGGGGCCGGATTGTCCACCTTCCCACATATAGCCTGTGCCCTCAATGTAGGGCGATTCATACCCGCGTTATTGGGCACTGTCGCATGTCACGACTGAAATGCCGGCCCTTGAATACGTTCACGATTACGTCACGGGTGAAAAAGACAGCAAATTTTATCAGGGCTGCGAGCTTTGCAACAGTGCCGATTTGAATGCGATTAACGTATACAGGGGTCAGTTTGGATATCGAAAATTATTGTACTATAAGGACTTCCCCGGCATGTCAACGCCGGTGTTTATGGCTTCTGTCTGCATTAGAGTAAAAATAAAGGGGAGAGACTGCGGTACTATAAACGGCCATGATGAATCGTTATCGATTCGAACCCTGATGAAAGACGCTCGTGAGGCTCTCGTTCGGTAAACGGATAAGTATATCCTGTACAATAATCAGATATACCTCACGGGGTCTAACCCTTTATCCTCAACGAGTTGCAGGTCAGATGGTTATACTGCTGCTTCGTGCTTTAACTGGCCGAGTACAGTCTGAAATCATCACCGTAATGCAATGATGCCCAGCACAGCCTTGCGTTTTTGGCAGCGATGGCGACAACGGCACGCCAGTATCCTCTTCGCTCAATTAGCGAGCAAACCCAACGACTGAATGAGTCAGTCCTTTTTTCAGCACCAATCAGAACCGAACGAGCTCCCTGAACCAGTAGCGTTCGCAGATACGAATCACCCGCTTTCGTTATCCTGCCAAGCTTTGATTTTCCGCCACTGCTGCACTGCGATGGCGTAAGTCCGAGCCAGGCTGCGAGTTGGCGCCCATTCTTAAAATCATGTGCATTACCGATACTGGCGACCAGCGCACATGCCGTTGTGGGGCCAATCCCTTTCAGCTCCATCAACCTCTGACTGCGGTGATCAGCTTTGGCCATACTAGACAGGAGCCGATCGTATTCAGCGATGTTATCTTCAATGCGATTAATGTGTTCCAGCAGATCATCAACGCATTGCTGAACCTGAAGCGGCAAGGAGTTCTTCTGTTCAGACACGATGTGGCGCAGGGCATCTGTACTCTGTGGAGCGATGATACCAAATTCAGATATTAAGCCTCTTAATCAGTTATATGTTGCTGTTTTCTCTTCGATAAAACCCTGCCGGGTACGGTGAAGGCATTGCATCGCCTGCTGGCTCTCATCCTTCACGGGCACAAACCGCATATGCGGGCGACGGACGGCTTCACAGATAGCCTGAGCATCAGCTGCATCATTTTTCCCTGATTTACCAGCCATGCGATAAGGAGAAACAAACTTTGCCGCCATCAGCCGGGGTTCATGACCATACTGCCGGAACAGTCTTGCCCAGTAATGAGCACCGGAGCATGCTTCCATCCCGATAACACAAGGAGGTAAACCTGCAATCAGCTCAGGAAGTGCAGCACGCGATACTTTGAGTTTAACCAGAACAGTTCTGCCATTTTGGTCAACACAGTGAACAGCGAACACATTTTTAGCAAGATCGATACCGACAGTATTGATGGTCATAACGAATCCCTCTGGGCTATGTTTACTCCGTGATTGCACAATATTTAATCAGGTGCATATCCAGGGGAAGTCCCTTCCATTCGTTAAGGTTATTTTTTGTACCTCTGAGCTATGTAAAGCTTGACCACTTTGACAGGCAGCTTAGAGCGATCAGCGGACGTTAACTTCATAAGAACATAATCAGTTTGTCGGAAGGTCTCTAAAGTAAATGGTTCATTTTACCGGTATACTTACAACGCCATGTGTAGGATTACCTTTCATATGATGAATCAATTACAAATTAATTAAATGGGCAAGCTGAATGAAAAAAATATTCTCCACCATCTGTTTGATGTCAATTTTAGTTGGGTGTGCAACTGAAAAAAGTATCACTCCAACTATAGACTCATCTCCCAGAGCAGAGGTTAATTTAGAATATCCCCTGTTGATTTCTGTTTTTGATGGAAGAACAAGCAACAGGGATGATAATGGTAACGCAGAGGAATCAATCAAAAACAGTCTAACAAAAATATATGGAAAGAATCTTCAGTGGATCTCTGATTTTGATAAAGTGCCTAATGGCAGAACAGCCATCCGGATTAGATTAATTATATTAGGGGCTAACTTTGGTAGCAGGATTGTATCTTCGTCAAGTTATCAAAATGCTGTTTCTACCGCCCGCATATCTGCAACAGATGGATGGGGAACTGTGGTGGGGGTTGCAGACGGTAACACTGTGATTAATTCAGGAACTATGACTACTGAAGGTTGGTGGAATGGAACTGCATGGGTGGATTTTGTAGTTGAAGACAATTCAGATACTAAAAAAGTAGAATTTACTACTCCTCTGGTTGCCGAACATCAGGAGAACAATACTTGGGGATATTCTTCAGGTCATAAGGCGACAGAAGTAGCATGGAATTCTGTTTCTACACAGATATTGCGTTCTATTGATGCAGTTCTACGTAAAACCAGTAACTAGATAACAGATACTAGAGCTGCGATTCATACAGGGTTAATCAGCGGATTGATGCTATAACACCAATTCGCTCAGCTAGTTAAGGGCTTTCTTAGTGGATTCAAGAGAGTACTGTTTGCGCATCTCTTTGATGGTTGGGGTCTGACGCTCAGTGGAACGAAAAATCACGTTAGCCGAGAAAGATCGTCTGAAAAATCGATTAATGGACAGTTGTGTCCGTTAAATGCCATATGCCTATTAAAAAAAAACGCTTTTCACTGCCCATAATGTTTTGATTTATCGGACAAAATCGCTAAAAGTAAATGGCACGGATTACAGGGATACTTACATTACATCTGCATGCATTTTTTGATTTATATCATAAAAACTTTGATGTTTTAGATTCTGGTAATTTTTGTTGTGATAACTGTGAATTTATGTGTTCAACAACGTCCGCTCCTGGCACATAGCGGCCAGAAGCGACTGTCAGATCAGTTATTGGTGGAAGCGGATGTATTAATCCAACTAGTTTTTCTAGTAAGCTTCTTTCATCAATTTTCATTAGCTATCTTAATGATGTTTTTTTGATAAAGTGAGATTTGGATCGTGTCTTATAAACTAAACAAACTACTTAGCAGAATATTCTTTAAATTGATTTTGCTTTGTTTGGCACTAACATTCATAAACATGATTTCATTTAAAAGCATGAAGTTTATGGCCGTAATACAACCAGTATTCATAGCTTTAGCTGTTATATGGGTGTCAGTTCCGTTAGCAATATCCGCTGCAATTTTATATCCAAGGGCTTGCAAACATTTCAAGATGAAAAGTTGGCGTTTGGTAGTGGAAATAAGGAGGTACTATAACCTCACACCAATTAATAGATTTATTTTATATGTTGGATCTTTGGCACTTATGTTTTCTTTCCTCAGTCAGTTTTTATTTGGTGGTAATTCTTTATTCCTGACCGGATTTTCTTTTTTGGTAATGAGTACTTCTTTTGCAATTGATATATATAATCGCTCTATCTATATCTTCAAAAAAATATGGTCAGGATTATTAGGGAAGACTATAGTCGCGTTGTTAGCAGCATTGTCATTTGTCATTACCAATTATTTAGCTAGACGTTGGATTTATATAACTACAGATCTAGACCCTAAATTCTTCAGTGAGTTTACTAATATAGTTAGCATTTTCTTCACGCCGCTTTCTTATCTAATTCTAGTGAGTCTTTTTTCATTGGTGATTGTCATTCCCGAATTTATTGGAATAACTTTGATGTCTTTGCTTAGTCCCATTAAAGATAATTTCCTAAGAAATAAATTCAAAAGGCTGGCAAATTTATCAGTGAGGATGAGAACAGGAAAACGAATTGAAAAGCTCACTTCATCCGAACTGGTCTTATTAAACTCTAGAGTTCTATTTTTTAGAGTTTTTTCATCACCTATTTTTGTCTGCCTTATTTTTTATACGTTCTCATGGGCAAGCAGCATCACGGGATCCTTTTGGTATACAACCGCAAGGTTAGGTTTAGTTAATTATTACTATCATGCCGAAGGAACAAGCCCTATATCTAAGATGAGGTATTACAGCTATGATGGAGAAAAAATTTCCACAGCTATATTTAATGGAAGTCGATGGGAGTTTTTCACTTTCAATAACAAATAATAATTCATCAATTGCAATTACTGTTAAAATATAATCTTATTGGATTGAGCGAGTATACTCAATGAAACCAACCATTCGTGGAGTTCCCAGTATTATTACTCGCTCTCATCCCTACGCTCTCCATTGATTACCGCTCAGAGTATTTGTAATGTCCGCTTCACGCCCTGAGACATTCGACAAGCTTTTTATGGCTTCAGTAAGGGCGAGTGTCGCGCTTCGAGAGCCAGCAAATATTTCACTTCGTCGTAGCGGGTTCTGGTCTTCCAGCAGCGGTAAATGATCCTTATCCATTTAAACGCCAGAGCCCGGATGGCAGATTGGTGAGATTTTCCTTTTTCTCGCAGTCCCTGATAATAAAGTCTGGCCCAGTATGATGAGTTAACCGTCTTGGCAGCCCATTCAACAAAGGTCTGCCTGACGAACTTGGCACACTGCCATCTCCAGTGAACCCAGGATTTTTGGCCACTTCTTTCTGTCACCGGAGCAATACCTGCATAGTTTTGAATTTCTTCAGCGCTGTTAAACCGGTCACGGTTATCACCAAGTGCAGCAAGCATCCGTGGGCCCATACACGGCCCCATGCCCGGAAGGGATTTGAACAGCCCCGCATCTGGCAATGTGTCAAACAGCGTTTCGATTCGTTCGTCATAGGTTTTGATGATTTCACTCACGACTTTAATTTGTGTCGCCAGTGCTGTTGCCATCAAAGCATTAGCCTCTATAACACTCGGGTCTGTCGTCAATGGGATCGCGTTATCAATACTCGCAACACGTTCCTCGGTAAGGGCCATTGCGCGGCCACCTTTGGCATTCAGAAAGTTGCGGATCGTGTCGCGCCTGGCTCGTTTCAGTTGTTGCAGACTGGGCCACCGGATAATCAGCTCACACAACAGTAAACTACCCCGATGTGAGAACCACTCCAGTGGCTGAGGATAATACTGTTTAAGCGTGTTGATTATCCGGTTCACAAAGCGGCGTTTGTCCTCAACCAGCAGTCGACGCTGCTCAACTAGCTGTTGAAGTAATCGGATATCACCATTGTCGGGTTCTATGGCTTTTATCTTTTGGGGATAGCGTAGCATTAGCTCTAATGCTAACTCAGTATCCTGTGGATCATCCTTAGCACCGCTTGGCCAGAAGGTCTGCCGATAGCGGGCCAGTGACAACGCGTGCACAGGAAAAACAGTGACAAATGGGTACTTCTGGAGAGCATACACCACCGGGCCTTTCTTCAGCTCAAGGGCGATAGCGATCCTGCCTTTTACCTTTTGGTGCAATTCGTTGAGCCAGATATCAAGCGCTTCCGGAGTGTGTTCAACCACCTGGAATATGCGCTCGCCATTTTTAAACTGAACGCAGACATCGTGTTTTTTATCCGCCCAGTCCAGACCAACATGAGCAGCAAACTGATTAATCGCAGTCATCACCAACTCCTTTTTATCGGGGATTGGTATGCATTCCACGCTCTTCGAAAGAAATATAGTCAGCAGTTTTTCTGCATGCCCTGAGTATTCGTTAGCGAACGTGGAGCACTTACTGGCTCGAAAGCAAAGCGGCAATCATCAAATCACATGATTCTGGCACGATATTCGTAACCAGTAAGCGCATACCCTGAATCACTTAAAAGTGTAACTCTCAGGGTGCGAATGACTATATCTGGCACAGACCTGCCAGTCAGATTATGTTTGGCGCTGTGCAGTAGCAGCGCCAGCCCTGGTATAAATTAATGCACTTTAATACCAGATAAATTTTGCCAGCCACTTTTATTTTCTTCTTCCTGCCTGACGTGCCTGGTCTGAAAATCCCCTTTGCACTCAGCTGATTATTCAGCCCCAAAGTTCGTCAGGTATCCGGGAGCTACGAACGGCGCATTGCGCAGGATACCCGTCTCATCTACCCGCAGGAATATACCCTGCTCGGGTGTTTTCCTGCTCTTTTACAGGAGAAACACCATGCCTTTATTCGACAAAATGCCTTCCCTGATGCCCGTGGTGATCACCCAGGATGTCTGGCAATGCGCAGTTGATTTCCCGGATGAGCCGGAACAAATGGAAGAACGACTCAGCAATTTGCTGCTTTCGGCGCTGCTGACACTCCGTACTGCCGGGCCGGCGCGTGAAAAAATCATCTTCACGATGTACTGCCAGCCACCGCGTGCTGATATCAAGGCTCCCGTGTCATTACCGTTGTACCTCACCCGTGCCAGCCACCATTTTCTGATCTCGCTGGCATCACAAGCGTAACTCTCCGGGCCGGAGCCTGTTTCCGGCAGAAATCAGGTCCGGCTTCTTTCCATGAGGATAGTAAAATGGACAGAAGCAACGATGTGTATCAGAAAGTCACCAACCGGATCATTGCTGAACTGGAAAACGGTCATGTGCCATGGGTCCGCCCCTGGCGCGACGGTGAACCGCCATTTCCCGTCAATGCATTATCCGGCCGCGCCTATCACGGCATCAACGTGCCGCTTCTGTGGAACAGCGCTGATTCTTGCAGTTTTGCCAGCGATCGCTGGCTGACCTTCAACCAGATCGGTGCGCTCGGCGGTAAGGTCAGCAAAGGAGAGAAATCTTCTCTTGCCGTGCTGTATCTGCCGCGCTCCGTGGAGGAAACGGATGCTGACGGCAACCCGTTACGGGATGAAAACGGTGAACCCAGAATGCGCCATTTTGGCCTGATCCGGGAATTCCGGTTGTTTAACCTTTCGCAATGTGAAGGACTACCGTCATCGCTGTATGAACCATTTATCCGGCCGGAACAGCCGTCAGAAGCCGCCGACGCGATTGTGCTGAGCAGCGGCGTCACGCTGCGCCATCGCCGTCAGTCGCATGCGTATTACAAGCCTGCCGCTGATGTGGTGATGATGCCGCTACCGCAGCAGTTTGAAAGCAGTGAAGCGTACTACGCCACGCTGTTGCACGAACTGACGCACGCCACGGGGCATGCCTCACGGCTGAACCGTCCGGGCATTGCGGATTCGGCCTGTGGCAAAGAAAACTACGCCGCAGAAGAACTGCTGGCGGAAATGGGGGCAGCCTTCCTGTGTGCCCGGACGGGAATTCAGGGAAAACTCCAGCATGCCAGCTATATCGACTACTGGCTGGATCTTCTGCGTCAGGATAAGCGGGCAGTGATCCGTGCCAGCGGGATGGCACGCAATGCCTGCGAATGGTTATTAAACGCTGCACAACCACGCTGTCAGTTAAGTGCCTGACAGCCCACCCGAACGGGGAGCCTTCCCCGCCGGGATACTGCTCCCCTTTTTTGCTTTACGTGTAAGAGGGGCAGGATATGGGACTCGATATTTATTTTTTTCAACAGGCAAAAGACAAGCCTGATGCCGGCGAATATGACGAAGTGGGGTATTTCCGCAAGGTTAATCCCCTGCTTAACTGGATTGATAACCACGTCGGAAAAGTGCGTAATCAGGTGCTGATTGAGGTCACAAAGGCGCAACTGGCCGCACTGCTCAATGACCTGCAGCGTCTGACGCCGGATAACTGTGGAGAGGTCTATCCCACACTGGATGGCTTTTTCTACGGTAATACCGGCTACGATGAAACCTACTGGCAGGACGCCCGCGCGGTCACCGACTGGGTGAAAGCGACGCTGGAAACGTTTGATTCTGCGAATAACAGGCTGCTGTTTTATGCCTGGTGGTAAATCACTGACAGTGACCGGCAATATGCTGGTCACTGTTGTTTCAGCGGCGAAAGGGAAAAGCAGAGGGCTCTGAAAGGAAGGGTAATAAGGGTAAAGGGGCCTTCCCGGAAAGGTGCGTGATGCTGAAATGGTTACGGGAACGACTGAATCTCCCCTCACCTGCGCCAGACGCTGCGCTACCCGATGGCTGGTTTGTACCCCAGCCGGCAGAACGCCTGCTGGCAACGCCGCTGCGCCAGTCTTACCTGCACCAGTTACGCCAGCTCACACCGCTGCCGGATAAGTTATTTAACCAGTGGATTATCACTGCTATTTACCGTTTCGCTTTACTGGTGCAACACCTGCCGGCTTCGCAAAACCATCATCATGCCTGCCCTGGCGGTCTGTTGGATCATTCGCTGGAGGTCGCCTGCCACGCCGCGCGATTACGCCTGGGTCGGTTATTGCCCGCTGAAGCCTGCGCCGAAGAACAGGCCAGGCAAGGGGATGCCTGGACGGTGGCCGTCATTTGTGCAGCCCTGCTGCATGATGCCGGCAAGATGGTGGTGGATATGGAGATACAGCAGCAGGGCCAGTCACACTGGTATCCGTGGCAGAATGAGCTGACGCAGCCTTACCGGTGGCGGTACCGCACGGCGAACCGTGATTATCACCTGCATCCTGCCGCCAGCGGGCTGATGCTGACCACGCTGCTCCCTTCTGCCCTCCTCGACTGGCTGGCCGGGTACCCGGCACTGTTTGCCGCACTGATTTACCATCTTACCGGCCACAGTGAACGGGCAGGTATACTGGCTGAACTGGTACAGCAGGCCGACAGGGCCTCCGTCGCAAAAAATCTGGGCGGCGATCTCAAAACCGCACTGGCGCAGAAAGCCGATACCCTGCCCCGGCAACTTCTCACCGCATTACGAGTACTGGTACAGGAAGAATACCGGCTGAATAATCAGGATGGGGGCTCTGACGGCTGGTTAACCCGGGAGGCGCTGTGGCTGGTCAGTAAACCCACCGCCGACAGATTACGGGCCTGGCTGCTGGAGCATGGCGTCACTGGCGTGCCGGCAAACAATAACCGGTTGTTTGATGAACTGCTGGCGCAGCAACTTATTACCGCAAACGGCGAGAAAGGGATCTGGCGCTGTCGCATCTGTTCCGAAAGTGGCTGGTCACCGGGGGAGCCTCTCACCCTGCTGCGTATCGCCCCGACAGTCATATGGCAGAACACCGGGGAGCGCCCGCCTCCCTTTGCGGGAAGCGTCACACCTGTCCTGGAGAATCAGGAAACCGTGAATGCCCCCCTCTTTCCGGAGTTAATCATACCCGACCTGCCTGTGATCCCGGCCGTCACGCAGTCTGTCAGCCATAGCAGCATTCCTTTTATGGCATGGCTGAAGACCCGGGTCACTGTACCGGGCGCCGTTAACAACCCGCGGGCTTATGTGCATCTTGTGCAGGATGCAGTGTTTCTTGTCACGCCCGGGATTTTTAAGTGTTATATGCGGGAAACCACTGGCGCAACCGGTGATGAGTGGAAACTGGCGCAGCAGGAACTCCAGGCCTCCGGGCTGCTGAAACGCAATAACGAAGAGACGTATATCTGGATCTGCGAAGTCAAATCGCCGGGCAAAACCCGTAATCTGAAGGGCTTTCTGTTACCGGATCCACAGCTCTTATTTGGCGAAAGCGTGCCGGTGAATAATCCGTGGCTGAGACTGGTGTCTGAAAAGAGCAACTGATGTGTTGCGCAAAACTGCCGGTAAAAACCCTGAGCCTGTCCATGATCCGGAGTAAACATTTTTTTCAGACGTGACCGTCCAGACGATCGCCGAACTCAATAATAAATGGCTCATGGTCATCCGCCAGCCTTGCCAGGCATTGGCTATCTTCAGCGAGGCTACTGCTCAGGCTACCGGGTAATCCAGTTCTGTCACCAGGGCCATTGCTTACTTTTTAAACTCAGGGGTGAATTTTCGTTTCGAGTTCACTAAACACCTCCGTTGCCGGATGTCCGTTTAGCGCCTGATTATTCGGGCACACCAGTTCGCTGGTGCCAGTTACCGGCAGAATACCAGCGAACTGGAAGGCGTGAATCAATAAGATCAGAGTAATGAAACGGATGGTTACAGATACTGGGAAAATGCAGGTTTCTTTCTGAAAATAAATGTAGCATCCCCGGTAAAACGTGATGAATAGATAAAAAAGTTCATCGAGACTGTACCCGTGTCAGATCAAGTCGTGACTAATACAGATTAGCTGAGAAAGTTGAAAAGATGCATGCTTGTAAGGATCACTTGCAGTGAATGATAAATTCGGTGAATTTATCATTCTCAGCTCTTGTGAATCTACGTAGCCACTTCCAGAGACTGTAATTAAAATTGTGTAATTGCCTGTTTTTGATATGTTCACTCCAACAACGGAGACAGGCAAATTATGGACGAGAAAAAACTTAAGGCCCTTGCGGTTGAACTGGCTAAAGGCCTTAAAACCGAAGCTGACCTCAATGCATTTTCCCGCATGCTGACGAAGTTAACCGTCAGGAAGCCCTTAAACTGGCTGAGCGCATTGGTGTTGCCGCCGCAGCCCGCGAGCTCAGCCTGTATGAATCGCAGCTCTATAACTGGCGTAGTAAACAGTAACAACAGCTCTCATCCTCTGACTGTGAAAATGAACTCGCTGCTGAAAATGCCCGTCTCAAACGCCAGCTGGCGGAACAAGCTGAGGAGCTGGCTATCCTCCAAAAGGCCGCGACATACTCCGCGAAGCGCCTGAAATGAAGTATGTCTTTATCGAAAAACATCAGGCCGAATTCAGCATCAAAGCGATGTGTCGCGTCCTCCAGGTGGCCCGCAGCGGCTGGTATGTCTGGCGTCAGCGACGTTCTGTGATGAGTTCACGTCAGCAGTATCGTCAGTGCTGCGATCGCGCCGTTCCTGATGCCTTCGGGCAGACGATACTGGCAGGCATTGAGTTAATTCACATGATACGCAAGGGGCAATATCAGCCTCCAGCCTGCGACGGATTGTCATCGGCTGAACAATTCTATTTATTAGCTGCTTCAGAAACAGGCAGTGCAACCTCTGTCGACTCGCTGTCGTTAATGCGACGGAGCCTTTTTGGGCCTATTGCGCAAAATCAACGACCCGCATCCCAAATTCAAGGTATATTTCACGCAACACACAACCCCGGTGCATGGATGCTCCTTTTGAAGATTGTCTGATGACCGACAAACAAAAACAGATTGAGAAAATCCGTAAACTGCTAGCCTTGGCCGCCCAGTCTTCCAGCGATGGTGAATCCTCCAATGCGTTCAGCCGCGTTCGTCGCTATATGGCTGCATATGGGCTGACTATGGAAGATATATACCCTAAATCAGGCCCATCCTCGTCGAACTCTGCTGAAGCAGAGCGCTATCGTCGCGAGGCTGAAAATGCCCGCCAGCAGGCTGAAGCTGAGCGAAAAGGACGAGACCAAGAACGCCGTGTTCGTGAAGAGGCTGAAAAAAGAACACTCAGTACGAGGCGCAAGAAAGACAGCGCCGCGACGAGGAATATTTCCGTCGCCAGGCGGAACAGAAATCTCAGGAGCAGCAGCGTCAAGCGAAGGAGGCCAACCGCAGTTGTGAGGCTGAGTGCCCGCTACTGTGTGGATAATGATATTGAAGATTTTTCTCAGCTCAACCCTTTAAAGGTCCAGTTTGCGAATAATCACAGCGTGGGGCTAAATGACGGCGAGCCATTGCAGATAAATGAGCGGCTGGGGGACAAAGGTTATAGTTTGGAAAATGGCGACATAATCACCTTGTCAAAAGATGCAGTCATAACCGGCCTGAACAGTGGTGGCCGTGAGCTTAGCTGCTATGCAACGGCTAAGAAAGCAAGATCGGTTTCTAATGAACATTATCGAACCTACCAGGCCCGTGCAGAACAGTTAAGTGCCCCTAAAACACCGCCCGCACCTGATCCAGTCAATATTTTCGAATATTCTGCTAACAGTCGTAATGTTCGTACCTGCCTCGCTGACGGAACGCAGGAATATAAAAGTGACGGTAGTGTCAGTTACAAACTTCAGACATTCTTTTTTGTCAGCCCTTCAGAAGTTGGCTTTGGGAAAAATACATCTGGCATAACTGTTGTTAAACAGGAAGGCAACGGCATGTATAAATTGAGTAATGACGATGAGGTAGGGGTAGATGTGTTCGGCACCATCCAGCGTTACTGGACTAAAAAACTGTCATTTACATGCTTTGCTGATGAGCAGGAAGTAGGTAGATATCTTTCAGCACATGCCCCTCAATAATGCGACGGAGCCTTTTACGGCGCTTACTGGGGTTCTACGCCGGAACCCCGAAATTTCCGTTACTCCAGTTTCAGCCCGGCGACCAGCACATCCAGATCAATAATTTCATTGCTGTTCTGGAAGGTATAATGCCCGTTCAGCAAAATGTGTTGCCAGGCCACCGGCGATATCCAGGTTAGAGCCTCAATGCCTTTGGCATTGCCTTCCGCTACCAGTCGATCCAATAATCGCGACAGAATCCTCTGCCATCATCTCTTCCAGGTTGCGTAAACTCAGTGAGTAAGCCAAATACCAGCGGACACACTGAGCAATAATATCGACGGGATAATGCAGGCGTCTGAAGGCGGTTCGGATCAAAGTCATGGTCAGGTAACATCACAAAAAACAGCATGTTACCGAACAGCGCCTTAATGGTATGCGTACAGCGAGAACCGTATTGACGGGGATGTGTTATTCAGTTGGCAGCTCTACGCGCCAGGGGAGCAGTTCACTGACCCGATTGACCGGCCAGTCAGCTATGACGTCAAGCACATGGCGAAGGTAGCTTTCTGGATCCACGTCGTTCAGTCTGCACGTCCCGATCAGGCTGTACAGCAGTGCTCCCCGCTCACCACCATGGTCAGAACCGAAGAACAACCAGTTTTTACGACCCAGACTGACCATCCGCAGGGCATTTTCAGCGATGTTGTTATCTGCTTCCGCCCAGCCATCTTCTGTATAGTACGTCAGGGCCGGCCACTGGTTCAGGGTGTATGCGAACGCTTTCGTCAGCTCTGAGTGTCGCGACAGGGTTTTCATCTTTTCACGCAGCCAGCTTTCCAGTGATTTCAGCAGTGGCTTCGTTTTCTGCTGACGTTCGGCAAGGCGCTGTTCTGCCGGTATTCCCTTTATTCCCGCCTCAACGGCATACAGTTCGCCGATACGTTTCAGGGCTTCTTCCGTCAGGGCTGACGGGGTGCGAACGTGCACATCATGGATTTTACGGCGGGCGTGAGCCCAGCAGGCGGCTTCCGTTATCCCGCCATTGCGGTACAGCTCGTTGAACCCGGCATACGCATCTGCCTGAAGCACTCCGCTGAAGCCCGCAAGATGGATCTGCGGGTGGATGCCTTTTCTGTCCGGGCTGTAAGCGAACCACACGGCTGGCGGTAATGCTGAGCCCGCATTGCGGTCATCACGAACGTATGTCCACAGCCATCCGGTTTTCGTCTTTTTATTGCCCGGCAACAGCACCGGCACTGGCGTGTCATCGGCGTGGAGCTTGCCGTCGGTCAGCACATAGCTTCGAAGCGCCTCTTCAAGCGGTGACAGCAGCCGGCAACATGCATCCACCCACCCCGACAGGAGTGAGCGCCTCAGCTCCACACCCTGGCGGCCGTATATTTCCGACTGACGGTACAGCGGCGTGTGCTCTGCATACTTTGAGGTCAGGACCCGGGCGAGCAGCCCGGGGCCTGCGATACCCCGCTCGATGGGCCGCGAAGGCGCGGGGGCCTGCACGATGGCATCGCACTGAGTACAGGCATGCTTTTCACGTACAGTCCGGATAACCCGGAAGGCGCTGCGCATCAGTTCCAGCTGTTCGGTGGTATCTTCGCCCAGATAGCTCAGTACACCGCCGCAGTCCGGGCAGCATACCTCTGCCGGCAGCAACCGCTTTTCATCGCGGGGGAGTGATTCGGGGAACGGTTTACGGGTGCGGGTCTGACGCAGCGGGCGCTGCACTTTCGGGTCATCCACCCGACCGGTCAGCGTATCACTTTCCTTCTGCAGCCGGTTCAGGTCGGCTTCCATCTGTGCGATACGGCGGGAGACCTTTTCTGAACGACTGCCGAAGTTCATCCGGCGAAGCTTATCCAGTTGCGCCTGCAGATAGTCTATTTCGCGCTCCCGGTTGCTCAGCTTTTCCTGCAGGGTGTGGATCAACGCTTCCTGTTCAGCCAGGCGCTGTTTCAGCAGAGGGATGTCGTCAGAAGAGGTGTCGTTCATAAGCCCGCATTTTACCAGGCTTATTCTGCGACAACCAGGATAAAGAGGCCTACAGCATGGTCAGGGATGTCAGCAACCGTTTAGGCTGCCTCCAGTCGATACCTTCCATCAGCATTGCCAGCTTCGCGGGCGTCAGGAACACTTTGCCATCGCGGGCTGACGGCCAGGCGAAGCGGCCGCGCTCCAGCCGTTTGGTCAGTAGACACAGTCCATCGCCAGTGAACCAGAGCAGTTTTACCTGACTGCCGTTGCGTCCCCGGAAGATGAAGACGTGGCCGGACATCGGGTCATCTTTCAGCGTCGTCTGCACCTTTGCGGCGAGACCATTGAAGCCGTTGCGCATGTCAGTTATGCCGGCCACGAGCCAGATTTTGGTCCCTGAAGGTAACGGTATCATCGCTTCAGTTCCTGTATCAACAGAGTCAGGAGCTTTTCGCTGACAGTGCCGTTGAGGCGAAGCGTTCCGTGCCGGAACGTTACCTCACAGCTGATACTGAGGGGCTCAGGATCCTCTGCGTACTGCTCTGGCTGTACGGCGGTGGCATCGAGAGTCACAGGGAGTAGCTGAGGACTCTCTGAGGAAGGTAATAGCAGCTTTCCCTCACGCCATTGTTGGCGCCATTTAAATAACAGATTGGCGTTGATACCGTTTTCAAGCGCCAGTTTTGATATCGACACGCCGGGCTTACATGAAGCCACAACGAGCTGCTGCTTAAATTCGGGAGGATAATTAGGGCAGCCTTTACGTCTGCCGGAAGTCACATTTTTCTTCATATCTGACACTTTGGTTCCCACCACTATTTGGTGTACACCACTTTGTCGGATGCATCAGATTATGACCAGACGGTTCTCGCTGTACGCTTACCCTGTTTTGACTATGAGGTGATGATATCACCTCTATTCAGGTGGCCAAATTCACTATGCCACTACAGTGATATAACGGGTCAAGATCAGGTGATGATTTCTATGTCCCGGACAACATTCATTTTTATTATGCTCGGCTACCTGGTCAGAAGTCCCTGCGGGTTGTACCAAACTCCACACATTATGACATTCTGTCCGTTGCAGAGCGGTCGCTGATTACCTTTGTTAACCGTTTTCAGGAAAAGCAAAAGCTTCCTGAAGTTACAGAAAAAGTACAGAACAGCGGAGAAGGGAAAAAAGAGCTGACGGTCAGTTTCTCAGAGAAGCCGACAGCTGTTCTACAGTGGACAACCAAAAATCCAGTCGCGCGAGATTTTCGTTATGCCTGCGATATTAAATACAGCTCAGCTCCCGTCAGTCTGACTACCGGCGATGATACACTCAGCATTCCGCTGACGACACCTGAGAGCGGATGGCAAGCCACTTACATTGAAGCCACCTTCAGTGATGGGTATGTGGCCACAACACAGGTATATATTACGCCGGACGAAAAATATCCAGAAACAGCACCACCGTCGAAAGGTTCAGCCTGCCAGACTCTTCCCGGAAGAGGGCTGAGTCCTGAATCTGTGAAGCAATAATACCACAACCATAATTCACGTTTTTTCAACCCGGTGGCAAAAACTGCCGGGTACATCTTCACACAACTGTCTCATTTTGTACCTTCGCTCCCACTGGGCCCATTTTTTATTTAAAATCTAATATTTATCAGGGAGATGATTTAATTCCATAAGCACTCCCCTCGTTGATTTTATATACAAACCCTTATTTAAACTCTTAAGTATTTTGGAAATCGAACTTCTTGATATTGGATGTTTCTTCATAATAAATTTATATATTGATATTGAACATCTTTCTTTCTCAGGGAGACGCCATATTTCAAGCAGACATTTTTTTATTATTTCATAAGCACTTGTGCATTCAATAACCACTGTTTCATTGACATGCATTATATAACAGATCACCATAACTACGCTTTGCCACATATTTTCTTCACAAATAACATCGTATACCAGGTTACTGGGTAAAAATGACACCCGAACATCCGTTTCACATTTTATATAATAATTCTCTTCCAGTATTGCCAATTTTGTTAATCCAATTACAAAAGGGGCATGCACGGGAAATAAAAAAAGCTTTCTATTCTCACTATAATATGACACATCACCCTCATACAATATCACAATAGAATCTGAGCTATTAGGATAATATATCGTTCCTTTAGAAAATCGATGAGTTATAAAATCTTTTCTATTCCCCAAAACATCAATTAAAGCATTAATCTCGACTTCCGGTCTATTCATATCTAACCTCCCAGAAAAATAATTTTCAACCAAACCCACAAGCTTAATATATTTCACACAGATAACACCCCAGCATTATCAATAATAATAAAATATAATGCAGCATGCACTACACAGACATCATAGTATTGATATAAAACCTTCAGGGTACTATTTGTTTTTTAACCCCCTTTAATTAAACATGTAACCCAACGCCCCTTTAGTAAACATTCAAGCTTACGTTTAATTAAAACTTATATTTTTTAAATCCTCCTACACTGAAAATGCCATAACACATTAAAAATAATAAAAACCAAATTATATCAACGACACACTATTACTTATTAAAATAACTCACATTATTCATTTGCAATTATTTTTAACTATTTCTTTGCATTTAACTTGAATCATTCATTTTACAATATACCTGACATGCTGAACAAAATAACCATCATGTTATTTTCAATAAGGCGATGAGTTATTTCAGCTGGTGATTGACGGCCAGAGATCCTCAGGGGAGACGAACCTCGCTACAGGCTCCCGGACGGCACTTTTCGCAAAGCAGGCCTCCCTCCCCTTAAAGTTACCAGGTTCCACGTACCCCCACGCTGGCGTCCAGGCTGCGCTCATTATTGTCAAAACGCTGGCTCCAGTTGGCTGAGGTGTAGAGCGACAGCGTCTGATTCAGGCCGATGCTTCCGCCGATGACCATAGCCCCGGTTTCGCCCCGGTTTTTTGTCGTCAGCGCCACCGTGCTACTTTCCCCATTAACCGCCGCAAAATCGGTACGCGAGGTGCCCATAAACTCTCTGCCCACGCGGGGGTTGAGCCACAGCGCGTATTTTTTACTGCCAATAATCCCGCTGTTGGCTAAGCGTATTCCCGCGCTCGCCTGCAGAGACTGGTAATCCTCAAAGTGGATGTTCGTCAGCCCATCATCCGTATTCCCGAGCTTCTGGTACTGCCAGACCACGCGTACCTGAGGCTCAAGCTTCCAGCCGCCCTGGTTGAGCAACGGATACCCGCCTTCAAGCGACGTGGCCAGTGCATAGCCTCTGGTATTAAATTGCGTATTGTCATCTGACTGGCTGCGCGTTTTCAGCCAGCTCCCCTGCAGCACCGAGTCAACCCAGGCATCGCTGGCGCGAATATGGGTGAAGTAAGCCCCCACGCTGTAGGCGTCAGTATGGTTTTGTCCCGCGCGGCGGCCATCGCTGTGAGTCACATCACTTTTACTCGTCCCGATCGCCCCATACAGGCCCGCATAGCTGAGATTGCCACTGCCGTCGGCGGCCCGCCAGAAATCGTTCCCGAACTGAATGGCATGAATGTCCTGGTTGTAGCGCGGCCCCGCATCGCCGTGGATCCCTTTGCCATCGCCTTTATGTTCAATATTGTTGTTGATGTAACGCCCCCAGGCACGGGACTCGCTGGCGCACCACAGGGCCAGGTTTTCTGCACATGGCGCACTGGCAAGCGACGTTCCCGTTCCGTAAAACCCTGAGCGTTCGTAGAAGCTGCTCATCAGCGCCATGTTGGCGGCGGCGGCAATCAGCGGCTCAGCGACGGCCGTTGAGACGCCGGGACGGTAGTTAGCAACGGGCATCGATCTCGCGCCAGTTCCTCCCGTTTCAGGCTCTGGCGTTTCAGCCCCTCCTGTTTCTGGCTCTGCCGCCGGCCAGACAACCTGACTGGAGGTCAGATACCAGTTATCCGTCGCCCCGCTTTCTGTGGAGCCACGCACCAGAGAATACTGATAAACACCGGCATACACCGGCTGGCTTAGCTGAAACGCGCCCGGATCCGTCGTGCCGTTATTCAGGGCCTGAACCAGCAGTATGCCGTCTCCGTTTACCCTGGCTCCGCCGCCCCCCATGTTCCGGATCGCAAGCCCGGTCGTGCCGGTTGCGCTGCCGCCATCGACAATAATGCGGTCCGTCGCAGAATTTTCGTCCCCGAGACGGGTGTTTAGCGTCACCGTGCCGTTCTGGCCATTCAGATCGGTTACGGTTAAGTTGCGTGGCGCGAAGCCACCGAACGATGCCGGCGCGACAGAATTGATATGGCCTGCCAGCGTCAGGGTGTCCAGAATATTCTGCCCGGCGGCGCCGTTCATATTCCACAAGGCCCCGCGGTCAATCTGCATATCCAGCGGATCGACCCAGCCGGTGAGAGTGGTATTCTGGCGCAAATTTAACGCCGCACCAGATTGCCCAATAATATTGGTCACCACATTGTTGCCGGAAAATGTCAGCGTGCCGTCATTGACCCATGTACCGCCAGAAAGGGCATAATTCCCGCTGACAATCAGCTCGCCAGCCCCATTTTTTTGCAAAACGCCGGAGCCGGCGAGGGTGCCATCCAGCGTCAGCTCGTCGTTACGCTCAACGACCAGGGTGGCGTTATTCAGGATATTACCTGTGATATTGCCCGTTGTCCCGCCATCGCCAATCTGCAGGGTGCCTTCATTGATTGCCGTGCCACCGGACCAGCTGTTGGCGCCCGTCAGCGTCAGGGTGCCCCGGCCTGATTTTATCAGCGCACCGCTGCCGCTAATACCGCGATCCTGGGTCAGAACTGTACCGCTTGAAGTATTTATCTCGCCGTTGGCAGAAAAGATATTCACTGTGCGATCGAGCGTGAAGCTGCTTGTTGTGGCGAGGCTGCCGCCGTTAAAGCTGAGCTGCCCGGCGCTATCCCCGAGATTGTTGTTTTCCCCAATCTGTAACGTGCCCCGGTTTAATACAGTACCGCCGGACCAGCTGTTGGCCCCCGTCAGGACCGTGGTACCCGTGCCGTTGTGCTCCACAACCCCGCTGCCGGAAATAACATTATCCAGCGTCACCGTATCGCTGCGGTTCAGCGCCAGGGTGGCGTTGTTGGTGATGTCAGAGGTTACGCTGCCGCTGGTGCCACCGGTGCCAAGCTGCAGCGTGCCATCGCTGACAGTAACCGAACCGGTAAAGGTGTTATCCGCACTCAGGGCGGTGATACCTTTGCCATTCTGCTCAAAATCACCGCTTCCAGAAATTAGCCCGCCCAGCAGTACATCGTTGCTGCGATTCACCGCCAGCACGCCGTCATTGGTGATGTCACCGCTCACGCTGCCGCTGGTGCCGCCGTTACCAAGCTGCAGCGTGCCCGCGTTAATCGTGGTGGCTCCGGTGTAGCTGTTATCTGCGGTGAGGATCGTGGTGCCCGTGCCATTTTGCTGTAGCTCGCCACTACCGGAGATAATACCGCCCAGCGTCAGGCTGTCGCTGCGGTTAACGGCCAGAGCGGCGTTATTTATGATATTACCCGTGATATTGCCCGTTGTCCCGCCATCGCCAATCTGCAGGGTGCCTTCATTGATTGCCGTGCCACCGGACCAGCTGTTGGCGCCCGTCAGCGTCAGGGTGCCCCGGCCTGATTTTATCAGCGCGCCGCTGCCGCTAATACCGCGATCCTGGGTCAGAACTGTACCGCTTGAAGTATTTATCTCGCCGTTGGCAGAAAAGATATTCACTGTGCGATCGAGCGTGAAGCTGCTTGTTGTGGCGAGGCTGCCGCCGTTAAAGCTCAGCTGCCCGGCGCTGTCCCCGAGATTGTCATTTTCATCAATCCGTAGCGTGCCCCGGTTTAATTCAGTCCCCCCGGACCAGCTGTTGGCCCCCGTCAGGATCGTGGTGCCCGTGCCGTTGTGCTCCACGACCCCGCTGCCGGAAATAATATTATCCAGCGTCACCGTATCGCTGCGGTTCAGGGCCAGGGTGGCGTTGTTGGTGATGTCAGAGGTAACGCTGCCGCCGGTGCCGCCGTTGCCAAGCTGCAGCGTGCCATCGTTGACGGTAACCGAGCCGGTAAAGGTGTTATCCGCACTCAGGGCGGTGATGCCTTTGCCATTCTGCTCAAAATCACCGCTTCCCGAAATCACGCCCTTCAGCAGCACATCATTGCTGCGATTCACCGCCAGCACGCCGTCATTGGTGATGTCACCGCTCACGCTGCCGCTGGTGCTACCGTTGCCAAGCTGCAGCGTGCCTGAGTTAATCGTTGTAGCCCCGGTGTAGCTGTTGTCCGCAGTCAGGATCGTGGTGCCCGTACCATTTTGCTGCAGCCCGCCGCTGCCGGAAATGATACCCGCCAGCGTCAGGCTGTCGCTGCGGTTAACGGCCAGAGCGGCGTTATTTATGATATTACCTGTGATATTGCCCGTTGTCCCGCCGTCGCCAATCTGCAGGGTACCGTCATTAATAGCCGTGCCACCGGACCAGCTGTTGGCGCCCGTCAGCGTCAGGGTGCCCCGGCCTGATTTTATCAGCGCACCGCTGCCAGCTATGCTGCCGGACTGTACCAACGTGGTGGTATCATCGGTATCCATTTCACCGCCGCCGGCCGCAACCTCGACGCTACGGTCCTGGGTGAAGCTGGCTGTGGTATTCAGCGTGCCACCGTTAAGCACCAGACTATTGTTACTGCTTCCCAGAGCGGTGGCTTTTGCAATCTGCAGCGTGCCGTTGCTGATGCGGGTATTGCCGCTGTAGGTGTTATCTCCCGTCAGCTCCAGCGTACCGAATCCCACTTTGTCCAGCCCGCTGTTACCGGCCAGCACAGAGTTAACCGTGGCGGTAAAATCTTTGCTTTTAGCTGTTCCGTCTCCGACGTTAATACTGGCTATTCCCGCCTTAGGCATAAACGTCAGCGTGCCGTCTTTAAGGGTATAACCGTCAACGGCAAACTGCATACCGGAGAGGTTGATTTTACCATCCTGATTATCAATGGTGACCTCTCCCCCAGTCCCCATAAAGACGGCAAAACTCTGGTCGCTCCAGGCAGAATTTATTTCACCATCATTGAGCGTCCAGTTATCGTTAACCTCATCGCGCCAGGTGCCGCTTTGCCCCTCTATTTTGTTATTATTACGCGTGCCGTTATCCCAGTAACGTAATGTGACCCCGGTGCTGTTCACCAGGTTGACAACGTTATCTATCGATGTCTGGACATAAAAGTCACCGGAATTAAGCGTGGCCGGGATATTTGCTATATCGAGGATATTATTGGTCAGCGTGCCGGTGTAGTTAAACAGGCGGAACAGGCCGGTATCAAAGGTCCGCCCCGGGGTGACAGCAATATTAACCTTGCCATCCAGCACCAGATCCCCTTCCACCTCGATTAAATCGTTATATTGCCCGCCCGGTGAGTTAATGCTGCCGAACTGAAAGTTCAGCTGACTCTCCTGCGCGAGGCTCAGGGTCCCGTTGATAGTAAGCGTTCCGGTCCCGAGCTCTCCTGATGCCGGGTCCGCTATGGCACCGGCGCCGAGCGTTGCTTTATCCCCAACGGTAACATCACCGCCCAGGGTGCCGCTCCCGCGTAGCGCGCCGCCCGAATTCACCTGTAGCCGGCTTGCGGTACTGCCGAGCGTACCGTTAACAAACAGGGTTCCGCCATCATTTATCGTGGTGAGGCCGCTAAAGGCGGCGCTGGTGCCGGATAACGTCTCGCTCCCTTTATCCACAGTGAGCCCACCGCTGCCGGTCATTTCACCGTCAAAGTTCCCTGCCGCGTGGGATAAAGTCAGTGTTCTGCCGCCCAGCGCCAGAGTTCCTGCGCTCTTTCCCGCCAGAGAGACAACCGAAGGATCGGAGGTCGCCTGACTGATATCCAGGGTGCCGCTTTCGATATTGACGCTGCTGTTGCTTATCCTGCCATCGCCAGCCAGCAATAATGTTCCCTGCTTGATGGTGGTTTCACCGGTATAGGAATTATTACCGCGAAGGGATAAACTTCCGGCACCATTTTTCGTTAATGCCCCTGCTACACCAGTATTCGCATCACTAATTATGCCGGTCAGGCTGAGGGTAGTTCCGCTATCGGCAGTCAAAGTTCCACTTCTGCTGCCTAAGCGTACCGCACGCCCGTCAGAGAAGGTGGCGGTGGAATGCAGGATTCCGCCATCTAAGGTGAGCGCACCAGAACTGGCGCCCAGATTGTTATTGCTGGAAACCTGTAGCGTCCCTTCATTAACGGTAGTGCCGCCAGCATAGGTATTCCGTCCGTTCAATATTAACGTTCCCGCCCCCGTTTTTATCACGGAGCCAGCGCCGCTAATAACACCGTTAGAGGTAAAATCAAAACTATTCGTGTTGAAAGTCCCTGCACCATCAAACACAATATTATTATTAAATATCCGGGCTCCAACACGCTCAATAATCTCTGCCCGTCCGGATCTTAAGTATATTGCTCCGTTAATCACTGAGCCGTTATACAGATTGAGCTGGTTATTATTTCCACCGAAAAAGTCAATAGCGTAGTAACGGTTTCCGTCACCGCCTATCCCCGCATTAAGCCCACTATAGTTATCAATAATAATATTGGAGCCAGCAATTGCAGCACCACCATCGGAATAGGTCGTTCTTGTTGCTCCCAGCGCCCCACCTTCACCTGCCCCACCATAGCCTGGGCCATTAGAACCCCTACCTAAAAAAGAGGCGGCGCCGCCGCCGCTAACGGCACCGTAGTTTATTATCGTTACGGGCGTGCTATTGCCACTGACGAAAATACCTGCCCCACCACCACCACTCGCAAGATTAGTTTGCGCGGGAGACCCGGCACCGCCAGTAATGGTCCCCCTGTTCACAACGGATGCTGAGGTTTTTATCCCTGCACCACCGCCACCGCCACCGCCATTGCCACGCCCATATCCTGCATAGCCTCCACTCCCGCCGATAAGGGTTGCCTGGTTAGTAATGTCAGCCGTAGATAACACCCCTGTGCCACCTCCTCCCCCCCCATTCCCACCGGCCCACCGGAAGTAGCCATAGCTGTTGCTATTGTCTAAACCGGTAGCACCGATGCCTCCTGTCACATTACTGGTAAGCGTGCTCGGCTGGTTCACCACCAGGCCGGTGAAGCCGTTTGCCGTTCGCGGAGTGCCATTCAGATAACCTACACTAATGTTGCCATCAGGTTGTGCAAACCCCCCACCTGTACCCTCTGTGCCACTCGCCCATGTAACTGTCATTCCACTATAAAAGATGGCTGCAAGCCCTAAAAACGATAATGTAGTTTTTCGCACAGTTACGTTAACAATACTGTATCCTCCCACCAGCCCCTTATGAATAAAATTCGTGCCAGCTAAATCTATTTTTGCGCTATTTATGACAGATTTACCAACCGCCCGGGCTTTCTCGCTGACCACACGCCAGACGCCTTTATTTTTGTCATAAACCAGCTTGTATATTTTATTCATAGCGCTCCTGTAGCCCACCGTCAGTCCACTCTGGTTTAACATCAGGGAACGACGGGCAAGACAATGTTTCATTTTTGTAACATGGTGGCCATCGCGTGTTTTGCTCGCATACGTTGGTGGCGCGCTACGCTGGCATTAAGAGATGGCATCCATTCGATCATCACTGGACGTTAATTTCTCATCTACTTTGTTTACTTAAACTTATGTAGTTTTACACAATAAACACACCAAATGCTAACCTTGGGCCTGTTTTTTTAACCCAACCCCCTCCCATTTTTACTATCCGTTTACTTTTCTCTCCAGCTCATAATGTGAGCGTTATTCATCTGCCGTGCCGGAGAGCTGGCTCAATATTCCCGTATTTGCCAGCAGGCTTAGCCGCGCCGAGCGCCACTGGGCGATGGCCTCAATGCGTTGCTGCTGGGCGTCCGCCAGCGACGACTGGGCATTAAGCACCTCAAGAATATCCGCCACGCTGTTAGCGTAACGCCGCTTAGCCGAGGCCACAGAGGCCTGCGCGGCGTTCAGCAGCCGCTCGCTTGCCGTCAGCACACCCACCGCCGTTTTCGCATCGGCATAAGCCTTAACAACATCCGTCAGGATCTGCGTCGTGGTCTCTTCCATCTGCGCCTCGCTCTGCTCTGCCTGCGCACGCGCTTCCATAATTTTGTAGTTGCGGCTGAAGCCTTCAAACAGCGGGATCGAGACGGTAATACCGATATCCCTGCTGGTCTGGTTAATCGTTGACAGCCCCTGATTAGGGAAACCGTTTCTTGAGATATGCGCCGTCAGGTCGGCCGTGGGCAGCCCTTCCGAACGGGTCACGGTAATTTTTTCCCGATCGGCCAGCCATTTTGCACGCGCCTGCTGGATCGCCGGATGACGGGCTTCCGCCTCTTTCAGCCACCTGCCCAGCTCATGAATATCCGCAGGGATCACGCGCTCGGGCTGCGGGGGCAGGCTCACTGGCGTATTCAGATCGATGGCCATAGCCTGTTTCAGCAGCGCAAGATTCTTCAGATAATCTCCCTGCGCGCGCATCTTATTGAGTTCAGCTTTGGCCAGCGCTGTCGACGCCTGCAGCGTATCATCCTGTGATGACGCCCCCTTTTGCTCCCGCCGCTGTGCGACATCCAGCGTTTGCTGCGCCAGCTGAGAAATCTGTTCACGCGCGGTCATCACCGCCTGACTGGTGGCCACTTCAAACCAGGCCTGGATAACGGCAGCCATGGTTTTTTGTAATGAGGCATCATGACCGGCAATGGCGGAAAGCAGCATCTGATTGGCCTCTTCCCGGTTTGCCGCTCGCCCCCCAAAATCAAACAGGCGCCAGTTTAACGAGCCGTAATACTGGTTACCGGTGCTGCTCGTGCCGGGCTCCCGCGAACCGGACCCATAGGTCGTGGTATTACGCAGACGGCTAACAGAGCCGCTGATGGTCGGCAGATAGGCAGCACGAGCCTCGCCCAGCACGCCGCTCTGCGCTTTGATCTGTGCCCAGGTGGCGCGTATCTGCAGGTTATTACACAATGCGGTGTCCACCGCATCGCGCAGCTCCAGCGGCTGGCTGAAATCCACGGCGGCCATGCAGCTGACTTGGCTGGCATCAGGCAGCGTCACGCCCCCCTGAAGCTGCACCGGTTGTGCCCGCAACGGATCGTCAATCCAGGACTGTAGCCCCTCTCCCCATACCGGCAGAATGCACAGACACAGCGTAAAAAGCGGGGCTGAAAACCATTTATTAGCGTTCATTCAGACTCTCATGGGTATGTTGAATAAGGGGAGACAGGAAATAATCAATCACCCGCCGGCTGCCGGTTTTAATTTCAACAGAGGTGCTCATGCCCGGCCTGAGCGCCACCTCCCGGCCATCTATATCCATGATTTTGCGATCGAGCTGCACATGCACGGCGTACTGTGAGGTCTGCGGCCTCTGGGGCTCATTACCGCTGTCATCTGCGGGAGGGGGGGCAATATTATCGGTTCCGGCATTCATCGCATCGCGGGCAATATAGGTCACCACACCGTCAAGCATGCCGTATCTGGTGTAGTCGTAGGCTTCAATCTTCACGGCGACTCTTTGGCCCTGCTTTATGAAACCAATATCCTTGTTTTCCACGATAGCCTCGATCTCCACCCTGCTCTGCTCAGGCACGATCACCATCAGCGGGGTGGCGGCACTCACCACGCCACCGACGGTATGGGTCTTCAGTTGCTGGACGATGCCGTCAACCGGAGCATTAATCTGAAGCTGGGTTTTGTGTGCCGCTGCCCGTTGTATATCCTGCTGCGCTTCCTGCTGCTGCTTCATACCGGTGGTCAGCTCTTCTGCGGTGTTCTTGCGTGTTTCCGCCAGAAACGCCGCGCGCTGATGGCGGGCGTCCGCCAGCTTTCCCTGTAGCTCAATCCTGTCCTGCTCTTTTTCCTGCCAGGCGCTCACGGCAACATCATGATCCTTTGCCAGTTCTTTATAGTTCTGCGCACGCTGGCTGACGATGGGTAACTGCTGGCCGTAACGGGTAATCTCACCCTCAAGAGCCTGGAGTCTGCTGGTCACATTGAACCACTGACTTTCCAGCTGGTTACGGGCTTCTTCCACCCGGTCAGCCGCCAGTCCGTCGGCTCCACTCAACGGCTGTAGCCTGCCCGTATCAAGAGAGGCCAGTAGCGCCCGGGAGCGCAACACCTGGAGCGCGGCCATCTCCTGATCGACTTCCGCCCTTTTCTGCTCGTGTTCAATCATGCCGGAATCCAGCGTCAGCAGCGGCTCGCCTGCCTGCACCTTCTGCCCGTCGTGTACATAAATTTGCGTGACGCGCGCGGTTTCCACCGAGGCGATGGTTTTGGATCTTTCCGACGGAATGATTTTCCCGCTGGCAGACACGATGATGTCCACTTTGCCAATAAAGGCCCACAGGAACAGGAAAAGCACCATCGCCATCAGAATACGTGCGGTCCAGCGCGCCGTAGGCGAGACGGGCGAGAGCTGCAATGACAGGGCTGCCGGTAAAAACTCTGCTTCTTCGGCTTTCAGTGACGGAGGGGTGATGGCATTGCGCTGGCGCCAGAACCAGGAAAAATGTTTGCGGTAGTGCGCCAGCAGTTCACACCAGGCCGCATAGCGGTGTTTCAGGCTCATGATCCCCCTCCGTTACGGGTTCCTTGCTGCAACGAATACAAATGCGCATAGATGCCGCCAGATTTCTGATACAGCTCATCATGGCTACCCACCTCTGCAATCTGGCCTCTTTCCATCACGATAATCCGGTTAGCTTCACGCACGGCGGAGAGGCGGTGTGCGATGATCAACACCGTTCTGCCTTCACAGATGCGCCGCATATTGTCCTGGATAATTTTTTCCGACTCGTAGTCCAGCGCGCTGGTGGCTTCATCAAATATCAGGATGCGCGGGTTAGTGATGAGCGCCCTGGCAATGGCAATACGCTGACGCTGCCCGCCTGACAGGCCCGCCCCCTGCTCCCCGATAATCGTGTCGTAGCCTTCGGGTAATTCACAGATAAACTCATGTGCCCCCGCCAGTTTCGCCGCTTCAATAATGGTTTCGAGCGGCAGCGCAGGGTTAGCCAGCGCAATATTGGCGCGTACCGAACGGTTAAATAAGCTGTTTTCCTGCAGCACCACGCCAATCTGGTGGCGCAGTGAGGTGGTGTTAATCACCGCGAGATCGTGTCCGTCCAGCAGCACGCGCCCGCGATCGGGTATATACAGGCGCTGCACCAGTTTGGTCAGCGTGCTTTTTCCTGAGCCTGAACGGCCGACAATGCCAATCACTTCGCCAGGTTTAATCGCAATACTGACCTGACGCAGCACTTCTGAGGCGTCCGGCCGATAGCGGAAGGACACCTGGTCGAACTCAATCGCACCGTTAAGCCGCGGCAGGCGGGATTTCTGATCCATCACTTCCGGGTGGGCATTGAGAATGTCACCGAGGCGGCTCATGGAGATCCCCACCTGCTGGAAATCATTCCACAGCTGCGCCAGCCGCAGGATAGGCTGAGAAACCTGGCCGGAAAGCATATTGAAGGCCACCAGCGCGCCTACGGTCAGCTGATTATCAATCACCAGCCCGGCGCCCACCCACATGATGGCGGCCGTCACCAGCTTACTGATAAGCGTGATCCCCCCGCTGGCGATGGTGGAAATATTGGTCACGGACAGCCCTGATGTCACATACCCGGCCAGCTGTTCATCCCATTTTTTGACCCAGCGTGGCTCAACGGCCATCGCTTTAACGGTATCAATATTGCTGATGGTTTCCACAAGGAAAGACTGGTTTTCCGCCGATTTGTTGAACTTCTCATCCAGACGGCGGCGCAGTACGGGGGTGAAGACCACGGATAAAAAGATGTACAGCGGAATCGAGGCGATAACAATCAGCGTCAGCTTCACGCTGTAGCTGAACATCACCGCCAGGAAGACAAAGGAGAAAAGAATATCCATCACCACGGTGATGGCATTACCGGTCAGAAAAGCACGAATATTCTCCAGCTCCCGCACGCGCGCCACGGAATCCCCAACGCGACGGCTCTGGAAATAGGCTATGGGTAAATTAAGCATGTGGCGAAACAGCCGTGCACCCAGCTCCACATCAATCTTGCTGCTGGTATGGGCAAATACCCAGGTGCGGATCCCCGTCAGCATCGCTTCAAACAGGTTCGCCACAATCAGGCCAACGGCGACAACATGCAGGGTTTTCATCGCGTGGTTAACCAGCACTTTATCCATCACCACCTGGAAAAACAGCGGGGTGACCAGGGCAATTAATTGCAGAACAAGAGAGATAAGCAGGATTTCACCGAGAATGCGCCGATATTTTATCAGGGCGGGAATAAACCAGGTAAAGTCGAATTTTGCTAACGCGCCGCTGAAGTTCATTTTACTGGTGAAATAGATGATTTCGCCGGTCCACTGCACGAGAAGATCGGCAAGCGTAATAAATTCGGGTGGGTTCCCTTCGTGTTGAATCAGTAAACGCGGAGCGGCTTCCCCCCCGTCGGGGCGGGTTCCGGGGTCGTAACGGGCAATAATAAAGAAACGTCCGTCACGAAACTGAGCAATACCCGGCAAAGCGGCCTTATCGAGACGGCGGACATCCTGCTGTACAACTTTTGCTTTCAGCCCCAGGGATTGCGCAGCCATTAATATCGCCTGACGGCCAAAAACCGCTTGTCCATCTGGACGGGTGTCGAGGTGACCGGAAAACTGATGCTTAAGATTTTCTTTATCGACCGCAATCTGGTGAAATGCGCCAATAACCTGTAAACAGAAAAAACCGCTATCCATCATCTACCACCGATTCTAATTATTATCCACGCGCGTAGACCGTCAGCAGAATTGTTATTCCACAGAGAAATAATGACGGCGTACATTAATCGCTCAGATTGTTTAATGTAATTAATCCATTCCCTAAAGCTTTATCCAATTGACACTATTTGTATTAAACAGGAAAGATTGAGATCGACATTTCCAATAACGAAAACGGTTTTCTCATTTTGTAAAAAATTTAAATAACTATAACTTTTATCACTACTGGCGATTTACCCCATTCCGTTAACACGTTTTTACCTTATCCTCTTCGCGCAACAGGCTGACGGAGGAAGGAAAGAAGCCACCGAAAAGATAAAACCACATAAAATCATAAAGATGAAAACAAGCTTTGCTCTGACGCACTCCCTTATGAGTTGTTAATTTAATGCTAACGTAAAATTACACAATAACCACAAGAAAGCAAAGTGTAAGTAAATAAAACAAAAAATGAGGAGTAATCGGCAAAATACATAAGAAGTGTGAATATATTTAACGAATTATCCTGAAAAGATAGAGAAAACCAATAAGCATCGTTAATGCCCCTGAAAAAAACATTTCAATTCTTCAGCGAAAAAATCAGTTGCCAGCATGTTGCCATTTAATTAATCAACCGTTAATTTGAAGGTGATGTTATTTCACGACATCAACACCATTTAACCTGAATCAATTAATTTCGCATTTTTCATCTGCGGTGAATTTAACTGTTCAGGCTGCTAAAAAGATAACAGCGATTCTCAAGGGGTATTCTATGGCTTCCGCACAAGACGGCACGACTTCGCCGGATATTAACAATATTTCTGCCTGGACACAGGCAGATTACGCACTGCTGAACAGCGATATAATCCAGTCGCTAAGCAGCGCCCAGATTCAGCAAATGCAGCATCCTGACTGGATGCCCGCTTCTGCCGCTGCTGGGTTCACCGCTGAAAAATTAGCCGGAATTAATATCAGCCTCTCCTGGTTCAGCGCAGCCTGGCTCAACTATCTACCGCTGGCTACTTTCCAGGCGCTGGACAGCAGCCGTCTTGGCCAAATTGCCGCTGCGACCTGGGCGCAGATTGACAACGCCCATATAACCGCGCTTACGCCAACCCAGATTGGTATTGTTGGTCAACGCGCCGTTCTTAGCAGCGCCCAGTTTGCCCTGCTTGATCTGACTGCCGTATCACCCACCGCTATGGCGAGCTGGGGACAAAGTTCATGGGCCGGGACAACTGCCGCGCAGATGTCGCTGTTAACCAAAGCTCAGATTGATGCCATGCAGAATGCCACCTGGCTTCCACTCTCTGCGGTTTCCGGCATTCAGCCCTCGCAGGTACTGGTTTTCACCACTAACTACAGCCGCTTTAACGGCGCCTGGTTTAACCAGATGCGGCTGGATTCTTTCCAGGCTCTGGATAACAGTCGCCTGGCTCAGATTTCCGCAGCGACCTGGACGCAGATTGACAAGGCTCATTTCAGCGCCCTGAACGCCACGCAGATTAGTGTTATCAAACTTGATTTCTCCGCTATTGCCGTAGACTGGATTAGCAGCCTGACCCCGGAAGTTTTTCAGGGGCTCACCGCCACTCAGCTCGGCCAGCTTAATGCATCGGCCATTGCCGGTATCAGCGATAGTTGCCTCGGCACTCTTACCCCCATCCAGCTCACCGCATTACACGATCTGAGCCAGTTGAGCGCGCATCAGTTCAGCCTGCTCAACCTGTCTGCCATGTCAAACGCGCAGATTGCCGCCTGGACGCCCGACCAATATGCGACCATTACGCCTGCAGAATTCAGCAGCCTGACCACCGCACAGATTGGCGCCATGACCAATCCAGCCGCTCTGCCGCTAAATGTGGTCAGTGCCCTGACGGTCGCCCAGGTCAACGCCATTAACACCGATTTTTCTCTCCTGCCCGACAGCTGGCTCAACAGCCTGAGCACCACGGCCCTGCAGGGACTAACGCCGTATCAGTTCTCGCACCTGAGCAGCCTGACTCCGGCAGAAGTTAACAACATCACCAGCATTGCAGCCCTGAGCAGCGCCCAGTTCGGCCAGCTCAATCTCACCGGCCTGTCCACATCGGCGATCGCAGGCTGGGTTAAAAGTCAGTATGCAGGCCTGACAGCCCAACAAATCAGCTCTTTAAGCAATGCCCAGATCCACGCCATGCAGCACCCTGACTGGATGTCAGCCTCCGCCGCGCCAGGATTCACCGCTGAAAAGTTAGCCAGCCTTGCGATCAGTTTCTACTGGTTCTCTTCCGACTGGCTGAACAACCTGAATATTTCCACCTTCCAGTCGATGACGGCAACACAGCTGAACCAGATTAGCGCCTCCACCCTCTCGGCGGTGGATAACGCCCATCTGACGGCCCTGAGCGCCGCTCAGGTCGCCACCATGAACAACCTCGGCTCTCTGCCGCGCGGAAAATTCGGCATCCTTAATATTTCCGCCCTCTCAGCCAGCCAGCTTGGCTCCCTGACTCGCACCCAATACCAGGGGCTGACTCAGGCTCAGTTTAATACCCTTAATGCCACCCAGGTCCAGGCACTGACGCATCCGGAATGGCTACAGCCGGGACTGCTTAATAACCTGAGCTTAACGCAGTTTCAGTCAATGACCGCAGCCCAGTTTGCCGCCCTGACGCCTGCGGCAATCAGCAATCTGGATGCGGCTCATCTTGCCTGTTATGCCGGGGATTTAACCACTCTTAGCAATGATACGCTGCTTTCTATTGAGTCGCGTCTTACCGCTGCTCAGCGCAGTACGCTCACCGCCTCGCAGCAGAGTCTGGTGGCGCTTAACCAGAGCACAGAGCAGTCGTTAATTAGCAGCCTGAGCGATATGGGTCTGAAAAACATTATGCAGACCCTTGATGCCAGTAATGAATCCCTGTTCAGCTTCCGCTCGATTGAATCTGTGATGAAAGATTTTGCCGCTGAACTGACGGACGGTCTAACTGCCTCACAGTACAACGATCTGAAGATCTATCTGCAGGATATCGGGGCTGTACACGGGACAACTTCTTCGATCTATTCGCTGATCAACGGCATGGTCACAGGAGCGAACGGAGCTTCGGTTCAGTGGACTTCGCCTGTAGATGGGTCATTTACTCGCATTGGCAGTTTAAATGTGGATTCATCGGCAACGCAGTTTGGCCAGTTAATCACCACCTGGCTTGACGGTGCCGACGTGCCGGTCTCCTCTTCAACCGCCCATGTTGATGGTAGGCCGCTATTTGCCGACGGCATGCCGAGCATCAATGATATTCGTCAGGGAGGGATCGGCGATTGTTCCTATCTCTCCGCCCTCCAGGCCGTTGTCGATGCCGACCCCAATTTTATTAAATCGATGATCGTTCAGAACTCAAATGATACTTACAGCGTACGCTTCTTTAATAAAGGCGTTGCTACCTGGGTCAACGTTGACAGTAATGTGTGTAGCTATGGCGCAAGTATGGATACATCGAACTGGGTGGCGATTGCCGAACGGGCAAACGTGGCATTTGAATCCACCTACTGGGGGGAAAATAACAGTTACTCCAGCCTTCCAGGTCTCTTTGAAAAACTGCAAGCCATTACCGGTGACCAGATAACTCAATTCAGAGCGACCTATACCAGCGAAGAGACATGGAACACCACGGATTTTGAATTACTGAAAACAGCGGTACTGAATGGAGCCCCAGCGCAGCTTTCCAGCTGGGAGAACTCAACAGATCCCGTCACAGGGCAAACAAATTTCGTTGGGGGACATGCATTTGCGATTATCGGTTTTAATGAAGCCACCAATGATTTTATCCTCACTAACCCATGGGGAGCCTATCGTACTGACAACGTTGACGGAACCTTTGAAGCCTCGATGGATGAAATGTGGCAGCACGGCAATTTCAATACTTGCATTGGATTCGCTAATTCATATACCGCAAGTGGTGCAGCCGGGCAACTGGTGACGGCAATGGCTTCTGTCGCTCCGGCCCCCGCAGCCTCTTCACTCTCTTTAGTCTCTCAGACTACCAACACAAATACAGGGGTACTTGCCGTAGCCCATGCCTGATAGCTGAAAACGTATACACTCCGCACCTCGGTGCGGAGTATTGGCTTAAACACCGAGATAGCCTTTTTCATTACCCTCCCAGGGTTACATGCTGCCATTCCCCTGGACGTTTTATTGGCCGCCCCAAAAATTCAACTTTCTGTTGAATTTTTAACACTCAGTCGATATATTGCTTCGCTGAATAATTCAAATACACCACAACCATGCACAAACCTATTGAGCATTATCCCTCGACAAAACCTTATCCTTTTTCTGACGCGGTAAAAGCGGGAGGGTTTGTCTTTCTCTCTGGTCAGGTCTCGATGGACGATCGGGGCCTGCCTCTGTATGCCAGCGTTGAGGAGCAGACGCGCACCATTCTTTGCAATATTGAAAATGTTCTGGCCCGGGCGGAATGTTCCCTGGAAGATATTGTGCGGGTAAAAGTCTGGCTGTCGGATATGAAATATTTTGCGGCGTTTAATGAGGTTTACAGAACCTTCTTCCAGACTCATTTTCCAGCCCGCAGCCTGACCACCACCAACATCGCTTTTAATCTGGATGTGGAGATTGAAGTACAGGCGCTGGACCGTAGCCATAACGGAGCCTGACAATGGCATCAGAACACCAGAAAGAGCTTGATTTGCTGAGCAGCATTCTCGAAGCCGCTATGGATTCACTGGCGGCCACTCTCGCCGGTAATCATGAAATTGTTCTGCATAACCTGACCACGCCAGCCCATTCGGTACAGAAAATAATTAATGGTCACATTAGCGGGCGCAAACCCGGCGATAATCTGCTCTCCGGGCCCGACACCGATGCGGGTTTTGCCGGGTTAGTGCCGCAAAAGCCGAATACACCGCCCGTCACCATAAAAGACTATAAAACGACGACGGAATCGGGGAAGTTGCTCAGCAGCGCTTCAACACTTTTTTACAGCAGTAAGGGGGAACCACTGATGGCGTTTTGCGTCAATGTGGATACCTCCCCTTATGAACAGCTCCGCAAAGCCATTGATGTGATAAGCAGCAAAACAGAACCACAGAGTCAGGAACCGGAGCTGAGTCAGCTTATTGAGCAAACGATTCAGGACATTATTGACAGGCACTCGGTGAGCGGGAAGAAAATCCCGAAATCACAGCGGGTGAAAATAGTTTCTGAAATGCACGGTAAAGGTATTTTTAAGATGAAAGGTGGCATTCAGCAAGCCGCACAAACGCTGGGCGTAACTCGACACACTATTTATAACGATCTGGAGAGATTAAATGAAAAATAATCAGGCAGTCAGCGCTGAAAAAATTCCTTTTTATCAGGTGGATGCGTTTGCCGATCGGCCCTTCTCCGGAAACCCCGCGGCCGTCTGCCTGCTGGATAGCTGGCTCGATGACATTACGCTGCAAAATATCGCCCGCGAGAATAATCTTTCGGAAACCGCATTTGTGGTCCGCCAGGATGAAGATTTCGCGTTGCGCTGGTTCACCCCTGCCGTTGAGGTTGATCTTTGCGGCCATGCCACTCTTGCCGCCGCCGCGGTGCTTTTTTCTCTTCATGACTTTGCGGAACAGGAAATTCGTTTCTCTACCCGTAGCGGGATACTGAAGGTTAAATCCGATGGTGAGAATTACACGCTCGATTTCCCACTCGTTAATCCAGTCCCGATCTCAGCACCGGAAGGATTGCTCGCGGCGCTGGGATTAGAAGGCGAAGCCGCCGAGATTTGGCAGGCTTCTGATATTGTCGTCATCATCAAAGATGAAGAGCGGCTGGAGATGCTTTCACCTGATTACGCGGCGCTGGAAAAATTTGCAACCCGAGGTGTGGTGGTGACAGTGGCAGCGCAACATTATGATTTCCGTTCACGCTGGTTCGGACCGCAGGTCGGCGTAAATGAAGATCCGGTAACAGGATCGGCTCATACGTTTCTGGCCCCGCTCTGGGCAGATAAGCTGGGCAAAAAGCACTTGTGCGCACAGCAAGGCGGCCCGCGTAAGGGCAATATTGATTGCCATATAAAAGATAACGGCCGCGTTGAATTAACGGGTAAAGCCCGTCTGATGGTTGAAGGGTATTTTTTACTGTAGCCACGATTTATCCGTGCTTTGCCAGACAAACTCCCCTGTGTGTCGGGGAGTCGAAATAAGAATTAGCCGGGGTGCGCGATATCATCCCTTTAACCTGAGATGGCATGATGTTTGAAGACTGTGAAAAAAAATTATATCTCGTTGTGGACCGTAATAAAGATATCGCCTTGCTGATGAATGCTATTGCTCATATCAGTTCAGGGATCTTACTGAAAGAGAAAGACCTCAACTTTCATGATTATCAAAATCAGGAAAGCGGGCTTTGCGCCTATTTAAATAATTATCCGGTGATTATTTTACAGTCTAAGAATAGCAGCCAGCTAGCGACACTAGCGCTCAAATGCCAGGCGGCAGAAATATGTTATAACTTTTTTACCACCACCATGCTGGGAAGCTCTTCAGCGGAACAAATAAATTTAACGCGGCAAACTCCCCTGGAAAATTTAGATTTTGTTGCTCTGGCGGTCTATGGTGATACCGAACAGCTGAAACCGCTGATGAAAAAATTCTCGGTGTTTAAAGCGTAATTAACTTTTCAATAAGCGGGTGAAGGGGACATATACCCACACTGGCTATAATGATATTTAACCAGCAGAGGCAGAGCGGTTTCTGGTGTTAGCTGCCTCTTTCCCCGCAGGTCCCCTCTCCAGGTCTGGCTTAAATCGCTTACCGTTTGTTAATTAAATTAATGGCGCGTTAAACATTTTAACGTTTTTCACAACAGCAGAAAGGTTCGAATGTTAACAGCATTGATTTATTACATGCACCTTCAGTAATATTATTCCATTTTCATTGCTTGCCTCTCCCCTCTTATTTATCATAAGCAAGATTAGTAACATTGCTATTGCCTGTTAAAATCACACTGCAGCATTTTATAACAACATTTGGTTGTATATATTACATTTAAGTTACAAGGTAACTCTGAGTTAAAAAAATGAAAATTACAACAAATAAAGCAGTAACCATTTTAATGCTAATAATGCTCATTCCTTTTCTGTTTATCAGCATCTGCAGCTTTTTTTATATCCAGTACAATACCAATAAAACATTCGTTGAAACCCTGACCCGGGTCACTGAGAATGCCGCCCAGAGCAGCATTGAGCACCAGGTGCATGAAATCGAATTGTTGTTTCAGTCGATCGAAGGTAGCCTTGGGGGAGATAATATTGCGAAATTTATTGCCCCAACATACAACGAAATTAACACCCTGATCCCCGCAATTATCAACTCCTCCATTTTCTTCAAAGCAGGGTTGATTTCAGACACTCATGGTAATTTTAAAGTTTACCCCTCGACCATCAAACTGAATAATTTTAAGCCTACCAGTCGGTCGTGGTATCCGAAAGCCGGGATAAAGGATGAAATATTTTTTTCCCGGCCGTATACACCGGCAACGAAAAATGAGGATGACGATATCAAAATGGCGATTATCGTCAGCATGAATATATTCGATGACCACGCTGAGCATAAAGGAAACGTCGCTTTAAAACTCGACTTGAGAAGAATGAGCCGCATCCTGCATAACTTCGCCATCCCTTACAATGGTCAATTTAAAGTCGCAGCCAGAGATGGCAACGTGATTATGCATGCTAATTCAAATGAAATCTTTTCAAATAAGGTGCCTGATACCTGGATTGCGAAAGCGACTGAACACCACGGCCATTTTTTTGACCGCGAAACCAACAAATTTGTTTTCTATCGCACCTACAATAACCCCGACTGGGTTGCCTTTACCGTGGTCAGCTATGACTCTTATCATGATGTATTTTACGCGGCATACATTCTTCTGTTCTCGGTTATTGCCACCTGTTCAGTTTTATATTTAGTCATCATGCTATTATGCAGAATTTATTTTAAGAGGATGCTTAACATCTTGTTTATGAATATCCATGGCGTTGAAATGTCAGAAAATTTCGCCACGCTTGAAAATATTTCTGACAGCCTGATAAAGAAACAAAAAAAACTTGAAGCGGCCGAATTCCTTTCCACTACCGATAGCCTGACCGAGCTGGGTACGCGCCGAAAATTTGATGACGATATGTCGCGGCTCATCAAGAAAGGGCATCATTTCCATCTGGCAATTATCGATCTGGATAACTTCAAACTGATTAATGATACCTTTGGTCATAACAAAGGAGATATGGTGTTACAGTTTGTCAGCCAGTCAGGTATTAACATTGTCGCAAGCCATGGTTCGTTATACCGGTTTGGCGGAGAGGAAATTACGGTGCTGTTTCCTTACCTCAGTTACAAAGAGTGCCACGATATTTTAGAAGAGTGGCGGCTAAAGATTTGCGAACGAAAATGGCGTGAAGAAGGGCTGCATGCCTCCTTCAGCTGCGGCCTGGTGGCCTGGAAAGCAGAGGATACGGCTGAAGAGCTGCTTGAAAACGCCGATAAGCTACTTTATGTCGCCAAACATAATGGTAAAAATCAGATAGTCGGATGGGAAGAGGCTGCGCCTTCTTCACTCACTCCTGCCAGCTGAGTTATCACAGGTAATAAAAGCGACTGAAAGAGGCAGTCAACCGCATCAATAATGATATTGATAATCATTTGCTTTTAATGCTTATCAAATTCGAAAAATGTTGGTTTAATAGGCATCTGATTTTCAACGAGTGTGTTGGAGTGACATGATGTCCTCACGTTTTTCCGTGCTGGTGCGTATTCCTAAAGGTGTCTGGGTGCTGGGCGGTGTCAGCATGCTGATGGATATTTCCTCCGAAATGGTCCACAGCCTGCTGCCGCTATTTATGGCAACCACCTTAGGAGCCAGCGTCATTATCATTGGCTTAATTGAAGGTCTTGCTGAAGCAACTGCGTTAATCATCAGAGTTTTTTCAGGCGTGCTGAGCGATTACCTGGGAAAGCGCAAAGGGCTGGCCCTGCTGGGGTACGGTCTCGGGGCGCTGAGCAAGCCGCTGTTTGCAATAGCATCCAGCTCGGGGCTGGTATTTAGCGCCCGTATGCTCGACCGCGTGGGAAAAGGGATCCGTGGCGCTCCGCGAGACGCTCTGGTTGCCGATGTCACTCCGCCAGACATCCGCGGTGCCGCCTTTGGTCTGCGTCAGTCACTGGATACCATTGGCGCCTTTCTGGGGCCGCTCATCGCGGTTGCCCTGATGCTGCTGTGGCACGACGACTTCCGTGCGGTTTTCTGGGTCGCTGTGATCCCTGGCATACTGGCCCTGGGGTTACTGTTTTTTGGTCTCAAAGAGCCGCGTTCTCCCATCACACACAAGCGCAGTAATCCCATCAAACGAGAGAATCTGGCGCGTCTGGGGCGAACTTACTGGTGGGTTGTTGGGCTAGGTGGCGTATTCACCCTGGCCCGTTTCAGCGAGGCTTTTTTAGTCCTGCGGGCGCAGCAGATGGATATTCCGCTGGCGCTTATTCCCCTGGTAATGGTGGCAATGAACCTGATCTATGCCGTATCGGCCTACCCCTCAGGCAAGCTTTCCGACCGAATGAGCCACAGAACAATGCTGCAGGGCGGTTTATTAGTGCTGATTGTTGCCGATTTGGTACTGGCTCTGAGCACTCACTGGATAGGGATACTGGCGGGCGTGGCGCTGTGGGGACTCCATATGGGGATGACACAGGGCCTGCTGGCGGCCATGATTGCCGGTAGCACACCGACGGATTTACGCGGCACGGCATTTGGCATGTTTAGCCTGGTGAGCGGCGTTGCTTTGCTGCTGGCAAGCCTGGGGGCCGGTATTTTATGGGAAACGCTCGGCGCGGCATCAACCTTTTATGCCGGCGCTATTATCTGCCTGGTAACGCTGTGTGGCATGCGTTTAGCCCCGGCATCCTGCCTGAAACCTTAGAGTAAACGCCGCTAAAGCAACTCAGAGTCAACTGCTTCACATAGGGAAGCAGTTTTTCATTTCAAGTTTGATTCACTTCGCGATTATGGTTCCGAGCTAATTATTCCACTTTGCCCTTTGCTGGTTGGCCAGTTTAATTTCGGAATCGGACATATTGCCATTATTCATAGCCGCAGCTACTGTTCTGTAAACGGGTACACAAAAGGAAATAACCATGTTTAAACCTCGCAATAGCACCGCCGTTTTGGTCACGCTGCTCTCACTCTCCTTGTTCGCCACTCCGGTGCTGGCAAATCCCGGAAACGGTAATGGCAACGGCAATAGCAATGGAGGGGGCGGCGGCAATCATAAAAACAGTAGCCACCATGGCAATAATCAGAAGAACGTAGAGAAAAAAAGTAACGCTTCAGGCGGGCAACGTAAAAACTACGGTAAACCGGACCGTGTCGACTCGGATATCAGCTTCGATACCGCTCGCCATCTGGCCGTCAATTATGGCCTGACGGGTTATCAGTCTCTGCCACCGGGTATTGCAAAAAATCTGGCGCGGGGAAAACCTCTTCCTCCGGGGATTGCGAAAAAGACAGTGCCAGCGTCGATGCTGAACCAGTTACCCTATTATCCGGGGTATGAATGGAAGATCGTGGGCGATGATTTAGTGTTAATCGCGCTCAGCACCGCCATAGTGACATCCATCATAAATGGCGTTTTTGACTGACGCAGGCTCGTGTTACAAAAATTTTCGGTCGGCATTATATTGCGCCAGAAATTAGGCGTAAGCCCCACCGAATATATAAATTGAGCGCCTGTGCCAATGGCCGCAAATACCCATGCTTATATTAAGGATTGGTTAATGAGGATTTTGCCAGTTTTGACGGGGGTGGCTATAGCGTTGGCTTTAACCGCCTGCCGTTCCCCTACGCCACCTGAAGGGGTAAAGCCACTGACAAACTTTTCCTCCGCTCGTTATCTGGGCAAATGGTATGAAATCGCACGCCTCGAAAACCGTTTTGAACGCGGCCTGGAACAGGTGACCGCTACCTACGGCAAGCGCAGCGATGGGGGAATTAGCGTACTCAATCAGGGGTTTGATGCGGTTAAAAAGCAGTGGAAGTCAAGCGAGGGCAAAGCCTACTTTACCGGCGCCCCGACAACTGCGGCCCTCAAGGTTTCTTTTTTCGGCCCGTTCTATGGCGGATATAACGTTATAGCGCTGGATGAGGATTATCAATATGCCCTGGTCAGCGGGCCAAACCGTGATTACCTGTGGATTTTATCGCGCCAGCCTGAAATTCCTGACGAGGTGAAACAGCGCTATTTGTCCTTTGCCCGGGGGCTGGGATTTGCGGTGAATAACCTGGTGTGGGTGAACCACCAGATGAAGCGTTAATGAAAACCCTCAGCAAAATCCCCTGCCTTATCCAATAATCAATGTCAGGCAGAAAATTCCATTGCTGCACGATGATAATGACAGGAGAAACCTATGCCTTCAGTGGTAGTGACGGGGGGAACGGCTGGTGTCGGGCGGGCAACCGCGCTGTGTTTTGCGCGCCACGGCTATGATGTGGCGGTGATTGCACGCAGCCAGAAAGGGCTTAGCGAAACGGTGAAGGAGCTGGAAAGCATCGGCATCCGGGCCATAGGGGTCAGTGCGGATGTTGCCGATACCGGGCAAATGAAAAAGGCAGCCCATGAAATAGCCAACACCCTGGGGGCGGTGGATGTCTGGATCAACGCCGCAATGTGCACCGTTATCGCGCCCTTTACGGAAATGAACCAGTCGGAATACCAGCGGGTGACCGATGTCACCTACCATGGCGTGATTAATGGCACTCGCGAAGCCTTAAAGCTGATGGAACGCCGCCGCTGCGGGCATATTATCCAGGTTGGCTCGGCGTTGGCCTATCGTTCAATTCCTCTGCAATCGGCCTATTGTGGGGCAAAGTCCGCCATTCGCGGTTTTACTGACGCTTTACGTTCCGAGCTTGCCCATAATCATTCCAGGATCCGCCTGACCATGGTTCATCTTCCCGGTGTGAATACGCCGCAATTCGACTGGTCACGCAATAAACTCCCCCGCGCTACCCGTCCGGTGGCCCCTGTTTACCAACCTGAAGCGGTGGCTGAAGCCATTTTTAAAGCCACGATTAAAGCTCCGCGTGAGCTTTGGGTTGGCAAAGCGACGATAGAATCGATCATCGGCAATATGTTCTTCCCCGGCTGGCTGGATAAGTTAATGGCGAAGAAAGCCTGGGGCGGCCAGATGCAGGCCTCGGCTCATTCGCAGGCCGAAGCGGATAACCTCTTCTCCCCGGTTGAAGGCCATCACCAGAGCCGGGGAAAATTTAGCCATGAAGCGCAGAACAGCGTTATCGCCATCGATCCTGCCTTTGCAGGAAAAGCCGCACTTGCGGCATTAGGTATTCTCGGTGGTCTGGTGTGGTGGCGCAGCAAGCGTCGGCAACGCTGAGAAATGGACATTACCGGGCGCTGCTATGGGGTATTTTGCTCAGCGTAAACCAGCGATAGCCATAGCCGTTAACCGGAAATTTGCAGGGCGTTGTTATGGTGCCCGAGGCTGCATATTCCTGATCACCCAGCAGTTCGGTAAGCATCATCAGGTCTGGTTGGTCGATAGTAACCCGGGCTTTCTTATCGCTCAGGTTGGTCACCATCAGCAGCGCATCGCCATCGCTGTCATAGCGAATCGCCAGAATCGATGGGCTTTGGGTGTGAATCATCTTCCAGCGCCCCGATCCTATCTCTTTACACCCAAGCCTTGTCCTTGCCATTTTGCTAACCAGATGCAGTAAAGAACGGTCTTCAATTTGTGATTTATTGACGTTCACCAGACGGTAGCGATTCGGCCCCCGGTTAATCACAGGCGCAATCAGCTTTTCGGCAGCCGCCGCAGAAAACCCGGCATTATTTTCCCCCGACCACTGCATAGGCGTGCGCACCGCGTTGCGCTCGCTTAACGCGAGATTTTCACCCATGCCAATTTCATCGCCATAGCGAACGATCGGCGTGCCGGGTAGCGAGAACAGCACGGCGTAGGCCATCGCCAGCCTTTGCGTGTCGTTATTGAACATCGGTGCCAACCGCCGCCGCAGCCCACGCTGGTAAATATACATATCCGGCGCCGGACCAAAAGCCGCGATAACCTCTTTTTGCTCCGCCTGGCTTAACTCGCCCAAATCCAGTTCATCGTGATTACGCAGCCAGTTTGCCAGACAGGCTCGTAACGGCGGCTGCGGGATCTCTTCAATCGCTTTCGCCAGCGGACGTGCGTCTTTGCGGGCAAAAGCAAGAAACATATGCTTATTTAGCGTAAAGCTGAGAAGCATATGTAGCCTGTCGTTATCGCCGAAATAATCCCGATATTGCTCCGGTGGTACATCGACCTCCCCTAATAAAATAGTGTCCGGTTTACGCAGCCCGACAAAATCGCGCAGATGGTTAAGTAAAGGAAAACCCTTTTTTATCTCCCCTTGCCCCGCTTGTTTCACCATATGTGAGGCGGCATCAAGCCGGAATCCCGAAACCCCGAGACGCAGCCAGAACACGATAATGCGCTCAATTTCTTTGATCAGTGCCGGGCAAGCCAGATTCAAATCAGGCTCGTGGTGATAAAACATATGACGATAAAACTGCTGCGCGCGGTCATCCCAGCTCCAGACGCTATTTTCCACACCGGGAAACATCGGCGGCTCATCATGTTCCGGGGGTTCATCTGCCCAGATATAATAATCGCGATAAGGAGAGCTGCGATCTTTTCTGGCTTCCTGGAACCAAATATGTTCGCGGGAGGTATGTTGTAAAATAAGCTCGATAATAACGTGCAGCCCTAACTCTTCCGCTTGTTCCAGCATAAATACCATATCGGCAAGGTCGCCAAAGCGTGGATCTACCTGCAGATGGTCCTGAACGTCATATCCGTGATCCCTGAAGGGGGTCAGATAAAAAGGCGTCAGCCAGATTGCCGTTGCGCCGATACCGCGAATATAGTCGAGGTGTTTTACCACCCCGCCTAAATCCCCGATTCCATCACCATTTGAATCCATAAAATAACCAGTATCCACCTGATAAATAATCGCATTTTTATACCAGTCGCTTTTCATCTTTACGCTCTCTTATCGCTGCGTTACCGAAATACGCCCTCAAATAACTGTAGCGGTAATTATTATGCGGGTGAAATTTCTGCAGTCCCGCCTGGGAGCAAGGGCATTTAATCTGGTACCGGGTTGCGGTGGGATCGCCTGGCGTGTTAAATCCTTGCCAGAGAATAAATCGGGTATTTAACCGAGTACATTGCCATAGCTATCTATCAGCTACGGTTCGCGCACTTCAATTCATCTCGTCACCCCATGCCATAATTTTCGACTATTATTTAATTTGCTTATTTCAAACGGTAGCAGGAAGTTATCCGTTCCGTTTTATTTCAGCGCTTCGCTATGAAAGTAGAAAGAAGGAAAAGGAGCGTTATGCTCCAGCCCGTTCTGACTAACAACTGACGAAGGAGAATATCTATGACCCCGGTAGAGAATTATCATGACTGGTTACGTGACGCCCACGCGATGGAGAAACAGGCAGAGTCGATGCTCAGCAAGATGTCCGAACGCCTTGAGCACTATCCAGCCCTCAAATTGCAGCTTGAGCGGCATCTTGAAGAAACCCGTCAACAGCAGGCATTACTGGAAGAAGTGCTGTCGCGTAACGGTATTTCAACCTCCTCGTTTAAAGATGCCATGAGCAAAATAGTGGCTCTGGGCCAGGCGGTAAGCGGCATGATGACGCCTGATGAAGTGGTAAAAGGCGCGATCAGCAGCTATGTTTTTGAACACTTTGAAATAGCCTGCTATACCTCGCTGATTGCTGCGGCTGAAGCCGCAGGCGATCCACAAGGCGTGGAGGTCTTCAAATCTATCCGCCAGCAAGAACAAGCCATGGCCGACTGGGCGGCAGCCCATCTCCCCGAACTCACCGCTGCGTTTTTAAACCGCTCGGCCCAGCCTGGTGTAGAAGCTAAGAAATAACCCGGGCGTGACAGGCTCTTCGTTCTTCACCGGTTAAAAGCCGTGCTCGCAGTTAATGGCTTTTAACCGGTGTTAAAACGCCGGTGCTCAATAGGGTTAAGCTCTGTACTGCCGGATGCCCTTTTATCCATGGTGAAAATAATGAACGCTGAATCGGTAAAAAAATCCGCGCCGGTCCAAGAAAAACCCCGCTGGCTGCAGTTTGAATTTGTGGTGCGACAAATCGGGTTTGTGCTGCTGTTGCTGATAGTCCTTGGTGCGCTGGCTGGCGCTTTTTCAAAGGGGTATTTAAGTGAGAAAAGCCTTTCAAATCAAGCAAATACGTTAAAAGTGGACTATGAGAAGTTCAACCGCCTGTTGAGCGACGTAGAGCTGAAAATTAGCTTTGCGCCAGCACCCGGCAAGCCTCAGCAAATCAAGCTGGGCGGCGATTTTATGCACGGTTACCGCATTGATAATCTGCTGCCACAGCCCGATAAAATGTACAGCCAACACGGCGAGCTGATCGTCGAATATTCCCCTTCGATGGCAAACGCCACGCAAACCATCTGGTTAAGCCTTACCCCAATGCAAGCCGGCGAGCTTACCAGCCATGTGGTTGCAAACCAGCAGGCTGGACTAACCTTCAGCCAGTTTGTTTATCCCTGAGGACAACAACAATGGATACGGTAATTAGGGCGCTGGCCGTCTATCTGATTTTAATCGTGGTATTTAAAATCGCCGGGCGGCGCGCGCTGCTGCAAATGACCTCGTTTGATTTAATCTTGCTGTTAATCATTAGTGAAGCCACACAACAGGCTTTGCTGGGAAATGACTTTTCAGTAACCGGCGCCATGCTCACCATCGTGACGCTGATTGTGGTCGATATCTCCTTCGGAATATTAAAGAAAAAAATCCCTGCCGCCGACGACTTACTTGATGGCACGCCCGTTATCCTGGTAGAAAACGGCCACTTCTATGTTGAAAAATTAACTAAGGCGGATATCTCCGCAGAAGATATTCTGTTGGCCGCGCGTATCGATCATGGCATCACTGAACGGCAAAAAATTAAATACGCCATTCTTGAAAGCAACGGGCATATTTCCATTATTCCGCTAAACGACTCCTGAACTCAAAAAATAGTAGTAAGGATCAAAACCCTTACTACTACAAATTGACATCCTCCCCGCCCTGAAGGACGGGGATATAAGGCACACTGGGTAAGATTCAGAAGCTTATTTACCATCAACGCCTCTTGTGCAGGCGCTGGTGGTTGTGATGACATTGATTACAAGGTGCCGGTACCACCGTCTGAGCACCAGACCTGGCCCGAGGTAAAGCTGGATTCCGCAGCGGCAAACGTCACATATAGTGAGGCAATTTCCGCCGGTTGTCCTGGACGTCCGAGCGGCGCGGAAGCGCCAAATTTTTCAATTTTTTCCTGCGGCTGGCCGCCGCTACACTGTAAAACCGTCCAGTAAGGACCGGGTGCCACCGCATTCACCCTAATACCTTCAGACGCCAGCTGTTTGGCGAGAGATTTAGTGAACGCGACAATAGCGGCTTTGGTTTGCGAGTAATCAAGCAGGTTGTCACTCGGCAGATAGGCCTGCACGGATGCCGTATTAATAATTACCGCGCCGCGAGGCAGGTAGCTCAGCGCGGCTTTAGTTATCCAGAACATCGCATAAACGTTGGTTTTAAAAGTAGCGTCAAAGGCTTCGGTGGTGAGATCTTTAATCGACTCACAAAACTGCTGACGACCTGCGTTATTGATCAGCAAATCCAGCCCTCCGAGCTCCTGCGCTGCCTGGGTGACCAGCTGCTGGCAAAAGTCTTCATCCCTGATATCACCAGGAATGGCGACGGCCTTACGGCCTTCGGCACGAATCAGCGCGATCACCTCTACCGCATCTTCTTCTTCCTCAGGGAGATAGTTAATGGCAACGTCGGCCCCTTCCCGGGCAAATGCAATAGCCACGGCGCGCCCTATCCCGGAATCCCCGCCGGTAATCAACGCCTTACGTCCAACAAGCCTGTCGCTGCCTTGATAGGATGTTTCACCGTGGTCAGGAACAGGGATCATTTTTTTCGCCAGCCCCGGAAAAGGCTGCTTTTGATGCTCAAAAGGGGGCGTTGGATAAGCATCAGCATGGGGGATATTACGGGACTCTGGGATCTGATTCTTGTTTTGCATATTCAGCTCCTGTTAGTTATACGCAGAAAATAAAGCATAGAACAAAAATCGTTACCGCGGTCTCATTCACTGCGCTGCAAAATACGAGCTTTCACATATAAGGCTATGTGATACGAGAAGAATCATAAATATTTCACCTATGTAACATAGTTGAAGTAAGAATAAAAAATCAGAGCATTCAACCTGTGGTTAGATATGCTTTAACCACCACTGCATTTTATTTACTCCCTATTTTCCGCCGTTTAAGTCACGGCTCTTTTTCGCTAAAATTCAGAATTATCTCAGCTGGCCATTTCACTTCGGTAGCCAGACGATAAACCAAACGTAACATTTTTAGCGTAAAACTGACATATTATATAATTATACTGGCATCTCAATCAGGCTAACCAAATAAAACCTAAGAAAAATTCAATAGGTTACCTAAGCCGTCTAAATATAATTAACGTTTCGCTTCAGACAATAACATCCCCTTACAACACCCATCTCTCCAAAATATAAATTTGACTCTCTCTCATCCTGCGCTAGTTTTAAATTTCCATGTTATGACATATTCCGTATGTCATTATCTCTAACGCAACATGAGGATATTATTATGGCAGAGCATAGAGGTGGATCTGGTAATTTCGCCGAAGACCGTGAAAAAGCCTCAGAAGCAGGACGTAAAGGTGGGCAACACAGCGGTGGGAATTTTAAAAATGACCCGCAGCGTGCTTCAGAAGCCGGTCGCAAAGGCGGCGAAAACAGTCACGGCGGCGGCCGCAAGCCGGATAAATAACCGCCTCGCCGTTGGCTAATAGCTTATCAGCATGGGTGTGCCGCAGCCATCGGTGCGCTCATGCTGCCTTGATGTAAAATAAAGAGCGAATTATGGAGCGATCCCATGCAGATCAAAACCATTGAAGATCTTTTTGTTCATTTATTATCTGACACCTATAGCGCAGAAAAACAGCTGACCCGCGCACTGCCCAAACTGGCACGCGCCGCCGAAAACCCCAAATTAAGCGAAGCGTTTAACAGCCACCTTGAAGAAACACGCGGCCATGTAGAGCGCATCGACCAGGTGGTAGACAGCATTCCTGAATTCCGCTTAAAACGTATGAAGTGTGTGGCCATGGAAGGGCTGATTGAAGAAGGCCAGGAAACGATCGACAGCGTGGATAAAGGCGCGGTTCGGGACGCCGGTTTAATTGCCGCGGCCCAAAAAGTGGAGCATTACGAAATCGCAGCATACGGTACGCTGTGTACGCTGGCCGAGATGCTGGGTTACAGCGATGCCAAAAAGCTTCTTGGCCAAACCCTGGAAGAAGAGAAAGCGACGGATAATAAATTAACCAGGCTTGCCGAAGCTGGTATCAACCAAAGCGCGAAGCAAAAAAGTTAATTCCCTCCTCGCTTGATCATCCGGGCACGAATTTAGCTTATATTCTTGCCCGGTTCTGCTTTTTAGCCCATTCGCTATCTCAATGGCGATTCATCCTGTAACCGGCAATGCCGCCAGGATCACGCTGCCGCAAGCGCCTGCGCGACATTCTCATCGCATATCAGCACATGACACAGCCCGGCTCGGATCGCTGCCAGGATAATCGCGTATTTATGGCTCCCGCCCGCAGCCAGTACCAGCTGCCCGGTTTTTTTTAAATCCGCAATCGCGGGGTTGATCACCCTCTGCGCTAAAGGGTGTATGACCGTCTTTCCCTGAGCATCCAGATAGTGACCACAGATATCACCCACCGCGCCCGCTGCAATTAGCGAAAGGCGTGAAGCCCGATCAATAACGCCATATTCCAGCGCTTTAGATTGCTCAGAAAGGTCGACGGCGCTCAGCAGAGCCATGTCCAGCTGGCCTGCCATCGCAAGCACCGATTTCACAGGCTCGCTTGCGACCAGCGCGTCCCGTAGCGCCTGCGAAGGGGCGAACATCGGGGCGGTGATATAAAAACATTTTGCCTCAAGCGCGCGCGCAACGGAGGCGGCGTTGTCATAAGGGTTGATACTGGTGCTTTCAGCCAGGCCCCCGCAAAGCAACACAACCCGATCGCCCCCTGCCGCGCGCGGCAAAAAATGCCGGGCAGCGCTATGAATGGTGCCGCCCCAGCTGATGCCAAGCATGCCCGATGGCGGCAGATTTTCTGAGACGTACTGCCCCGCAGCCGCGCCAACCATCTCCCTGACGTCATCACCTGCAATCGGTGCCGGAACCACGATAACCCGGCTGAGGTTATATTTTGCGCTCAGGGTGTTTTCCAGATCGTTACGCACCGCAACCGCCTGCGGCAGAATAATCTGCACAAACCCCGAGGTTCTCGCTTCCCCAAGGATACGGTTGACCTTTTTACGGGTGATATTCAGGTGGCGCGCAATCACATCCTGAGTCTGGCCTTCCCTGAAGTAGTGCCAGCAAATGCGCGCAATCAAGGCGTTTTCATTTTGAGTAATTTGGCTTTCTTGCAAAATTTTTTCTCTGATAATCATGGCATTGACTCATATCCGCCCGATGATAGCACATTTGTTCCTACAGATTCACAAATGTGTCACTTGTCGATGATAGCTTCACCACCATCACCTGTTCATACGAGAGATTACCGATGTCAGAATGCAATAATATTAACAACGATAAAAAAACCGTGCGTGTTAATGGCCGTGAATACAGATGGCCGGTGCAACCAACGGTGGTGGTCTGTTTCGATGGCTGCGACCCTGAATATATCGATGCCGCGAGCAAAGCCGGGCTGATACCGAATATCGATAGCATGCGTAGCAGCGGCTTCGCCAGTAAGGCACTGGCCTGCATGCCAACCTTTACCAATCCGAATAACGTCTCCATCGTGTGCGGCGTACCGCCAAATGTGCATGGCGTTTCCGGCAACTTCTATTTTGACCGTGAGACAGGCAAAGACGTGATGATGGTTGACTCCACTCCGGTGCGTGCGCCAACGCTGCTTGCCGCCTTTTCCCGTGCGGGGGCAAAGGTTGTGGCGATCACGGCAAAAGATAAGCTGCGCAAAGCGCTCGGCAAGGATCTGGACGGTATTGCATTCTCTGCCGAAAAAGCCAACGAAGCGACCCAGGCTGAGAACGGCATTAGCAATGTTGAAGCACTTGTCGGTCGACATGCGCCCGATCAGTACTCAGCCGATCTTTCACTCTTCGTACTGGATGCGGGGATCAAATTGCTGGAAACTCACCGGCCGGATATCAGCTACCTCTCCTTGTCCGATTACGTCCAGCATAAACATGCTCCCGACGATCCCGCAGCCCTCGAATTTATGGTGGCCGTCGACCAGCGTCTGGGCAAAATGCTGGCGCTGGGCGCGCGCTTAGGCATCGTGGCTGACCATGGGATGAGCGACATGGCGGATGCCGAGGGTAATCCGCGTATTGTTTATCTTGCCGACAGGCTGAGCGCAGCATTCGGCGCAGATAAGTGCCGGGTGATTTGCCCGATTACCGACCCGTTTGTGCGCCACCACGGCGCGTTGGGTGGGTTTGTGCGCATTCATCTCCTGACCCCGGATATCGATATCCATGAGGTGCTGGCATTTGTCCGCGCTATCCCAGGCGTTGCCCTGGCCCTGCCGCGTGATGAAGTCTGCCTGAAGTTCGACGTAGCCGACGATCGTGAAGGCGACATCGCGGTTATCGCAACCAAAGGGGTAGCGCTGGGAGCCGGTAAAGCCGACCACGATCTGTCTCAACTTTCCGGCACTCGTCTACGCTCCCATGGCGGCCTGACTGAACAGGTCGTTCCTTTTATTACTTCCATTCCCGTCAAAGCCAATCCAACGCATCGGCTGCGCAACTTTGACATCTTCTGCGCCGTCCTGAATGAGGCTCTGTGATGCGTCGCGCCGTGCTTGTCATACTTGACGGTTTACGTCGGGATTTGATTAGTGAGGAAAATACCCCTCACCTGTATGCCTTTTCCCGCCGTGCCGAGCAGTTTTCCGCGCACCGAACCGTATTCCCAAGCTGCACTCGTGTGGTAGCGGCCAGCATCGCAACGGGGTGCCGCCCTGCGCGTCATGGAATGGCGGGCAATACCATGGTGCTGACTGAAAATGCCCGCCTGGTCCGGCACGATGCAGGGAAACCAGATTTTCTCCAGTACAAGCGCCACCTCACTGGCCGCTCTCTGCATGTCCCGACGATGGCCGAACATCTCACGGATAAGGGCGGCGTGGTGATTTTCAGCAATGTGTCACCCGGCGCGGCTTATGCCCACGATCCGGATGGATTTGGTCACGTCTATCATCGCGCGGGGTCATTTGGCCCCGGCCGCCAGCCCGTTCCTCCTGCTGACGAGCTCAATATTGCGCTGGACGCCGAAGGCGAGAGCGTGATGACCGACAGGTTTATCGCCCGCGTAGTGAGCGCTCAGGATTGTCCGGCGCTGGGCGTTCTCTGGCTGGGCGAACCCGACGCCTCCCAGCACAGTTTGCCGTTAGGTTCCCCCGAGCATCTGGCCATTCTGCGCAGCGCGGATAGCCATGCGGGGCGGGTGATTGCCGCGGTTGAGGCCATGGCGGACAGACAAGATATTTTGCTGCTGCTGGGGTCCGATCACGGCCATCAAATCGTGGATGAGGCGATCAATGTTGAAGCTGAACTGGTGAGCGCAGGTTTGAAAAACAGCCTCGAATCGGATGAGGTGGTGGTGGCATCCAGCGGCACCGCGATCCTGATTTACATGCATCCTGACGTGGCCTGCAGAAAATCAGAGATGGAACGCTTTCTGCGAACTCGCGCCTGGGCAGGCCAGGTGTTCTCGCGCAGTGAATTTGAGTCGGCAGGCATTCCACTTGAGGCGGGCCCGGAATTCGCCGTATCCATGTTCAGCACGGAGGAAAAAAATGGTTACGGCGTGGCCGGGAAAGGGTTCACCGCCCGACGCGCGGGTGATAAAGCGGACGTTATCGGGGCCGGGCAGCATGGCGGCCTGGGCATCTATGAACAGATGCCGTTTCTGATGATTGCAGGCCAGGGTTTTACCCCGGGAAGCGTGCGCTCATCGGCCAGCTGCGTGATTGATATTGCTCCCACCATTTTCACCCATCTGGACAAACCGCTGCCCTCATTTGATGGCCAGCCCCTGCAACACAAAAGTCGCGAGGAATAAAAATGGCGAGCGTTAGCGTGAATCAGATAGCTAAAGGATATGGTGAAACCGCCGTACTAAAAGGCGTCTCGCTGGATATCCGTGACGGCGAGTTTCTGACCTTAATCGGCCCTTCCGGATGCGGTAAATCGACAATGCTACGCATTCTGGCGGGCCTGGAACAGCAGGACAGCGGCAGCATTGAACTGGATGGCGAAAACATTGACGGGCGTCGCCCAGCCGGGCGCGATGTCGCGATGGTTTTTCAGTCCTACGCGCTCTATCCGCACTTCACGGTGTTTGACAATATTGCTCTGCCGCTGCGGATGCAACGGCTGAGTCGTACCCAGCGCCTGCCGGTGCTGGGTTCACTGATGCCGGCACGAAAAAGCATTGAGCAGGTGATTGCCGACGAAGTCAATCAGGTCGCGAAGATGCTGAATATCGACCATCTTCTGCAGCGTAAACCGGGGCAGCTATCGGGTGGCCAGCGCCAGCGCGTGGCGCTGGGGCGCGCCATGGTCCGTCATCCTAAAATCTTCCTGATGGATGAACCCCTTTCCAACCTTGATGCCAGGCTGCGCGTGCAGATGCGCGCTGAGATTGTGGCGCTGCATCGCCGCCTTGGGGTGACGTTTGTCTATGTGACCCACGATCAGGCGGAAGCGATGACCATGTCCGATCGGGTTGCCGTCATGGTCGGCGGCGATATTCTGCAAATTGCCGCGCCGGAAGAGCTGTATCGCAATCCGGCTGAAATCCGGGTGGCAGAGCTGATTGGCAGCCCGAAGATTAATATCCTGGCCGCTGACGCGATGCCCGGCGCCCCACGATACGGCTTTGCCGCCGTACACCGCATTGGTTTTCGACCGGAAGCGGCGTCCGTTGTGGCCAGCGGAACCGGCATGCTGGAAGGCGTGGTCAGTAATATTGAAAACTTCGGGGCGGATATCTTCATTCATGTGGCGCTCGGCCAGGCGGGCACGATTATCGTGCGCCGCGATCCGCATGCCCCCCGGCTTTCACCGGGTAACGCCGTAGGCATCATGCTTGATGTACGCCAGATGCTGTTTTTTGATACCGATGGGAAGCGGCTGACAAAAGAGGAGCGGATCGCGGTATGAGCGTTTTACACCTTGTCACAGCCAGCACAGTCCGGCAGGCACCGAAAAAATCATTAGCCCAGGCCCAGCGGCTCTTTGCTTATCTCGCGGTGCTCCCCGCCACCTTTTTACTGATTGCGCTGCTGTTCGTTCCGGCGCTGGTAGTGATTGTCGTCTCGCTGACTGACTGGCAGTTTGGGACCGCAACGTTACGGTTTATTGGCCTGGGAAATTTCAATGCGCTCTTTTCAGACCCGGTGTTCTGGACGGCGCTGAAAAACACGCTGCTGTATGTGGCTATTGTCGTGCCCGGAACCGTGGTTTTGGGGCTGATCGTTGCGCTGCTAATCGAATCCAGCCCCAGCCTGCGCGGCTTTTACCGTGCGGTTCACTTTCTGCCGGTGATGTCGACGATGTCAGCAATGGCCATCGTCTGGGGGTCAATGCTTCACCCCACCATCGGACTGGTGAATCGCGCGCTGTCGGTATTCGGTATCGCCGGCCCGAACTGGTTGCGCGATGAAGATACGGCTCTGCTGGTGATTGCCGTTATTGGCATCTGGCAAAACTTTGGCTTCGCCATGGTGCTGTTTGTCTCCGGACTGAAGTCCATCCCGGAGGATCTCTATCACGCTGCCGCCATTGATGGGGCAGACAGCATCATTGACCGACTGCGCACCGTCACCCTTCCGCTGCTCGGCCCCGTGATGCTCTTCGTCAGCGTGATGACCGCATGTCGGGCTTTTGAAGTGTTCGACAGCGTCAGGGTGCTGACCCAGGGCGGGCCTAATTACGCTTCGGAAGTTCTGTTGCACCGGCTGTATACCGAAAGTTTTGATTACCTGAGAACCGGCTACGGCGCGGCACTTACCGTAGTTTATCTGCTGATTGTGGTCTGCCTCACTCTCGGCCAGTCGAAAATTCTGGAGCGACGGGTACATTACTCATGATTAAATTTCCCTCATTCGCTGTTACGCCAAAGCAGGTGTTGCGGCATGTGATTCTGCTGGCGACCGCTCTGTTTACCCTGCTGCCGTTTATCTGGATGGTGAGCCTGTCCCTGAAGCCGCAGCAGGAGATTTTCGCCGCTAATTTTCAGCTGTGGCCTACGCAATTTTTCGGCCTTGAGAACTACCGGGCGGCCTTAACATCGGTACCGATGCTGCGGTTTATCGCCAATGGCATTTTTGTTTGCGCCGTGATTTTCCTGATCCAGCTCATCGTGTGCGTGCCCTGTGCCTATGCGCTGGCAAAACTGCGGTTTCTCGGCCGGGATACCCTTTTTTCCGCCGTGCTGGTCGGTTTGCTGGTACCGCCGCAGGCGCTGGCGATCCCTCACTTTTTGATGCTGTACCTCTTCGGCATCCTCAATACCTATGTTTCGCTGATCCTGCCGTGGATCATTTCGGCCTTCGGCATCTTCTTGCTGCGCCAGTTCTTTCGCAAAATCCCCGAAGAGATCCTTCAGGCCGCGCGACTTGATGGCCTGAGCGAGTTCTCGATTATCTGGCGCATTATCATGCCGATGAGTACCCCCGCCCTCGCTTCATTCGGCATTTTTTCGTTAGTCGCGCACTGGAACGACCTGTTCTGGCCGATGATCGCGGTGCGCGACCAGGCTATCTCGACCCCGGCATTAGGCATCTTATTATTCCGCGATGATGAATCAGGCCAGTCGCTGGGGCCGCTAATGGCAGGGGCAGTCATTATTGTTATTCCATTAATTTTCGTATTCCTTGCCGCGCAGCGCCGTTTTATCGATGGCATGACAACATCAGCAGATAAATAAACTTTTATTTTAATGACTTCAGGAGAACACCATGTCTTTACCGGTTGCAGTGTGCCGCCGCATTTTGTCCGGCATGATTATCTTGTCGGGTATTACGGCCGTCCATGCGGATGAGAAAATAACCCTTGATGTGCTTTATACCACCCCGGGAACGTTTAATTCTTTGCACAAGGAATTAGCCAGGCGCTTTACTGAGGCACACCCTGATATTGAAGTTAAGTTCCGTAATCCGGTAAAGGGCTATGAGGAGGCGGCGCAGGAAATTTTGCGGGGCCAAATCACCAATAGCATGCCGGATGTGGCCTTCAACGGCATTAACCAAATCGGCCTGTTTGTTGAACGTGGCATTGGGACACCTCTGGATGCATATATTCACCGGGAGGGTGGCCTGGATAAATTAGGCTACTACCCGACGCTGGCTAAGCTTGGGACCTGGAAAGGCAAGCAGTACGGTTTGCCTTTTGCGGTGTCCACCCCGGTTCTTTATATTAATACGGACATGGTGAAAGCGGCGGGCGGCGATCCCGACCGGTTACCGAATACCTGGCCTGAGTTGGTTAAATTAGGTAAGGCGATGGAAAGCCGCGCGCCATCGCCGGTGACGGGCCTCTATTACCAGTGGGAGCAGACCGGCAACTGGCTGTTCCAGACGCTGATAACCAGTAAAGGCGGGCACATGCTGCAACCCGGCAGCTGCAAAATTGGCTTTAACAGTGATGCGGGCAAATGGGCGCTGCAAACGCTGGAGCTGTTTGGCAAATCAGGTATGCCTAACCTGGCGCTTGGGCAGGCGCGGCAGTCATTTGTCTCAGGGACCGTGGGTATCATGGCGGATTCCACCTCTTACGTCGCCGCCGCTGAAAAACAGATTGGCGGTACCTTCGGCTTTAAAACCATGCCGTTCCCACTGGCCGATGCGAAGGGGCAATTACCCGCAGGCGGGAACGTCGCTATGGTGCTTTCAAAAGATGCTAAACGCCAGGCCGCCGCCTGGGAATATGTTAAATTCGTCACCGGCCCGCAGGGCCAGACCGCGATGGCAAGCCTGACAGGCTATATGCCGGGCAACAAAATTGCCGTGGAGCACGCAGAGCTGCTTGGCAATTTTTACACCTCTCACCCGAACCATACCACCAGCCTGAAACAGGTACCGGTATTAGGCGAATGGGCTTCATTCCCGGGGGAAAACTCACTAAAAATTATTGAAGTGATTAAAGGCCACACCGAAGCATTAGTGACCGCTCGCGACACGGCGGCCAACACCCTGCCAAAACTGGTGCAGGATGTTAATGCCCTGATGCCTGCCGAATGTCGGTAACCGCCCTTGCCGCCAGCAGCGGTCTGGCGGCATAAATTGTTTTGCGTAAATATATTGAATGTTATGGGGTTAATTGATACTTTCCCGGCGCCGAAAAGATTAAGACTGGTTTGGTTATTCCAGTCCTCGTAGCGAGATGAAGTCGGAGCGCCTGCTCCGAACCCGCGGCACCACCCACAACTGATGGATGGTGCCTTCGTCGATCCCTTCGCTTAGCGCACCGCCATCCCTGACAGGATTGATGATGGAAAAGCGTACGGTACTTGTTAATCAACTTCTGATGACCGGCATAATGGCCCTTTCGATGTCAGGCATTATGCTGCTGATAGCCCTTGGCCCATCAGCAGCATTGCTGACAATCTGGCCTAAACAGTTTCTGGTCGCCTGGCCAATAGCCTTTGTTATGACGATGGTGGCCTGGCCCCTGTCAAACAAATTAACCTACTTACTTTGTGGACAAAGTCTGATCCGCTCAAACACGGCGAAGCAGGAAGAAGCGGCGGTTATGAGCCGTGAAAATTAATACCGCGAGCCAGTTTCAGCTGACCTCAGCCAATATTTGCTGATGTTTTAAATAGCCAGTAAGCAATTGAAGATCAGCCGAAATGCTTTAAGTTCCCGCTGAACTGCAGGCAAGGTTGCAGAGCCCACTCTACTTATGTGGGCTTTACTTGTATTAGCTCAGACTTGAGCTGGCAGGCCACCTCTCACTTTACTTCCACATCAACAGGCGCAGGTCCGCGAAAGGCTCTACGCCATTCGCTTGGGCTGACGCTGAATCTCGCTTTAAAGCTCTGCCGGAACGAGACTGGCGACTGAAAACCCACCATATCGGACACACTTTCAATGCTACTGTTCGTCGTTTCCAGTAGTTCCTGGCTTCGTTGCAGGCGCTCAGAATTCAGCCAATCGCCAGGCGTGGCGCCGGTTGCCTTGAAAAAATGGCGCGTTAGCGTTCGTCGGCTCATGCTGACAAATCCGGCCAGTGAATCGAGATTGTGCTGCTTATCGAGATTGCGCCGCAGGTAGTCTATCAGCTCGTTCATTTTGCTATCCCGCGTAGATACCGGGACCGGACGTTCAATAAACTGGGCCTGACCGCCTTCCCGGTAAGGAGGAACAACCATTCTTCTTGCTACCCGGTTAGCTATCGCCGAGCCGTAACGGTCACGGATAATATTCAGGCAGCAATCAATACCGGCGGCGGTACCCGCAGAGGTAATCAGGCGTTCATCACTGGTATACAGCGAGTTGCTGTCCAGATGAACAGCAGGAAATCGTGCAATGAAGTCCTGTTCAAACTCCCAGTGCGTGGCGGCACGATGCCCATCAAGCAAACCTGAATAGGCCAGTACGTAAGCACCGAGACAAAGCCCCACCACTTCTGCGCCGCGCTGCCATGCGTTTATTAGCGCATCCAGCAGGGCCTGAGAAGGCTTTTCTTCCGGATGATTCCAGTAAGGTACGATAACGATGTCTGCGGTATCCAGCAGCTCAAGTCCATGCTCCACGTTGATGGACAGGCCCATATCAGACAGCACAACGCCTGGGTTTTCAGCGCAGATTTCGACGCAGAATAAATCCGGCTGCGGCATAGACTGCCCGAAAATAATACAAGGGACTGAAAAGTGAAATGGACTAAATCCGGCCGTGGCAATCACGGCGACCGTCAGTGCAGACATAACCTTAACCTTACCGTAAATGATAGCCACCGGATCGCCGGCGACTAACACGCTGATTTTAACTGACTCAAGGATAACAGGTGACCAGTAGTAATGGCATTCGTCATCGGCCATGCGGAATGGCTTATCAGAAAGCCATTGTCTCGCCGTCTGCGGGAATAAGAACCTTATCTTCAATGCCGTGCTCAAGAGTGAACTCGCGCAGTTCCGCACGGGTAAGAAGGCAATGGTTAATCGATTCCATATGGGAAGCCACGACGGTTGCACCAGGCAACATTTTTAACGTGCGCAGCGTATCCTCTTTGCCCATGATAATCGGACCGTAAAGGTCGTTGACCGCATAACCCGTATTCAGCACTACAATCTCCGGTTTGAAACGCTGCAGGTTTCTTGCATAAGGCTTAACCCAGACAGTATCGCCCGCGATATACAGCGTTTTTTCATCATGATGGGTAAAGACCAGCCCGCATGCATCACCCAGTAGCTCACCCCACTGAGCATCGGCATACAATTCGTTACTGCCGTGCTGGCCGTCGGTTTTATAAATAGTCAGGCCGTCAACGAAATGGTTTTCATCTTTCAGAACGCGAATGTTGAGAAAGCCCTGAGAACGAAGAAGCGCCGCATCTTTTTCATCCTGCGTGTAGATAAGCATCTCTTTGGGAACAGCCTGCTGAGCAGCCTCATCCCAGTGGTCAGTATGGGTGTGAGTCAGGATAACGGCGTCAACCGCCAATAAATCCTTAACGGCCACAGGTAAGGCAACCATGGGATTGCGCAGGTGCGGGCGTGCATTTCCGGCAAATCCATCCCAGGCTTCTTTTTCTGCCAGCATCGGATCGATCAGGAATTTTTTACCGGCATATTCCAGTACCAGCGTGGCATTGCGGATTTGCGTTAATTTCATTGATGGCTCCAGTCATTAATCAGATTGATTCATCCACCGTATTGGCTGTTGTGCTATCGGGGATGCGAGTGGGCTTACTATAAAACGAGGAAGGGATCGGCCGTGATATGCCCTCTGGTCATTAGCCGATGAAATCAGGTCAATCGTAATGGCTCGGGTTTTACCGGCATGGCGGATAGATTTAAGCAGGGCGATGTTTGGTGAGAAAGATGCACCGACGGCCTGCTGAAGCTGCCATTACAGGGAGCGGTAGTGAGTAAGCCGCACGCCAGGAATCAATGAAAATGGGCCAATATGCTATAGGGTTGAGGTAAAGACCTAATAAGCTAAAATGCCATCCAGGAAATCATTCAAGGTTGATTGTCTTTTTTAACTGGATGTCCATTTTTTGGCACTAAACCGTCCATAGGACCTCGGTCAGCTATGAGCGAGATATAGTCATTCACGCCCTGAGAATTACACAATGAAGTGACTCAGGGTGCCGGATCGTAATCGTTCACGTTAGATACCTGGGAATGCAAGCGGCCCAACAATTCGATAAGGGTGTCCACTTCCGAAGCAGAAAGCCCGCTGAGCAAACGTCGCTCTCGTTCCAGTGCAACCTTCAATACTCGGCCATGTAACGCTTTTCCGCTGTCAGTCAGGCTGACGGTGTTGCGTCGTGCATCCTTTGAATCAACCTGGCTGCTAATGTGCCCCGCCACTTCAAGTGACTGTAGTGAACGGCTGACCGCACTCTTGTCGAGCCCGATCGTCTGACAAATTCGATTGGCGGTGATGTCATTTTCCACGGCGAGCATTGAGAGCATTCGCCACTCAACTACCCCTATGCCGAAATGCTTGCGATAGCACTGTGAGGCTCCAGCGGAGAGCTTGTTGGACAGGAAATTCAGTAGTGCCGGGACATAACGAGCCAGGTTCAGTTGGGATTCTGTGGACATTGAGCAAACACCTTGAATTAGAGATCTGTTTAACATTTGTTAAATGCTTGTTGAATATTTGCACTGCATTCGTTGACATCGCAACTAAATGATACGAGTATTTCTGGACCGAATGGCAAATGCGATGACCTGCATAATATGCCGTCGCTCTGCCACATGAAAATAATTATAAGGACTTGGTCATGAACACCTTCAATGTCATCCCATTAGCCTTGTTCAACAAGCAAACGATCGTCCTCCACGTGCCTGCGACCGGCTGACTCGGCTCAATCTAACGCCCTAACTCATGCATTTTTTCAGCAGCCACTTAAGTCTGGAGGGACAAGTCATGCTTAAAGTCAACGTCACCCGCAAAGCAGAGGAAGCCGAAGGCATCTGCAGTTTCGAATTATGTGCTGTAGACGGCGGCGCACTACCAGCCTTCAAGGCAGGTGCCCACATCGACATTCACATTGCCGATGGCCTCACCCGGCAATACTCCTTGTGCAACGATCCCCGGGAGCGCCATCGCTACCTTATCAGTGTGCTCAAGGACCCGATTTCCCGTGGCGGCTCCAGGGCCATGCACGAGCAGATACGGTCAGGACAAACGTTGTCTATCAGCACTCCGCGCAACCTTTTCCCGCTTGAACGCTCAGCCAACCGACATCTGCTGTTCGGCGGTGGTATCGGCATCACGCCTATGCTAGCCATGGCTTATGAGCTTTCACATCAAGGGGCCGATTTCGAGTTGCACTACTGCTTTCGATCAAGAGAACGAGCGGCGTTCGTTGGGATGCTTGCTCAAACGCCTTTTGCCGGTCGCATAAAGTTTCATGACGACAGTGGTGCTCAAATACAAAAACTGGATGCGTCGGCCGTGCTGGCAGAACCAGACGCTGGCACCCATCTCTATGTCTGTGGGCCGGTCGGTTTCATGAACTACATCCTCGATGCTGCGCAGAATGCTGGCTGGTCGCAGGACCGCGTACATAAGGAGTTCTTCACCGCAGAGCCCGCCGATCTCAACACCAATGTTCCCTTCGAAGTTGAACTGGCGAGCAGTGGCCAGGTTTTTCAGATTCCTGCCGAACGCACCGTGTTCGAAGTGCTCGACGAGGCCGGAATAGAGATCGAATCATCCTGCGAGCAAGGCGTCTGCGGCACCTGCGTAACCCGTGTACTCAAGGGCACCCCGGAACATCGGGACAAATTCCTGACCGTGGCAGAACAAGCCGCAAATAACTGTTTTACCCCCTGCTGCTCGCGCGCCAAATCATCGCGCCTCGTTCTTGATCTATGAACCCAAACAACAATATCAATATGGAGAACACCATGAACACATCCGCCTGCCAAACTCTTGCAGTAGAAATTTCAGAGCCTGCCTTACCAGGCTTCCCCCTCAACCAGTGGTACGTCGCGGCTCTGGGATGGGAGCTGAAGGACAAACCCATTGGCCGGACATTACTCAACAAGCCTGTCGTACTGTTCCGTAAAACCAACGGCGAGGTCGCTGCGCTGGAAGACCGCTGTTGCCATAGAGCGCTTCCACTGTCGAACGGCACGCTAGAAGAATCCGGTATTCGGTGTGGTTACCACGGCCTTGTTTTCGATGCGCTTGGGAAGTGCATCGAAATCCCGGGCCAGGACAAGATACCGAGCAAAGCCAAAGTGCCTGCCTATCACGTGCGTGAGCAGGACCAGATCGTCTGGATATGGTTTGGCAGTGAGGCTCAACCGGAACCGAGCTGTGAACCACCGACTTACCCTGTTCACAGCAATGGCAAGTACCTGTTCGACGGTAACGTGTATCACTACAACGCGCCTTATCAGTTAATCCACGATAACCTCATGGACCTGAGTCATCTGGGTTATGTCCACCTGCGCACCATCGGCGGTAACGCCAGTATTCATATGAATGCCCGGATGACTGTCGAAAGTAAAGGCGACATAGTGCGGGTCGTACGCCACATGCCGGACTCCGTTCCACCCCCCACTTACACCGCCGCTTATCCCTTCAAAGGCACCGTGGACCGTTGGCAGGAAATCGAATTTCACGTCAGTCACCTGCGTATCTGGACCGGTGCGGTCAATGCCGGTACCGATGCCCTGGATGACCCCGATCGCGGTGGCTTCCATATGCGCGGTTTCCACGGCGTCACACCAGAAACCGAAACCACCAGTCACTACTTCTGGACCATTGCCACCAATCCCGAAAGCGACCCCGAAGCCATCAAGGCCAGGGTTGTTGAGCAAACGGTAATGACCTTCGATGAAGACAAGATAATTATCGAAGCCCAGTTCCAGAACATGTGCCGGTTCGGCGCGAAACCGATGATTGACATACACGTCGATGCCGGTGCCAATCGCGCCCGCCGAATCATTGAGCAGCTTCGCCAGTCCACCTTTTGAGCACACGGTGCACGTACCGCTGGATGTGCGTGCGCATTATGGTCCGGATGCGTTGACCAAACCCTTGAAGCCAAACACATGGCTCCAGGGCATTTGCTGCGCCAAAGACAGCATTATGCATGCTACACCAACCAAAAGACGAAGATATAGACATGTACAAACGGTATCCACTGAATAGCTGGACGACTTTGGTCGCACGTTGTTCACCCCCCTTCCCGACCTACAACTTCGGAGACTGATCCCATGAGCCATTCGATCGGACAACAGCTGGATGAAAAACCTATGGTCAGTTTCCAGTGGGGCGTGGTTGCGCTCTGCTTTCTGATCAACATGCTAGATGGCTTCGATGTCCTGGTGATGGCATTCACCGCCGCGTCTATTTCTGCCGACTGGAGCCTCAGCGGCATTCACCTCGGCTACTTGCTTAGCGCAGGGCTTGTCGGAATGGCGATCGGGTCGTTGTTTATCGCCCCCTGGGCCGACCGCTTTGGACGACGTCCGCTCATCCTGCTAAGTGTCGGCATCGCGGGGCTCGGCATGTTGGCGTCATCCAGGGCGACATCCCCCGAGATACTCGGTGTGCTGCGGCTGATCACCGGACTCGGCATCGGTGGCATTCTGGCCAGCAGCTATGTCGTCGCTGGGGAGTATGCAAACAAGAAGTGGCGCGGTCTGGCCATTAGCCTGCAATCCACGGCCTATGCACTGGGGGCAACAATAGGGGGCATCATCGCAGCGCAGATCATCCCTTCCATGGGGTGGCGTTCGGTGTTCTTTTACGGTGGCGTAACAACATTGCTGATCCTTCCGCTCCTCGCACTCTGGTTACCCGAGTCCCTGGCTTTCCTGCTGTCTCGTCAACCCCGGAATGCACTGAAACGCATCAATAATTTGCTGCAACGAGTCGCGATCGCTGCCGTCGATCAAATGCCCGAGGCGCGGCAGGACGCCCGAAAACCGCTAAAAGCAACTTTCGCCGAGCTTTTCTCACCAACCCTGCTCCGTTCAACCTTACTCATCTGGATAGCCTTCTTCCTGGTGATGTTCGGTTTCTACTTCGTAATGAGCTGGACTCCGAGGCTGCTGGTTTCAGCGGGTCTGTCGAACCAACAGGGAATCACCGGTGGTGTACTGCTCAATGTCGGCGGCATTCTCGGCACGTCACTGATCGGCTTGCTCGCATCGCGCTTTCGTCTGTCCCGGGTGCTGATGCTCTACCTTCTGGTCAACGCGGTGCTCCTGGCCGCCTTCGTACAGTTCACTATCTTGCCGAGCCTGGCCTTCGCCCTGGTACTGCTGATCGGAATTTTTGTCAACGGTTGTGTTGCCGGACTCTATGCCCTAACTCCGACTATCTACAACGCCACCCAGCGCGTCACCGGCCTGGGTTGGGGTATTGGCATCGGCCGTGCCGGCGCGATTCTCTCGCCATTGGTGGCTGGCCGGTTGATCGATGCACATTGGCAACCCGCTGACCTTTATCTGCTGTTTGCCCTGTCTTTCGTCTTCGCAGCCCTCGTCATCTGGCTTTTGAAACCGCAAAGGCAGCTACCCCTGAGTACCATCTCCAATGTCTGATCCGGAGAACCATAAGAACAAGACCAGGACAAATCGGCCTTGTTGATCAATTCCGGGACAAGGCGGCCTGTAACCAGGTCGCTTTGTGAACCGAATAATCAACACGCTTAAACAGGATTATCCTCAGCCACTGGAATGGTTCTCACATCGGGGTAGCTTACTGCTGTGTGAACTGATGATACGGTGGCCCAGTCTGCAACCACTGAAACGTGCCAGGCGCGACACGATCTGAAATTTTCTGAATGCCAAAGGTGGCCACGCAATGGCCCTTATCGGGCAACGCGTGGTGAATATTGATAACGCGATCCCATTGACGGCAGACCCGAGTGTTATAGAGGCTAATGCTTTGATGGCAGCAGCACTGGCGACACAAATCGCATACCTCAGGACGTGGAGCGTGAACAAGATACCAATATGTCGGCATCAATGTTAATGTCCGGTCAATTCATGCTCAAAAAATGTATGCAATTTCTTTGTTAACATGCGATTAAGAAGGCCTTCGGATGCGTGAGATTGATGTATTAAAAGTGAAGTATCCAGGCGCGAATGCCTGGCAAGTGGGTGATAGTCAAGTGCTGGCCAACGAACTCGCAACCCTTATTATAAAAGGGATTAAAACGGCCTCATGTGGATCTTTTGCCTCTTATCAGCAGGAAGAATCTGCACCCCAAATTGGGAGTTATAACATCATCCTTGATGGTCAGGATGTACCTGTATGCGTTATCAGATTGGTTTCGATGCGACTGGTGCGTTTTTGTGATGTTACCGCGGAATTTGCTCGAAAAGAGGGCGAAGGCGATTTAAGCCTCGAGTACTGGCGGAAAGAGCATCAGCGATTTTTTACTCGGGAAGGTTATTTTTCTGATGATATGGAGCTGATCACAGAAGAATTTGAGGTGGTTGAGGTTCTGTGAACTCGGCAGTTGCATTTTACGGCGACTGAAAGAGCAGAAACTGTTACGACGAAGCGAAATATTTGCTAGTCCTCAAAGGACAAAAGTGGGCGTGAAGCGGAATTAACTTCTTCGCTATTGAAGCTATCGCATCCCTGTGAATGCTCTCCGGTTTATTTTTCGAGGAAACCTGGAATAGAAGTAGTGGCAGTGGCAGCTTTAGCCTCGCTGAGAAGCTTCTCCCAATCGCCTGGAGGGTCGCCAGCTTTTAACATCCTTGCAAACACCGTATAAGCGTCTGTCTTAGATCCGTAAGCACGAAGGGTATCGAAATCATTTACCCAACCGATAATGATAGTCTTATGCTCCGCACTGCAACGATAGAACAAACGAAACTGCGACAAGAACTTTGCGCGGAACCAATGTTTAAATTCATCGCCTAAAGTATCACCCTGACGATATTTCGCATTGAGGGGGTCAACTGCTATCCATTCCTCGATGACTCGCTCAATCGCATGCAGGAGCTTTGTTTCCTTCTTGCCGCGGTATTCGCTGGGCTTTGCAGCCTTTAATTCAATTACCTTCTGAGAAAGTTCTGCAATCTGTGTCAGAAAGCATGAATGAAAGCAGATTTTCCACCCATTTATTACTAAGTATTCCATGCCTCACCGTCGTTTCTTATTTGTTAGTCATCGGTAAGCGGCGCGTCTAAATCGACATTAACTCCAGCAGTTAATTCTTTAATGCTTTCCCAAAACAACGCCGGTACGGGGTGAATGTTCTGTGGTTTTGTCTTCATGTCATTTTCGAGAAAAGTCAGAAACTGCGATATAACCGGATCATCTTGTTCTTCTTCCTGTCGGGACATGATGACATTACCGCCTGCAAGCAAGGTGTACTTTATGTACTCACCAGGCTTGAGATGCAAAGCATCGCGTATTGCAGCAGGAATCGTTGTCTGGCTACGCTCGGTGAGTCGAGACTCCGCACGCAGTGACACGTTCGCACTATTTAAAAATTGAGTAGCCATTGATTGAACCCTCTTCATTCCCACTTCCTCCATCACAAGGGGCGGGCCTAACCCACCGGGAATAGTTCATTTTATTTACCCAGACTCATACTGCGGAGCTATCGGTTTGCTAAGCCGCTGGGTTGTTTCCTTTAAAGTTAAGTCGCATTAGCTGCGATTGCTCTGATGAGCACGGTCATTATAATGCAAGTGCATTGCACAATGCAAATGCATTACTTTAGCCTGCGCCCTATTGATTAACACGCCAGTCGTAGCAACTTCCTCTACTGGCACGGAGCGGACGGGAGAGTGGCGCGGAGGGTCGCTTTGAGCGAGGAGCGGAAGTTGTGGCTAATCATTAATCATCTCAACTTTCGACTTAAAAGTTACAATAACCTCTCTAACCACTCGGCAAATACCTTTACCTTACGGGAGAGGTGGCGGTGTGGATAAAGAAGTGACAGCTGACGAGGTGGTACGGGATAGTCTGTCAGTACTTCTACCAGGCGGCCACTGTTGAGGTAAGGTTGTAAAAAAACATTCATCCCCTGTAATATTCCCAGCCCTGCCAGACCCGCTGCTATATAGGCTTCGGAGTTATCCAGCACAAGCTTACCGGAAAGGCTAATTTCTTCTGTACCCCCTGGTGTCTGAAACGTCCACGGCATAATTTGCCTACTGCTGCTGTTAATCCAATTGACGGCCTGATGCTGGCGCAACTCCTCCAATGTTTCTGGCGTACCATGTTCTGCAAGATAAGCCGGGCTGGCGCACGTCGTCATTTTAATGGAGCCCATCTTCCGGGCGATGTAGTCGCCATCATCGAGTTCCCCGACTCGCAGCACGCAGTCCAGGCCATCGCGCAGCATATCCCTGCGGCGATCTGAGCAGCTCAGTATGATTTCAATATCAGGATGCTCACGGTAAAAATCGGGCAAATTTGGCACGACGAGTAAAGCCGCAAAAGCGATTGGCATATCGACGCGCAACTGCCCACGCAAAACATGGTCGGCGGCAAACGACTCCAGTAGATCATCCGTCTGGGCCAGTAAGGGTTTACTGCGGCGATAAAATTCTTCCCCCTCTGGCGTCAGGTTAATTCGCCGTGTCGTGCGCTGCAATAATCGAATACCGCTGTGTTGCTCGAGTTGTTGCAGAGCTTTGGTGACAGCAGGACGATGGATTTGCAGATTCTCCGCCGCCTGCGTGAGGCTACCTGACTCGACAATTCCGATAAAAATTCTAATAGATTCAAAGAGATTAATTTGCATCGCTTATTTCTTTCACAGGAGAGCTAAGAGTCGTCAATTCGCAACCGGATAACCATATTATTATTGATTTCGTAATAGTGATGAACTGTTTTTACTATTTTTCCAAACAATCCCCCATTCTACACTCTCCCCATTCCGAAACCTGAGCGGCTGTGTAGCGCCATTTCGAAACATAAAAACTCTTTAAGGTCGCCGTTTCAGGCTGCCGGACCTCTTTGTTAAGGACATTACGCCATGCAAAATAACCGTATCTGCCAAATTTTGGGCATAGAAAAGGCTGTCATTCAGGGGCCATTATCATGGTTGACCGATGCCCGTTTAGTCGCCGCTGTCAGCAATGCCGGAGGGCTTGGTGTGCTGGGCCCAAACGCAGGATTAACGGCAGAAACCGCAGTTTCTACGCCACATGAAACGGCCGAAAAAATGCGTGAGGAAATTCGTAAAACCAAAGCGCTCACAGAAAAACCTTTTGGCGTCAATCTGATCCCGACACCTGAAAACGACATATGGACTCCGCCAATCTTACAGGTGATCAAAGAAGAAGCGGTGAAAGTTGTGGTTTATACAGGCTATGGCGAAGGTGCGGTGATCCCCGTATTGTTTGACCAACTGAAAGAAGCGGGCATCAAGATTATCTACCGCGATATCAACCCCACCCCTGAAAACACCCGCCTCGCCGAAGTCGCCGGGGCAGATATTATTGTCGCCACCGGTTTTGACGAAGGCGGAACCTTGCCAGGCAAGGCGCTGGGAACATTTTCAATCGTTCCACTGATTGCAGATGCCGTGCAAAATGTCCCGGTACTGGCCGCCGGAGGTATCACAGATAACCGTACCGCCAGAGCAGCTCACGCCCTTGGGGCAAGCGGGGTTTTTGCCGGTTCCATTTTTATCAGTACCGAAGAAAGCCGCGTACCGCAGTCAGTGAAAGACAAAATCATCAATTCTGACGGACTCGATATGCTGCTTTTCCGCACCATGCCTGATTACTATCGTTCATTGCCCGGTAAGCTGGCGGAAAAACTGGTGCAAATGGATAAAGCGGGAGCCAGTAACGAAGAGCTTGGAAAAACCATGGGCGGGTTACGCGGTTTGCGTATAGGGATGCTAGAAGGGAACACCGATGAAGGCTATATATCACTGGGTACCGGCATCGGCAGTATTCGAGAGATTAAAACCGTTGCTCAAGTGGTTGATGCATTAGCAATATGACCGCTTCCCCGTTTACTACGGGGGTTTACTATTCATCATGTCCTGAAGCTGCAGTTTTTATCCGGAGAATGAGTCTGTTCAGGGATATTGAATTTGTTGGCTTCCATACCGCCGCTTCAAGGGTATCGTTCTCTTCACGGTTGATGGACACATTAGAATTTCGGTAACTTCAGCTCCGGCACGGAGCGGACTGCCTGATGCGCCGCGAGGTCTGCTCTGAGCGAAGAAGCTTCAAACGCGCAAATCAAGCTGTTGGACGGTCTCTAAACATCAATGGTATGACTATGCGCAATACCAGCATGCGACCTTACTCCTGATAACGTCAAACCAGCAAAAGTTAAATTGCTAATATTTTGTATTCCAATATAGCGAAATGTAACTCTTTGGTTATATTTAAAAACGACAATACTCCCTAGTCGTAAATGTTATTTAGACCAATGAATTATTACTCGATGTAACTACTCGGATAATCTGAGTAATTTGAGGGATCACATATGAGGAATAGAAATGAGACTTAAATTAATAGTCAAAAGTCTTGCTCTGGCAGGGCTGCTTTCATCCACAGTACTGACTCCATTGTTTGCGCAGGAAGCCCCCAAAGAGGCAACGGCATCAACAAAACAAGCCAATGATGCACTCTATAACCAACTTCCCTTCTCTGATAACACCGATTTTACCAACGCACATAAAGGCTTTATTGCTGCAATTCCCACTGATGTTATAAAAGGTGAGCAGGGGAATGTGGTCTGGGATCCGCAGAAATATGCCTTTATTAAAGAAGGTGATAAATCGCCGGATAGTGTCAACCCCAGCCTGTGGCGTCAGTCTCAATTAATTAACATCAGCGGCCTTTTTGAAGTGACCGAGGGTGTATACCAGATCCGTAATCTCGACTTATCCAATATGACCATTATTGAGGGTAAAGAGGGTATTACTGTTGTTGATCCACTGGTTTCTGCTGAAACAGCAAAAGTCGGCATGGATTTGTACTTCAAAAATCGTGGCAATAAACCTGTGGTCGCGGTGATTTACACCCACAGCCACGTTGACCATTACGGTGGTGTGCGTGGGGTTGTCGACGAAGCTGACGTGAAATCAGGCAAAGTGAAGATTTACGCCCCGGCGGGCTTTATGGATGAAGCCGTGTCCGAGAACATTATGGCGGGGAACGTCATGAGCCGCCGCGCCAGCTACATGTACGGCAACCTGCTGAAGCCTGATGTTAAAGGCCAGGTGGGTGCGGGTCTGGGTACCACGACTTCTGCCGGGACGGTGACATTAATCGCTCCGACGAACTACATCACCAAAACTGGACAGAAAGAGACGATTGACGGCCTGACCTACGATTTCATGATGGCGCCTGGCTCTGAAGCACCGTCCGAAATGCTGTGGTACATCGAAGAGAAAAAACTCATCGAAGCTGCGGAAGATGTCACCCACACCCTGCACAATACCTATTCCCTGCGCGGCGCGAAAATTCGTGACCCGCTGGCATGGTCAAAATATATCAACGATGCTATTAACCGCTGGGGTGACAAAGCCGAAATCATTATGGCTCAGCACCACTGGCCGACGTGGGGTAATGAAAACGTTGTTAATCTGATGAAGGGTCAGCGTGATATGTACCGCTATATCAACGACCAGACCTTACGCCTTGCAAACACCGGCCTGACACGTGATGAAATTGCCGCTAACTTCAAACTTCCTGAAGGCCTGGCGAAAACCTGGGCAAGCCGTGGCTACTACGGTTCGGTGAGTCACGATGTTAAAGCGACCTACGTGCTGTACCTCGGCTGGTTCGATGGCAACCCGGCAACACTCGATGAGCTGCCACCAGAAGAGGCCGCGAAGAAATTCGTCGAATATATGGGCGGTGCCGATAACATCCTGCAAAAAGCGAAAACGGATTACGAACAGGGTAATTATCGATGGGTTGCGCAGGTTGTCAGTAAGGTCGTGTTTGCCGATCCAAACAACGAGGCGGCACGTAATCTGGAAGCTGACGCACTCGAGCAACTGGGATATCAGGCAGAGTCTGGACCATGGCGTAACTTCTACCTGACCGGCGCGCAGGAGTTGCGTAATGGGGTTCAGAAATTGCCAACTCCAAATACCGCAAGCCCGGATACGGTGAAAGCCATGTCACCGGAGATGTTCTTCGATTACCTCGGGGTTCACATCAATGGTGAAAAAGCGGCAAGCGCTAAAGCGGTGTTTAATATCGATCTCGGCAGCGACGGCGGCAAGTACAAACTGGAGCTGGAAAATGGCGTACTGAACCATACCGCAGGTGCTGAAGCGAAAGACGCGGATGCGACTATTACGCTTAATCGTGAAACGCTCAATAAGATCATCCTGAAAGAAGAAACCCTGAAGCAGGCTGAAGATAAAGGCGAAGTGAAAGTCACCGGTAACGGTGCGAAGCTCGATGAGATGCTGGGCTACATGGACAAGTTTGAGTTCTGGTTCAACATCGTTACACCATAAATAATTCCCCTGCGGCGTCACGGCTGCAGGGGATTTACTTCAGGTAATCCTATGCGTCTTTCATACTCGATCTTACCTTCAATATTATGTCTTGTTTCATCTTATGCCTTAGCTGTGCAAGAGCATGCCCCGGATGCGGCGCAGGCAAACAACCCTCTGGCGAATATGACTGCATTTAATATGCAGAACTATTACATCGGGGATGTGAGCGGTACGGATCAGGATGCCAATCAGTTCTGGTTCCGTTATGCGCAGCCTTTTTCATTAGGTGACAGCAAATGGCTGTTGCGTGGTTCATTACCGATTAATACCTATCCGGTTGCGCCTGGCGGTGGTCATAAAACAGGTTTAGGTGATTTGAACTTATTTGCGTCATGGCTTATTGATACCGGCAATCCGGCAGTGAGTTTTGGTTTCGGTCCGCAAATTACGGCGCCGACTGCGACTGAAGATGCTCTGGGAACAGAAAAATGGTCTGCGGGTTTGGTTAACGTGCTCTTCGATGCCAGTTCGCCAAAATTCCAGTACGGTTATCTGGCCTCATGGCAGCATAGCTTTGCCGGAGAAGACAACCGCAGCGAGGTGAATCTGGGTACTTTCCAGCCATTTTTATTCTATCAACTGGGTGGGGGCACTTATCTGCGAGCGGCGCCTATCTGGGTCTATAACTTCCAGAATGATAGCTACAGTGTACCGCTGGGTTTAGGTATTGGGCAGGTTATCAAGCAGGATAAAACCGTCTACAACTTCTTTGTGGAGCCTCAAGGTTCGGTTGCAGACCGCGGTCCGGGGCAGCCTCACTGGCAGATTTTCTTCGGGTTAAACCTTCAGTTCCTGAATTAATCCGTTAGCGGTTAATTCTTTTATACGTACCTGATTGGGTCACTGCCAAATGAATGGCATGCAATTTCCGCTGCTAATAGAAAGTGGTGGTGACCTGCGCTGCCATGTAACTTAGCAACGAACGCTCCCGGCACAGACCTACCCGTCAGATTATAAGTCTGAGCTAGTACGCTTAATTTATGGCTGCGTTAAGCGTATTGGCTCCCAGATTGGGGCTATCACCGGGCTGAAACTTGCGCCTCCTTCACATCTGAATATCACCCGTTGCGCGCCATCATATAGATAAGCCTGTTAACAATTTCATATGCAGTTCTATCCTCTTTTAATGAGCGTTTTAGCGGAATAAAAAAACAGACACCCTGCCCATCTATCATTCTGCCGGATAGTCGCTATCTGCAGCCGCAATCATTGATCTCAACGGCAATGGCTACATTTTATTCAACACGTTACCTGTCACAGTGGAGAATAAAAATGAGAAGTTGTCGTGCTTGCGGCGCACTATCTGTAGCCCTGTTGTGGTGTTTGCCTGCTGCCTCCTACGCCACGGAAAATGGCGGTTCGGTGGTTCCCGTAGGCGTACAATCTATGCTCCCCGGCCTGCTGATGCCCGCGGGAAATTACCTTTACAACTACAACGCCTGGGTCAACGGGTTTAGTGCGCGAGACGAGCACGGCAACGATAACGGCATGGGAATGACGATGGCGACTCAGGCCCATGCCTTTCGCTTGTTACACGTAGCGGACCCGGGCCTGATTGAGGCGGGCAATCTGGCTTTCGAGGCTAACTTTGTTTATACGCGCACCAGCCTGGATATGGACTATATGGATAAATCCACGTCATCGGGTTTAAGCGATATAACCTTTGGCCCCTCGCTCGGGCGCCACTTCGGCGCCTATAACGACATTTTTGCCCTGCTGGTGACCGCGCCAACCGGCGAGTATGACAAGAACCGGCTGGCAAATAACGGCAGAAACTACTGGGGCATCCAGGCTTCATGGGCATGGACGTGGTATCCACGCCGGGATGTTGATATCAGCGGTCTGGCAAAAATTGTGTATAACACCCGCAACGAAGATACCGACTATCAATCCGGTATTGAGACCAATCTTGAGTACTCGGCAAACTACTATTTTGCTCAGGGATTTTTCGTCGGCGTCAGTGGATTCTGGCATAGCCAGATAAGCGATGATAAGCAGCACAATCGTTCAGTCGGTGCCAATGGAAACCGCATTAACGAACTGACGCTGGGGCCACAATTGGGTTGGGGAACACCGCGTTATGGTGCCTATTTTTCCTGGAAGCGCTCGCTGTTAAGTGAAAATACTATGGATATCTCACAGCTTTGGCTCAATACCTTTATCGCCTTCTGAAAACCGCGCGGCCTGTTAGCCGCGCTCAGAACTGCATTTCTGGAACATAGTCCGGTACCCGTAAAGGCCCGGCTGTTTTGGCAATAATTTCCTCAACGCTGACGCCGGGCGCGCGTTCGCGCAGAATAAAACAGCCCCCTTCTATTTCCAGCCACGCCAGATCGGTCAGGACTTTTTGAATGCAGCCCGCGCCGGTAAGCGGCAGCGTGCAGCGCTTTAACAGCTTTGATTCACCGGATTTAGCGGCATGAGTCATGGTAACAATGATATTTTGAGCACCGGCGACCAAATCCATCGCCCCTCCCATCCCTTTCACCAGCTTATCCGGAATCATCCACGAGGCGACGTTACCCTGCACATCAACCTCGAAAGCGCCCAAAACGGTCAGGTCGACATGTCCTCCACGGATCATGGCGAACGACTGTGCCGAGTCGAAAATCGCCGCTCCCGCACAGGCGGTCACCGTCTGCTTGCCCGCATTTATCATATCGGCATCCAGTTGCTCAGGCTCGGGAAACCCGCCCATTCCTAATAACCCATTTTCCGACTGCAGCATCACCGAGATCCCCTGCGGCACATAGTTCGCCACCAGCGTCGGAATACCAATCCCCAGGTTGACGTAATCCCCATCCTGCAATTCGCGCGCCACGCGCTGCGCCATTTGTTCACGAGTCAGCATCGGCAGCTCCTTGTAAAAGCGTCTTTTTTTCAATGCGTTTTTCAAAGTGCCCCTGAATAAGACGGTGCACATAAATCCCCGGCGTATGGATATGCGCAGGATCAAGCTCGCCTGGAGGGACAATCTCCTCAACCTCAGCCACGGTAATGCGTGCCGCCGTCGCCATCAGCGGGTTAAAATTCTGGGCGGTATGACGATAGATAATGTTGCCGTACCAGTCAGCTTTCCAGCCTTTGATAATGGCAAAATCCCCCTGTATTGCTGGTTCGAGAAGGTAATGGCGAGCGCCAAATTGCCGGGTTTCTTTGCCTTCCGCCACCGGCGTGCCGTAGCCTGTGGCGGTATAAAACGCCGGGATCCCCGCCCCTCCCGCCCGCAGTTTTTCAGCCAGCGAGCCCTGGGGTTTCAGCTCAACTTCCAGCTCCCCACTCAGCAGCTGCTTCTCAAACAGCGCGTTTTCGCCCACATAAGAAGCGATCATTTTACGGATCTGCCGGTTTTCCAGCAGTAACCCAAGCCCAAAACCGTCAATGCCGCAGTTGTTGGAGACCACGGTCAGGTTGCGTACCTGGCGACGGCGAATTTCCGCAATCAGATTTTCAGGGATGCCACACAGTCCAAACCCGCCAGCAAGAACCGTCATGCCGTCCCTTAGCCCTTCAAGGGCCATGGCATAACTGGCAACACGCTTATCCAGCCCGGCCATGGCTAAGCCTCCTCAACGATGGCGACAGCGCGGATAAAACCTGCGGAAGCCCGGCGTATTTTGTAAGGGAAGCAGCTGATCCAGAATCCATAATCGGGCAGCAGTTCAAGGTTACTGAGCTTTTCCATTTGGCCATAGGCGATATCGCGGCCCGCTTTGTGTCCTTCCCAGATAAGCGATGCGTCACCGCTTTCGCGAAAACGCTCCCGCGTAAAACTAAATGGCGCATCCCAGCTCCAGGCGTCCGTTCCCACGACTCTCACCCCCTGGTCAAGCAGCCAGAGTGTCGCCTCGCGCCCGATGCCGCATCCGCGCTGAAGATAATCTTGCTGGCCGTAGCGCGCCCCGGCTGCGGTGTTGATTAACACAATATCCAGCGGAGCCAGGGTATAGCCTATTCGTAGCAGCGCATTTTGCAGGTCAGCCGGCTGAAGGATTTGACCATCTGGCACAGCGCGAAAATCAAGCTTCACCCCGGGCCGCATACACCACTCAAGGGGCAATTCATCAATGCCAAAAGCGGGTTCGCCACCGTTGGTTGTCGAACTGTAGTGCCAGGGGGCATCCATATGCGTACCGTTATGCGGTGTGACCTGTAGCCGCTCGGAAGCCCAGGCTTCCTGACCCGGCATCTGGTGTTTTTCAAGCCCCGGAAACATCGCCGCCATTTCCGGCCAGCCCTGTTGGTGATCGGTGTATTCGATTTTGGGCAGCAGCGGCGGCGGGTCGGTCCAGGGGTTATTGTCCAGCGTAACGGAGAGATCGATAAGACGACGGCCTTGCAAAAGATTCATCAGCTACTCCTCAAATTTATCTGACTTAACGACCTGCTGTTCGATAGCGCCAAACAGAGGTAGCCCCTGCCGCGTGCAGGCTTCCATTCGAACCCATTCTCCTGGCTGTAAAAAAGGAGTGCGGGGTTCACCGTGGGCCAGCATTTCCAGCGCGCGCATTTCGGCAATGCAGCTGGCCCCGGCGGCTGTATCGGCACCGGCCACCGTACCGGAACCCACCAGCGTTCCGCTACGCAGGCGACGGGTCATCGCGGCATGAGCGATCAGCTCGCCAAAGTGGAAGTACATCTCGCCCCCCTCCTGGCGCCCGACGCGCACGCCGTTACGCTCAATATTCAGCGGTAAATGCACGCGCCCTGCCCGCCAGGCGTCGCCCAGCTCATCAGGCGTCACCGCCACCGGGGCAAAAGAGGAAGAGGGCTTGGCCTGAATAAACCCAAAGCCGGTTTTCATTTCCCGTGGCGCGAATGCGCGCAGGCTAATATCGTTAAGCTGCAAAATAAGCCGGATATGCGCCAGCGCCTGCTGCGCGCCGCACCCTTGTGGCACATCATCAACCAGCACGGCAAATTCACCTTCAAAATCGAGGCCGTCGGCAGCATTACGCCAGGGAATATCGTCATGGGGAGCCAAAAAGTCGTCACCGCTCCCCTGATACATCAACGGAGTACGCTCGGCACCCTCAATAGGGGGTAAATTAAACGCCTGTTGCATGCGCTCGCCATGACGCAGAAAAGCGGAACCATCGAGCCACTGCCATGCCCGGGGCAGCGGCGCTAAGAGTTTTCTGGCATCAAAAGGCTGTACCGCAGGCCAGCGGTTATCATTCAGCGCCTGGTACCTCTCGTTTAACTCGGGGCTGACGCTATCCCAGTTTTCAATCGCCTGTTGCAGCGTGCCCACGATGTCGTCAGCATCAGCAATGTGCTGTAAATTCCGGGAGACCACAACCAGCAGGCCATCCCGCTCGCCATTATTTCGCGTTGCCAGTTTCATACTTGTCACTCTCTGTCAGCATCAGCCATCCCCGGGCGTCGATATAGCCGTTGAGTTCCGTCAGGCGTTGCCCCAGGCAGGCGCCCTGAATGCATAAGCCGCTGTCCGGCTCAAAAATGGCACCGTGGGCAAAGCACACCAGCTTTTCGCCAGCAGGATCCATAAACGCATCTCGCCGCCAGTTCATTGGGGTTCCAAGATGCGGGCAAACGTTGCGCCACAGAAAGATCTCCCCTCTGTAGCGCAGCGCAATCACTGTCGCCTGCCCGCTGTTATCTGGGTCAAAACCACGCGCCTGCCCTTCCCGTAAGCTGTCAGCAAGGCATAACGGAATGGATTGACTCATTTATGCGCGTGCATCGTCAGGGCCTGGCGCCCATTTTTCACGCGGGGCTAGCAGGAAGTACTGCGAGTTATCCGCGCCGGGCATGGCTTCACGGGGTTGCCAGTCGTTATCGTGGAGATCCATGTCGGCGTCATACTCAATGTGGCAGCCGAATGGGCTGTTGAAATACCAGAACCAGTTTGATCCCAGCCGGTGGCGGCCCGGCCCCCAGAAACTTTGATAGCCTTTCTGGACAAAGCGCGACCCCGCCATCATCAGCTCGGTCGGGCCGCCAAGATGGAAGGTAAAATGTTCAATCCCCGTCATAAAAGCTGGCGCCTGAATCAGGAATAGCGTGTGATGGTCGAGGGTGCCAGCCGGGCGTAAAAATGGCCCCACGTGGGTAAAACGGTCGGTACAGATAAACCCTAACCGGCTATAAAATGCCTCTGCCCGGGCGGAGTCAGGAACAAAATAGACCACGTGGGATAAAGAGCGCGGTTGCGCATTCATCTCTTCACTGGCGCCGGTATGGTTTATCGCCCGACGTTCTTCATCCCCGGGGGCATTAACCTTTTCGGCGGCAAGCGCGATGGTTTTGCGTTGCGTGACGCGAAACCCAAGGGCAAATCCCATATCATCAAAGCAGCGTAATACGCCGTCATCATCAAAACTGACATCACGGTCTTTACGCAGTTCTGCGGCAATAGCTTCAAGCGTTGCTTCATCCGCCACGCCGTAGACCGTTTCGCGTAGCTGGCTGCCGCTTTCAAGCGCGGCAGGCAACGACGGATCGTTGCGTTCCCGCAGGACAATTCCCGTGCCGTCCAGCGCCGAATAATAATGTTCTTTACCTTCCAGCAAGCCGTAGTCCAGTAAAAAACGGCGGCAACCTTCTACATCATCAACGCCAAACACCAGATAATCCGGGCCAATAATCTTCATTATTTACTCCTGAGTTGATCGTTTGGAGCCAGTTGCCCCCCGAGGATCTCTGCGACCCAATCGGCAATGTAATGACCCGCATTAATGGAGTTATCAAAACTTGAGTGCTGAACGCCGCCTTCCCTTTGGGTGAAAATTTTCAGCTCACGCCGCGGGCTGTTTACCAGCTGTTCATAGGTTCTGTGCGCCCATTTCAGCGGAATTTGCGCATCCTTTTCCCCATGAGTCACAAGGAATGGCACCGTGATGCGGTCCAGGATGCCGTCGAGATGTACGTTTTGCGCAATACGCATAAAGTCGTCTATATCTTCCCCTCCCCAGACCCAGCGCACATGTTCCCAGTAATGCGGCACCGGGAAGCTGCCCTCTTTGTCCCGGCGGCGCTGCTGGACATCTCGCCAGTCATGGTTAGCTCCCCAGACCACGCCGCAGGCAAAACGCGGCTCGAACGCCACCGCCCGGGGGCAGTAATATCCACCTAATGAAACGCCTTCCATACCGATACGCTGCGGATCGACTTCCGGGTGCTGCTCCAGCCAATCAACGATACGTGAAGCCCAGTGCTCGCTGTCATAACGCGCTTTCATCGCGTGCAAACGCAGTGCTTCCCCCGTGCCGGGCTGATCGACAATCAGCGATGAGACGCCACGCTTTGCCAGCCACTGCGGCAGGCCGATGAGGTATTTAAGCTCTTTTGTTGAGTCCAGCCCATTCACCTGCACCAGCAAAGGGGCACGGGCAGCCGCGCCCTGCGCGCGAACGTACAACGCTGAGAGCAACTTGCCTTCATAGGGGATTTCAACGCGTTCACAATTGGCTGCGCTGTACCGGCAGCCAAGTGAAAACACCTCAAGAAAACGCTGGTATAACGCCTCGCGACCCGCTGCGCCATGCGCCTGAAGACGTTCGCAGGTGAGGTAGTAATTAGCAGCCCTCAGATACTTTTCACCGGCAGAAAAAAGATGCCCTCGCGTTTCATCTTCCTGCGCCAGCGCACAAAGTTTATCGGCCATTTTCGACCAGCTTTCCCGAAAGGCGCGGGTGCCCTGCCCATCGGAAGCTTCAGAAGCCGCCAGTAAAGGGGCGCACATTTCCTCAATTTCACCGAGGCGCGCGCCCATTTCAATGGACAAGTCCACCGAAAGATTCCAGACGTAATTATTAGGGAAATAGCGAAACATATTTTTATCCTTTAACGGTCAGTCGCCTGCATCAGAAACGACGCCAGACAGGTCGTTCTGTACCACAGCCACTCTCACATAAGGAGAAAGCAGCGACTAATCACGTGTCAGGATGCCAGGTATCGGGGAAGATGATAGCTGGCAGGCCCGCAAGCCGGGGCATGGGGAAATCAGAGGGCGCCGACGATAATTTTTTCTTTCAGCCAGCTAAAAATCGGGTCGCTATTTAAGCTACGATGCCAGCCGATAAATTCGCGCATGACGGGTAAGTCCACCGGAACAGGGTAAATACGCAGCGGCAGCAGCATGGCGTACTGTGCGGCAAGTCTGCGGTGCATCGTGGCGATTCGGCAGGTCCCCAGCAGCAGCAGCGGTAAAGAGTGATAGCTGTGCGCCACCACTTCCAGGCGACGGCTTAGCCCGGCCTCGGAAAACAGATTTTGCTCAAGTCCGGGGTACCTTTCACGGCCAAAAACAACCGCAACGTGCCCGAGGCGTTTCCAGTCCTCGATGGTCAGGGTATGCCCTATTTCAGGATTTTCGTCCCATACCACGCAGACAAACTGCTCTTCAAACAGCAGTTCGGCAGGCTGATCGGCCACCATAAATCGCTCCGGGGCGATCATAATATCCAGCTCCCCGCGGTTAAGCATGCCGGAGGCCTGATGGTCAGGGGCAAAGAACTCAAAGGTGATATGCGGGGCATGCTGATGCACCCCGCGTAGTACATCTTTAAGCATGACGTTTATCACATAATCGGAAGCCATAATGCGAAAGTGGCGCTTGCTGGTCGCGGGCTCATCCATCGGGCGACGGGCGATAGAGGTCTGAATTTTGAACAGGATCTCACGAACGGGATCCTGTAGCTCTCTGGCTAACGGGGTTGGCATCATTTTCCTGCCCACCTGGGTCAGGAGATCGTCATCAAAATAGTTGCGCAAGCGGTTGAGCACCCCGCTGGTTGCGGACTGGGTCATATGCAACCGCCCTGCGGCACGGGTAATATTTTGCTCGTCCAGTAAAACATCAAGTGCGACTAATAAATTAAGATCGAGGTGCTGATAACGCATTTTTGGCAGCCCTGGTGATAATCATGCCCCTATCCTAGATCGATAAATTAACATTCACGCAACCTTTAATTCACCACTGAGCAACCAATATCTTTTTTTGCGATAACGATCATCTTACTTCGTGATTAGTTTCGCTGAACAAACCTCTCTACGCTCACTGCTACTTGTGCACTTAAAAGAGAAAAAAGCATGGCCAGCAGAAAAGTACTTATTGTGGGGGGTGGGATTGGTGGATTGTGCTCCGCTATCGCGCTCAGGCGAGCCGGTATTGAGGTGGATCTGGTAGAGATCCAGGCAAGCTGGCGGGTGTACGGCGTCGGCATTATTCAACAAAACAACGTAGTACGCGAAATGCAGCGTCTTGGCGTGCTGGAGCGCTACCTGGATGCCGCCTGGCCATTTGACAGTGTTTCCATTCACACGCCTGATGGAAAACAGCTCGCTAAATTCCCGGGCCAGCGCCTTGCGGGTGAAAAATTCCCCGCGAATGTGGGCATTTCGCGTCTGGCGTTACATCAGGTTCTGTGCGACACGGCCAAAGAGCTGGGGGCACAGATTAGCACCGGGAAAACCGTCGTCTCGCTTACGCAGGATGAAACCAGCGTACAGGTCACGCTTAGCGACGGCACATGCGGCGAATACGATCTGCTTATCGGCGCGGATGGTATTTACTCAAAGATGCGCCAGTTTATCTATGGTGACCGCTACCAGCCGCGCTTCACCGGACAAGGCGTCTGGCGCTATAACTTCCCCAGACTGCCGCTGGTCGACCATCTGATGTGCTTTGTGGATCAGGACTTTAATTGTGGTCTGGTTCCGCTGGCAGAAAATCTGATGTATCTGTTCGTCACTTCCAGCGAGCCTGGTAATCCCCATATTGCTCATCATCAACTGGCGCAGCAAATGCAGCAGCGCATGCCAAACCGCGAGGGGCTGATTGGGGAATTACGCGCGCAAATCACCCATAACGACGAGGTGGTTTATAAACCGCTGGAAGAGTTATTTGTCGACGCCCCCTGGTATGACAACCGGGTGGTGTTGATTGGCGATGCGGTACACGCCACCACGCCCCACCTGGGCCAGGGCGCGGGCATGGCGATTGAAGATGCCTTAGTGCTGGCGGAAGAGTTGCAGCACGGTGAACAGGTGACGCAGGCGCTGGAGCGATTTTATCTGCGCCGCCGCGATCGCTGCCACAGGATCTGGCAAGATTCGCTGCGCGTGGGTGAAAGCGAGATCCATCCGGATCCTCAATTTGACCGTCAGGCCGTGATACGTGACATGATAGCTTTCACCGCTCAACCCGTTTAGTGAATTAACCTCCGGCCAACGCCGCCTGGCCGATGGTTATCTCCCTGCTGTGGCGGGCCTCGCCACAGCCCCCTGAGTGAAGGCTTTTCTGTCACCAGCGTTAAAATATTCTGTGAAACGCATCGCATCAAATAGCTTTCCCCTGCGCGCGTTGGTTAGCGGAAACAGCCGGAAAATGTGACGCTGTTCAACGTAACTGCGCCAGGTTAAGCTGCCCCAGTAACCAGTCTTTAAATATATCCAGCGCAACATGTTTGTGCTGATGCCGTGGAAAGACCAGGTAATGGCCGATGTAATGAATTTCCCTGGTGGTCTCTTTTAACGGGCAAACCAGCTTGCCGCAGGCCAGTTCGCGTTCCGCCAGCAGTTTTGATTCCAGCACCACGCCAAGCCCATCGACTGCCGCAGCAATCGCCATGAAGCTACGATCAAAACGCAGCCCGTAGTTTTTCGGGGGTGTTAAATCATTGGCCTCAAACCAGCCCTTCCATTGATACAGCTGCACATCACATTGAATAAGCATCTGTTGATAAAGATCTTCAGGCTTGCGGATGTTCTCAGCCAGGGCCGGGGAACACAGCGGCGTTAACTCTTCGACAGCTAAAGGTATTTTTTCATAAGGCGAATGGCGCGGTTCGCCATACACAATGTCGAGATCGTAATCATCCTGTTCAAAGTGCGCATATTCCGTACTCGCTGAAAGGCGTAAATCAATCTGTGGATGGGTCTTAATGAAGTTGCCCAGCCGCGGTAATAGCCACTGATGCGCAAAACTCGGTGCCGTATGTAACCGCAGTGGGCGGGATTCATCGGCCGTCACCAGCGCGAGCCCGCGCTGCATCTCCTCAAAGCCACGCTGGATATGCTCCAGTAAAATCAGCCCTTCTTTGGTTAAGACAATTTCGCGCGTGCTGCGCTGAAACAGACGCGTCTCAAGTATCTCCTCTAATTTACGAATGGCATGGCTAATCGCGCTGGGTGACAAATCCAGCTCCCTGGCAGCCGCCGCAAATGCGCCGGTTCGCCCTGCGGCTTCAAATGCACGCAGCAGTGTTAAAGGTGCTCTTTTCAACAATGACATTAGTGAATCCTGTTCAACAGTTGTTGTGAGAAATGCTTTTGTCGCTCATCACTTTCACTGCCTAACTTATATGGAACCGGCAGAAAACGGCATCTCCTGAATAACGATAGCCAGTAACCAACGTTGCTCATATCTATTGAGATGAATGATACGAACGAATATGGCATCACCCGCTATGGCGAAACAACATTTCGTGATGACCTCTGCCATCTTTTTTAACCTGAGAGGAACAGAGCAATGAGTCTATGTACACAGCCAGAGTGGGCTGTTGAAAAGGAGCAGGCAAAGCTGGCGCACCACGCTTACCGTATTCGTCGCTTTGCGTTACGTATGGGGGAAGTCCAGGGTCAGGGCTATATCGGGCAGGCTCTGGGTCTGGCCGATATGCTGGCCGTTGCCTGGTGCTATGCGCTGCGCTATCGCCCGGGATCACCGGAATGGGAAGGCCGCGATCGTTTTTTGCTCTCGCACGGCCATTACGCTATCGCACTCTATGCAGCGCTGATTGAGGCCGGGATTATCCCCGAAAGCGAGCTGGAAACTTATGGTGCGGATGACAGCCGTTTGCCGATGTCGGGTATGGCAACCTACACCCCTGCCATGGAGATTTCCGGCGGTTCACTCGGCCAGGGGCTTGCCATTGCGGTTGGCATGGCGCTGGCATTGCGCCACAAGAATAACGATGCCTTTGTCTACAACTCCATGTCGGATGGTGAGCTTGATGAAGGCTCAACCTGGGAGGCCGCAATGGGGGCGGCGCATCATCAGCTGGGCAACCTGATTACGCTTGTGGATATCAACCAGCAGCAGGCGGACGGCCCTGCGCAAAAAATCCTTGGCTTCGAACCCTTAGCTGACAAATGGCAGGCTTTTGGCTGGCATGTACAGCGGGTGGATGGCAACGACATCGCAGCGGTGAAAAATGCCTTTGACCTGGCCCGCACGCTGGCTGAACCCAAACCACGCGTGATCCTGCTTGATACCTTAATGGGGAAAGGCGTTCCGTTCCTGGAAGCGCGTGAAAAAAACCATTTTATTCGCGTTGAGCCCGACGAATGGCAGCAGGCCATCAGGATTCTGGATAGCTATCAGGAGGAAGGGAAATGAGCCAGACCGTTGATAAAAAACCACGTTTAACCACATCAGCGATGATTGCTTCCATTGCTGCTGAAGGGCAGAAAACTCTCCCGGCCCCCTTTGGCCATGCTCTGGTTAATGCCGCACGGCATCAGCCTCAGATTATGGGATTAACCGCCGACTTATCCAAATACACGGATCTGCATATTTTTTCCCAGGCCTTCCCCGATCGTTTCTTTCAGATGGGTATGGCAGAGCAATTATTAATGGCGGCAGCAGGCGGTATGGCAAAAGAAGGGATGGTTCCTTTCGCCACAACTTATGCGGTCTTCGCCACGCGTCGCGCCTACGACTTTATTCATCAGGTGATTGCGGAAGAAAATCTCAACGTCAAAATTTGCGCAGCATTGCCCGGCCTCACCACGGGTTACGGGCCGAGTCACCAGGCCACGGAGGATCTGGCTTTGATGCGCAGCATCCCGAATATGACGGTTGTCGATCCTTGCGATGCGCTGGATACCGAACAAGCCGTGGCCGCCATCGCCGCGCATCATGGTCCGGTGTATATGCGTTTACTGCGCGGCAAAGTGCCGCTGGTGCTGGATGAATATGATTATCAGTTTGAGCTGGGTAAAGCCAAACTGCTGCAGGACGGCGCTGATGTACTGCTGATATCCAGCGGCATTATGACCATGCGTGCGCTGGAGACGGCCAAAGAACTCGCAAAAGAGAATATTCATGCCGCAGTGTTGCACGTCGCGACCATCAAACCCCTTGATTACGCCACCATTATTGAAGAGTGCCGGCAAGCCGGACGTCTGGTGGTGGTAGTGGAAAATCACAGCGTGATTGGCGGGTTGGGAGAAGCAGTAGCCACCTCGCTGATGCATGCGCAGGTCATGCCAGCTTTTCGACATATTGGGTTGCCCGACGAGTTTCTTGCCGCAGGCGCCCTGCCCACTTTGCACGATCGTTATGGCATCTCCACGCTGGCGATGGTTAACGCCATCAAACACTGGCTGGGATAACCGGAGAAATTATATGAATGTTATTTTTGTCGGTCTCGGTGCGATTGGTTTACCGATGGCAGTTCAGATTCATCAAGCGGGACACCGGGTTTTAGGTGTTGATATCGCACAGGCCTCACGGCAGCGGGCGCTGCAACAGGGTATTGAAGCGGTCGAGCAGTTCTCGCAAACCGTGGCTGCCGAGGTAGTTATTGTTATGGTTGCCACGCCCAATCAGCTGGAGACGTTAGTCAGTGAAGCATTACCACAGGTTTCAGGGCAGTATTGGGTGATTATGTCCACGGTAGGTCCTGAAGCGGTAAAACTTGCCCACACCCGTTTGCAGCAGGCAGGCGCCACGGTCATTGATGCGCCAGTGACCGGCGGGACCGCTCGGGCCAGCACCGGAGAGCTGGTTATTTTTGCCGCCGGCGATGCGCAGGCTATCAGCCACGTTGAATCGGTACTGAACGCGATGGGAACCATCAGCGTCATCAGTAACCAGGTTGGCGCAGGCCAAAGTATTAAAGTGATTAATCAGCATCTGTGTTCCGTGCATATTGTGGCGGCAGCCGAAGCCTTAAATCTTGCGGCCACACTGGGGCTCGATCCGGCCCAGGTACTGCCATTGATTAAAGCCGGTGCCGCCGGCTCCTGGATGCTCTCAGACCGTGGGCCACGTATGCTACAGGCAACCGATGTTGAGGTTTCCAGCGCCATCAATATTTTTGTGAAAGACAGCGGGTTGGTCTCAGAAGCTGCGGCCGCACACCACGCAGAGGTACCGCTCTTACAGGTCGCACATGCTCGTTTTCTTGCTGCAGCACAAGCGGGGTTAGGCCTGCGTGATGACAGCAGGGTGATAGAAACCTGGCAACAATAATCACGCTTAAACTTGTGCAACCCAAAAACATAACAACGGGGTAAGACATGACTACGCCTTCTGTACCGACAAATGCTGGAAATAATCCGGTGAAAGTTTCGATTGCCTCGATGATCGGCTCCGCCGTCGAAAGCTATGATTTTTTTATTTACGGCACCGCCGCTGCCGCCTGGTTTGGCAAGATCTTTTTTCATACGGAAGAACCGATTATCGGTATCCTTGCCGCCTTCGCCACCCTGGCGGTTGGCTTTCTTATGCGCCCTTTTGGCGGGTATCTGGCCGGCCACTTTGGCGATCGCTATGGACGCAAAGCGGTACTGTTTTGGTCGCTGATCGCGATGGGGGCCGCAACCGTATTAATTGGCGCGTTGCCCACATTTGAACAAGCGGGCGTATGGGCACCCATCATGCTGATACTTTTACGCATGATCCAGGGAATTGGCTTTGGTGCTGAATGGGGCGGCGCGGTGTTAATGGCGTTTGAGCATGCGCCAAAACATAAGCGTGGCTTGTACGGCGCAATACCGCAGCTGGGGATCCCGCTTGGATTATTGTTGGCTAACGGTGCGTTTCTCCTGTCGGATGCCCTGTTTGAAGGCAACTGGGTATGGAGAGTGCCATTTCTGCTCTCCTTTATCATGGTGGCTATCGGAATCTTCATTCGAATGAGCGTTGCGGAGTCGCCTGAGTTTGAAAAAGCCAAACAACAAAACCAAATTGTTAAGCAACCGGCTCTCGAGGTGATTCGTAGCGACTGGCGCATGATACTCAGAATTATGGGGCTACGTCTGGCAGAAACGGGAGGCTACTATATCACCACCAGCTTTATGCTTTCTTACGTGGTTCTTGCCGAAATAACGGACACTCGCCATGTGCTGTGGGGCACGCTGGTGGGGTCAGCCATCGGCTTAGGAAGCCACCTGATTTATGGCGCGCTGAGTGATAAATTTGGCCGCCGTAATATCTTCCTGATGGGCGCCATCTTTACTATTTTGTTCGGCATTCCGCTGTTTATGCTGATTAACACCGGCGCCGTGATGATGGTGATTGTTGCGGTAAGCCTCTCTTTACTCTTCAGCCATGATCCTATCTTCGCCGTTGAGGCAAGCTGGTTCTCTGAGCAATTTCCCGCCCACCTTCGTTCCTCGGGTATTTCGTTGGGTTATAACGGCGCTTCAGTCCTGGCGGGGTTGCTTCCCTTTATCGCAACGGGAATGTATGGGGTGATTGGCTGGATTGGCCCGGCGCTTTTGTTCTCGGCGTTAGGGGTCATTTCAACATGGTGCGCGATTCGCACCCCTGAAACAGCCCCTGCGCTATCCCGTCACTCAAGGCGGCTTCCGAATGATGTTGCTAAAGGAACCCTTCTCTGAGGTTTGAAACACCACACATTCATCACAGGAAAGCTATTCTCGCCGCTAACCCGCATGAAACTTAACGGCAAAACCTTGCTTGCGCCAGTGTTCCAGCTGCTCTTGCTGGCGCAAAGTTAACGCCTTACCTGTCCATATAAAGATATGCTGGCCGGGAAATAACTCCGGACGAGGTAAGTCCAGAGGATCGGCCAGCACCACAGGACGCCAGCCCTGTTGTGAAAGGCGCCACGCTTCCAGCCACAGGCGGGCTCTGTCATCGCTTTCCCAGCCAATCAGTAAAGTCTCTTTCTCTTCATTGCCCTGCGGCGTGTTGCGTGCAATCACCAGGCACTGGACAGCATAGTCAATCAGCAAACCATCAAGCAGGCTTATCATTGCCAGCGAGGTATTTTTATCCAGGCTAAGGCACTGACGTACCGGGATAAAAATATCATCAATCAGGGTATCAACCGGGATCTCACGCCCTAAAGAGGCAATTTTTGCGCGCAGTTTAGCCGGTTGTACAAGACGCAGAACGGTCATCACCTCCTCTTGCTGCGAGCGCCAGGGTTCATTGCCATCCGTTGCCAGCTGGCTCGCTTCCAGCAATGCTTTGACTTTACCTACGGACACTCCGCTTTTTATCAGGCGCTTAATCTCTTCGATACGCAGGATATCTTCGTCATCAAACTGTCGATGCCCGCCCTCGCTGCGCTGAGGTTTGAGTAATCCGTAGCGACGCTGCCATGCCCGTAACGTAACGGGGTTAATTGCGCATCGTTCGGCAACTTCACCGATACTGTATAAAGTCATTCATTGCCCGTAGTCAGTTTTAAACATCCATCCCGAAACTAACGACTCCGCGCAGGTTGTACAACTTATTTTTTCATATTGTACAACCTGGATCAGAGATCGCCTCTCCTTTCAGGCCAGGCCACGGGGGCAATGCCGCTGAGCTGGGCGCGGGCAAATAAGTTGCCCTGAAACTGCGTGATTCCGGCGGACTCCAGCCACATCCACTCCTCGGCCTTTTCCACTCCCACCGCTGAAATGGAGATGTGCAGCGAGGCACAACATTTGATAATGGCCTGGATAATAGCCTGTCGCGGGCCGCTTTTGTGAACGTCTTTAATCAGCTCACGGTTGATTTTAATGCTGTCCGGCTGAAATTGAGTCAGCAACAACAGCCCACCAAAACCGGCGCCAAAGTGGTCTATCGCCACGCTAATCCCCGCCGCCTTCAGTTGCCTGATGGCCCCGGTAAATTCATCTATGCGTGAAATAACCTCGCTTTCCGTAAACTCTACGGTGACCTGTTCCGGTACCAGGCCATGGCTTTCAATTTCTCTGAGCAAAATATCAACCGCATCAGGGATGATGACCAACGTCATGGGGAACAGATTTACCGAAACAGATCGTTCGCCGAGTCCGAGCGCGCTTGCCATCGCAAAGGCCACTTTTTTGCTATTGAGGTCCGCCTCATAAAGCGCGTTACCGGTTAAGCCCGCAAAATAGGCCGCGGTTGAATCCCCGCCCGGAGTGCGCAACAACGCCTCGGTAGACAAAATTTTCTGCGCAAAGGGGTCAACCATCGGCTGGAATGCGAAACAACAATCGGGGGCGTTATCAGGAACAGCCGCAGCGCTCTGAGTCCCCTTGCCATCGGCAATAAAGACCCAGGAATCCGCGGGCGGAATTTCAAAATAGTTTTCTTTTTCCGTTGCTTCAACAAAGGTACGCAAAAACTTTAACGCGCGATCGTTATAAATGAGCCGGTACTTGCTTGTCCCTTTGTCGAGCACGGCCTGCAGCACCTCGTTTCCGCTATATTCTCTTAAATCAAAGAGTTCCATTCCTGTCTTGCCAAAGCGCCGCGCGGGAGCATAGTCACAGAGCAGTTCAACAATGTTGTAGTGGCGCTTATCCTGGCAAATATGCTGGTACAGCGTCTCAACACTCTCTTGCGGACCTTCAATCAGCTGAAAAAAGTGCGTGCCGTTAAACAGCAGAATTCCCGTGACGTCGGCCTGGTTATTTTTAACTTTTGCATCTGCCACCATGGCCGTAACCGACTGAAACGGTACGTTATGACAAATATGGCTGCGGTAAATGATGGTTGTGAGCATGCTGGTTCCACCAGAGGGCTATGTAAGCATATACAGTAGCAGATGAGTAACCAAACCCCACCTTTCAAGGCGATTAAAATTAATAAGTTATTAACAATAAATGCATACCTATACACCTGTACAAACAACTTTGTGGCCATGCGTAAGGTAACAAAAGCAAAACCTGTACAATAAATTTCACTAACTCGCTCAGGATCAATGAATAAGTAACTGAAATTAAATGAATAGCATTTATTGTTTAAGATTTAAGATAATTCTGTTCATTTTTGTATGTACAAGTTTTTAATCATTGTATAACTTTATTTGTACATTTACTGATGACTGCATGTTTACAGGAGTGACTGATGCGACAGAACAACTATGTTCCCGATACAGCCAATGCCATCACACGCTATTTTTCCAGAGCTGTTCTGCCTTCACAGCAGGAGACGCTGGGGCAAATTGTGGTTGAAATCCTGAGCGATGGACGCAGCCTGAACCGCAAAGCCATCTGCACCAAATTGCTGCGTCGGGTAGAGGAAGCCTCCGATGCGGAAGAAGAGCGCCATTACCATACTTTAATTGGCCTGCTTTTTGACCGTTAAGCTCCACGGTTCAGTGAGCACAATTGACTACTTATTAAAAAATATTGGCGGGAGTATTCTTTCAGGCTCTACAGGAAAGCCTGACAACCTTCAGTCACCTCCAACACGAGAGGGCTGAATTAATGCCACGTTTCGATGATGAAACATACTGGCAAGCAGAGACGCAGTTATGAACCGAAGTAAAAAAGAGCAATTAATCGATCAACTGATTGGAGAAGCAGTTTTATCAATCCTTTACGATAACGGGGCCATCAGCACCCGGTCCCTGATTGAAAGACTGCAAATAATGGAAGCCACAGAAAGCGCAGCGCAGCGGCGAGAGGTTATCGCAGACGTGATTGCAGATATTCGTAATCAGCGGTTGGGCATCTCGCGCCGTAATTTGACTGCTGCGCAAAAGGGATGGAACAGGGAGAGTCGGACTGAGCAAGATAATAATGTTTATCCGTTATTCGACGCTAGCCTTGCGCGCGGCAGCAGTAAAAAGCACTGACTGCCTCAATTAACCCATAACCCAATAATGGTGAGAGTAAATGACCCAGATAACGCTTCATAAATCAGAAATTTATGCCACTCTGCCAAACACTGCACTGACCGCATATTTTCGTAACGCTGGCGATATGCTGGCTGATGAGGCCGTATTACTCGGAGCAGTAATACGCAGCATTCTTGCGACTGACGGACATGTTACTAATAAAGCCATTATTCAGCGGTTGATTGAGGCCATTGAATCCACGACTGATGTCGTCACCATAGACATCGTTCGTAAGACGCTTGAAATTGTCGTTGACCATACCACGGATGATATTTAACGCAGCCCTGGGGTATAACGTTAATTTATTAGCTTGAGCGTTGAGATAGCGCGCCGTATAGAAACGGGGCGCTAGTTTATTTTATCTGTGTGTTAAATATCCATTAAATATCCACACCAAATACCTCCCCCCTGAAGCAACTCAGTGGTGAGCTCGCATCTCTTCAATCGCCAAATCCTCACATCACTGACCGACCAGCGCTCTGCAAGTGTTGCAATAACAGGCTGAATTACTGAATATCACTTAAAGTTCGCAGCGTTGAGCAATTCTTCTATACATAGCCAGCTCTTTGCTGCCATCCATAGCTGTCCGAGATTAAAAGGTTTAACTAATGGTGAACCCTGGTAATTTTGATCTTCAATCATTACGGCTTTTTCTTCTGGCGGCTGAGTCTGGCAGCCTGACTAAAGCCGCCAGCCAGTTCAACATCACCTTATCTGCCGCCAGTAAGCGCATTGCAGAGCTGGAAAAGAACTTTGACTGCCGCCTGTTTATTCGCCAACCTCGCGGCCTGCAACTCACCGCCGCAGGCCAGGGCATGGTCCGGCATGCTCGCAAAGTTCTCGATAACGTCAATCAGATGGCAAGCGAGGTTAGCGATTATTCAACCGGGGTTTTAGGGCATATTCGGGTTGCGGCTAACGTTTCTGCGGTGATCCAGTTCCTGCCGCAAGACCTGGCGAATTTTCATCGTCAATATCCCAGATTGCGTATTCTGTTAGAGGAAGCGTTAAGCGAAAATATTGTTGAACAGGTTGATTCAGGTAGCGTGGATATTGGTATCTTCGCTGACAATGTAGCCGCGTCAGGCATCCGCACCTTTCCTTATCGACAGGATCGGTTAGTGCTTCTGGTGCCTGCGAGGCATCCACTCGCCACCCTCCCCTCAATCAGTTTTGCTGAAACCCTGGGCTATGACTATGTTGGCCTCAATCAGGGAAGCTCTCTTCTGCGGCGGATATCGGATGCCGCTATTAGCGCGGGCAAAATTCTCAAAGTCACGATGCAAGTCACCAGCTTTGATGCCCTGTGCCGCATGATTCAAGCCGAGCTAGGTATAGGTATTTTACCCTCCGGCGCCATCAGCCATACGCTGCATGGGCAGAAATTGGTGGCTATCCCCCTGACCGATCCCTGGGCCCAGAGAACGCTTAAAATCGGCATCAATGCCGTCAACCCTCTTCAGCCAGAAGCGGAAAAACTGCTTAATTTTTTGCGTCCCGTCAAATAAATGGCAGCGCCATTTTGTGATTCCCATCACCCATTGAGAAAGCCTGAATTATCCTGACTTTAATAAAAACTATATTTATCAGCAAATAATAATAATTTACCGAAATCAAAATTCACCAACCCTTTCCTGACGGGAAAGGGTTGGTGAATAAAAGGAAATTTTCATTTATCTCCCCTGCGTTAATGTTAACTACATGTTGCAAATGTGGTTGAGGGGGAAATATGTCATTACCTTTAGAGGGATTACGCGTTATTGAAATGGGCCAGCTGATAGCCGGGCCGATGGCAGGACGCATGCTGGCAGAGTTTGGTGCCGATGTCATCAAAATAGAGCCGCCTGAAAAAGGCGATCCGCTGCGCAAATGGCGCATGCTTCACAATGAAACGTCCGTTTGGTGGGCTGTACAGTCGCGAAACAAACGCTCGGTTACGCTTGATTTACGCCAGCCCGAGGGGCAGGAAGTTGCGTTATCTCTGTTAAAAGAAGCAGACATCCTGATTGAGAACTTTCGCCCTGGCACGCTCGCTAAATGGGGTATGAGTTGGGAAACGCTGCATACCCTCAACCCCGGGCTTATCGTTCTTAGCGTCTCGGGATACGGACAAACAGGCCCTTATCGCGATCGCCCAGGATTTGGGGTGATTGGCGAAGCGATGGGAGGCTTGCGTTTTTTATCTGGCGAACCGGGCCGCACGCCAGTACGGGTAGGCATTTCGATTGGCGATTCTCTGTCTGCCTTACATGGCGTCATTGGTATTCTGCTGGCCTTACGCCACCGCGATCGCAGCGGTAACGGGCAACAGGTTGATGTCGCGCTCTACGAGTCGGTGTTTAATATGATGGAGAGCCTGCTGCCGGAGTATTCCGTCTTCGGTGCCATTCGCCAACCTGCGGGCAGCAGCTTACCAGGTATTGCCCCAACGAATGCCTATCGCTGTAAAGATGGCAAGTACGCCCTGATTGCTGGCAACGGCGACTCTATTTTTTTGCGATTAATGGAAATTATTCATCGTCCCGATCTCGCCGCAGACCCCACTTTTGCGCATAACGATGGGCGAGCAAGACACGCCGGTATGTTAGATGCCGCGATCTCACAATGGGCTGAGAAATTCACGTTGACGGAGGTACTCGCTTCACTGCACGAAAGGGGAATTCCTGCCGGCAAAATTTATGATGCCAGCGACATTGCCAGCGATCCTCACTATCAGGCACGAGATATGCTGCTCGCCGATACCCTTGATGACGGAACCCCCGTCACGCTACCGGGTATTGTCCCCAAACTGAGCTCAACGCCCGGAAACGTTCGAACCAGAGCGCCACAGCTAGGCGCACACACTGACGAAGTGTTAGCCGAACTGGGCTTTGACGATGCGATACGGCGCGACCTGCGCGGCCGCGGAATTATTTAAGGGGAGTCACATGATGACATCAGCTAAAAAAATCTATATTCAGGAAGTGGCTCCACGCGACGGTTTGCAAAATGAGGCGCAATTTGTCCAAACGGATGACAAAGCGGCATTTATTGATGCCCTAAGCCTGTGCGGATTCGCCAAAATTGAAGCGACATCGTTCACTTCTCCAAAAGCGATTCCAGCATTAAAGGATGCCGAAGAGGTGATGAAACGGATTAAGCGCCAACCCGGTGTGGAATATACCGTATTGGTCCCTAACCTTCGTGGCGCCGAGCGGGCACTGTATTGCGGCATTGATGAGGCCAACCTAGTCATGTCTGCCAGCGAAACTCATAACATGACCAATCTGCGTATGCGTCGCCAGGATTCAGTGCTGCAACTCAGCGAGGTCATTAAGGTTTTTGCCGGAAGCAGAGTGGCGATTAATCTTTCCCTGTCGACTGCCTTTGGTTGCCCGATGGAAGGGCAAGTCGAGAAAAACACCCTATTACGGCTTATTGAAACCTTCGCGCAAAAAGAAGTTCGCGGCATTACGCTGTGCGATACCACCGGCATGGCGTATCCCTCGCAGGTTGAGGAGATCTGCCGCCTGGTACGCAGCCATTTTCCTCAGTTGCAGTTCACATTGCATTTCCATGATACGCGGGGAATGGCGCTCGCCAATACGCTGGCGGCTTTATCAGCTGGAATCGACCGTTTTGATGCCTCATTAGGTGGGCTGGGCGGCTGCCCCTATGCACCGGGTGCCAGTGGTAACGTCAGCACCGAAGATATGGTTCATATGTTGCATCTTATGGGGTATCGCACCGGGGTCGATCTTGACGCCATTATTGGCGTGGCGAAAACGCTTCCGGCCCTCATTGGCCATCATATTCGCTCAAGTGTGACGCGAGCCGGAAAAACCGACGACCTTCATCCTGTCCCTCAATCATTTGAACAAGGATTGGTCAATAAATGCCATGCGATTCAGGAAGCACCTTAATTTTCCCTCTGGAATATTACTGTTTGCCTGAATTCTCACATGATTAATTAAACTACTGAGTACAAGTGCATGAAAATAGTGACTTTAGATGGCGATACCTTACCACAACCATTGAATAAACCCTGCTGGTGTAAAGAGTGGGATTACCGGGGTTCGACCAGCAAAAATGAGGTAGCTGCCGCACTTAACAAGGCTGAAATCGTCATTACCAATAAAGTCGAGCTGCGCGAGAATTTGTTACGAGATCTGCCCGAATTACGGTTTATTTGTGTGGCAGCGACAGGCTTTGACTGCATTGATATCGAGTATTGCCGCAGGCGCGGCATTGTTGTGAGCAACGTGCCGGGCTATTCCGCCAATAGCGTGGCTGAAGGAGTCATCGCCTTTATCTTCGCCCTTCGCCGTCATCTGAAAGATTACCTTCATGCTGCAAACGATGAGTGGCCGGATTCACAACATTTCTGTCTACATCACGCGCCCATTAGTGATGTCAGAGACGCGACCTTAGGCATCGTTGGCCGTGGCGATATTGGCTCTCATGTTGCTCGCCTGGCAAAAGCTATCGGCATGAATGTTGTGTTTGCCGAGCATAAAGGAGCACATGATATACGTTCGGGTTATGCCCCATTTGAAGAGGTGATTTCCCGCAGCGATATTATTACTCTCCACTGTCCTTTAAGTGAAAGCACGCGGGAGATGATTGACATGGCAGCTCTTAAACAAATGAAACCGGGGGCGCTACTGATTAACACCGCGCGCGGCCTGCTGATCAACGAAGCAGATTTGGCGAATGCATTAAGAACGGGGATCATCAGTGGTGCCGCGCTGGATGTACTGGCGACCGAACCGCCCGCGGCTTCTCACCCTCTTCTGGACCCGACGCTGAAAAACCTCCTTGTCACGCCACATATCGCCTGGGCAAGCCACAGCGGCGTCACTAACCTTATTAAAGCCGTGGAATATAACCTGACAGGATATTATTCCGGTCAGATAAAAAATAGAGTCGTTTAAATAACAAAGCTCAGCAATATAGCTGCGCAACCACCCTACATCTTACCTTAATCGATTATTACCCGAGGAAACTCTTATGTCTCCGAGCATCGCAACCTCGAATAAAATCAATAAACCAGCCTGGTATAAGCATTTATACGTTCAGGTTATATTAGCCATCATCATTGGGATTGCCGTCGGCCATTATTTTCCACAAACCGGCGAAGCAATGAAACCATTAGGCGATACTTTTATCAAAGTGATCCGAATGCTGATCGCACCGATTATTTTCTGCACCGTGGTTACCGGTATAGCGAGTATGAAAAGCCTAAAAAGCATTGGTAAAATTGGCGCTAAGTCACTTATTTATTTTGAACTTCTGACCACCATTGCATTAATCATCGGTTTGGTCAGCGTCAATATTATGAAACCCGGCGTAGGAATGCATGTTGACCCCGCCTCACTGGACGCGAGCGCCGTTGCAGGTTATACCCGGTCGGCACATGAACAAAGCGTTAGCGGCTTTTTAACACACATCATTCCTGATACCGTATTCGGTGCATTTACTGACGGGAATATTCTGCAAGTCCTGTTTATTTCGGTGCTGTTTGCCTTCGGTTTGCAACTGTTGGGCGCAACGGGAAAGGCCCTGCTTGCAACCATCGAAATGATCTCCCACGTTTTCTTCCGCATGCTGAAAATCGTTATGTACGTCGCGCCATTAGGGGCCTTTGGCGGCATGGCTTATACCATCGCTAAGTATGGCGTAGCCTCCCTCTCCGCTTATGGCAACCTGCTGATTTGTTACTACGTGACGGGCTTAATCTTTGTCTTTGTCATCCTGAATCTTATCGCCAGAATGGCAGGATTTAGCCTGATGAGCTTTTTGCGTTACATCCGTGAAGAGCTTGCCCTGGTGCTCGGGACATCTTCTTCTGAATCGGCGCTACCGCGTATGATGACCAAGCTTGAAAAACTCGGCTGCGAGAAGTCTGTCGTCGGTTTAGTCATTCCTTCTGGTTACTGCTTTAACCTGGATGGTAGCTGCATCAATATGACGGTACTGGCGATTTTTATCGCTCAGGCGCTTGATATCGACCTGACCTTTCAACACCAGGTCGTTTTACTGCTCATTCTGCTGCTGACCTCTAAAGGTGCGGCCAGCGTCAGCGGCGGAGCCTTTATTACCCTCGCAGCCACGCTGGGTTCCACTAATAGTATCCCTGCCGCTGGCCTGGTGCTGGTGTTGGGTGTTTACCGCTTTATTTCAGAAGGCGGCGCGTTGATTAACGTTATCGGTAATGGCGTGGCAACGCTGGTTATCGCTCGCTGGAACGGTTCTCTCGATATGGAGCAGCTGCATGAAGAACTGAATCGAGGCGTAAAAAAGATGCCGCTGGCAGAAAGCTATGCGATGGCAAAAGCCGTGAATAAATCGCTGCCCAATAAAAATGAGATTGCCTGACCCCGCAAAGAACCAAAAGATCTGGCAGCTCTTTTTTGCTGACTGATTTTTCCCTCATCTGCCCGGTGCACGCATCGGGCAGTTTATTTTCGACAGTGAACAAATAAAAATCATTTAATTCAACATGTTAATATTCACATTCACTCTGGACTACTGCGCCCAATGACTGACATTACTTCGCCACTGTCGATACCCGGATTAACACCTTTGAGCACCTGGTTCTGGCCGTAAAATTTTTGCACCTGATTAATCGGGCTTACGTGTTAACCGATTGTGCCGACCACCGCCAGGCCTTCGCAGTCATAACAACAGGTTTGTAGCTCGTTGATTAATCGCCCAACATGGAAACCATCGCAAACGGCATGATGCACCTGGACTGCAAGGGGCATTAACACCTTGTCACCCTGGGGATAATATTTACCAATAGTAAACATCGGGGCGAAGAAGTTGTTGATATTGGCCACGTTGAAATCAAAGCTGGTAAAACTCACCCATGGATTCGCCGACACGAAAAACAGGTTTTCAATAAACTCTTCCCTGGGGAAATAGGCGAGATTATCGCGGTAGCGCGCCACGTCCTCCGAATAGGTTTTCAGAAAATGGTGGAGATCTTCATGGTAGTCGCTCCACAAAGAGGAAAACGTTTCGGTTTGCTTATGGAACAGGGTATAGCTCGGATGAATAACATCCCACGTCACCAGCTCCCCTTCTTTCATCGCCATGCGAAACTCTGCATGCTTGTTCAGCAGCCGGGCGATGAGGTGAATCATGGTTGGGTAAAACTTCCATCCCTGCTTCCTGGCACACTTTAATAACGCCGTAATATCCAGTTGGACTGTCTGGCTAAATGTGCACTGACCAATGGACTGAAATACCTCAAAATGCTCTTTTCTTTGCCAGCGGGATACGTCAACGGTCGTATACCCGGTAATCCTTTTTTCCATTTTTACCCCCTTAGCTCCTGAATAAACTGCCGTGGCTAATCTAGTGATCGGGTGGCCGTTAATCAAGTCGGATTGCTGGATAGCTGTGACTTAAACGGGTACATATGATACTCCTCACATAACCATGCCATTTGTGTTTCTTTTCTGATAATTCAAGCCAACATAGACATTGCGTTGATACCACATGAGCGTAATACTAAAAACATAACGTAGAGAAATGATAACTAAGAGGCCGTGATTTAATCATAAATTAATGGGCGGTGCCTTTTCCGCCCTTTAATTTAGTGCATCACCACTAACCTCATAGGGTATAAACCAGTCAGTTATATGCCTTTCTTTCTGCTTAATTTAATTTTTTCACTAATAATATCGGCGATTACTCGAAGCGAACTGCCAATTTCAATAAGCTGCTCAGAGTTCACTTGCGATTTAATCATAGTTATACTTATAGCGGCTATGGGCTCATTTTTGTAATTAAAAAGCGGTGCTGAAGCGCAAACTATACCGAGATCACACTCCTCAAGATCAAGCGCAAAACCACGTTTAGCTATTACAGATAACTCTTCCCGAAATTTAATTGGGTCAGTAATACTATAAATAGTGCGGGCAGAAAGCCCTTTTGCAATTATTTCGCTTACAATTTCATCTGCAGAATATGCAAGAATAGACTTTCCCAAAGAAGTTGTCGTAATCGGACGTCTAATCCCTATTTGAGAAGAAAGTTGTATACCAGAGCGAGGTTCTACTTTATCAATATATACAACCCACTGTTCATCTCTGATACCCAGATGAGCCGTCTGCCCAATCTTATCAACAAAACGGCGTAATTCTGCTTGTGCAATTTGTCGTATATCTAACTCGCCGAGGCACTGGGCACTCAAGACGAGTAGCCGATGCCCTAATGAATAACAATTGGTCTCTTCATCCTGGCTAACTAAATTAAAGCGCTTTAGCTCACCAAGCAATCGATGAACCGTTGGTCTTGGATGCCCCGTATGCCTGACCAGCTCCATCAATCTGACCTGGCCATTATTTTCACAACCCAGATCACCAATTGCGATGAGAAGTTCAAGAGTTTTATCAGCAGAACTTTGCCGCTTGTCTAATTTCTGAGCTTTTACCTGTTCACCAGGGTTGCTTTTGGATTGCATTTCTTATTCCTCAAACTTAATATCCAGCATACGAACATAACGTCCGCATGTTGGAACAAACCATGAGCGCATACAAAAAAACGGCTACCTTAACAATGAATAGACATGATAACGCGGTTAATAAGTTATCACCTAACTACCTTAAGCAAAAAATAATAGAGGGTCAGCGAGTTGTCGGTACCTGGTTACAAAGTGGAAATTCTACCTTCGCTGAAATGATTGGATTCTCCGCCCTTGATTTTTTCATAATTGATCAAGAGCATGGGCCTGGAGATCTTCAAACTGTAATTGACATGGCGCGAGCCGCTGCTTTTTCAAAAACAACTGCGGTGGTGAGATGTCCCGGGATAGACATTATTTATATTAAACGACTGATTGAAGCTGGGATTGAAGCCATTCTTGTACCGATGGTTGAAACAGCCGATCAGGCTGCTGCAATTGTTGAAGCCTGCCGCTTCCCTCCCCTGGGAAAACGAGGGGATGCCGCTCATGTAACCAGATCTTCCTATTACGGATTTGTACAAGATTATCACCAGCATGCATCAGATAAATTAATGATAATGATCCAAATAGAAACTAAAGAAGGAGTGAACAACGCAGCAGAAATATTAAGTGTGGCTGGTATCGACCTGGTATTTGTTGGGCCTTCAGATCTAGCCGGAAGCATCAATGAATTAGGAAACACCGGAAGTGAGGGGGTAACCCGGTTAATCAATCAGGTTATCAATATAGCTAAAAAATATGATATCCCGTTAGGCACGGTTCCACGCGATACAAAAACCGCCGAGGAGTTATTTGAGGATGGTTTCTCGTTAATTTCTGTTGGAAGTGATGTTGCGTGCTATTTTGATTTTTTACAAAACATTATCAAACAGGAATAATAAATTAAAAACATCGTCTAATTTTAAGGTGTTTATTATGAATCACTCTGCCCAACCTACATCAAGAGTAAGATACCACATTGCTATTTTAATGTTGTTTTCAGTTATTATAAATTATTTAGATCGCACCGTTATGTCTGCCGCAGCCCCTGTCATCCAGAAAGAGCTTGCGCTTTCCGCATCAGAAATGGGCTATATAATGTCGGCATTCTTTTTTACCTATGCTCTTTTTCAAATACCCGCAGGCTTCTTAGCTGATAAATTCGGACAAAGGAAAATTTTAGCCGGCTCGGTATTGTGGTGGTCTATTGCTACAATTTTAACAGGTTTAGCTAAAACCCCCCTCGCATTTATTGCAGCCCGTGGGGTAATGGGAATTGGTGAAGCTGGTGCCTACCCATCAAATGCTGGCGTAACCGCAAAATGGTTTCCAGATAAAGAACGTGGAAAAGTATCTGCTATATTTGATAGCGGTTCTAAATTTGGCACAGCATTTGCCATGCCATTTGTTGTATGGATTATAGCCCGTTGGGGATGGCAGGCTTCTTTCTATATATGCGGTGCCCTGGGCTTTATTTGGACCCTTTGGTGGTTAATGGTATATCATGATCCAGAAAAGCACCCCAGAATAAGCAAAGTCGAGCTAAATTATATTAGAAGCGGCCAGGTTAAAAAAGAAGGCATCGATAATGTACGGCCCATGGCATGGTATAAATTATTTAAATACCGCAACGTCCTTGCGATGTGCGTCGGTTTTTTCATGTTAAATTATGCTGTGTTCTTTTTTATTACCTGGTTCCCATCATATCTTATGAACTCCAGAGGTATGTCTTTAAGTGAAATGGGCTTTGCAGCCATGCTGCCTCCCATATGTGGCATTATTGGTCAATATTTTGGGGGTTGGCTTACTGATTATTTGTATACCAAAACTCAAAAACTGGATATCGCACGCAAAGTCAATCTCGTTGCGGGTATGGGCCTTGCCACCAGCATTGCCTTTGCCGGTCTTGTAGAATCCACACCGATAATGCTTTTATTGTTATGTATCTCATATGCTGGCCTTGCCTGTGCTGGTACTGCTGTATGGACACTCCCTGGCGATATCGCACCAAGAAATATGACATCTGTATTAGGAGGTATGCAGAATGCAATTTCAAACTGTGGTGGTATTTTAGGGCCAATTGTAACCGGTTATATCATCACTATTTCCGGTTCATTTATTCCTGCATTAATCATATCGGGCGTGGCATGTTTTATTGGCGCCATGGTCTATCTGTTTGGACTGAAAGATATTAAACCGATTGAACCCGATGAAAATGCTTCATCGGTACACCAGAGTTTTGTTAAACAATAGTGAGGAGGCTTTATGTTACATTCATGGCGTTGGTTCGGACCAGATGATCCGGTGACTCTTGAAGCAGCCAGACAAGCCGGTGCGACAGATATTGTTACTGCCTTACATCATATTAGTAATGGTGACATCTGGAGTATTGATGAAATTCAACAAAGAAAGAAACTCGTTTCTGAAAAGGGTATGACCTGGAGCGTAGTCGAAAGCGTTCCGCTTCATGAAACAATCAAAACGCGGGAAGGTGAATATCAAAAATACATTGATAACTATAAGCAAACCATAAAAAATCTGGCAGCATGTGGTATCTACACTATTTGCTATAATTTCCTCCCGGTGCTGGATTGGGTAAGAACCGATCTAGACTATTTATTACCTAACGGTGCGAAAGCTTTAAGATTCGACTATACCGCGATAATTGCATTTGATCTTTTCGTACTAAAAAGAGACGGCGCTTATTCTGATTATTCTCCGGAACAAATTGAGGCGGCGAAAGATTACTTCAAGCACTGTTCGCCAGAGCGCATTGATGAGCTGACAAAAATCATTCTTGCCGGTCTTCCAGGGTCTGAGGAGAGCTATACCATTGATGATTTCAGGCAACACCTGAAACGATACGCGAAGATTGGAAAGCAGGAGTATCGGGAAAATCTCAAATACTTTCTGCATCAAATCATCCCCGTTGCCGAGTCTGTTGGCGTAAAAATGGGTATGCATCCCGATGATCCACCTTTTAATATTTTCGGCTTGCATCGTATTTTCAGTAATTTTGATGATATGCAATGGATTTCAGAAATCATTAATAGCACCAGCAATGGATTTACCCTTTGTACGGGGTCCTACGGCGTTAGAAGTGAAAATGATATCGTAAAGGCTATTGATACATTTGGGGACAGAATTCATTTTCTTCATCTCCGCTCAACGAAAAGAGAGGCCTGTCCCATGAATTTTTATGAGGCACCTCACTTAGAGGGCGATATTGATATGGTCAGCATTATTTCTGCCGTCCTCCGGCAGGAAAGTAAGCTTGGATATCAAATCCCTATGCGGCCAGACCACGGGCATCAAATGCTGGATGATTTAACTAAAAAAACCAACCCTGGCTATTCTGCAATTGGCCGATTGAAAGGCCTGGCTGAACTAAGAGGCATAGAATTCACTTTGCATAAAATATCTCATTAAGCACAACATCAGGAGTGAGTGAATATATTATTCGCCTTGCCCCTCACTCCTTTCGATATATAAGTCAAAAAATTCTCATCATTTACTGAAGATACCGAGCGCCCCGAGATCCTGAAAATTAACCCTGGCCGGTATTATTGCAGGTGAAGATCATGTGGAGAATTCTACCTCTGGCACTATCGGCTAAAGTGAGCCCATCCCCTACTCTATTAAACAAGCCAGGGCTGCAAGGCAAGACGCGAGCGCTGCAGGACGGCCAGGCTTGTTGCTGCAGGAACAGGGCTTGACGCGCGTTCGGGATAGCTGTCAGCACGGCGGTGCATACGTAACGGGATTTCAAGACTGCACGGTATTCTGTTTTCCGCTAATGCATCAAACAGCGGCGGATAAGCGAGGTCGCCTTCGCCAATGGCGGGAAAGTAGTACTCGCCATTGCGGACGCTGACGTCTTTAATATGGCAATGCGCGGCGGCTGGAATCATCGCCATCGCTTGTGCAATGGCATCAGCTTCCGGGCGTAGCGACACTATATTGCCCGCATCAATATTAAAAGCGAGTGCCGGGCTGTTAACGGCGGCTAATAAAGCAAACCCCTCTTCGGCTAGTGCGAAGACGTCGTAGCAAGGATCGCCGCCATTCTCAATACAAATAGTGCATTGATGCTCCGCGGCGATATCGGACAAGACCTTCAGCCGCTCGATAATCAGCTGGCGGTCGGCGCTGCGCCCCGGACAGACGGTAAGCCGTTTAGCTCCGATCATCGCCGCGAAGTAAATCCTCTGAGTAAAGGCTTTGATTGCATCATCAACGGCAAGATTCATCGTGGCACCGAGAGTCCTGGTTTCCAGGCGGTGTTTCTCCAGCAGTGAAAGAATATATTCGGCATGGCGCGTACTGAACAACTTAGGGCTCAGGTGGCCGACATACCCCTGGTTATACGCCAGTTCAACGTATTGAAACCCCGCCTGTGCAATCGTTGCAAAGGCCGTGTCGGTATCCAGACCATCAAACATCGCGGTATTAACCCCTATGAGTAGACTCATTGCCTTCCTCCTCTGTTAGCGAGCGGATGATCCACATGACAGATAACGAGGCACGGTCGATAAGATGATGGAAAAGATTTTCCATCTCACTTTAGCCGCATGGATAGTTTCAGGCATGGGATCACCTTTTTGTTGAGTGCGAGTAAATGCTCCCGAAACCAGCCCGACGCGCCAGCGACAAAGCAGCGCTCGCACGCCGGAGTTTATCAGGCGTTATTTAACGCTTGTTCGGTTACCTGTAAGGCCGGTTGACTTCCTTTAGCCATACGAATAGCTAATAGCACCGCTTGTTCAAAGGCCGACGGTATGGCCACATTTTGTCCATACAGGTTATAGGCCGTCCCGTGATTCGCTGTAGCGATCGGGACAGGAAGCCCCCCCTGCACGGTCACGCCACGTTCAAAACCCAGCATTTTTAAGGCGGTAGCAAACTGGTCGTGATACATCGAAACGACGGCATCCAGCTTCTCGCTTTGCATCGCCTTCCAGGTCGTGTCCGCAGGATAAGGGCCAAAAACGGCGATCCCCTGCTGGCGAGCCTTCTCCATGGCAGGGCAAATAATGGTCTGCTCTTCGTCACCAAAGAGTCCATTCTCTCCTCCATGTGGATTAAGCGCCTGCACCGCAATTCGGGGAGTGGCAAATCCGGCCTGGCGCAGGGTATTGTTCATCAGGATAATGGTATCCAGCACGCCGTCGATGGAGAGGTTGCTCACAATATCGCGGAAGGGAATGTGCGAGGTCGCACGCCCTGCCCAGAGATCGTCAACAACATTGACTTCACAGCAAAATGACGTCCAGTTCAACTGCGCGGCGAACCAGTGCAGTTCATCTCTGAACGTTAAGCCCCCCATATGCATGGCTTGTTTGTTTAATGGCGCAAAGCAAATGGAGTGCGCAAAACCGGACTGCGTCAGCTCCAGCGCTTTTTTAAGCGTTTCCAGAATATAAACGCCGCTTTGCTCCGTCGCTTTCCCATACTCAAACGGCGCAGGATGGCTACAACGATGATGCATCAAGAGCGCCTCACCGACGGTGAGATCCGACTTCGTTGGCGCGGTGACTTCGCGCCACGGGAATTCACAACCGGCAATCGCCATTCCTTTTTTCATTTCGTCACGATCGGCGATGATGATGAAATGTGCCTGCTGAAGTAATGATTTATCAGACAGCACCTTGGCTACCAGTTCGGGACCTACGCCGGCAGGGTCACCGAGTACCATAGCGATGACAGGTAGAGACATAATATTTCCTCAATTTGCAGACGTTACGGATGACTTATCGTGTAAGTGCGCGTTGGTATTGCGCTTTAATTCCTGTAATGGGATGTCCGGACGCATAAAGAAAGTCAGGATGATGCCCACCATCAACAGGATCACAGAACCATAGAATGGCAAACTCCAGTCGCCGGTTTTGTCGATAATGATGCCGAACAGAATCGGGGAAATGATACCGGCAACGGCTGAACCGGCATTCATCAGGCCGCTGGCAATGCCAACATGTTTGGGCGTGATATCCATAGGCACCGCCCAAATAGGACCGATAGTTAATTCAAGGCAAAAAAACGCGACGGCCAGACATAGCGTAACAACGGTCATTGAGGATGAAAGAATAACCGGGATCAGCAATAGCAGAGCGCTAAGAAAACTAAATATAATGACATTGCGACGAGCCGCAACAACGTTTCCGCTACGCTTGTAAATATAATCACTCAGAATGCCGCCTACGGTATTTCCCACCACACCGGAAAGAAATACGCCGGAAGTAAATAAGGCTGATGCTTTAATATCCATACCACGGCCATTCATGAAAAAGGTCGGGAGCCAGGTAAAAAACAGCCAGCCTGTCCAGCCATAGCAAAAATATACGCCCATAGTGGGCCCCATACGTTTTAACAGCGCCCCCCATGGAGTCGGTTCTTTAACCTTTTCCGTTATTTGAGGATCGGCTTGCGGGTATTGCGCTAATTCTTCTTTGCTTAATTGCGAAAACTGATGTGGCGAATCGCGAAACCACGCGATCCACATCATCAGCCAGACGGCGGTTAGCACGCCAAGCGCGACAAATGAAAAGCGCCAGGAGTGGGCCAGTACCAGAATAGCGACCAACGAGGGAGTGACGGCATTACCAAAACGAGAGAATGAATGCGTCAGCCCCTGAACGAATCCGCGTTTTTCCTTTTTAAACCAGAAGCTAATGGCGCGTGCTTGTGATGGCAGTGCTGCACCTTCGCCAATACCCAATAAAAGCCGGCTAAGGAATAATGAGGCGAAGCCACCGACAAAGCCGGTACAAACGGTCGCGACGACCCAAATACTACCGCAGATAATAATGGTACGTTTGGCACCGAAGCGGTCACAAAACCAGCCTCCGATAATCTGGAAAACCAGGTAGGTATAAGCAAATGCTGAGAAGATAACGCCCAGTTCGGTATTATCGAGGCCGATATCCTCTTTAATCAACGCAGCTGAAGCGGATAGGTTAACCCTGTCCACATACATCAGAAAAGAAAGAGCACAAAATAACGCAAGGATCTGCGTGCTTTTATTTTTCATCACGTTCATGAGTCTATCCTGCAATATTATTATTGCGATCTCTCACTACACTTCGTCAGCCAGACTGAAGTGAAACTCGCGATTGTTATTTATCAAATAACGCTCCGTGTTCATTTGATTGTAGAGGGCCGTACTTTTCTCTTTCTTACTAAACGAGGGTGAACGGCATTATCTGGCACAGAACAATTCTTTCGCTTTTGCGACAACATTCTCAACGGTGAAGCCAAACTCTTCAAACAGCTGCTCAACAGGAGCCGACTCGCCGAAGGTGGCGCCTATTTGTACCAGTAGCCAGCGATGCTGGCTTCGATGGCACCACGCGCCGCCACGGCTTTCGGCAGTACGCATTACGGGCAAACTCCACGAACATCAGGAAGGCCGTGACCGTTAGACAGCACGAAATGGTCGCGGTCAGCCCACGCTGGGTTGTTCGGGTTATGGTTCAGGAAATCGCGCCACAGGACTTCGGCAATGTCGGCCATCCTCATAGGGGCGCCCGGGTGACCGGATTTGGCTTTTTGTACTGCGTCCATTGCAAGCGCGCGCAGGGTATTACTTAATGTTTTACGCGGTAGCATTGGCAGCCTCCCTGTTGCGTAACATCTCCACAAGCATCGCCTCAAGCTTTTCCTGATCCCTGGCAAACAGGCGAATCCCCTCCGCCAGCTTATCAACGGCCATGGGGTCCTGGTGGTGCTGCCAGTAAAATTCGGACTCCGTCAGAGGCTGCGGGCGGTTCTCCACGCTGTTACCCGGTTCCAGACGGCGCACGACGGTGCCCTGCTGTTCGCTAAGCTCTTTGAGTAAAGGCGGGGAAATGGTCAGCCGGTCACAGCCTGCTAATGCCAGCACTTGTTCAACCCGGCGGAAGCTGGCCCCCATGATAACGGTGGGATAGCGATGCGTTTTGTAATAAAAGTAGATTTTGCGAACCGATGCGACGCCAGGATCGCTGTCAACATCCTCGTTGCGCTGGGGGTTATGAGCCTGATACCAGTCATCAATACGGCCGACAAAAGGTGAAATCAAAAACACCCCGGCCTCAGCGCACGCCCGAGCCTGAGCAAATGAAAAAAGCAGCGTCAGGTTACAGTTGATGCCCTCTTTTTCAAGGACTTCTGCGGCTTTAATCCCCTGCCAGGTTGCCGCAAGTTTGATAAGAATACGTGATTTATCGATACCCTGTTGCTGATAGAGCCGTATCAGCTTGCGCGCTTTTGCCACGCAGAGCCCGCGATCGAAAGAGAGCCTGGCATCCACTTCGGTTGAGACACGCCCGGGGACTTTCTTTAATAGTTCAACGCCGATATTGACTGCCAGCTTATCACCTGCATTACTCAGGCAGGCTTCCTGCGAGCCCCCCTGCCTGAGTGCATATTGCAGCGCATCGTCAATTAATGGCTGATATTGAGGAAGGGCTGCCGCTTTTAAAATTAAAGAAGGATTAGTGGTGGCATCTTGCGGTTTGAAATGCGCAATGGCCTCAATATCCCCGCTGTCCGCCACCACCGTGGTGAACTGTTTTAGCTGCTCCAGTTGGTTCATGATGTTGCTCCTCCTTACCCTGCAACAGGGTGCGAATGCCCCCTCCGGCCTTATACCGGACGGGGTAACTTTTCGTAGTAGCTGATTTTTTCAACTTTGGGTGCCGAACGCCCCCCTTCGAACTCCGCCGCCAGCCAGACATCAATGATATTTTTTGCCAGCTCCGGCCCAATGACACGAGCGCCCATAGTCATCACCTGAGCATCATTACTCTTGCGAGCGCGTTCTGCGGAATAGGTATCGTGACACTGTGCGGCCCGCACGCCCGGCACTTTATTGGCCACAATCGCCATGCCAATCCCCGTACCGCATAGCAAAATACCGCGCGAATACTGCCCCTCGCTGATGGCCGTTGCCAGGTTGTAAGCGATATCCGGGTAAATCAGAGCGTTGTTTTCTCCATCATGGCTGTAGTCGATAACTTCAATTCCTTTGCCTTGCAGGTACGCTTTAACCATGTTTTTCATTTCAGTGGCCGCGTCATCAGCGCCAATCGCAATTGTTAACATATCGCTTATCTCTCTCGTATCAACCGCATCAAAAACCGCTCATATGAACAACAAGAAATCATATGATCAATCTATTCCGTGCGAAAAATGTAAGATCAATTGAGCATAAGTTCAACTATATTTCATGTGAACAGGCGCACACTCCGGTAAATATGCGCAAAAATTGCTCTTATATGCAATAAACTTCCTGTTATGGGCAATTTGAAGGCAATCACATTTTCATCATCTGCTCATATGCTCCTATCTTATGAGCTGATAATGTTCATTTGTCATGTAATGAGTTTGTAAACAAAAATCTGGTTAACCTAAAGCAGTCGACACGGGTTATGCCGTACTCAGCCCTTTTCCCCGCAGGTAATTTATTTACCTGGAAGGAGTGAAACAGTGAATCCGAACCATGAAGCGAGCGCCGTTGAGCGGTCAGCGATTCGTAAAATCTGTCTTCGTCTGGTGCCCTTTGTGGCGCTGATGTTCTTCATTAACTTCCTTGACCGCACGGCTATCTCTTTCGCCGGACCGAACGGCATGACGGAAGAGCTTGGGCTACATGTAGTGCAATTCGGCCTGGCTTCCGGGATCTTTTTTATTGGGTATATCCTGCTGGAAGTGCCCAGCAATCTGGCTTTGCATCGCTATGGCGCACGCCGCTGGCTGGCGCGCATCATGGTGTCATGGGGAATTGTGTCGCTGCTGTTCACCTGGGTGAGTAACGTCGAAGGCTTATATATCCTGCGCCTGTTGCTGGGTATCGCCGAGGCCGGTTTCTTCCCGGGCGCCATCTTCTTTCTGAGCGCATGGGTTCCCGGGCGTTACCGCAGTAAAATTCTGTCACTGTTTTATATTGCCCAACCCTTAACCGTGGTGTTTGGCGCCCCTCTTGCCGCATGGTTTATCAATCAGCACGGGTTGTTTGGCCTGTCAGGCTGGCGAGTCATGTTCCTCGGCGTCTCCATTCCGGCCATTGTTGTCGGCCTGATTGCCTGGTTCTATCTGATTGATAAACCAAAAGATGCAAAATGGCTGACGGCTGAAGAAAAAGCCTGGCTAACGGCTGAACTTGAGCATGAAGATGCCCGAAAATCCCATACGGCTAACCATAACCTGGGTGCCGCGCTGGCAAATGGCCGCGTCTGGGTGCTGTGCCTGATTTACTTTGGTTTCATCTATGGGCTCTACGCTCTGGCCTTTTTCTTACCCACCATCATCGGCGGATTCCAGAGCCAGTTTAATGTGACGTTCAGCGTCATGGAGAAAGGGCTGATCACCGGCGCCCCTTACCTGGTCGCAACGGTGGTGATGATCTTCTGGTCACGTGACGTGACGCGCCGTGGCTGTAAGCCGTGGCATATCGCCATCCCGGCGTTAGTCGGCGCCGTGAGCGTCCCTGTAGCCCTGTTTATGGACTCCCCGCTCTCCACAATGCTGGTGATTTCAATCACCGCCAGCGCCATTTTCGCCGCGCTGCCGAATTTCTGGACGCTGCCGACTCAATTCCTCAGCGGTGCCGCAGCGGCCGCGGCCGTGGCCTTAATCAATACATTAGGCAACGTGGCCGGTTTTTCCGCCGGGTACATCACCGGCATCCTGCATGACAAAACGGGTGATTACCTGGTGCCGATGATGGTGGTCGGCGCCTTTATGTTGCTGTCAGCGTTACTGATGCTGTTCCTGAGCCGTTTTTCGCATCCTGGACAACAAACCAACCTATTAAACGGACATGAAGAAAATTTGAAACAAGCAGGAGGGAATTAACATGACGTGGCTTTTCAATAATCCTTCAGAATTTGCCAAAGAGATGATTTCCGGCTTTGTCAGCGCCAACGCCAGTATGGTACGGCAGGTTTCAGGCGGTGTGGTACGCAATACCGCAAGTAAACCCGATACGGTGGCCATCGTTATTGGCGGCGGCTCCGGGCACTATCCCGCGTTTGCAGGGCTGGTCGGCCAGGGGTTAGCCCACGGTGCGGCAATGGGGAATTTATTCGCCTCGCCTTCGGCGCAGCAAATCTGCTCTGTAGCCAAAACGGTCAATCAAGGCGCGGGCGTATTACTGGCTTTCGGTAATTACGCAGGGGATGTTCTGCATTTTGGCCTGGCTCGCGAGCGGCTTATCTCTGAAGGGATCCCGTGCGAACTGATCGCCATAACGGACGATATTTCCAGCGCATCCGCTGATGAAATTCACAAGCGCCGTGGCGTTGCGGGTGATTTGGTGGTGTTCAAAACGGCGGCCGCCGCCGCAGAACAAGGGGCAACGCTTGCCGAAGTCCTGGCCGTTGCCCAAATGGCAAACCAGCGCACCCGAACCATCGGCGTTGCCTTCTCAGGCTGTACTTTGCCGGGCGCTGACCACCCTCTTTTCAACGTGCCTCAGGGACGGATGGAATTTGGTATGGGGATTCATGGCGAACCGGGCATCAGAGAACTGGCGATTCCTACGGCCGATGAGCTGGCCGCAATGCTGGTAGATAAACTGCTGGCAGAGCTACCGGCAGGAATCTCCCGGGCAAAAGGAGCACGCGCAGGCGCCATTCTTAACGGTTTGGGTTCCGTTAAGTACGAGGAATTATTTGTCGTCTGGCATGGCGTTGCACGCCGCCTGCAGGAGCATGGCATCACGCTGGTGGATTCGCAGGTTGGTGAGTTTGTCACCAGCTTTGATATGGCAGGACTTTCTCTGACGCTGTTCTGGTGTAACCAACAGCTTGAGGCACTCTGGTTCGCTCCAGCCTACAGCCCGGCATTTAAAGTGGGATCGGTGATTAAAGCCCCCCTGCTGGCAACAGAAGACATCGAAGCACCCGCAGAAGAGAGCGTGGCAGCTGCCACCCCAGAATCACAGGCCGTTGCCGGGCAAATCGTCATTATGATTGAACGCCTTGCTGAGGCGGTGATTAAAAATGCCGACGAGCTGGGACGAATTGATGCCATCGCCGGGGATGGCGACCATGGGATTGGTATGGAGCGTGGCGCGCGCGCCGCTCGCGACCGAGCCCAACGCGCATTTCAGCAAGGCGCCGGTGCCGGCACGGTATTACAGCACGCGGCTGATGCCTGGGCCGATCAAGCCGGCGGCACATCTGGCGCGATCTGGGGCGTGATCCTCAATACCCTGGGAACGGCTATCGGCAATCAGGAAAAGCCCACGGCAAACGCGATTGCTCAGGCTTTCAGCCAGGCAAGCCACGGCGTGATGCATTTTGGCAAGGCTAAGCCGGGTGATAAAACCCTGGTCGATGTGCTGCTGCCATTTAGTGAAGAACTCACGCTACAGATCGAACAGGGGCACGATCTGGCCGCGGCGTGGCAGCTCGCTGCCAGAAAAGCGGAGCTTTGCGCCCGGGCTACGGCTCAGCTGGTACCGAAAATTGGCCGCGCTCGCCCCCTCGCCGCACGCAGCCTTGGCTCCCCGGATGCCGGTGCGGTTTCACTATCTCTGATCCTGAACGCGGTTGGTGAAACATTCCCGGCAGTGCACCCTCAGGGAGACACGCTATGCCTGTAAACCTGACGCTGGGCGTCAGCCTCAAAATGTACTTCGGCTACCAGCAAACGCGTGAATGGTGCCAGCAGGTGGCTGAAATTACGCGTAATCACCCGCTACTCAAGCACAACGATGTCACGCTCTTTACCTTTCCCTCGCAGCCCGCTATCGAAACGGCGCTTACGGCATTTGCAGCAGCGCCCATGTCCGTAGGGGCGCAAAATATGTCTTCTGAGCCGCAGGGAGCCTGGACCGGAGAGACCAGTGCCCGCATGCTGCAAGAGATGGGCTGCCGCTTTGTCGAGCTTGGTCATGCCGAACGCCGGACCCATTTTCATGAAGATGACGCGCAGATTTGCCAGAAAGTTTGTCTGGCCCTGCAGCACCAGCTAACGCCGGTAGTTTGTATCGGTGAAACCACCCGCATGGCGGCAGGCCATGCCAGGGTATTTGCCATTGAGCAAGCCAACACCATTATCAACGCTCTGAAAAACAAAAGGTTGCAGGGTGAGATAATTTTCGCCTGGGAGCCGCAATGGGCAATCGGCGCGTCACAACCCGCATCTGCTGAATACATTCGCACCGTATGTTCAGGCCTGCGCCATCATCTGGCGGCGGCATGGCCGCGGCAAGCTCGCGTGATTTATGGGGGCAGCGCAGGCCCCGGGCTGCTCACACAACTATGGCCTGACGTCGACGGCCTGTTCCTCGGGCGTTTTGCTCACAGCCCGGACGCCTTTAAAAGCATTCTGGATGAAGCGTTTGCCCTTTCTCATCACTCTTCTCAGAAGGAGACGATATGAAAATCGGACTCAGCACCTGGGCTTACTTCTGGCGCTTATCGGATAAAGCCCCCGTTCCGCTGACGTTGTTTGACGCGCTCAATGACGCTGCTGAAATTGGCGCAGAGGTGTTTCAGATTTGTGACTATCCGCAGATTGCCGGCTGGTCTGATAGCGAATTAACCCGGCTCCGGCAGCAGGCAGAAGCCTTAAATATCTCGCTTGAGCTGGGAACCAAAGGGGTGGCGATTGAACACTTACGTCGTTACCTGAAGCTTGCGGAAAAATTAGATTGCCGGGTGCTGCGCAGCATGATTAACAGCCCGGATCACCGCCCTACGCTTGCTGAAGCACAGCGTTGCGTGGAAAGCGTGTTGCCCCAGCTTGAAAAACAGCACCTGTCGCTGTGTTTTGAAACTTACGAGCAGGTTCCCACGCACGAGAATGTTGCCCTGGTCAAAGCACTCAATTCCCGTTATGTCGGCATCTGTCTTGACCCGGCAAACTGCGTCGCGGCTCTCGAGCTGCCTGATAGCGTGGTCGGGCAAACGGCTGATTACGTACTGAACTGGCACGTCAAAGATTTTGCTTTCTCAAGACGCGACGGCTGGGTGGGCTTCACCCTTGCCGGCTGCCCATTAGGCGAAGGGCTCCTTAACTACGATGCCATCTGGCAGCGCCTCCAGCCGCGCGAGCGCCAGATAAACCAAATTATTGAGCACTGGCTCCCCTGGCTGGGTGACAGTGCCACAACCTGTGAAACGGAAACGATCTGGACTCGTCAGAACATGCTTTATCTACAACAAAAAAACCTCTCCCTTACCTCTTCCTTCCCTAAGGAGTCACATCATGTCTGCTGAACTGAAAACAATTACCGTCATTGGCGCAGGCGGGAAAATGGGAATGCGCATCTCGGCTAATTTCCAGAAAAGCCATTACCAAGTTTTCTATTGCGAAAACTCACCGCAGGCACAGCAACAGGTCAGCGCGCAGGGCCGTGAACTCTCTTCTGCTGATTCGGTTGTCCCGTTGAGCGATGTGGTGATCCTCGCCGTGCCTGATATCGTGCTGGGCCAAGTCTCAGAAGCGATCGTCCCGATGATGAAACCGGGCGCCATCCTGCTGACGCTTGACCCGGCAGCCGCCTATGCAGGCTTAATTGCTATTAAGGAGGGCATTGAATACGCCGTGGCGCATCCTTGCCACCCTTCGGTCTTCCTGCAGCGCTATACCAAAGAAGAGCATGCCGATGCTTTTGGCGGAGTCGCCGCCCCGCAGCATGTCGCCGCCTCTTTTGAACACGGTGATGAGAAACAAAAAGCGGCGCTCGGCAAAGTTATCAGCTGCATGTACGGCCCGGTAGAACAGGTTCACTGGGTGACGGTAAAACAGCTTGCCTATCTGGAACCGACGCTGGTTGAAACGGTTGCCTGCATGGTTGGCGCATTTATGAAAGAAGCGCTGGATGAAACCGTTAAGCACTGCGGCGTGCCGAAAGAAGCCGCCGAAGCCATGCTCTATGGCCATATTCAGATTGCGCTGGCCGTTGCCTTCCGGGCGACCAATCCCTTCTCCGACGCCTGCATGATTGCGATGGAATACGGGCGCGAGAAAATTATTAAGCCCGACTGGAAAGTTATCTACCAGCAGAAAGAGCTCGATACCGTTATTGCCAGGATGCTTAAAATAGACCAGCTGAAACGCTAAATGGCCCCCCTCCGCCAGCATGCTGGCGGAGCTTTCTGCTCAGTGCACCGCGCTTTTTCTGATATCATTGGCAGCCTGCCATACTTTCCCTTACCCCTTAACGCACTGGAGATCAGGTTCAGCATGGATAAGTCCAGCCACTCTCAGGATTATGAATTACTGACAGAGATCGCCATCGCTTATTATTGTGATGAGATTACCCAGGAAGAGATTGCCAACAAATTCGGCTTTTCGCGCATTAAGATTGGCCGCCTGCTAAAACGCGCCAAAGAAGAAGGCATCGTCGAGATTAACGTTCGCTATCATCCGGTCTTCAGCACCCAGCTTGAAAAGCAGATGAAAGAACGTTTTTCCATCAACCGCGCCCTGATTGCGCTGGACCATAATGATGAAGATGAACAGCGCCGCCAGGTTGCCGCGCTGGTGTCGAACTATCTCGCCATCACCCTGAAAGACAATATGGTGGTGACCGTAGGCCAGGGGCGCAACGTTGCCGCCGTTGCGGAATATACCAACAATCTCCCCCCTAAAGACTGCCGTTTTATTTGTGGTATTGGTGGCACCCATCGCCCCGGGGATGTGATTAATGCCGACCATATCAGCCGCCTACTGGCCAAGAAATTTGGCGGCACCAGTGAGTCTCTTTACGCCCCCGCCTATGTGGAGAATGCAGAGCTGAAAACAGCGCTCATGCAAAATGGCACGATTAAAGAAACGCTCGACCGCGCACGCAAAGCCGATATTGCCCTCGTTGGCATCGGCGATATGAATGAAGACAGCTATATGGTCAAGCTGGGCTGGTTCACACCTCAGGAAATCAGCCATGCCAGCTTAAATCAGGGCGTGATTGGCGATATTGCGGGGTATGACTTTTTTAATGCTCAGGGTAAACATGTTAATACCGTGATGGATAACAGAGTGATCGGCCTGAGCGTTGATGAGCTAAAAAATATCCCGTGCGTAATAGCTATTGCCGCTGAAAACACCAAGGCCATGGCCATTATGGGGGCTTTACGCACCGGCGCGATTGATATTATTGCGACCAGCGCCAGAAATATCCGTACTATCCTCAGCCTATCGCAGTAATTATTCCAGAGTGAATTTCGCTTGATAACAACACGGCAGGGAATATCCGTATTTCCTGCTTTTCAGATCAAAGCATGGTCCCTTAATAAATATTTCCACTACCCTTTCAGCATTATTTTTAGCCTACGAATGAATTTACCTCCAAACACCATAAATTATTTAACGCCGATTAATTCAGTCCGTTGATTATCGCCTTTAGAGATTATAAAAACCTGAAGTTTAAGAATGTTAAAATTGAACACCCTGAAAAAACCTACAAATTAACAGTCATTTAAATTGGCATAAAAATAAACCTGAGCCTATGGTTTCAAGAGGCGTAAAAATCATTCATACGCCTTATTGACAAACCACGGCAAACTGGACGGGTGTAACAATATGAATATGCTCATTAAAATGCACATGTTTTTTTCCTGCATGATGTTGGTCTTGCTGCCTTCCGCACAGGCCGCTGTGGCGACTAACACGTTTCAGGTGCTGATTAACATCACCGCTTCGTGCATTGTTAACTCGGGCAGCGGGTCAAATATCAATTTGGGCTCTGTGAGTAGCAGTGCCACCAACACCACCGGCAATAGTTCCTTCAGCGTACAATGTTCAAGGACTACCCCCTATTTCATTGGCCTTGCGCCATCGACCATTAACGGCGGCAATACCACGGGCGCAGGCTCTATGGCTTCGGTCGAAAACAGTGCCACCAACACCGATAAAATTCCTTACCAACTACACCAAACATCAGGCACCGGCCCCGTCTGGGGTAACACGGCGACCACCACTGCAGCAGGAAATGGGGTGGCGGCAACCGGAACGGGGCTGGCTCAGACCTATACCGTCTATGCCGTTGCGGCCAGCGCTAACTTTGCCCCTGACAGCTATGCCGACACCGTAACAATCAACGTAAATTATTAATATAAAGGATTATTATCATCATGAATCCATCGGTTAGACGGGCTGTCGCGCTGTTGTTTATGCTGGCGGCAGCCGTATGGGAACAAAATGTCATGGCCAGCGGCCTGCAGGTTTCACCTGTCACTTTGACATTGCAGGACAGGCAAAATGCCGAGGGCATCTGGTTAACAAATCAGGGACAAAATACGATACATGCGCAGGTTCGAGTGTTTAGCTGGAACCAGCAGGGTTTTGAAAACCAACTCAATCCTTCCCGCACGCTGGTGATAAGCCCACCGATGCTGAAGCTGGCTGCGGGAGAGCGGCAGTTAATCAGGGTGATACGAATGGGGCCATCCTCCAGCACCCGGGAAGAAGCCTTCCGACTGTCAGTTAATGAACTGCCACCGGCTGAACCAGAGAAAAATAAAATACAGTTTGTGCTGCATTATTCCATCCCGGTATTTATTCAGCCCAAAGGCAACAGCGATAATTCGGCAAAATTACAGTGGAGTATTCAGCGTATTGGCCAGGATGCCTTTCTCGAAGTCAGTAACCAGGGAAATAGCCATGCGCAGTTATCTGCTGCCTCGTATATCAACAGGCAAGGCAGACGAAAAGAGATAACGCCAGGATTATTAGGCTATGTTCTGCCTGGTGCAACAATGCGCTGGATATTGCCGGTTAACGCCGCGGATAGCGCCCCCGGAAGCAAACTAGAAATTACTGTAAATGGACAAAAAAAGGTGCAGCAACTTTAACTTATATATCAGGATAATAATGATTTCTTTGCTCAGTGGAGGATTAGCGCCCGCAGTCACCCCGGCAGCGGATACTATTATGACTCCCGTACAAACTACCACAGATGATAATATGCATTCCGCGGTAGTCGATTTATATCTTGATGTCACCCTGAATGGCAATCATATCGGCGTTGAGCATTTTAGCGAGATAGCAGGTAAATTATACAGCAACAAAGAAACCCTGTTAAAAACGGGGTTTAAATTACCTGCGGGGATGCCTGACCTTGTACCGCTGGATAATATCGCCCAACTACAGGCAAATTATAATGTCTCACAACAAACCCTGGCATTGACAGCCCCCCTGAAAATCCTGAATTTAAATACCACCCGGCTCAATCAGTCTGAGTCGGCTGCGCCAACGGTCTCAACCTCTCGGGGGTTATTACTCAATTATGAAGTTTACGGCGCTCAGAATGATGAAACCCGTGCCAATACCTTTAGTGAATTACGAGCCTTTAACTCTGCCGGCGTACTCAGTTCATCTCAACTGACCCAGTACAGTTCGGCACACAGCGGTACGGGTAGCCAACAGAGCTTTAGCCGGCTTGATACACAATGGCGCTCATCCTTTCCGGAAAGCCTGCTCAGCCTCACTCTTGGTGACACGCTCACCAGCGGCCTGAGCTGGTCACGCCCTACCCGCATTGCGGGTATTCAGATCGGCACCAATTTTAGCCTGCAGCCTGATATGCCCACAACTCCCTTGCCCTCCTTTTTAGGTTCAGCAACGGTACCTTCAAACGTGGAATTATTTATCAACGGCATGAAGTATTACAGCGGCGAGGTTCCTGCAGGTCAGTTTGAAATCAATTCCCAACCCAATATCAGCGGTGCGGGTTATGCCCGGATCAATATGACCGATGCGCTGGGGCGCACCACAACACAGAGTTTCTCGTTTTATCAGGATCGGCAGCTGCTGCGTGAAGGTCTGACTGAATGGTCAGCCGAACTAGGCGTCGTGCGCGAAAACTACGGTTTTTCCTCGTTCGATTATGCCAGCACGCCCTCTTTTAGTGGAACCTGGCGGCGGGGAATCGCTAACAATTTTACCGGTGCGGTTCATTCTGAGCTAACCCGCAGACTGGTGAACTCAGGATTGAGCATCGACTGGATCCCAGCGGCTAATATTGGCACCCTCTCTACTTCCGTCGCGATGAGTAGCGATGCGCACCGGGATGGGCTGCTGTATAGCCTCGGCTATCGCTGGATAGGCAATAATTTCAATTTCAGCACCGCCACTATTGCCACCTCCGGCGATTATCGCGATATCGCCAGCAGCTATGGCCCGCCCCCACCCGCATTAAATAGCAACGTGGTTATTGGTTACAATGCCGCCTCGTATGGCAACTTCAGCATGAGCTATCTGCAATACCGCTACCCTGGTGACCGTGCAGAACGTTATGCTGGCGCCAGCTGGTACCAGGCCCTCACAGAGAATATCTACCTCAACGCGGGGATAAATCAGAACGTTAACGACAGCCGGGATCGCAACCTCTACCTGACGGCGACCCTTATTCTTAACAATAATCTGACCGCCAGCAGCACCGTACAGCGCAACAATGATGAAACAGGCTACGTGCTGAATGCCAGCCAAACTCAGCCCTCAGAAGGCGGCTGGGGCTGGAATCTCGCGGCCAGCCAGCAGGCTTCACAACAAAATGGCCAGGGAGAGCTGGGCTATCTTGGGCGCTATGGCAAGATTTACAGTGGATTTAATCACGCCTCCGATACGCATTCTGCCTATGCCGGCGGTAGCGGAGCGCTGGTGATGATGGGCGGTGGGATTTTTGCCACCCGCACCATTGACGATGGCTTTGCGGTGGTCTCCACCGACGGCATTGCTGATTTACCCGTCAAACTGCAAAACAATCTTATCGGCACCAGTAATAGCCAGGGGCTGCTGCTGGTAACCTCGCTTAAAAGCTATGAAAAAAACCTGTTGAGCATCGATCCGATGAACTTACCCGCCAATATGCGTATTGACCAGGTTAACGCTTACGCCACGCCCGCTGACCGTTCAGGCTCTCTGGTCAAATTTAGTATTAAGCCGGTTCGCGCAGCACAGATAATCCTGGTTGATGCGCAAGGTGAACTGATTGAGGCAGGCACCCAGGTTGAGCTCAATGCCAGCCGGGGCCAGCAAACCCTCGTAGGTTTTGATGGGCTGGTCTATTTTGACACGCTGGAATTGTACAACACGCTGCAAGTCCACTCTTCACAAGGCCCATGCTCCGTACAGTTCGCTTACCCCGACAAGGCCGTGAGCATTCCACAAATTGGCCCGCTTGTTTGCCAAAAGTCGTTGTGAGAACAGCTGAATTTTAAGCACAGGAAACCGACATGCGTTTAAGAGTGTTATTTTGGATGGGCAGCCTCAGTTTATTTCCCGGCGTCGGCCATGCGCTTAGTTGCTCCGTCAGTGGCGTTCAGCCGGTTAATTTTGGCAATGTGAGCCCGCTGAGCACAGCCGGTGCCACAACGTCCATGACATTCAGCTATACCTGTAGTAAAGCCCTGACGGATGTACTGAGCGCCGTCACACTCTGTTTTAATCTTGGCGCATCAAGTAATGGGCAAATTAACCCGCGCAATATGTCTTTTAGCGGCCCTCCTCCCGGGACGCTGAGCTATCAGCTCTACCAAAATTCAGGCTATACCCAGATATGGGGAAGCCAAAATCAGGCGGGCACCGCGCCGGTAATGGCGCAGGTAAACCTGCTGGATCTGGTGCCCGTTACCGGCAGTCTGACCGTTTATGCCCGGCTCACCACCCCGCAAACCTCTGCCGCTCCGGGTAATTATGTAGACAGGTTTACCTCAGCCACCGCCAGCGTAACCATCAATACCGGGATCCTCTTGCCGCCCACCACCTGCGGTAGCGGAGTCGGCCCGAGTTTTCCTTTTACCGTCACGGCAAACGTCACTAAGCAATGCAGTATTAATTTCGTCAATAATATCAATATGGGTTCGGTGACCATGAACCAGTCCAGTATCGCCGCGAATAATACGCTTGGTGTTGCCTGCTCTAACAGCACACCTTATTCCATCGGGCTTAGCCCTTCCAATGGCAGCACGACAGGCAGCGGCGCCATGAAAGGCCGCAGCACGAATACCGATACCGTGCCTTATCAGCTGCGTTCAACTTCAGGCCAGAGCGGTGTGCCATGGGGAAGCATTAGCGCCAACAGCGTTCAGGGCACCGGATCTGGCTCCGTTACGGCCTATACGGTTTATGCAACCGTACCCAGCGCTAACTATGCACCCGATAATTATGCCGATACGGTTACCATCAATGTGACGTACTGAGGCTGGATTGATAACCCGCGGGAAAATTTCAGGGCATCACCGGCAAGGTGGATAAGCCGATCAACACCTTGCCTTGATGCCCTGAATGGGCCGCTTTTAACTACCGATAATCCCGCCGTCCGCTTTAACAATCACCACGGTGGAAGAGCGTGGGCGGCTGTTTTTATCGCCGTCAGGCCAGCTGGAGACCGCCGTTGGGTTTGCCGGATCGCTGATGTCATCGCCGGGTTCACCCGGATGCTGGATGTTAATAAACAGGGTGCGGTTATCCGGAGTAAAGGCAATGCCGGTAATCTCACAGCCGCGCGGGCCGGTAAGAAAACGTCGGTATTCATTGCTGCCGGGCAAGGTGGCGAGCATCTGGTTATTGCCCATTCCCTGATACGCTTTTTTGTTGATGGTGCTGGATGAAACATCCGTCTGGATCCACAGCACGCCGCGATGGTCGAACGACAGCCCGTCCGCGCTACCGAATTCAGCCCCCTGCATCGAGCCTTTGCTGTTTTCATCCGCGCTATCAGGCTTGCCGCCCAGTACCAGGATATCCCATTTAAAAGCAGTCGCTGCCGGGTCGTGGCCCTCTTCCGTCCAGTGCATAATATGCCCGTAAACGTTATTGGCGCGCGGGTTCGCCGCGTCAACCGGCGCTTTGCCTTCTTTGCCGCGATCGCTATTGTTAGTCAGGGTGCAGTAAACGCTACCGGCCGAGTGTGGGTCAACGGCAATCCACTCCGGGCGGTCCATTTTTGTCGCCCCCACCACGTCGGCGGCGAGACGCGTTTTAATCAGCAACTCGCCCTGGCTTGCGAAACCGTTACTTTCATCAAGGCCTGATTGCCCGTACACCAGCGGCAGCCAGCTGCCACTGCCGTCTTCATGAAACTTCGCCACGTACAGCGTGCCTTCAGAAAGCAGATCCATTGCGGCATCGCGCTGGCTCGCATCGTATTTATTTTTAGAGATAAATTTATAGATGTATTCAAATCTTTGATCGTCGCCCATATAAGCAACCACGCGCTTATCTGCCGCCAGAGTGACAGCCGCGCCTTCATGCTTAAAGCGCCCTAACGCGGTGTGTTTACGGGGAGTCGATGAGGGGTGATAAGGATCGATTTCAACCACCCAGCCAAAGCGGTTGGGTTCGTTGGGCGTGGCGTCGACGCTAAAACGCGGATCGGCTTCGCTCCAGCGGTATGACTCGTCGCTGTCGCTGATGCCATAACGTTTTTCCAGCGCGTTAACCGCCGCCTTTTTAACAAAAATATCTGACCAGTTCTCTTCACAGGTCAGATAGGTGCCCCACGGCGTCTGGCCGTTGGCACAGTTCTGCATGGTCCCCAGCACCGTTTCCCCCTGCGGGTCGGCCTCGGTTTTCATTAATGGGTGATTTTTTGCCGGGCCGGTCAGGGTCATCGGCGTGTTGACGGTAATGCGCCGCGCAAACGCTGAGGGCCGTACCACGCTCCAGCTATCGCCCTCTTTTTTCACTTCGATAACCGAAACCCCCATCGCATTCTGCCCCTTGCGCACTTTCTCAAGGTTCCAGTTCGCCACGCCGTCTTTAAAGAGCAGGCCATTGTCGATGTACTCATGGTTCAGTGCCAGCAGGCCGTGATGGGGATCGTTGCCGCCCAGCGGCAGGCTAAACCAGGCCATTCCGTCATGGTGCATCCCTGCCTGAGCGGCCTGCTCATCGGTCGTATTGCTGCCGTCGGTTTTAAATTCCGGCAGTTTTCCTGCCAGGCCGACAGCGTCGCCCCAGCGATAAAACGGTCGCGCGACGTACCCTTCCGGCACGCGCACGGTATCATCAGTCGAGACAGCAATGCTGGTAAAACCAAGGGATGAAGGACGTGCGATTGCCGTCTCCACCGCCCATGCTGCCGGTGATTTCAGTAACGCCGGGAAGGTCACGGCAGTTCCGGCCAGCATGCCCATCTGCAAAAAACGACGGCGGCTCAAAAACGCGCTGGCTACATCGGAAAAGACGGGGTTAGCGCTGCGGTTGCTGATTTCGTCACTGTGTTCTTGTTTAAATAATGGTTTAAGAGGTCTGCTCATCATGGCGTCCTGTCGATATAATTTTACCAGCGAGCAGTATAAGAAGGTTTTATTACAATTTTATAACAACGACCACAAACAGCATCTGGCTGGCCGGGGGGCCGCCATAAATCCGGCAGCAGTCTTATCAGCGTCTAAAATACATGTAAATGTTTTTACAACAATACCCTTGTTTTGGACGGTCACAATGTAGCTACTTCCGGTCCAGGCAGGACGGGTATTTCCTGTAATAGATTGAAAATTGAAAGTATTTAAACGCATCCTATTCGAGAGTCGCAAAATGGTTAAACCTTCACCCTCCATCGCCAGCCAGCTTGGTCAGTTATTGATTGCAAGGAAAATATCCCTTTCCACCGCAGAGTCCTGTACGGGTGGCCTGATAGCCTCAACGCTGTGTGCCGCAGATGATACTCCGCTATTTTATGCGGGGGGTTTTGTGACCTTTAACGACCAGGCAAAAACGGCGATTTTAGGCGTCCGGCCCGCGACCTTAGAAAAGCATACTGCCGTTAGCCGCAGAGCGGTGGAAGAGATGGTCACCGGTGCGCGCTTGAGATCGGGGGCCGATGTGAGCGTGGCGGTAAGCGGTTATGCAGGCCCTGAAGGTGGCACAGACGGAACGCCAGCGGGTACGGTCTGGTTTGCATGGCAAATGACAGGCGCAGAAACCATGGTTAAATCAACGTGCTTCACCGGCGATGCGCAAGCGGTAATATGCCAGGCTACCGACTACGCGCTTGCTGGCGTGCAGCAGCTCATTGAGCAAAGCAACAAATAAAAGGCCACCTGAGTGTGACCTTTGGCATAACTATTTTTTCACCGGATCCGGTTTTTTATCGCCGGATTCGGGCGCTTCACGCGGGTCGTCTTTTTCAACGTATAACATCATTGCCTCCGGTGACGGTTTTCTCCGGCTTACTCCGTTGAGTGGCCAGGAGTCTGTACTATTTTGTCTTTGGGTACATCGGGATCCACCGGGTCAACCTCATCGGGGAATCGCCGTTCTGGTTCCTGTGGAACAGGGATTTCGTTAGGTTCAGGACGATCGATGTCTGGATGTTCGGACATATTCCCTCCCTTAATGAATAACTATCGCAACGCCAATGATTAAATCTACCAATCTTCGCAGGGTGAAAAGAAATGCCGTTCAGGGTGAACGGCAAAATTTAACAATTACCAGGGAAACCACGTTTATCTATGGTATTAATAAGCTAGCTCGCCGCGCATTTTTTTCCAAAAATTTATTCAAAGTGCTGTTTTTTATTGTCGCTTAACTCACAAAAATCATTACCAGTCGGTGATTTAAGAATAATCTCAATGCGCATTGACGGTAATAATCTCTCAAATAAACGGCAAGGTTAATATAAAGGAAATAACCCCGCAAACTCCCTCGCTATTTTCTCAAGCTTGATAATCAGCTGAATGATTAATCAGAAATATTCTTACCCGCAGGTAATATGCATCCTGGGATAAATAGAGGTATAATAGTGGGCCAGTGATAGCGTGTTAATCATTAATATACAAAGCACACCCGGTAAAATAACAAAAAAGAAACAATTCAGTGAGCAAATAATGAATACCTTCAGATCGTTTACTTATTTAACAAAAAATAGGGTGTTGCAAACCATCGCTGCCAGTACCATTTCTATCATGCCGTTCTCCATGATCAGGGCAATCCTGGTGGTGATAGCAACATTACTGGCCTATCTCGGTTACAGCGACGCTTTCAACTGGCTAAATAACATGCAGTTGAGCATGCTGGCATTCATGCCATTAATTATCAACGTGTTGTTCTCTATTCATTGGGCCGCCAAATCAGACACCTCGGTAGTGATCTCCATCGCGGTAAGTCTTACAGCATTAATGATGGCGACAGGAATACTGGTCACTGAAGACACTTTTTTCATGCATACCAGTATTCCGGTCTCAATTGGCGTTTCCATATTAACCAATCTGACTATTGAAAAATTAGCCAATGTAACCCGCGAGTTAAAGAATAAATATACTTACTATACCGTCATCATTGCCGCCCCTCTTTTATTAGTACTGGGTATTAGCCTGTGCGTGACGGAGCTGTTACCAGCAAGCTTTAATGAAGCGAATGAATATATTGCGAGATTAATCTATCCCGACGGCTATTTTCATGGCCTGCTTTATGAAGTTGTTCGGGGTCTCACCTGGTTTTTAGGTGTGCACGGGCAGCTGGTATTCCAGGATATTTCATTAAAGCTTGCTGAGGAATCTGCTAATAATATCGCGCAGTGGCATGCTGGCGATGCGCCACTGAATATTCTGAGCCCGGCATTTTACGATGTCTGGTGCGCCTCGGGTGGGATCGGGTCAACCTTAAGCTTATTACTGTGCTTAATTATGAAAAATAGCACCCAATACAAAAAACTACTCAGCGTTTCCCTGCCATTATCTTTTTTCAATATCAATGAACCGCTCATTTTCGGGTTGCCGGTTATTCTGAATCCGATTATGTTCATCCCTTTTATCCTGACGCCGATGGTTAATTACAGCATGGCCTATGCCGCAACCGCATATGGAGCTGTTCCAGCGATGCAAACTTTTGTCGGTTGGGCCACACCGCCGTTCATCAACGCCTGGGTGGCAAGCGGCGGCAGTATGCTATCGGTGGTGCTACAGATTTTATTAGTTGTTTTGGGTGCGGTCATTTACTACCCTTTCTTCCGTGTAATGGAAAGAATGACCAACTTAAATCTTACGGATGCCACGATGACTATTCCAACCGTCGATAACATCCCGCAAAAAACCACCCTGGATATTAGTTTAATCTCTAAAAACCAGCATATCGATGTCATTAATGAGATGATTGATGCCCGGGATCGGATAAAAACATTAAACAAAACCGGTGATTTCATTCTCTTCTTTCAACCACAAATCCGTGCTTTTGATAAGAAAATTATTGCAGTGGAAGTATTGTTACGCCATAAAAACCATAAGGGGCATATCATTCCTCCCTATTTTCTCTCCTATTATGAAACATTAGGGATCATGCCTGAATTGGATTTTTGGGTGCTGGAACAAGCGGTTACTCATATCCATGAAAAACTTCATCAGTTCACGGGAATGACTTTATCGGTTAATATTTCGCCACAAACAATTACCGATCCAAGACTACTCACGGTTATTGACAAGCTATTTAATAAAAATCTTCCGATCGGCTGGACATTAGAACTTGAAATAACTGAATCACAGAAAATCACGCATCCAGAAAGGCTTGAGAATGTTATTAGTAAAATTCACGAGAAAGGCATAAAAATTGCTCTTGATGATTTTGGCTGTGGTTACTCCACCCTCTCTTATCTGCTTAGATATAAACTTGATAAGATAAAAATCGATCGTACCTTAGTACAAGGATTAGCATTACCCTGCGGCGTCAGTTTTTTAAAGCAGGTAGTCAACTTATGCCATACCTCCTGCGGCAATATCCTGATCGAAGGTGTTGAAACTAAAGAAGAGTATGATGAGTGCTGCAATGCAGGAATCGATTTAATCCAGGGGTATCTGTTCTATTACCCAATGCCGAGTGAGCGCTTATCGCGCATCTTATCTACGCAGCACCCCCTCTCCCCAAATACCGTTTAACGTACCAGAATGGATATCAGTAACAGGCTGCCTAAGCGGGTAGCCTGTTACTGATAATGCTTGAATTTTGCGCTGAATAAAGCCAGCGGGACTGGCTTGTGGTAATAAAAACCCTGTAATTTGGCAACGTTATGCGCGATAAGATACTCAGCCTGCGCGCCGCTCTCCACCCCTTCGGCAACCACTTCCATACCCAGCTTCGCTGCCATATCGATAATAATATCGACTAATGAAGCAGAAATGGATGCGCTACCAATAGTATTAATAAACGCACGGTCAATTTTAATAAAATCAACTTTAAAACTCCGCATATAGTTAAATGAAGCATGACCGGTGCCAAAATCATCAATGGCGATTTTAACCCCTATCTCATCTAACTGCTTTAACAGTAAATCGGTCAGTGACGTTTGCTCGATCAACTCGCGCTCCGTTATTTCCAGGCACAGCACCAGGCTCTGCTCAGGAAATACCTTGAGAAACTCACGACACTCATCCACCAACCCCAAATTCTGGAAGTGAAGCTTACAAATATTAAGACTGAGAACAAAACCGCTGGGTATGAGCGCGCGCTGCTGTAAAAAATAACGCTGCAGTTCAGGTAGCATTGAGGTGGTCATAGGGACGATTAACCCACTTTTCTCTGCCGCCGGAATAAATATATCGGGGTTTATAATTTCTCCACTACTGGTCTGCCAGCGCATTAATACTTCGGCACCACAAAGGTTACCATGTTTATCGACTATGCCCTGTAGCCAGGGGACAAACTCGCCCCTTTTTAACGCATGATTAAGCACTTTTTTGACCGAACGTGGCCGTGCTAACAGCAGATAAATAAACGCAGAAAATATGAGACTGGCCAGAACCACACTGCTTATCCCCAGCCAGTACTCGGCCCATAAATGCTGCCACCAGGTCATCGGCTTAACGCCGACAACGATCTCAACCGGCATCGTCCTGCCATGCACGGTAGTCACAAAATCAAGCTCAGGTAACGCCGTATTATGGCTTTCCCCGCTATTTTCAATCCAGCTGCTCCCTACTTTTAAATAGGAGAATAATTTCGTATTGCTGTTGTTTATTTCCAGCATATTCTGCAAGTAGCGACCATCAATAATACTGACGATCCCCAGACCATTTTTATCAAGCCTGGTAGCAAACAGCGGCACCCCTTTGGTCACAAAGCGATCGGTAAATAGCAGCATGCGCTGCGCCGTAAATTTGTCAGCCGAACGTATTTCTAAACCAATGGCTTCTGGTGCCGAAGAGCAATAAATTTTTCCGTGCTGGAAAAAACTGGTGTTACGTAAGTAAAGCCCTTCAGCCACCACATTTTGCATATTTTCGATAATCTGTTTGCTACACGGCTTACCGAGAAAATCCCCCATCGTGAGGTAGGTACTTTCTGAATGATTAAGGATATTTTCTGTTTTGATCAACAGCTGCTGAGCGACATCAGCCGTGTTTTCCCTCATCGATTGCCTGAGCTGGTGGTGTAGCAGAGTAAAGCTGGAGCCAATGAGAGCGGTAAATAGCAGAAATGTGATAAATAAACGTTTATAAATGTTGCCGATTATTGGTCTCAGGAGCGGGTTATTCATTCTTATAGTGATATCCGGTAAATTTTTTCATATTCTGCTAACACAAATCTGGCTTGCTGCAGCATTATAGCGTTTATTCCAAATAATCTATATCCCAATAGCCTGTTTCTGAATCGGCAGCAGAATAACATCGCAGGCTGATAACCCGGCTGGTACTTCGCATTATCCTAATTTCCGCTCACGCCCTATGCCATGCTGTTCTCTCGGCTACACTTGAATGTGTCTTTTATTGTAAGGAGCCAGATATGTTTGATAAAGCAACCGACAAACTCAACCAGGCCGCAGGCACGGCACGTGAGCTTTACGGCAAACATGCCCACAGCCATGACGAGCGCCTGAAAGGCGCCGCGCAGAAATATGCTTCGCAAGCCGGCTATGCAGTGAGAGATGCGACAGATAACGTTCGCGATCGGGTGTCAAGCAATCCGATGGCGGGCCTGGCGATTGCCGCCGCGGTTGGCGTGGCGTTTGGCTTTTTGCTGGGGCGTAAATAAAGTTAATAATACAGCGGGCTGTTAGCTACAGCCCATCATGACGATCCGGGGGAGCATTTAACGAAGCGAATAAATCAGCGCGTCTCACCCCGAAATAACCCGCTCAGCGTTACAGAATTTTCTTCAGATCCATCTCTTCCTGAATGCGCTCGCTATAGGCAATATGGGTTTTGATTGCCTCTTCCACGCCCGCATTGAACAGCACCGGCCCCAGCTCCTGTATCACAAAATCGCAAAAGAAATCCGCATCAAACTGCTCGAGCGCCAGATCGAAATTCTTCTCGCAATAGGCCACCAGCCTGTCGCGGATAGCCTCTTTTTCACCCAGATTCAGTTTAATTTCAGCCATTACACAGTTCCATATTTCAAGGGATTTGCCCCAATCTACCGTCCTCGGTGCCAGGCTTCAACTATGACGACCCTGCTCCCGGTACTGCATGGGGGAAATCTGAAGGTGATTTTTAAAAAACCGCGAGTAGACCGAGTGCGAAGAAAAGCCCAGACGGTCGCCGATCTCCTGAATGGAGAGCGTTGATTCGCGCAGCAGGCGCATGGAGATTAAAAGCTGCTGCTGATTAAGCAGCTGGGTAAAGGTTGCCGACTCCAGCTGCAGGCGGCGATTTAACGTCCAGCGGCTGATCCGCAGCTGCTGGCATACTCGCCCCATAATAGAGCTGGCCGTGGCTTCCTGCCCTGAGAGATAACACTGCTCAATCAGTTTATTTACCGCCGCCGTCAGCGGTGGTTCTCTGAAAATCTGCTTTTTAAGCGCACCGATATGGCTTTTTTGTAAGCGATTTAATAAGGGGTTAAACGACTCGTTCTCACTTTCCAGAAATCGGTTGTCGAGAATAATCGCATCATCCTGCTGGCGCAGGAGGCAGTTTTTATTAAACAGATCGTTCACCAGCGACCGATGAGGAATGTCTGAATCCGTCACTGCGATTTGCATATTCATGGCAGGAGAGTAACTTTTCAGAATGCCCCCCAACAGCACCAGGTTAAATATAGCCGAAGGATTGTTGGCCGACTGCGGGGCGCGGTTCTCATATCTGATACGCGTCTGAAACGCCCCTTTTTCGATAAATAAATCGTCACAGTTGCCCAGCAAAAAACGATGCTCAGAAAAACTCCACAGCGCTGACTCTGCTGTTTTTTCATTCAGGCATAAGCCGATAAGCTCCGGACAAATAGCGTGGGAGAGCTCCACGCTGTTTATATAAATACTTTCTGGCAGCGCACTTCCGTACAGAGATTTATTCAGGAGGGTTATTTTTTCCATTAATTGATAATGGTGCTGTTCATTAATACGCCCCCAGGGTTGCTCTATCTCATGGGGGGATAACCCCAAACTTCCTAACAGGCCGTCGGTGTCAATTCCTTTTTGACGCAAATTATTAAGACTTGTCCTATAAATTGAATTAGAGACGCTTCGATTAAGCATGTAAAACCTTGCACAAGGTGAGTATTAATATTGTTTTTGTAATATTACAGTATGGTAACACTGTGCCTTTTTTTGCGATACAAATCACAAAAAATAGCGATGCTCCCGAGAGCACAAAAATAGCTTTCCATTGCAAAGTAGCGCGTGATTTAACTGGTTATTATTCCGCTGTTGTTGATTTACTTACCTTTTAGATACCGGGTTTATCCAGGTTATCCCCTACCGATATAAGGACAATAACAATGAGATATTTAGCTGTTAAACCAAAATTGAATACCCTGACCGTATGCCTTACCCTGGCATTAGCCAGTATGCTGGCGGGCTGTAATGACGATGATGACGACCAGCAAGAGGAAACTTCCTCTTCACCGGTTAAAGATGCTGCTTATTATCAAAAGATGGCTAAAGAAGCCGCTGGTAAAATGAGCATTGAAGAAAAACTAAATATGATTATGGGGCCGGGAATGAATATGGGGAATGGTGAGGTGCAGGTTACCAATCTCAAAAATAATGTTTCCGGGGTTGCTGGCTATATTAACGGCGTTAAAAATGAGCAATTAGATATTGCCGCCGTAAAGCTTGCAGATGGCCCGGCCGGGCTGCGCATTAATAGTACCCGCAGCGGCAGTAGCGAAACTTATTATGCCACGGCCTGGCCTATTGGCTCCCTGCTGGCCTCCTCCTGGGATACCAAATTAGTGGCGCAGGTAGGCAAAGCTATGGGCGAGGAGATCAAAGAGTATGGCGTCGATTTCATTCTGGCTCCGGGAATGAATATTCAGCGTAACCCGCTCAATGGTCGTAATTTTGAATACTATTCTGAAGATCCGCTGCTGAGCGGGAAAATTGCGGCGGCGATGGTCGACGGGGTGGAGTCGAACCAAGTTGGCACCACGATTAAGCACTATGTTGCCAATAACTCCGAAACCAACCGTAACGCCATTGATACCCTCGTCTCACCGCGGGCGATGCGCGAAATTTATCTGCGTGGTTTCCAGATAGCCGTTGAGGAGGCGCAGCCGTGGGCCGTGATGTCCTCCTATAACAAACTTAATGGCACCTACACCAACGAACGCCGCGATCTGCTTACCGATATTTTGCGCAACGAGTGGGATTTTAAAGGACTGGTGATGTCCGACTGGTTTGCAGGCACTCCCGAACTCACCGCATGGAAACAGTTCAAAGCCGGTAACGACCTGATTGAACCCGGTGGTGAGCTGCAAGCGCTAAAAGCTTCTTACGATAATGGCGATATTAGCGAAGCGGATGTCACCGTTAACGTCGAACATATTCTTTCGCAGGTGTTCCAGTCTCCTTCCTATAACAACTATGTTCCATCTAATAAGCCAGATCTTGCGCAGCATCGTGCGCTGGCACGCCAGGCGGCGGCAGAAAGCATGGTGCTGTTAAAAAATGACCATCAGGCGCTGCCCATCGCACCGCGTCAGAAGCTGGCAAGCTTTGGGGTCAGCCAGATTGAAACCATCAAAGGCGGCACGGGCAGCGGCCAGGTGAATAATGAGTCCACCGTGATGCTGGCCGAAGGCCTGCAGCAGCAGTACAGCGTGGATGAGTCGTTAATAGCGTTTTATCGCGACTACTACGCCAAAAACCGAGTGGAGCATCCGGGGTTTATTGCCTCTATCGGCACCTATTTTACCTGTGACGATCCGGCGCTGGATGCAAGCGTCGTTGAAAGCGCCGCGCAGAATAATGACGCCGCGCTGATCACCATTGGCCGTATCGCTGGCGAAGGTGTCGACCGCACCAACACCCGTGGCGATTACTTGTTAACCGAAAATGAGCTGAATCTGATCCAGACCGTATCCGATGCCTTCCACGCGGCGGGGAAAAAAGTGACCGTGGTGCTGGATGTTTCCGCCATCGTCGATACCACGGAATGGGCCGATAAAGTGGATGCCATTCTGCTCTCCTATCTGCCGGGCCAGGAAGCAGGTAACGCCATTACTGACGTGATAGCGGGGAATATCAATCCGGCGGGCAAACTGGCGCAAACCATCCCGCAATATTATGCCGACGTCCCTTCCGCCACCACCTTCCCGGGTAAAGATACCAATGGCGACGGAACGCCTGATGAAATCGCTTATAACGACGACATCTACGTGGGCTATCGCTACTACAGCACCTTTAACAAGCCGGTTGCCTGGCCGTTCGGCTATGGACTCTCTTACACCACCTTTGCTTATGACGGTGCCACCGTCGAGACCAACACCCTGGGGAACGGCGCAAAAGGCGGTATTACGCTAAGCGTTTCCGTAACCAACACCGGTAGCGTTGCCGGGAAAGAAGCCGCCCAGGTCTACATCAGTGCTCCGGAAGTGAAGTTACAGAAACCGACCCTCGAGCTTAAATCCTTCAGTAAAACGGAGAGCTTACAGCCTGGCGCCAGCCAGAAGCTGACCTTCACCATTCCGGCCCAGACGCTGGCAAGCTTTGACCCGCAAAAAAACCAGTGGATTGTTGAGCCCGGCAGCTACCAGGCCTGGATTACCCCCTCGTCCGACGTAACCGGCCACGAACCTGTGACCTTTAACGTGAGCGAAGAAATCGTCGTCAGCAACACCACGCCGGGGGCGCTTGCGCTGCCTGCCGGTGTGAATGCCGCCGATTTTGTCACCGTGAATCAGTAACTAACACCGGGGCGAGCCAGCGCTCGCTCCGGCCTTTAAGGCAGCATGTATTGATGAGCAAAACGGGGTACAGGCTGAGTTTTTCCCAGCCGCTGTTAGCGCGGATGGTAACGGTGATGCTGCTGTGTGGTGTGGGCTATCTGTTAGCCATGCTGAGCTGGCAGACAGGGGAACTGCTGTTTCCGCAAGCCCCCGCCAGCACTCAGGTAAAGCGTCATAAACCGCAGGTTGCGCCAGCTGAAATCAGGTTCAACACGCTATTTCCCGAGCGCAAAAATGAAGAGGCCGCCGCCGCGCGCTCCTCACTCAAAGTACGGCTGGCCGGGGTGATTGTCAGCAGCGCTGCGGAAAACTCACTGGTGATTATTGAACAAGATGGCAAACAGAGGAGCTACGGGCCTGATGAGACGATCGGCGGAACGCAGGCGAGTATCGTCGCCATCCACCCCGACGCTGTGGAGCTGCTTAACGCGGGCCAGCGCGAGATCCTCAGACTGTATGACGACGCCGTGACCCACGGGCCTGATGAGCAAGCCACCACGCGCGATCGGTTATTAGCCGAGCCGAAAAAATTACTTGAGCTGGTCGCCATCACGCCGGTGAACAAAGAAGGAGCGCTCCAGGGTTACCGTCTTAATCCCGGCAAAGAGGCGACGTTCTTCCAGCAAAGCGGCTTGCAGCCCAACGATCTGGCGATTGCCATTAACGGCTTTGACCTGCGTGCGCCGCAGGAAGCCGCAAAGTTGATGGCCCAGCTTGGCGAGTTAACGCAGCTGGATATCACCGTGGTGCGCGATGCTGCCGAAAAAAACATTTTTGTAGATTTATCAAATAAGTAAGGTTGGGTATGTCCATAAAAATAACACCAATTGCCCAGGGCCTCATCCTGGCGGCGGCGTTGATGCCCGCCGCGTGGGGGGCAAACTACAGCGCCAGCTTTAAGAGTACGGATATTCAGGAATTTATTAATATCGTCAGTAAAAACCTGCATAAAACCATCATCATCGACCCTGCGGTGCGCGGCATTGTGAACGTGCGCAGTTATGACTCGCTCAACGATGAGCAATATTACCAGTTCTTTCTTAGCGTGCTGGATGTTTACGGTTTTGCCGTGGTGCCCGGCGCAAACGGCGTGCTGAAAGTGGTGAAGTCTGCCAGCGCCAAAACTGCCGCCATTCCGCTGGCCGATGATTATCACGCCGGAACGGGCGACGAAGTGGTGACGCGCGTCATTCCGGTGGCAAACGTGGATGTGAAAGAGCTCGCGCCGCTCTTGCGCCAGCTTAACGACAACGCCGGTGCCGGAAACGTAGTGCATTACGAATCAGCCAACGTGCTGCTGGTGACGGGGCGCGCGGCGGTGGTTAATCGCCTGGCAGAAATTGTGCGCCGCGTGGACTCAGCCGGTAATCAGCAGTCTGACATTATTAAATTAAAATATGCCTCTGCGCGCGAGATGGGGCTGATTCTTAATGGGTTGAATAAAAATGACCGTAACAGCAAAAGCAGCGGCCTTGCTCCCAATGTGATAAGCGATGAGCGCACTAACAGCGTGGTTATTTCAGGAAGCACCCAGGCACGCCAGCGCTTAATCACCATTGCGCGTCAGCTCGACCGCGAAGAACAAAACCAGGGGAATACCCGCGTCTTTTATCTCAAATATGCCCAGGCGAAAAACCTGGTGGCGGTATTAAGCGGCAGCAGCACGGCACCATCCCAGCAAGCGAAAAGTGAAACCACCCCGGCCAGCGCGGGCGCAGACGCCAGCAGCACGACCTTTAACGGCAAAGAGGTGACAATTGTTGCCGATGAGCAAACCAATTCACTGGTGATCACCACCCAGCCCGATGCCATGCAGGCGCTGGAACAAATTATCAACCGGCTCGATATTCGCCGGGCGCAGGTGCTAATCGAGGCGGTCATCGTCGAGATGCAGGATGGCGACGCGCTGAATTTCGGGGTGCAGTGGTTTAACCAAAACGGAGGGGCCAGCCAGTTTACCAGCACCGGTTTACCAATAAGCGCCGTCGCCGCCGCTGAAAACAAAAAAAATGGCTCCGGCAGCGCCGCGTTGCTCAGCAGTTTTAACGGTATTGCCGCCGGATTTTATAACGGCGACTGGGGCGGACTGGTTACCGCGCTGGCGAATAACTCCCGCAGCAATATTCTCGCCACGCCAAGCATCGTCACGCTGGATAACAAAGAGGCGGCGATTAATGTCGGGCAGGAAGTCCCGGTGATCACCGGCAGCCAGGCCAGCACCACCGGCAGCGTCTACAACACCGTCGAACGTAAAACCGTGGGCACAAAGCTGAAAGTCATCCCGCAGGTTAATGACGGCGAAAGCGTTTTACTGAATATCGAGCAGGAAGTCTCAAGCGTGGCCTCCGCCAGCTCGGTTGACTCCTCTTCGGCGGGAAGCGATCTCGGCGCAACCTTTAACACCCGCACCATCAACAATGCGGTGATGGTGCGCAGCGGAGAGACGGTGGTGCTCGGCGGCCTGCTGAATAACCAGACCACCGAAAACGTCAGCAAGGTGCCGATCCTCGGTGATATTCCGCTGCTTGGCTATCTGTTCCGCTACAACAGCACCAGCACCAGTAAACAGAACCTGATGGTGTTTATTCACCCGGTCATCCTGCGTGACGGAGCCAGCTACGGCAGCGTCTCCAGTGAGAAATATCGCCAGTTCCGCGACGAACAGAAATCTGACCGTCTGCATCGCGACCCTCTCGCCCTGCCCACCCCTGACCTGACGCTGCCTGCAACTCCAGGCGCACGGCCACGCGGAGGCTTCTTCAATGAGTGAGTCGGAAAAATGGCAAAGGCTGCCGTTTAGCTTTGCCCGCGATCATGGGGTGCTGGTGCAGTGGCACGCGGCCACGCCGGTACTGGTGCATCACGGTGAATTAAAAACGCAGATATTGCTGGAAATCCGCCGCGTACTGCGCCAGCCGTTTACCGTCAGCACCGTTGCCGCAGCGCAGTTCGAGCAGCTGTTGATTAAGGAGTATCAACGCGACGGCCGCGAAGCACAGCAGCTGATGGAGGATCTGGGTAATGAGGTGAGCTTTAACGATCTCGCCGGGCAGCTGCCGGGGCAGGAAGATTTGCTCGATATGGAAGATGACGCGCCGATTATCCGGCTGATCAACGCCATGCTTGGCGAAGCGATAAAGCTGGGCGCCTCCGATATTCATATTGAAACCTATGAGTCACGCCTTGCGATTCGCTTTCGTATTGATGGCGTGCTGCGGGAAATTCTCCAGCCGCAGCGCCAGCTGGCGGCAATATTTATCTCGCGGATTAAAATTATGGCGCGCCTTGATATCGCCGAAAAAAGGCTCCCGCAGGACGGGCGCATCAGCCTGCGAATCGGTGGGCGAGCGGTCGATGTGCGCGTCTCAACGCTCCCCTCCAGCCACGGTGAAAGAGTGGTGCTACGCCTGCTGGATAAAAACACCGTTCGCCTGGCGCTAGCCCATCTGGGAATGTCTGCCGGGTTACAGCGCGCCATGGCGAAGCTGGTGCGTAAGCCGTATGGAATTATTCTGGTTACCGGCCCGACGGGCTCGGGTAAATCCACCACGCTCTATGCCGCACTGAGCGAAATCGATCGTCATCAGCGCAATATTCTGACGGTAGAAGACCCCATCGAATATGACCTTGACGGCATCGGCCAGACGCAGGTGAATAACAAAGTTGATATGACTTTTGCCCGGGGGCTACGCGCTATTCTGCGCCAGGACCCGGATGTGGTGATGATTGGCGAAATCCGCGACACCGAGACGGCGAAAATTGCCGTGCAGGCCTCCCTCACCGGCCATTTAGTTTTTTCTACCCTGCACACCAACAGCGCCATTGGCGCGATTGCCCGCCTGCGGGATATGGGCGTCGAGCCGTTTTTGCTCGCCTCCTCGCTCACGGCGGTGCTGGCCCAGCGCCTGGTGCGAACGCTCTGCCCCCACTGCAAAACCGCTCAGCCGCTGGATGAGCAACAGCGCCTGCGTTACGGCTTTGCCGCCGATATTACGCAGCTATGGCAACCGGTCGGCGGCGAGTGTTGCAACCATACAGGCTATCGCGGGCGCACCGCGCTGCACGAGCTGGTGGTGGTTGATGAAACCGTGCGCCAGGCGATCAATCACGATGCCAGCGAAGATGAACTGGAACAACTCATCCGCACCGCTACGCCTGCGTTACGAGAAGACGGGCTGGAAAAGGTTCGCCTGGGCGTGACCTCACTCGAAGAAGTCTTACGCGTGAGCCGGGAGGAATAATGATGGCTGATTTTCGCTGGCAGGCGCTCGATAGCCACGGCAGGTCAAAACGGGGATCGCTTGAAGCGGATTCGGTACGACACGTAAGGCAACAGCTACGCGCAAGGCAACTGCTGCCGGTCAGCATAAAGCTGGTTGACGCCACTCCTCGCGCCGCGCAACGCTTTGCCTTACGTCGCTCGCCCGGAATGCGCACAAGTGAACTGACGCTGTTTACCCGACAGCTTGCCACGCTGCTGTCCTCCGGGATCCCACTGGAGGAATCTTTAAGCGTGGTTGCCCAACAGACCGAAAAAGCACGCCTTCAGAGCGTGATTAACGGCGTTCGCAGCCGCGTTCTGGAAGGGCTTACGCTTGCCAAAAGCATGGCGGCAAGCCCGGGGGCCTTCGATGAGCTTTACTGCGCCATGGTGGCGGCCGGAGAGAAATCTTCCCATCTTGATGAGGTGTTGCTCCGGCTTGCGGACTACACCGAACAACGCCAGCAGATGCAGAACAAGCTGCGCCAGGCAATGGTGTACCCCTGCGTGCTGACCGCGGTCGCTGCTGGCGTGATCGCCATTTTACTGGTCACCGTAGTACCAAACGTAGTGGAACAGTTTGTCCATATGAAGCAGCAGCTGCCGCTGAGTACCCGTTTGTTAATGGGGTGCAGCGAGATTTTGCAGCGGTTCGGCCTTTACCTTCTGGCAGCGACGACGCTTGCCGCACTCTGCTGGCGGCACTGGTTAAACACGCCCGCCAACCGCCTGCGCTACCACCAATGGCTGCTGCGCCTGCCGCTAATCGGCAGGCTTAGCCGGGCCACCAATACCGCCCGATTCGCCAGCACGCTCAGCATTCTGAACGCCAGCGCCGTGCCGCTGCTGGAGGCCATGCAGATCGGCGGCGAAGTGCTGCAAAACGCCGAAGCCCGCCGCCGCATTACCCTTGCCCAGCTGCGGGTACGGGAAGGCAGCACCCTGCGCGCAGCCTTAACCCAGACGTGCCTGTTTCCACCGATGATGCTGCATATGATCGCCTCCGGCGAACGCAGCGGCACGCTGGACAGCATGTTATCCCGCGCGGCCGACAATCAGGACAACGCCCTGCAGCAGGAGATGGCCCTCGCGCTCAGCCTGTTCGAACCCGTTCTGGTGGTCAGTATGGCAAGCGTGGTGCTGTTTATCGTGCTGGCGATCCTCGAACCCATTTTGCAACTCAATAATATGATTGGTCATTGAAAAGGAGTGGTTATGCATAAGCCTCAGCAGCAGGGTTTTACCCTGCTGGAAATCATGGTGGTGATCGTCATCCTCGGCATTCTGGCAAGTATTGTGGTGCCAAATCTGATGGGCAACAAAAACCAGGCCGACCGGCAAAAAGCGGTTACCGATATTGTGGCCCTCGAAAATGCGCTGGATATGTACAGCCTTGACAACGGGCGTTATCCCACCAGCGAACAGGGGTTAGCTGCGCTGCTGCGTAAACCGGAAGTCGCCCCGGAGGCGAAAAATTATAAGCAGAATGGCTATATCAAGCGCCTCCCAGAAGATCCGTGGCAAAACGCTTATCAGCTAGTCAGCCCGGGTGAACACGGCTCCGTCGATATTTTCTCCGCCGGGCCTGACGGGCAAGCGGGTAGCGATGACGATATTGGCAACTGGGATATCAACGGAGACAAAGGGTAATGACCAGGGTCAACGGCAACCGCGGATTTACGCTTATCGAAATGATGCTGGTAGTGACGATCGTCGCTGCGGCATCAAGCCTGGTGGTAATGGCGTTACCGAACAGCTCGCCCCAGAAACAGGCGCGTGAAATGCTGGCCCGGCTTGCGGATGCCGTCCCGATGCAGCGCAGGGAAGCCATGAGTCAGGGGGCGCTGCTCGGTCTGCTCATTACCGCGCACGGCTATCAGTTTATGGTGCAGGATGCCCACGGCTGGCGCGGCCTCTCCAGCACGGGCGCTCTGGCGGCTGCGGATAGCACATTACAGCTAACCCAGCTGGACCTGCCGCTTGATGAATCCCCCGCAGATGAACGGGAGGGCAAACCGCAGATCCTGTTTTTCCCCGGTGGTGAAACCACCCCTTTTGAACTCACCGCTGTGGTTCAAAAGCAGGCCGTAGCGAGATTAATCGTCAGCGAAACCGGTGAAGCACGGCTGGAGAATGCCGCGGAGTTCACCCCATGAGCCAGCGCGGCATGACATTACTGGAAGTGATGGTAGCAATGGTTATTTTTGCCGCAGTGAGCCTGGCGCTAATCAACAGCCTCGGCAGCCAGACAAGAGCGCTGCAATCCATGGAAGAGAGCCTGTTTGCCAGCTGGGTGGCGGAAAATCAGATGGTTGATTTGCGTCTTGCCGGCGGCTGGCCTGCCCTTGAAAAAGTCGCCGGCCAGCAACAGCTCGCCGGACGCAGTTGGTACTGGCAACGTCTTGGCGAACCCACGCGCGATCCGTTACTGCGTGCGGTTGAAATACAGGTGCGCAGCAGCCCGGGTGACGATCCGCGCATTCGCCTGCGCAGCTATTTTTTCCACCAGCCATGAAGCGCAAACAACGCGGTTTTACGCTGCTGGAAGTGCTGGTCGCACTGGTGATTTTCGCCCTGCTCAGCCTGAGCGCCCAGGCCGTATTCCAGGGAGTGTTGCGTAATAACGCGGCCACCAAAGAAAAGATCGCGCGCCTGACAGAGCTGAGTTTCGCGATGCAGCAACTGGAGAATGATTTCGTCCACGGCTTTCCGCGCAGCGTACGCGAGGCGGGGGAGCCAGAGCAGGCGGTATTTCGCGCTACCGACAGCATGTCGGGAAGCCTGGGAGACGGCGTGCTGTTTACCCGCAGCGGCTGGTTTAACCCCGATGCCCGCCTGCGTCGCAGCGAGCTGCAAAAGCTGGGGTGGCAGTTACGGGATTCACAGCTTGAAAGGCTGACATGGCGCTATCCGGATAACCTGCCGGGCAGCAAGCCCGTCCACACCGCCGTGCTGAAGTCAGTACGCCAGTTCCGGCTGCGCTACTACCGCAACGGACGCTGGCTCACGCAGTGGACGGCGGTGCGAGAGCTGCCGCAGGCGGTGGAAGTCACGCTGGATTTACCAGATTACGGCCTCGTTACGCGGCGCTTTCTGCTGGCCACCAGCCGGAGCTCACGGTGAAACAACAAAGGGGTATGGCCTTGCTTGTCGTCTTACTTTTACTCTCCATTATGGCGTTGCTGGCATCGCAAATGACGGTACGCTACCGGCAGATGTGGCAGCACAGCCACACGCTGCTGACCCAGCTCCAGATGCGCGAGTATCTGTCCGGCGGCGAAGCATTTGCGGCCCGCGTGCTGTATCAGGATCTGCTGGATAGCCCGCAAAAAACCTCCCGCGCCCAGTACTGGGCGACGCAGCAGGATGTCTGGCCGATAAATGAGGTTTCACTACGCGCCGAAATTCGCGACGAGCAGGCCTGCTTTAATATTAACAGCCTGCAAAACCATGACGAGAACCACCCGGATAATCTGGCCCGCTATCGGGAAAAGGTATTCGTCGCTCTGTTACACAACCTTGAAGTGGAAAACCTGCGCGCCCGCCAGCTGGCCGCGGCCCTTGAAGACTGGCTGGATGCCAACCGCGACCTGCGGCTATTGGGCGCTGAAGACCATGAGTATATGGCGCTCAAACCACCCTATTTGCCCGCCAATCAACCCATCAGGCATCTCAGCGAGTTACGTGCCGTAGCGGGAATGGACGCTGCGCTATATCGCACGCTGATGCCGTTTGTTTGTGCGCTTCCCGAACGGGATCTGGCCGTCAATATCAATACCCTCCAGCAGCCACAGGCCGCGCTGCTGTCGGCGCTATTTCTCAATACCCTGCCCGTTCAGACCGCCCGCGACCTGATCGAACGCCGCCCGCCTGAGGGCTGGCAAAGCGTCGATCAATTTTTAGCGCTCGTGCCCGGGAGCCATAATGACGAGCGAGTTGCCGGGCCCGAGATTGCCCGCGCGCTTACGGTGAACAGCGATTATTTTGTCGCCTCTATCGCCATCGAAAACCAGCAGCAGCGCAGCCGAATGATCAGCCATTTTTATCGCACCAGCGATCGTAAGGTTGTGGTGCGAAGCCGTGAAATGGGAGTGTTACCATGAGTGAAATCCTGCTAATCCGTCTGGCAAGCAAAGCATCACAACCCGTGCACTGGTGGCTGTTTTCCGCCAGCGATCGGCTGCTGTTTTCCGGCCAGCTTCCCGATGCGGCAGCGCTCGCAAGCCTGCAAAAATATACTCCCGGCAGCCAGGTTATTGCGCTGGTGCCCGCCTGTGATTTGATACTGCGCCCGGTAAAGCTGCCCGCGCGCCTGACCAGCAAGACCCGCAAAGCGCTGCCCTTTCTGCTGGAAGATGAGGTGGCTGAAGAGACAGCGCAATTGCATATAGCGGTGCTTGCCCATGAAGCCACGTTAGTTCACCTGGCCGCAGTGGAACACAGCGTGATGCAGGCGTGGTTAAGCTGGCTCCATGACGCTGGCCTGCAGGCGAGCCGCATGCTGCCTGATGTATTTGCCTTACCGGAAATGGCCGCTGGCTGCCGCTGGAAGCTTGGCGAGCAGCATCTGATGCGCCAGTCACGCTGGCAAGGGATGGTGCTGGAGGAGGAATTAATCGCCTGCTTGCCTGCTGAAAAAGCTGAACCATGGCAAAACCCAGCGCAGCCTTTACCGCTGCGGGCGGCGCATCTGCCTGCGGCAACGCTGCTGCAAGGCGTGTACCAGCCCAGGAGTAAGAAAACCGCCCGCCCCGGCGTATGGCGAGCGCCGATCGGTTTACTGGCCGCAGGCCTGGTTATCGGGCTTACCATCCAGGGGCTGGAGGCGCTTAGCCTGCAGCAGCAACAAACTCGGCTACATAAACAGATGAGTTCGCTTTATCACCAGCTTTATCCGGGAAACAGGCCGGTGAGCGATCCATGGCGGGCATTTAACCAGCGAATGGACGATCAAAAGGTTCATTTTCTGCCTCTGGCGCAGGCGCTTGATTCCCTGCTTGCGGCCCCGCTACAGGTGCAATCCTTGCGCTATGCCGCCGCCGAACAGCAGTTACAGGCCCAATTATCAGGCGCCTCCGCCGTCGCATTACGGGCAATGGAACAACGACTTCCGGCTGGTTTTTCCCTGCGCATTGCGGAAAAAAATGGCGTATCGGGCATTGCCACGGTCTATCTCGGCCGGAAATCCCCACGCCAGAAGGAGAGCCTGCCAGCAATGTCGGATGTCGAAAAAATGAAATGGCAGCTGGCCGCGATGCAGGCCGCGGCCGCACAACAATCAGCAGATCCGGCGCAGGAGAGCAATATTGCCGCGGTTGTCGCCAGCACGCGCGAGAAAGCTCATTTACCACCTGTCCCCATAGTGCAAAAAGGCCAGACGCTGGAACTCAACTACGCCTCGCCACAGCGTTTTAGCGCGCTGGTCAACTGGCTACAAACCCTTGAGTTTCAGCACGGCATCGTCACGCAACTGGTCGAATTAACGGATAAAGGCCAGGGAAATGTGGCGGTGGAACGTCTGGTGCTATCCGGTAAGCGCCTATGAAGCAAGGATACCTGCTGTTGCCCCTGCTGCTGGGCTATCTGCTGGGTCTGGTTTTGCTGCTGCCTGCCCGCTTTGTAATTGCCTGGTTACCGACCGCCCCTGGCATCAGCCTTGAAGGGATCGGCGGCACACTGTGGCAAGGCCAGGCACAGGTGCTGCGTCTGGAAAACCAGCAGGTTGGTCCAGTGAGCTGGCAGTGGCGCAGCCGCGCGCTGCTGGAGGGGAAAGTCGCGGCAGAGGTCGTGCTGGCCGATCCGCACAAAATTCACGGGCGCGGTCACGTTGGCTGGAACGGCGAATGGAGCGTGGATAACGCCACGCTACGTTTTCCCGCGGCGATTTTTGCCAGCCTGACGGCGCTTCCCGCCGAGCTCAATGGCGAGGTCAACGCTCGCCTGACGCATCTGCGTTTTACCCCGCAGCGCTGTATCACCGCGCAGGCCGACGTGCGCTGGAAAGATGGCCGCGTAACGATCGGTGCTGAAACCCTGAATACCGGCGATATTCATCTGCAAATCAAATGCGCCAGTAAACGGTGGCTCGCCGATATCATGCAAACCTCAGAACAGCTGAGCAGCAAAGGTCAGCTCTGGTTAAACGGGCAGCAGCGCTATCGCCTGCAGGCAGAGGTCACTCCCGGCACAGATTTCCCCCCGGCGTTGCTGATGCTGCTGGCGCAAGGTACCGGTCACGAAACGCAGGGCCGCTATACATTCGAAACATCAGGGCGCTGGTAAGCGCCAGCAACAGGAACAGCAACCATGTATCAGGATTTTTTTGCCCTTAATGCCGCCCCATTTACCCTCTCGCCCGACCCTGATTACCTTTACCTCAGCCCGGCTCATCGCGAAGCGCTGGATCTGTTGCATCGCACCATGAAAACCGGCGGTTTTATGACGTTACTGGGTTCGCCCGGCAGCGGGAAAACCACGCTGGCACGCCATATCTGCCTTCATGCAGGCGTCGAGGTCGAAACGGCATATCTGATAGCCCCTTGCCCCTCGGCTACTGCCTTGATCGGGCAAATCTGCCGCGCGTTTCACCTGCCCGATGACGCCGGGCTGGAAACCTTTTTGCGCCATAACCAGCGGGAGGGAAAACAGGCGCTGCTGTTAATTGATGAGGCACAGCATCTCACCCAATCACAGCTGGAAGCCTTGTGCGCCCTGACCAACATCGAAACGGACGATCGAAAACTGTTGTCGATTGTGCTGGCAGGCCAGCCCGAACTCGACTCTCGCCTCAACGATCCGCACCTGGCTCAGCTGCAACAACGCGTGACGGCACGCTATTTCCTCACCCCGCTGTCGGTTGAAGAGGTGGACGCCGCCGTGCGCTTTCGCCTGCAAAAAGCGGGCTGCTTGCACCCTATTTTTACCCGGGGTGCCATCAGCGTGATCACGCGTATCAGCAAAGGTATTCCGCGTATTATCAACCGACTGTGTGAACAAATGTTGGTGGACGCCGCCCTGGCACGCCGCTGGCAAATCACCTCATCGCACGCAATTGAGGCGGCGCATAAAGTGACGGGACGGGTAGATACCGGCGGTACGAGGGGTGTCATCACCTTTATCTCGGCCTGCATCATGCTGTTTGTTGCCGGATGGTTTGGCTGGAAACAGTGGGGCTGGTTGCCGCAGCCTGAAGTGCGCACCGTTAAGGTTCCGGTCAGCGTCCCACCCGACCCGCAGGTGCAAACGTTGTTTGCAGCCGCGGTAAACAATGCCCGTAGCCAGAGCGATGCTTTCACTTTGCTGACTGCGGCATGGGGTTATGACGGTGGCGATGAAGCCTTATCGTGCCAGGCGCTGGCACCCGCCGGCCTGCGCTGTTACCGCACCTTCAGCGATCTACGCGAGGTCATCGCGCTGAATTACCCGGCCGTGATACACCTGAAAGATCAGAGTCTGGGGCACTGGTTCGCGGTGTTGAGCCACGTCAATAACGGCAAGGCTTCGCTGCTGTTCGCCAACCAGGAATGGGAGGTTTCCCTCGACTGGCTGAAGCAACGTTTTCAACAAGACGCCACGCTGCTCTGGCAAGTGCCTGACAGCGGCGCAGTCAAAGTGACCGTTCAAAGCCCGGCCACGGATATTCAGTGGATAGCCGAACGGCTGACCAGCGCGCTAAAAACGCCGGTCGCCGCCCGGAGTGCCGCCATTCAGTCCGGGATTGTTAGCTTCCAGAAACAGCAGCGCCTGCCTGCTGACGGCATCGCCGGGGAGCAGACGTTGCTGCGCCTGAGTAACCAGCCGGGTCTGAACCTGCCCGCTCTGGATGGCACCCTCCCCGCTCGCGATCGGGCAGATAACGCGGCTACCATCCAGGAGAAACAATGAACGATTCACTCAGCCTTAAACCACTCGCCGGGCTATCCGCCAAAGGCTACTTGATTTTGGCCTGGTGCACCGGTTTAGCCTGTGCCGCCCTTTCCGGCGCCGCTTTGTGTTACGGCTGGCATAGTCTGCATAACCCGCCGCGCCTTAACAGGATTGAAGTCCCGCATTCTGCAACGCAGCCCTGGCGCAATATCAGCAACACGCTGGTGTTTAACACGCAGCCTTTGCCTGCCGAACCCGAATCCGAATCCGAATCCATGACAGAGGAGGAGTTTCAGGATGTCGCGCCGCCCGCCTCCGACAGGGTGGAAGAAACAATGGCCATGGATGCGGCTTATCCGCGCCTTGAACAGTTGCCCGATGAGGCACGGCGGCGAATGCCTGCCATCAAATACAACGCCCATGTTTACTCGAGCGAAACCGGTAAAAGCGTTATCAATCTTAACGGCAATGATTACCACGAGGGGGCGGCTATTGGCGCCGGGGTGAAGCTGATGAAAATCGAGCCTGACGACAGTATTTTCTCGTTTGAAGGGCAGCCTTTCCGCGTAACGGCGCTTTCCGACTGGTGAATCTGATGATGTTAAACGAGCTGGCTTACGGCTATCCCGCGCTCTGGTACGCCCTGTTGGGTACGGCAGGGCTGTTGATCGGCAGTTTTTTGAACGTGGTGGCATGGCGGTTGCCGGTGATGCTCAACGAAAAGTGGCAGGATGAAGCCCGCCTGACGTTAAATATGCCTTCTCCTGCCAGGCAAACCTACAACCTGTGCTGGCCGCCTTCCGCCTGCTGTTCCTGCCAGCGCCCGTTAATGCGCCGGGATCTGTTACCGATAGTAAGCTGGTGCCTGTCAGGCGGCAAAAGCCGCTGCTGCCAGCAGGCCATTTCGCTGCGCTATCCGCTGGTCGAATCGATCTGTGGCGCGTTATTTGTGCTGGCGGGGCTGCTGTGGCCGCCGGGAATGCAGCTTGCGGCGGGCCTGCTGTTAATTTCTGCGTTATTAACCCTGGCGGTTATCGACGCCACTACCCTGTTATTACCCGATGTATTAACCCTGCCTCTGCTCTGGATAGGTTTACTGGTCAATCTCAACGGATGCTTTGTGCCGCTGCAGGACGCGGTGGCAGGCGCCCTCTGCGGCTATCTGTCCTTTGCCCTGCTGTCGGCAATTTTTACACAATTGAGCGGGAAAGCCGCACTCGGTGGGGGCGATGCCAAGTTGCTGGCCGCGCTCGGGGCGTGGTTAGGATGGGAAGTTTTGCCGCAGCTGGTGATGGTTGCGGGCACAGGCGGCTTGCTCGGAGCAGGTATTCTGCATCTGCTGGGGCGCCAAAAAGTAAACCAGCCGCTGGCCTTTGGCCCGTGGCTGACTCTTTCGGCTGGCTATTTTTTAACGCTGACGGTTTAAGATCCAGCAAGGCTACCGTGGTGTTCAGAAACAATATGAGGGTTGAGGCGGTGCGGCGATTTTATATAACGCAGCAAGGCCTTGCTCATCGGCATATTCAGGTTTTTCTGCATTGGTGGGATTGGCGACAGGAACCATTTTTTATAGAGCTGGTCATATTCCCCGCTGGCGATAATCTCGTCTAATGCTGTGTTAACCGCAGCCGTCAACCCATCGGCCCCTTTTGCCATCATCAAACCGTAGCTATCCATATCGCCAAAATCGACCTGGCTGATGGCTAAATTTTCCGGGTCATTGGCTTTAAATGCCGCCAGCAAAACGCCATCATTGGCCAACATTTTTACTTCACCCGTTCGGAAGTTCTCCAGGGCCGATGCGTAATCCGTCTGCGTCACCATCAGCAGTGAGAAACCGAGTTTGCGGTTGAGTTTATTCAGGTGTTCGATAGCGGAACTACCGGAAATAACCCCGATGGTTTTCCCCCGTAGCTCCTGAGACTGGTGAACGACATCGCTCTTTTGTGAAAGTAATGCGGTGGTGGTGATGAAAAAAGGGTTCGAGAAATGATAACTTTTGCTTCTGATAGCGGTTATGGTAATCGCTGAACAGGTCATATCAATAGCCTGCTCTTTGACCTTGATAAAAGTCACACTCTGTTTTTCACCCACCCAGTTAATATCGAGATGGGGAATATTCAATTGTTTCTTAATCTTACTGACAATATTGTGGCACAAATCCACTGCCAGACCGACCGGCTTTTCATGTTCAACAAATGAAAAAGGATAATCGTTATACGAGTAGCTTAAATTTATCTTGTGAGCCTGTTTGATATGTTCCAGGCTGTCGTCGGCATGGGTTACGAATACAGGAAGAGTAGCTAAAAGAAATAGCAGAGATAAATATTTGTTCATCATTACAGCCAATGTATAACCTTTATGTCCAATAAATTTAACTCCGCCAGCACCCGTGACGAGCCGCATAATCTTATGCGCGCTGAAGATGACACACAAGCCAGAGACATTAAAGAATTATCCAAAAAATAAGACGTGGTGCGCAGCAGTTGTCACGACTCTTTTTAGCAGTGGTTAAAATGCGGAGCTGGCCATGTTAAATTTTAATTACCATGATGTTTGCAATTAGCGGAGAGCTGGCGGGCACTATCCCATTTAATCCAGCCCTGGTGAAAAAGCGCAGTTTCTCACCAGGGCTGGATGATTATTTATCGGCGTTATTTCCCCAGTGACCCCGCACGTAATTAACCACATTATTTATCTCATCCTTTGACATCACCGCTTTATAGGCCGGCATTTTAAAGGAGATATTACCCTGGGTTTGCGGCGTTGCCGCGCCATGCTCGATAATCGAAATCAGCGATGCCGGATCTTTGGCCGTGATGACCGAGTTATTGACTAAAGAAGGCACGGTGAAATCCTTACCTTTGCCGTCATCCCCGTGGCAGGTGGAGCAATACATCGAGTAAAGGGTTTTCCCGTCGCCCGGGGCATAGTTAATGACGCCGTCGCTTGCAACCGGCGTTGGGCTGCGGTGGTTAAAGCTCAGCAGATACCAGGAAATGGCGTCTAAATCCGCCGTACTAAGATATTGCGTGCTCTGGGTAACCACTTCGCCCATTGGGCCTGATAACGCGTCATGCCTGCTTTTCCCCGTGCGCAACAGATCTTTTAACTCCCCGGCTGACAGCGAGAGGTTTCTCAGGGATGGGGCAAGCCAGCCGTCTATCATGGCGCCGCTAAGATAGCTCGCGCTTGAGCCGTCATAGGCTTTTTCCTGCATCGATACCCCACGTGGCGTATGGCAGGCGCCACAATGCCCCGGCCCTTCAACTAAATAAGCGCCGCGCGCCAGCAATGCCTTGCTCTTATCCCCGGCCTCCGGCGCTTGCTTGCCGGGATGAGCCTCCTCGACATACAGCCAGTTCCAGATATGCAGCGGCCAGCGTGCCGAGAGCAGCCACGGAATATCATGCGCTTGATTCGGCACCTTAGCGGCGGGAACCTCCGTCATAAAGTAATCGTAGAGATCGTGCATATCTTTATCGGTCATGCGGGAATAGGACGGATAAGGCATGGCGGGATAAAGGGCATGACCATCTTTTGCTATTCCCCGCCGCACGGCACGCTCAAAATCCTCATAGGAATAATTACCGATGCCGGTACTTTTATCCGGCGTGATGTTGGTGGCGTAAATATCGCCAACCGGGGTGGCGAACTTTTTGCCGCCCGCCATTGGTTGGCTGCCCTCAACGGTGTGGCAAGCCACGCAGTCCGCAACACGGGCCATGTAGGCTCCAGCAGAACCGGCCGCAGCATGACCGGCGATCAACCAACAGCCGATGGCTAATAGCGTCTGTTTCATCTCAGATCATCCCATCGCCTTGAGTTCATTGACCGCGCGCCAGGCCTGATCAATGGCCGTATGCGCATAGGCATCCCAGTCGGCATCAGAATTGGCAATCGCGATGCGTCCAATCGGCTTGCGCGCCCTCTCAATAATGTCCGGCATCTTATCCATGTCATCGAACAACGCGCTGGCGTAGTAAGCGTAGCCGTGCGCCCAGCGGTTAACGGTAATCGCCGTGATATCGCGTTGATGATCAAAACCCGTCTGCCCGAGCATTTCCTGAAGCTGTTCGCGGATCATTCGTTCATGGGTGTCGAACGTGGTGCCGAGTAAATAGGCCCGCCCCTGACGGAACTGTTCACGCGCGCTGAGTTTGCTGCCCGGATACGTCGGCACATAAACCATATGCAGGCACATGGGTTGATCCACGTTTTGCGAATGGTGGTAATCGCCGAGGCTTACCGGGTAGTCGAGCTTTACGCGGCTGTAAGGAGCCGCAGGCGAATAAAACTCGTGGATGCCGAGCTTGGCGAATGCCTGCCAGTTTTTGACCACCACATTGGTGTAAACCAGCGGCGCTTTAACGTTCAGCCGCAGGTCTGCTTTCTGCTGTTCCGGCGTTTCAGGCACCAGATACGGGATCATCATGTTATAGCCCGCCATAATCGCCCTGCGCCCTTTCACACGGTGCGCTTTGCCGTCGTTCACGTAGGTCACCACCACGCCGTCGTCGCGATTGGCCGCATTAATCACCATGCTGCTCAGGCGAATGCGGGTGTTATTTTGCGGATTATCAAGCTGTTGATAATTTAACCGGGCGGTGACCGAATCCTCCATCGTACTGCCGGGTAAGGCTGCGGGCAGCAGGTGGCGGACGATCAGCCGCGCCAGGCCCGCATTGCCGTCGGGAAGGTGATAGACATAAGGCTCTTCCAGATCGGCGAGGGACTCCTCATCAAGCGGCGGTAGCCCCATGTTGTCCATTCCCGGAAGCGCACAGGTTCGCGCATCGCTACAGCTCACCCCTTCAATGCCGATGGCAAAAAAGTCGTTGGTACGCTGCTGGAAATACATTATCGCCATCTTGCTTAACCCCACTTTTTCCGCCAGGAAATCGCGGTAGCTGTGGGTGTCCATCCATTCGGTTTTCTCGTCAACCGACATTCCCTTCAGGTAATCCTGCGGGCTAAGGTACAAATCAAGAATCGCTTTGCGCTCCTCCGCGCTTAATGGAAAATCATTAACAAAGTCTTCCAGGCTGCGCCCGTTGAGCCTGTCCGGGGGAATGTCATCCGCTACCGCACGCCCGGGGTCGCCACCGACAATTTTGGTTTCACCAAAGTTCTTTTTGTCGAAGAAAACCCCTCGGCTGAGGTTTAAATCCGGATAGAAGTTGACCGCAAAACTTTGCTTCATGCGCGTGACGCTAACGCCAACCTTTGACATTAATTCGTTGACTACCGGACTAAAGTTGCGGGTTGGCGACTGAAAAGCCTCACTGCCGCCGTAGCCGATAATTTTTTTCCCCGCCGCGTTAAATTCATTGCGTTTCGCGTGGCCGCCAAAATCATCGTGATTATCCAGCACCAGCACTTTGCTCGCGCTGCCCATCAAATCACGCCAGAAACTGGCAGCGGCTAGCCCGCTGAGCCCCCCGCCCACAATCACCAGATCGTACTCCTCCTCAATCGGGAGATGGTCAGCGCTGAATTGTTGATGCTCTCGACCAACGGCATGCGCCATTTCGAAGGAGCCGGGGTGGTTACCGCGCAGACCGGTGAGCTGGGGCGGATAATACTCCTCCCCGATAACCGCGCGGGCCTTACCGGTAGCGTTGGCAAGGTCCAGGGGCGTTAACCCTGCGGCAATAGTGAGGGCAACGCCGTTGAGAAAATCGCGTCTGGTAATGGACATATCAAACCTTACTTGTCAGCGGGCCTCAATTAGTTGGCCTGAGGTTTTAACTCTTCATCGAGTTTCTTCGCGTCGTAATAGTCACCCTGCCAGGTGATTTTGCCGTTGTTAACGGTGATATAGCTGACGCCTTCAAATTTTATCGCATTGTTGGTCGCCGGAGCGCCCGCCCATTCGCCACTATTCTTGCCGCTGAACTGCCAGCGAAAAGCGATGGTATCGTGGTCGTAAACGGGCTTACCGGTCATTTTCCACCTCAAATCCGGCACGGCCTTGATAAAAGCGCCAATCACCTCTTTTTCCGCATGATCCTTCCCCTTAACCGGCGTGCCGTTTGCCGCATCGTAATAGACCACATCCGTTGCCAGATACTGCGCGGCCTTTGCCGAATCATGGGCGTTCCATGCCGCCATATAATCCTGCACCACGGTTAGCGGCGAGGCTGCTGCCAGCGCCAGACTGGAGAACAGCGCACCGGCCAATACCGCAACTTTTATTGTTTTCATTTCATCACCTTATTATTAGGAGTCAGAGATATCGCACATGATGTGTTTCACGCGGGTGTACTCATCGAGCGAGTAGGAGGACAAGTCTTTGCCGTAGCCGGATTTTTTAAAGCCGCCATGGGGCATCTCCGCACACAGCGGGATATGGTTATTAATCCAGACCGTGCCAAAATCAAGACGCATGCTGAAACGCTGGGCGCGGCGGTGATCGCCGGTCCAGATACTCGACGCCAGGCCGTATTCCACATCGTTCGCCTTATCCAGCGCTTCGGCTTCTGAGGAGAACTTCTGCACGGTCATCACCGGGCCAAAGACTTCGTGCTGGATGGCTTCATCGTGCTGCTCCAGCCCGGAAATGATCGTCGGCTCAAAATAAAAACCCGGCCCCGCCCCCGGTTTACCGCCGGTTTCAATTCTGGCGTGCGCGGGCAGCCTGCTGATAAAGCCTTTCACCTGTTCCAGCTGGTTGCGGCTGTTAAGTGCGCCATACAATGCCTGCTTATCTTCCGGCGAACCAAATTTGATGGTGCGGGTTTTATTAACCAGCTTTTCGAGGAATGGCTCGTAGATCGACTCTTCAATCAGAATGCGCGTCGCTGAGGTGCAGTCCTGCCCGGCGTTAAAGAAACCGGCGGTAGTAATGATCTCAACGGCCTTATCCATATCCGCATCGGCAAAAACGATAACCGGGGCTTTACCGCCCAGCTCAAGATGCGCTTTGGTCAGGTTCGCCGCCGCAGAGGCCGCGACCTGCAGCCCGGCTCGCACCGAACCGGTAATCGAAACCAGCGAGGCTTCAGGGCTGGAAACCACCAGCGAGCCGGTTTCGGCTTTGCCGAGCAGCACGTTAAACGCGCCCTGCGGAAAAAGAGGCGCGGCAAGCTCGGCCAGAATCAGGGTGCTGACGGGCGTGGTGTCGCTTGGTTTCAGCACCACGGTATTGCCCGCCGCCAGCGCCGGGGCGATTTTCCACACCGCCATCATAAAGGGGTAATTCCAGGGCGTGACCTGCCCCACAATGCCTAACGGCTCGCGGCGGATGGTGGAGGTTAAACCAGGGGTGTATTCGTAAGAGGCTTTACCTTCCAGGCAACGGGCGGCACCGGCGAAAAATCGCAGCGCGTCACAGGAGGCGGCAATCTCTTCCTTTTCGATAAAGTGCCGCAGCTGCCCCGTCTCCTCGCTTTGCGCCTGGACGAGCCTGTCCACATTGCGCTCGATAGCATCGGCCAGTTTTAACAGCGCCAGCTGTCTGTGGGCCGGAGTGGAATGCTTCCAGACGGCAAAGGCGCTTTTCGCTGCGCGGTAGGCCAGATCCACCTCAGCACGCCCCGCACTCGGCGACAATGCATAAGTTTCACCATTCACCGGGCTGACCAGCTCAAAGAGAGCGTCCTGCGAACCCGCTACGTATTGCCCATTGATAAAATGCTTAAGGATGTTCATCGCGCTCTCCGCTGATTAATACATAAACTATATTATGTAATATGTTTTGAGCGCATTAAATTCAATAACATTTTTCTAACAACATGATATACATCCCATTTCGTTGTGATATTTTAGGCTGCAATGCGCAGCAAGGGCCACCCGCGCTGAACAGCCCCGCTGCCGCCTGCCCTCAGGAGCCCTGAGCCTACCTTCATTAACCAGGGGGGGTGTGCTATGTTCAGTGAATTGTTGAAAGGATTATCTCACCAGGGAAAACTATGATTACTCATGCGGTGATATTCGCGCCAATAGGCCAGGCCAGCCGTTCCGATCAGATAGTGCAGCGTCTTTCAAATGCCATTATTACCGGGCTGCTTGAGGCCAACGAACAGTTACCTAATGAAGCGGACCTCGCGAAAATGATGGGGGTTTCGCACATCACCATCCGCGAAGCGTTAAACACGCTGCGGGCCAATCATTTGATCCACACCGTGCGGGGCCGTAATGGCGGCAGCTTTGTTTGCGAGCAAGCCTGGGAATTGAGCCCTACTCTTAATCCCTTTAAAACCCTGAGTACCGATTACCTCTCCGATCTTGGGGAGATGCACTGTGCGATTATTAGCCACAGCACCCGCCTGGCATCGCGACGCATGACTCAGGGCGATATTACGCGCCTGCGTGATTTTGTTGCGGTGCTTAATTCGGCCACCTCACCCGAGACGCGCACCCAGGCCGATATGCGCTGTCTGTTAGCGATTGCCGCCGCCTCCCAGTCTGCGCGCCTCGCCAACCAGGAGCTAATTTTACAGTCAGAATGGTCGTCGCTGGTGGCGATCCTGTTCCGCTCAGATATTATCCATCGTGAAATTGTGGCGTTATATACCACGCTAATTGACACGCTTGCCGCGCATAACGAAAGCGAGTCGGTGAATAGCGCGCAAAAATTAATCGACACGTTTACTTTCTATCTGATAGAAAATAAATTGAAGTACAATGCAAAATAACAACAGGCATAAATATGCTACTGACATCATCACTCCGTATCCTTAGCGAAAAAATCGATAGCATTATTAACTGCACCATTGATTCCACGGCGGCGCTGGCGAAAGATATTGAATCTTCGCTGGCAGATATTGAGAACGTTAATCTGGAGCAACTGCTCGAACCGTCCGTCAGAAAAATGATTCAGGAACAGATTAAAAAACGATTAAACAGTAATGTTTATTGCTCTGGTGCAGGGTTCGCCAGCCATATTGAAAGCACGCCCGCTAATAAAGAGTTCTGGCTTCTGGAGTGGTGGTATAAAAAGGCCGATGGCGTCAAGCAGGTGAATCTGGATTTAGACCAGGCCACCCAGCAACGTCTGGATTTCCGAACCTTTGAATGGTTTAAACAGGCCCCGACGGTGGGTAATGCCTTTATTCACGGCCCTTATGTCGATTATATTTGCAACACCTCGTACACCATCACCGCCGCCGTTCCGGTTTATTTCAGGCAACAGTTTTTAGGCGTCGCCGCTATTGACTTACTGGTTAGCCGGGTGGAAGAAGAGCTATTACCTTACGTAGCCAGAGAGACGGTCTTTGTGACGAATAAAGAGCGTAGAATTGTTTTTTCTACCCATCCCCGATTGCGCGTAGGCGATTTGCTGGGTGACGATGTGGCGAGCCTGGTCTATGAAAATAATGACTTCAATTTGTACCAGTCACCACCATAACAGCATGTTGTTAAAGCCGCTCACGCGCTATGGGCGGCTGCGGGTGATGGCAAATCTCATCTTTCCGCCAAACAAACCTATGTGTCAATAATAAAAAACAGGGAAACCGACTGATTGATTTTCCCTGTTTGCAGCAGTCTGCGGCTTTTGGTTTAGCTATTGTGCCCGGCACTCAGCTTTTGCGCATACTCAATGGCGTCATTTTCTGGCGCATTTGAGCGGCCAAACGGCTTAGTGATGAACATATAGAGCAGGCCTGCGCCAATAACAATCGCCAGCCCTATCAGCACGGTCCAGCGGTCGACAAAACTCTCCGCCGCAGCCGGTTGCGCCAGTAACCAGATACCGCCTGTTCCGTAGGCTAACGCCAGAATATTAACCACCATACCCCAGGAGCCGACGCTCCACTCACCGGCGGGTTTCCACCCTTTCAGACGTTGACGCAATGCCGCCAGCACCACCATCTGGAAGGAAATATAGATACCGATAACCGCAAAGGCTGTGATACGCGCCAGGCTATCGGGCTGGAAGTAAACCCAGACGCAGATAATCACCGGCAGCAGGCAGCTGACTATCATGGCGTTATCCGGCACGCTGTGTTTCGAGATTTTCGCCATCCAGTGGCTACCCGGCAGCATGTTATCGCGGGAGAAAGAGAAGATCAGGCGGCTTAATGCAGCCTGCAGCGACAGGATACAAGAGAGCATGGCAATAATCGCCACCACGATAAAAATGGTCGCACCGGTTTCCCCCAACGCCTGGTTAAGGATGGTGGGAATGGGATCGGCAATTTTCCCGTTCACAATATCTATCAGGTCAGGGGAAGAGAGCAGATAGCCCAGAATCGAAATCACGGCGGAAATCGCGCCGAAGACGATGCTGAGAATCATGGCAACGGGGATTTTTTTACCCGGGTTTTTTACTTCTTCCGCCACGTTGCCGCAGGCTTCAAAGCCAAAGAACATAAATAAACCCATTAGCGAGGCGGACATAAATGCGGTGGTGTAATTACCGTCCGCAGCCAGTACGCCCATCGAATCAAATACCACCGAGAACGGCTGGGAGCGGTGGAAGATTAACAGGTAAATACCCAGGGCAATGACGCTAACGATTTCACACCAGAAGCCAATTTTCGCCACGCGGGCTAAACTTTTCGTTCCTGACATATTCACGCCCATCATAATCAATAGCAGCACCACCGAGGTAATCATCATATTGCCCGCGCTGGTGGCGTAGTGAAATAACGAGGCGACAAATGTTGAAGTATATTCAGCAATTGAGGTAATGGTGACCACTAAAGCCCACAGATAAATCCAGGCCGCAATCCACGCATATTTCTTCCCCCATAGCCTTCTTGCCCATGGGTATAACCCCCCGGTAATCGGATATTGCGATGCGACTTCGCCGAACACCAGCGCCACCAGTAGCTGGCCGCAGGCCACGATAAGTATCCACCAGACGGCCGGCGGCCCGGCAAGCGTCACCGCCAGCGCAAACAGCGAATAAACCGCAGTCAGGGGTGACAGGTAGGTAAATCCCAGCGCGAAGTTAGACATCAGCCCTATTGAGCGGTTGAATTGTTCGCCTTTAACGGGCTGATGCTGAAGGTTTTCTTTGTCTGTCGTCGGTTCCATATCTGTTCTCTTTATCTGGCATAGGGGCAGGCAGTGTGTATATTTTATAAAACATAATATGTTATATGTATACGTTCAATGTCACATAATTGTTAAGATACTGTGCAGCGACGCAACAAGGTGCATGGTTCACAAATGGCCCAGCGCGGGTGCTGATACGCAGATTAAGGAAGACGGGAAAGATCGATAATCCGACGAGCATGATTATCGTCGGATTATTCAGACATAAAGCGAGGGGTTAATTACAGGTTAACGCAGACGTATTTCATCTCCAGGTATTCATCAATACCAAAGCGCGAACCTTCGCGGCCCAGGCCCGATTGTTTCATGCCGCCAAAAGGAGCAACTTCACTGGAGATGAGCCCGGTATTCACCCCCACCATGCCATATTCCAGCGCTTCAGGGATTTGCCACTGACGCTTTGCATCCCGGGTGAAAATATAAGCGGCCAGACCAAATTCGGTGTCATTGGCGTAATTAACCACTTCCGCATCGGTTTCAAATTTAAATAGCGCAGCCACTGGCCCGAACGTCTCCTCCCGGGCGAAGCTCATCTGTTGCGTCACGTTCGCAACGACAGTCGGCGAGAAGAAGTTTCCGCCCAGCGGGTGTTTATGCCCGCCGGTTAACAGCGTGGCCCCCTTCTCAAGCGCATCATGAATATGCCGCTCGACCTTCTCTATTGCCTGCTCGTTGATCAACGGCCCCTGAGTCACCCCCTCTTCCAGGCCATTGCCCACTTTTAGCGCCTCTACCGCTTGCACCAGCTCCGCGCACAGCGCCGGATAAATTCCGCTCTGGACATAAATCCGGTTGGCGCACACGCAGGTCTGGCCGCTATTGCGGAATTTGGATGCCATAATTCCTTGCACCGCTAAATCGAGATCCGCATCGTCAAAAACGATGACCGGCGCATTCCCGCCTAACTCCAGAGAGAGCTTTTTAATCGTTGGTGCACATTGCGCCATCAGTAAGCGCCCCGTCTGCGTCGAGCCGGTGAAACTGAGTTTGCGCACCGTCGCATTCCGGCACAGTTCCCCCCCAATCTCTTTGGCATCGCCGGTGAGCACCTGCAATAGCCCGGCAGGCAGCCCGGCGCACTCGGCAAGTTTCGCCAGCGCCAGCGCGGTCAGCGGCGTCTGCTCTGCCGGCTTCACGATAATCGCGCACCCCGCGGCCAGCGCAGGCGCCACTTTGCGGGTGATCATCGCCGCCGGGAAATTCCACGGGGTGATAGCGGCACAAACCCCAACGGGCTGCTTTGTTACGATAAAACGTCGATCGGCGCTGGTGGGCTGCAATAACACGCCGTCCACCCGTTTAGCTTCCTCAGCAAACCAGCTAATAAACGAAGCGGCATAGGTGATTTCACCCCGCGCTTCAGCAAGGGGTTTGCCCCCCTCAAGCGTGATCAACCGCGCAAGATCGTCGCTATTGTCGTGCATCAGGCTGGCCCAGCGATGCAGGATTTTGGCTCGTTCTGCCGCCGTCTGCTGCTTCCACTCTTGTTGCGCAGCCTCTGCCGCCGCAATCGCCTGCCGGGTTTCAGCCTGGCCCATTAGCGGCACGTCGGCGATTTTCTCGCCCGTGGCGGCATTCACCACCGCCATGGTTTGGCCCGAGCGTGCGTGGCTCCATTCGCCATCCACAGGACAGCTATCCAGCAGCAGGCCAGCATTGTTTAATTTGATCATCTGGTGCCTCACATCCGCGTCGCATTTTTGAGAATATTCAACGCCTGGTCAAACTGAGCATCCGGGATAGTAAGCGGGTAAAGGAAACGAATCACGTTGCCGTTTTGCCCGCAGGTCAGTAACAGCAACCCTTGCTCCAGGGCGCGTTTCTGAACTTGTTGTGCGACAGCCGCGGAAGGCTCGCCCGTTGCCGCATCGTAAAACTCAGCCGCCACCATTGAACCCAGGCCACGAATCTCGACCAAAGACCGGCAGTTTTCTTTGATATCAAGCAAGCTCTGAGTCAGACGTTCACCCAGCGCTGCGGCTCGCTGGCACAGCTTCTCCTGCGCAATCACCTCCAGCACCGCATGAGCTGACGCAATCGCTAATGGGTTACCGGCGTAAGTCCCGCCCAGCCCGCCTGGTGCTGGCGCATCCATGATCTCTGCTTTGCCTACCACGCCTGACAGCGGCATACCGCCAGCCAGGCTTTTTGCCATCGTCATCAGATCCGGCTGATGGGCGTAATGATTCATGGCAAACATTTTACCCGTACGGGCAAAACCACTTTGCACTTCATCGGCAATCATCACGATGCCGTGGGTATTACAGATCTGGCGAATAGCCGCCACAAACTCAGGAGGCGCGACATTAAATCCCCCCTCGCCCTGTACCGGCTCGAAGATTATCGCCGCCACCTGCGTGGCTTCAATATCGGATTTAAACAGGCGCTCAATGGCTTGCACCGCATCGTCAGTTGAGATGCCGTTCAGCGCTGAAGGATAAGGCGCATGGTAGACCGAACCCGGGAAGGGGCCAAAACCAATTTTATAGGGGGATACTTTGCCGGTTAACGCCATGGTCATATAGGTGCGGCCGTGGAAACCGCCGCTAAAGGCAATGACCCCAGGGCGCCCGGTATGCGCACGCGCGATTTTTACCGCATTCTCAACCGCTTCGGCACCGGTAGTGAAGAATGCCGTTTTCTTCGGCCCAAAAATCGGCGCGGCCGCATTAATTTTTTCCGCCAGCGACAGGTAACTTTCGTAAGGGACTATCTGATAAGCGGTGTGTGTAAAGGCGTGCAGCTGCTGCTCAATAGCCTGCACCAGGCGCGGATGGCGGTGGCCGGTATTCAGCACCGCAATGCCTGCGGCGAAGTCGATATACTGGTTACCTTCAACATCCGTAATAGTGCTGTTTTCTGCCGTCCGGGCAAAGAAATTGCACATCACCCCCACGCCACGCGGAGTAGCGGCCAGACGACGTTGATGGAGTTCGTTATTACTCATTTTCCTATCCCTCGCACACAAAGCTGATTTACAGGTTGAATTACGAAATCCATTTAGACACTATCTGGTACCTGAATCGAGTGCCAAATCGTTTTATTATTAGGATCCAAATGCGTTCACTTGCCGTCGATGTGATCAAGCAGGCATTTAGCCTCACGCCTGGCGAAAAACTGCATAAGAAACTCTATGTTGCGATCTGCAACTGCATTCTTGAGGGTAGCCTGCGGCCCGCCACGCGCATGCCTCCTTCGCGCGATTTGGCTACGGAACTGACGCTGTCGCGCAATACCGTACTGCGGGTGTATGAGCAGCTGCAGGCAGAAGGGTACATCTCAACGCGCACCAGCAGCGGCACCTTTGTCACCGAAAGCGTACTCGACAATCTCAATACCCAGGCGGCAAGAGCGGCACAAAAATCCACGCCTGAAGACCGCTCAAGCCTGTCTGAACGCGCTCTTGAACTGCTGGAGAACGCCAGCGCAAGCCCTGCGCAATGGGGGGATTTCATCCCCGGCGTGCCCGACGTAAACAGCTTTCCGCACCGGACTTTTAAAAAAATTTATGACCGCATCGCAAGACGTCTGGATCCGCGCTGTCTGACCTACGATGCCGCAGGAGGGCTGGAGGAGCTAAAGTCGGCCCTGTCAGATTATTTACGCACCGCGCGCGGGGTGAAATGTTCAACCGACCAGATTTTAATTACCGAAGGTATTCACCAGGCGCTGGATTTAGTCACCCGCACGTTATGTAACCCGGGCGATAGCGCATGGATTGAAGAGCCGGGCTACTGGGGAATTAAAAATATCCTGCGCATGAACGCGGTAAATATTTCTGCGCTTGCGGTGGACGATCAGGGCCTGGTGCCGCAGGCCGTATCTCACGAGAGGCCGAAACTGATCTTCGTCACCCCTTCACACCAATACCCGTTAGGTTCCGTTATGAGCCTGCCGCGCCGCCAGCAGCTGCTTGCGCAGGCGCGGAAATGTCACAGCTGGATTGTCGAAGACGATTATGACAGCGAATTTCGCTTCTCCGGCCAGCCGATTCCTGCTTTACAGGGCCTGGAAGAAGAGAGCCCGGTTATTTACATCGGCACCTTCAGCAAAACGCTCTATCCTGCCCTGCGGCTGGGTTATGTGGTGTTACCTCCCCCTTTAGCCGCGCCGCTAAAAAAGGTACACAACGAACTTTACCGCAGCGGCCACCAGCTGATTCAGGCGGCGCTGGCCGAATTTATCACCGCAGGGTATTACGCGGCGCATATTCGTAAAATGCGCCAGCTATATAGCAAACGTCGTAACCAGCTCGTTGAGCTGATTAAGCTGCATCTGGGGGAGGAATATCTGGGATATTATAATAGCAACGCCGGGCTGCATCTGATTATTCAATTGCCAGCGGCGAGTGATGACATCAGCATGGCCAGGCAGGCAAATGCCGCAGGCATTCTGGTCAGGCCATTATCGCGTTATTACTTTAATCAGCTGAAATCGAAAGGGCTATTAGTTGGCTTTGCCAGCATTAAGGACAGCGACATGCTGCCTTCGTTTATTCGGCTGGCGAATATTATTAAGCAACAATAGCGATCGAAGAGACTAATTTCTTCTCGGTCTGATTGCGCACGCAAAAACTCATAGCACCCGGACTTCCCTGCCGCCGCTGTAAGTAAAGGCTTGAACCGCAACATTGTTATGTTATAACATCATTTCCGTTAACTAAAAACGAACACGGAGAAACGCATGACATCACCTGTTACCACCATGGTTCTCGGCATGAGCATTCTGCTGAGCAGCGCGAATGTACTGGCGCACAGCCATTCCCACGGCGCCCCCTTAACAGAAATCGAACGCAAAGCCAGCGAAGGGGTATTTGATAATAAAAATGTAAAAGACCGTGCGTTAAGCGATTGGGACGGCGTCTGGCAGTCGGTTAATCCTTATCTGCTAAACGGCGATTTAGATCCGGTAATGGAGAAGAAAGCGCAGAAAGACGGCAGCAAAACCGCGGCACAGTATAAAGAGTATTATAAAAAAGGCTACGCCACCGATATTGATATGATTGGTATTGAGAATAACGTTATCGAATTCCATAGCGGCAAAACGGTGAATACCTGCCGTTACGATTACGCCGGTTATAAAATTCTCACTTACACCTCGGGGAAAAAAGGCGTGCGCTACCTGTTTGAATGCCGGGACAGCCAGTCAAAGGCCCCAAAATACGTGCAGTTCAGCGACCATATTATCTCCCCACGCAAGTCCGATCATTTCCATATCTTTATGGGCAATGACTCACAGGCCTCGTTACTTAAAGAGATGGATAACTGGCCGACGTTTTATCAGTATTCCCTGAGTAAAGAGCAGGTGGTTCACGAGATGCTTGCTCACTGATTGAGAATATTATTCCTGTCAGGCGCAACTTTGATGCCGCAGTTCACCTGCGGCATTTTTGATCCCCGCGGAAACAAAATCTTCCAGGGCGCTGAAATACGCCCTGTCACTCACAAAGAAAAGCCTTCAATGGCAGCCCCTGCTCGTGAGAGCGCGCATAGAGCTGCGCCAGCAGCAGCTCCGCCGTCGCCACCGCGTCGCATAGCGCATGATGCGCCGGATAATCGGGAAGCTGATAATCACGGCGAATACTTGAGAGGCGCAAATCATTCTGCATCTGCCGCGCTGCCTGCTGGTAACGCCGCTCCAGCTCAAGCGTATCAACCCACAGCAGCGGTAGATCTTCCCGCCCGTAACGCGAAGAGAGCCAGGCATTGATAAATGCCCGCTCCACCATTCGGCCGTGCACCACTGCGACTTTCGCGTGAAGATCCGTAAACAACGCCTCCATTGCCTCATCCAGGGCAATGCCATTGCGTAACATTTCCGGGGTAATGTGATTAACCACGGCACTGTGGGCATTAACCGGGTGTTCACCCGCAATATAGTGGTGCCGGGCGCTCGCCAGCCCTATTTGCCCCTGTTGCGCCACGATGCTGCCAATGGACAAAATCCGATCCCTGTCGGCATCCAGCCCGCTGGTTTCAAAGTCAAAGATCAGCCACGGAACCTCGGTGATAGCGGCGTTGAAATCCGGTAACGGAGCGGCCAGCATCTGTTGCAATGCCGGGCTAAGATTCGGCACCCGGAGCCACTGCTCGCGCTGGTTCTGTAACCGGGTTTCCAGCGATGGCGGAAAAAAACGCGCTAAAAATCCCATTATTGCCCCTTCACAAACAGCATGCGCGCCAGCTCCTGCTGGCGGGCGATAATGCGAAAAGCATCCTTCAGGTGCTTACGCTCAAAGCTGCCAAACTCGCGCGGATCGATCTGGTTATCGGGGGCGATCCCTTTGCGCAGCTGCGATAACTGGTGATTAAAACGCAGGCGGGTCAAAAAGTGAAAAGCATCAATGATGTCGGTACAGCCACCGGCGGACATCAACCCTTTGTCACGAGCCGCGCGGAAACGGGCTTCGGTGCTGGTTTCGCTACACCCGGCCGCCAGGGCGTAAATACGCGACAAATCAATAATCAGCGTCAGGGCGAAGCGTTTGATATTAAGCGTCTTACTGTCGTTGCCGCTCTTCTCAAGCACCAGATTGTTAAAGATGCCAAGCGGTGGCGAGGTACCGGCGGCATCGCGAGTCAGCGAACGTAGGAAGCCAGGATGTGCGGCAATATCATTGAGTAGCGACTGCTGGAAGGCATCGTGCAGCCAGGTGTTGCCATAAAAGGCGCGCGTTTCGAGGAACACCGTCGCGTTCAGCAGCTGCGTATATTCCGGGTTGGTCACCCATTTGCGGATACAGGCCTGCCAGATGGATAGCGGCTGGCACCAGCGGCTCTCGGATGCCATAAAATTACCGCTGCATAAAGGATAACCGCATTGATCAAGCCCCTGGCAAACAAAACTGGCGAAACGCAAAAACCATTGCTGCTCTTCCGGGCCTGCGCTATCGGGTAAAATAATCGCGCTATCCTGATCGGAATGAATATGCACTTCATTGCGCGCATGCGAGCCTGCGACTATCCATGAGAATTCACACGGCGGCTCGCCAAACTCCACAAGCGCCAGTTCAATTAAGCGACGGGTGAAGGCATCCATCAGCATCGACATCACCATCTCCACCACGCCGCTGCGCAGATTTCCCTCTACCAGCGCCTCAAATATCGCCTGGCGTTCCACCTGCAGCAGCGCTAATTCCGCAACCGACTGGCAATGGTTAATACGCTCAATCAGGAAAATGGCCTGCACGCGATGATGCTGCACCAGATGTGAGGCAGTTAACAGGCCAACGGGCCTCTGGCAGTCCACCACCGGCAAACTGCTGACGCCGTGGCGCATCATTAGCGCCACCGCATGCATCACCAGGTCGGTGGAAGAAACGGTAACCGGGTCAACCGTCATCACATCTCTGACCGGGCGGGAGATATCAAAACCTTCGGCGACCACCCGGCGCGTCATATCCCGGTCGCTGATGATGCCAATAATCTTGTCATCTTCCATCACCACCGCCGTTGAGCAGCGATCGACCCAGCGCATCTGTTTCGCCGTTTCCTGCACCGAGGTTGCGGCATCCACCACCGAGATAGTCCCCCCCGCCAGATCGGCAACTTTACGCACAAACATGCCTTTGTCTTCGTCGCTCCAGACGATGTCCATCGCACCATTGAGGCGTTCGTGGGCATTAATGGAAAAGTGCGTCGCGTACTGTGGGTGCTTTTGCAGCATCGATTGTAAAACGCTGTGCGGGATCTGGTACAACAGCGTATTTTCGATAGCAGTGACGTTGTAACAATCTTGCGGATTGCCCGGAATGCCCTCCAGGAAAGTGAAGCCAAAAAGATCTTCCGGCCCCAAACGCGCCCGCAATACCCCATCGCTCCAGCGCTGTTCTAGCGACCCGGTACGCACTATATAGAGATAGCGTTCCGCGGCAGCAATATCGAAAGGCAGCGTCTCGCCCACCGCCAGATAGCTGATGCGAATGGAGCGCGCGATCTCATTCTGCGCCTCCAGAGGCAGCGAATTGAGCGGTGAAACATGCGCGATAAAATCGCAGATATTGGGCAATAACGGTTCCATCGTCCTGCTTAGTCCTAAAGTTGAAATTGCGTTTTATAATATATGCTACCGCTAACCCGGAAAGATAGGCTATTTCGCCGTGGCCCCATGATGCCATGCGCTGTTCTTGACCGGCTTAACATTTAATGATGTCAATCAGTTACATCGCCATTGAATTGTGAATCAGGCGATGTAAAATTGAAGTGCCTATGTATAATTGATGTGAATAATTTTTCAGATTCCTGGCTCTCTTTTTTGCCATTTTCACCCCTTCCAGCGACCAGGTTTGAACCATTTTTTCAGGGAAAGTTACGATGAAATTGCGAAACCTGTTGATCCTTGCCGTTGTTGCTACCGTGGTGGGCTGCAAAGCGCCCCCTCCTGCAATGACGGACGATACTATCGTGACCAGCGAAGTCAATGGCGTCACGCTGACACACCGTTACGCGGTAGCCGCCCCTTCTGAATTCACCCCTGTTAACGCCAGCTATCGCGCCCTGTACCCAGGGTCGATTATGAGCAGGCCGAACTTTGGCGGCAAAGTCATCAATACCCTTGAGAATGGGCAAAGCTATACCGTGCTGGGCCAGGTCGAAGATAACTGGCTGGCGATTGCCGGGCAGGATAAACAGGAAATGCTGGGCTATGTGCCAATGCGGGCGCTGGTTAAAAGCGAGCTGTACGCCCAGACGCTGAAAAAAGATCGCCCGCGTCCACGCAAAGCGGCGAAGAAAACCACCTGTGTGGCGGTAGATAACGCCAGCAAAGCCTGTCAGAACGCCAATAGCGGCACGTGGATTATTGATTAATTTCAGCGTTACGCGTTGTTATATTAAACTGTTCGCTTAACAAGGACTTCTATGAAACTCTGGCTTTCGGGTCTGGCGCTGCTGCTGGCTTCTACCACCGTATGGGCTGGGAACTACCGTATCGTTCAGTCTCCTTCGCAAAAGCTGGATGTCTGGATTGATGATGTCCCGAACAACACGCCGCAAAGCTGGTGTGCAGCCGAACTCCCCGTGCGCATCGTCGCCAACGGCGACAAAAATCCCTCCGTACTCAACATCTTTATGCCGCGTCTTGGCGCCCTGCTGGAAAGCCAGTGCAGCACGGTGCAGCTGGTAAGCTGGCGGCTTGAAGACCCACAGGGGGGGACACTTGCCATCGGTACAGCCACCAAAAACAGCGACTGGGCGGTGATTATCGCACCGGTGGTATCGGGGGAACCCAGCGCAATCCCCCGAACGGATGAAGGCTCGCCGCTGGCTGACCGCACGCCGTGGCAGGAGTTTACGCTACAGGATGGCTGCCACCTGCGCACCTTCTGGCAGGGCGATGCTAACGCTTCCGCAATGTTTATCCCCAACGGCAAATGTGAAAAAGGCGGCTGGCTCAACGGCCGCAGTGAAATCATTCTGAGCGGAATTGAGGGTGAAAAGCGCGCCATGATGACCTTTGTCCATGGTTTTCCGGTGAGCGGATTAAGCGTGGACGCCAGTTCCGACAGCCTGCTTATCACCAGCCTCAATAACGAACGCATGGTGGTCAGCAACGCGCACGCGCCGCAAAGCTGGATGATTTTGCCCTATAACGCCAGGCTGAATAGCTGGCAAGCCAGCGGCACCGTGGCGGTTGAAATGCCGCGTGAAATGACGGTTGATGAGGCAGCCATTCAGGCACGTTTAAATCAGGTGCGTAAAGTCTGGGGAGCCTGGCTTGCCCCGGATACCTCGATCACTCTGCTGTTAATTGACTCCCTGCGTCCGCAACTGCGAGATCCAGCGGTAGGCGCCTGGCGCGCCCAGAAGTAGCAAGTGAACATTCGTCGAATTCGTGCAGAGAAAGGCCATCATGACTGATAAAGATTACCCTCAAGAATTTCCCGACGCTCTGCCACCGGGTTTCCGCTTTGACGAATTTGAAATTCAGCAGGTGGCTGAGTCCAACCATACCAGCGTGGTTTATCAAGCCTGGGATCATCAGCTTGAACGCCCGGTGACGATTCATGAGTTTATGCCGCGAGCGCTGGCGGTACGCAGCGATAACATGCAGCTGGTGTTACGCAGCAAACAGGACAGCCAGGCATTCCGCACCGGTATCAACCGTTTTCTACGCTCGGCGCGCCAGCTGGCTCAGTTCAATCACCCTAATCTGTTACAGGTTTTAAGCTTCTGGACGCAAAACGAAACCGCCTATGTCGCGACGCGTTATGCCAGCGGTATGACGCTTGCAGAATTACAGCAGCAGCCCGAAATCGTCACTGAAGCCTGGATACGCCGTATGCTACCGATGCTGTGCAGCGCGCTGGCGACGTTACATGACGAAGGATTTATTCATCGCGACCTGTCGCTGCGCACGGTTCAGATTCAGGATAATGGCGCACCGCTATTGCTCAGTGCCGGTGCGCCGCGCCGAACAGACAGCGAAAAAGCTGACGAGATCAAAACGGCGCTTAATCCAGGCTTTGCCGCGCTGGAACAGTACGCTGACGATCTGGAAAACCAGCTCGGCCCATGGACGGATATCTACGCGCTCGGCGCGATGCTCTACACCCTGATTACCGGCACCTGCCCTCCGGCAAGCGTTACCCGCACCCTTCAGGACCCTTGCGTTAAGCTGGCAAAAAACCGCCCGGAAGGATATTCCCACAGCCTGCTGCAGGCGGTTGACCAGGCGCTGGCGTTAAAGCCCGAAGAACGCCCGCAATCTGTCGCAGAATTTGCTGCACTGGCTGATATTTCCCTGAGTGGCAGCACGCCGCTCAGGCAGCCCGGAACCATGCTGGTGGCGCTGGAAGACGCGGAAGTCACGCCGCGTTCTGCGTTCAGAAAGCGCTATAAATTACCGCTGCTGACCGGCATCAGTTTGCTGGTCGGCATGGCGATTGGCGCCGTGATTTTTGGCGGGCGTTTTTCAGCAAGTCCGCCTTCAGAAACCACGAAAGCACAACAAGGCACCACGGGAGAGAAAGCCGAGCCTTCCACCGCGAAAAGTGTTGTTCCTGCCAGCGACGAAGCTATGGCGCGTATTTATGTGCGCATGAACGACGACGAAACCCTGGCGGTCAACGGCAAAACGGTAAAAGTCACGCCCGGCATCAACGGCTATGGCTTCCTGCAATTAACGGTCGGGAAATACGAGATTACTCTGAACAATAGCAATCAGACACGCAGCATGACGTTAACGGTTGAAAAAGCGGGCACCTGGCTGATTAACCCGCCGGGCTGAGGTGGAAACAGTAGCGGTAGTCAGGAATTAAGGCGCTGACTCAAATCTTGTCCAAGTCGGCGTAAACGTTCTTTAAGCTCGCTGTAATCACCAGGGATATGATCAAAATAAGGACAGGTAATAGTGGCTAACGCATAACCTGTGACTGCCGTGACAGGAAAAGAAAGTGATGTTAATCCAATAATGCGATCGTGTTGTATCTCCGAGTAACCTTTTTCTCTAATAGTATTTATTTGCTCGATGAGTAACAGCCGTAGCTCTGGCGTTAAACGATAACTACGCATCAGTTTCCATGCATCATAGTCGTTTGCTAAGGCTAAAAAAAGCAGCGCAGAACTGGATTTAACAGTGTTCAGAATTGACCCTTCACGTGCGCTTATAGAAAGGGAGAAATCTGGGTGAGCATGACAGAAAACCCAAAAATTATCGTCGCGCAAGCCAGCTAAATGGCAAGATTGGTTAGTCTGCCAGGTAAATTCCTTCATTAGCTTTTTACAAATTTCCGAAGCAGAAAATTTTTCAATAAATAATGAACGATGTTTGAATACAATTTTATCAGTCAAAAAATAATGGCGGTTTTCATCCTGATATAAATAACCTTCATTTTTTAAACAGGCAATGATTCTATAAAGCTGGTTAAATGAAAGGTGTAACTCAGATACCAGCTCACTCATACTTTTTGGCTTTCCGTTCTGTGCCAAAAAATCAATGACTTGTAAGCCTCGACTCAATGCAGGGGCTTTATATACAATTTTATTATTCGTCATATCAAAGCCATTCCCCTGGACAATCTGCGTATTAAATTACATCTTTTTTATCGTAAAACCTATCACCATAAAAAATGACGATAGGTTTTAAAAGCTAATGTTGGTGGGTAGCATCCGAGTAGTTTAAATTTATCTCTAATGTTTCTCGCTTGCGTAAGTAGCGAATAACCAACAATGTTACAATACCACCAATGCACATACAGAAACCAAGATAGTACATAGGGTAGCTGCTATTTCCGGTGAGATCTTTGATCGCTGGCACACTATTTTGTGCAAAGAAGCCACCCAAGTTTGCCAATGAATTTATTGCCGCCAAACCTGCAGCTGCTGCTGAATGCCCAAGGAAACGAGTGAGTGTCCAGAAGCACGGTTGTATCGAAAAAATAGCCATTATAACTACCGTGATACACAGAAAACTCAGCCAAGGTAGTGTAATAAACGCAGCACTTCCAGCCAGAAAAATAGCGGAAGTAAACATAGGAATAGCAATGTTTTTTACCGGATCAACAGTACGTGACGGTTTACGAGTCATCCAAATGAGCAATAGAATTGCCATCGACCACGGAATCATATTAATCAGCCCGTTCTGCATATCCGTAGCACCAAATCCTTTGACAATTGTCGGCATCCAATAACTTAACCCATAAGCACCGAAAGAGATGAAACCCAATACCAGTGCTAACAAAAGTACCCGACTATCTTTCAGTGTTTTGAGTACACTATTTACATTTCTGTCCTGATGCTTAATCTCTTCAGAATGAAGTTTATGATTCAGCCACGATTTTTCATCTTCAGCTAAAAATTTCGCTTTTTCAGGTGATTCAGGCAACCACAACAAGACAGGAAGAATAAAAACAACAGCAGGAATTCCAGTGCCGATAAATATCCACTGCCAACCCTCTAAATTTAATGTGCCGTGGATACTAAGCAGCATGCCGTTAAGTGGTGCACCAAGTAAATTGGCGCCTAAACTTGCAATAATAAGATAGCCTACAACTTTAGGACGGTAGCTCAAAGGGAACCACTTGGTTATATAATAAAGCAGCCCTGGATATAACCCGGCTTCTGCTACACCGATTAAAAATCTTAAGACATAAAACATTGTAATATTGGTGGTGAATGCCATGATGATGGTAATTACGCCCCAAGTTGCCATAATTCTGGCGAACCAAACTCTGGCGCCTAGCCTGTGTAACAGAATATTACTTGGAACTTCAAAGAACAGATAACCAATAAAAAACAAAGAGGCTCCCAATCCAAATGCTGTTTCGCTTAAACCTAAGCTATCTATCATGTGAAGTTTCGCAAAGCTTATATTTTGCCGATCGATATAGGCGATAATATAAAGCATTACCATAATCGGCACTATTCTAAAATTTATCTTTTTTATAATATTCAATTCAATATCATGATTAGAAATGGACATAATAGTATTCCTGTATGATTTTAAATATCAGAATCACATAATACCGAACTTATCAAACGCTTCGACTGTACTCATACCATTTTTAAGTGCGGAAAATACTTTGCTTTCGCTTTTTGCTTTTTCAAACGCACCATGAAATGCATCATCTACTGCCTGTTCTGGGATAACTAATACACCATCACGGTCACCATAAATAACATCGCCAGGTTTCACTTTTACACCATCAAGTTCAACAGGGACACGCCAATCCACCACCTTTCCTCTTGGGCCTTGATCTTGTGCATAGCTGCCAAATGACGCAACCGGCAAACCAAGCCTTAAAATTTCGTTAGTATCACGATGATAACCATGGATAACGGCTCCTGCGGCACCACATTGCATAGCACGCATTGACATTAACCCACCCCATTGAGCATATCGTAATGAACCACCTACACAAATGTAAACTTCATTTGCTTTAAGATCATCCAGTGCATGAAACATCAAACCAAAAGGTTTAGCGCTTAATATGTGATTTCCTGAATATTCACTTTGAAAATAATCAGCTTCTAAAACGGGCATAGCTCTACCAATAATAACCATATTACTTTCTATAGGTTTTAAATTCGGGCTAAGGAACTGTTTTTGTAATCCCATCGTATCTAATATATCACCAACCAATGCAACAAATAATTTCTCTTTCGCCAGTTCAAACAGAGCTTTATCCCCAGACCAATAATGACTCATACTTTTCTCCAGAAAATTTATTACTCAGGGTGAGGTTCACGATCAATATGGTAGCCTGATTTTCCGACCAGAAAATCCAAATCGGCACCAAGGTTCGCCTGCTGAACGGTATTCATATACATATTGACGTAGCCACGTGGAAAATAAGGTAATACAGCAGTCCAGTTTTTCTTTCTGTGATATAGCTCCTCATCTGAAATATGGAGAGTCAAGCAACGTGTTTCGATGCTTAATTCGATAACATCGCCGGTTTGTACGAAGGCCAATGGGCCTCCGACTGATGATTCAGGACAAACATGCAATACAATCGTGCCAAAAGCCGTACCTGACATGCGGCCATCAGAAATACGAATCATGTCTCTAATACCTTGATCCAATATGACTTTTGGCAACCCGAAGTTCCCGACCTCAGGCATTCCCGGGTAACCTTTAGGGCCTGCCCCCTTAAGAACTAAAATTGTATTTTTATCAACAGGAAGTTCGGGGTCATTGATTTCTAAATTATACTGTTCAATATTTTCGAATACATATGCTTTAGCTTTATGATTAAGTAATTCAGGTGTTGCCGCTGAGGGTTTGATCACTGCTCCATCTGGACATAAATTACCCTTAAGAACTACAGTACCCGCATTTCCCTGAAGTGGATCATTAAACGGCCTAATGACATATTTATTGTATATCTTACTTCCTCGATAATTATTCTCAAGTGTATGGCCATTAATCTGAATTACACCAGAATGTAATTTATGTATGAGTTGTTTAACTACGGCAGGCACTCCTCCTGCATAATAAAAATCCTCCATTAAATAATTACCTGATGGTTTTAAATTTGCCAACAACGGAATATGTTGACTAAGATTATCAAATTCTTCCAACGTTAGCGATACACCAATTCTTCCTGCAATCGCTAATAGATGAAGAATAAAATTAGTTGAACCACCGATTGCTGCATTCACAATGATTGCATTTTCAAATGCCTGCCGCGTAAGAATATCTGACAGTTTTATATCTTGTTCTACCAGTTCAACAATACGCCTGCCGGATAAACGGGCAACGCGACGGCGATTTGCATCTACTGCAGGAATGGCAGCTGAACCAGGTAATGACAACCCTAGTGCTTCCACCATACAAGCTATTGTTGATGCGGTTCCCATCGTATTACAAGCCCCAGGACTGCGAGACATACTATTTTCAGTTTCATCAAACTCGGCCTGAGAAATCACTTGTGCGCGGAGGTCTTCGCTAAACTTCCAGAGATCTGTTCCTGACCCAATATCCTGCCCCTGATGTTTACCGTTGAGCATTGGGCCACCACTCACCACAATCGTAGGAATATCAACACTTGCAGCCCCCATCAAACAAGCGGGAGTGGTTTTGTCACAGTTGGCTAGAATAACCACGCCATCTAATGGATTTCCACGTAGTGATTCTTCAACATCCATGCTGGCTAAATTACGGAATAGCATGGTCGTTGGTTTCATTAATGCCTCACCAAGTGACATCACCGGAAATTCAAATGCAATCCCCCCTGCTTCTAACACCCCTTTTTTTACATGCTCTGCAAGATCCCTTAAATGAGCATTACAGGGTGTTAATTCTGACCAGCTATTACATATACCAATAACTGGCCGACCATCAAATACATCATTCGGTAATCCCTGATTCTTTAACCAGCTACGGGCAATAAAACCGGATTTATCTTTTCGACCAAACCATTCATGACTTCTGCGATTTTTCATTTTCTTTACCGAATAGTTTAATTAAACACAAAATAGCTTTGAATATTGGTATATTATTCATCAGAAATGACGAGTCAATTTATCTAAACGCCGGGTATTTAATGTTAAACCGTGATCATAACGAGGATATTTTATCACCTTATGGAATTTACTTTTATATGTGAAACCACTTGCATTATACATGTTGTTGTAACTTACAATTAAGTTTTATTATTCAGCGTAATGCTGGGGTTTACTCTATGTTAACTTTCATATATAAAAACTGTGATTCCGTTAAAATGATTGATATTTGGGACGTAGTTATCATTTCATCAGTACAGACATAGTCAGGATAAAGATTCAGCGACTGCTTTTCCTTACAAATCGTAGCTTTGATCTCGGTAAATCATCTGCTTTATAGCAAGATGCGACATCTCTCCTTTCACTGCCCGGAAAATCGTCTAAGGTTTTCATTGGGTTGATCGCGAAAATTTTCACGCGAACCTGACAAGGAGAAAAATAAATGACCATTCCTGTTTTGCGCCGTTCTCGTACTTTATTATTTGCGATTCAAATAGCTCTCGGCTGCGCGTTCGTCACTTTTACTCTGCCCGCTTCGGCAGCGGACGGGTTACAACCGCAGCCTCAGCCGCCGGACGTGCTGCTTGGGCCGCTGTTTACTGATGTCCAGACGGCAAAATTGTTCCCCGACCAGAAGACCTTTGCTGACGCGGTGCCGAAAAACGATCCGCTGATGATCCTTGCGGATTACCGCATGCAGCGCACTCAGTCCGGCTTCGACTTACGCCATTTTGTGAAGGTGAATTTCATCCTGCCCAAAGAGAGTGAAAAGTATGTGCCTCCTGAAGGACAAACGCTGCGCGAACATATTGACGGCCTGTGGCCGGTGCTCACACGCACCACGGACAGCGTAAGCAAATGGGATTCTTTGCTGCCGCTACCTAAGCCGTACGTTGTTCCGGGCGGGCGTTTCCGCGAGGTTTATTACTGGGATAGCTATTTCACCATGCTTGGGCTGGCGCAAAGCGGCCACTGGGAAAAAATACAGGATATGGTCGATAACTTCGCCCATGAAATCGATGCCTGGGGGCATATTCCCAACGGCAACCGCAGCTACTATCTGAGCCGCTCGCAGCCGCCGTTCTTTGCCTTTATGGTCAGGCTGCTTGCCAGCCACAATGGCGATGCAACTTACGCCACCTATTTACCACAGCTGAAAAAAGAGTACGCTTACTGGATGCAGGGTAGCGATACGCTGCAGCCGGGCGCTGGGAGCTTGCGCGTGGTGAAACTCAAAGATGGTTCCGTCCTGAACCGCTATTGGGACGAACGCGATACGCCGCGCACCGAATCATATCTTGACGATGTCACCACCGCGAAGAATAACCCGAATCGCCCGGCGACGGAGATCTACCGCGATCTACGCGCCGCCGCGGCGTCCGGCTGGGATTTCAGCTCGCGCTGGATGGATAACCCGGAACAGCTTGGTTCGATTCGTACCACCTCTATTGTGCCGGTGGATTTAAACGCGCTGTTATTCCAGCTGGAGAAAACGCTGGCCCACGCCAGCAACGTCGCAAAAGATAACGCTGCCGCCACGCAATACCAGCAGCTGGCGGATGCTCGTCAGAAAGCAATGGAAAGCCATTTGTGGAATGCAAAACAGGGCTGGTATGCCGATTACGATCTGAAGACTCACGCCGTGCGTTCGCAATTGACCGCGGCAGCCCTGTTCCCGCTGTATGTTAATGCCGCGGCAAAGGAGCGCGCGGATAAGATGGCAACCGTTACCCGTGCGCAGCTGCTGAAAGCCGGGGGGCTTGCCACAACGAACCTGAAAACGGGCCAGCAGTGGGATGCGCCTAACGGCTGGGCTCCGTTGCAATGGGTGGCAACCGAAGGTCTGCAAAATTACGGGCATAAAGATTTAGCAATGGAGGTCACCTGGCGCTTCCTGACCAACGTACAGCATACCTACGACCGCGAGCAGAAACTGGTTGAGAAGTATGACGTATCCAGCACCGGTACCGGCGGTGGCGGCGGTGAATATCCTCTGCAGGACGGCTTTGGCTGGACCAACGGCGTCACCCTGAAGATGCTCGACTTATTATGTGGCAAAGAGAAACCCTGCGACTCAACGCCGGATAAATTACCTTCGGCAACGCCAGGCCCGGTGACGGAATCCACAAAACCGGCCGCGGCAACGGCGCAATAATCCCCCCAGCCTTGCTCTCTCCCTTGCTTTATGAGGAGGGAGAGAGCCCTTTCCAGCCGTCCCCTTCATCAAAAACATTAATCTTTTCATGGCCTTTAATCCCAGATTAGTCAATTTTTTTAATTGAATAAGTAAACAATAACGATAATAATTCGTATTTCTATATGCAGTGGTATCACCTGAATGGATATCTGGTTTGCTGGCATAGATCGGCGCTTCGGGTGATGACAAAAGACCTTCTCGGGAAAATAACTCAATGAAACTGGCCTTTACCGTAAAGCGCTCCGCTTTACTCTGCGCGCTTGCTCTAACCGCGCCAACTTACGTGATGGCGGAAGATACCGTCGTCGTGACCGCCGCTCCGGCTGAAACCGCCACCAGCCCGACTCAGGGATACGCAACAACCATTAGCCGCGGCGCAACCAAAACCGATGAGCCGTTAATCACCACCGGCCAGTCTGTTTCCGTAGTGACGCGTCAACAAATTGATGACCAGGGTGCATTATCCGTTAACAGCGCCCTTAACTATACGCCAGGCGTATTCACCGGCTTTGCTGGCGGCGCAACCCGCTACGACACCGTGGCGCTGCGCGGTTTCCACGGCGGGGATGTGAATAACATCTTCCTTGATGGCCTGCGCCTGATGAGCGACGGCGGCAGCTACAACGTGGTGCAGGTTGACCCGTGGTTCCTCGAGCGTATTGACGTGATCAAAGGGCCGTCTTCGGCGCTTTACGGGCAAACGATTCCTGGCGGTCTGGTAATGGAAACCTCGAAACGCCCGCAGTTCATCGCGGAGGGCCACGTACGCGCAATCTACGGAAATCACAACACCAACGGCACGACGTTTGACTATACCAATGCGATTAACGACGAATGGGCGTATCGCATCATCGGTATGACCAAAAATACCGACACCCAATATGAAAAAACGCGCGAAGAACGCTATGCCATCTCGCCGTCCCTGCTGTGGCAGCCTGACGAAAACACCTCGCTGCTGCTGCGTGCGTATCTGGAAAAAGATCCCTCTGGCGGCTTCCACGGCTCCGTTCCGGCAGATGGCAGCCTCTATTCCAGCACCGGGCGAAAAATCAGCACCGGCTTCTCTGATGTCGAACCCGGTAACGATGAGTTCAAGCGCCACCAGCAGATCTACAGCTACGAGTTCGCACACCGCTTTAATGATGTCTGGGCCTTGCGTTCTAACGCCAGCTACACTCACTCCAACGTTAACCTGAAACAGGCTTACCAGATTGGCTGGGCCGACGCGGCACACGAGGAGCTCACTCGTTATTACAGCGGTGAAACATCATCCCTTGACGCATATGCCATTGATAACCAACTGGAAGCCGATTTCGCGACCGGCGCTCTTGAACACAAAGTCGTGCTGGGCGGTGAATTCCATAAGTTCACCAATCGCCTGTCGGATGACTCCGCTTACACCACCAATCTGAACCCATGGACCGGTGAATCCGGCGGCGCTGGCGGTTTTTACTATTACGATCCGCGCGATACCACCTACTCCACTATTAACCAGGGCTTGCTCACCAAAGCGGGCAAACGCCAGTATCAGCAGAGCGGGATCTACTTACAGGATGATATGAAGTGGGACCAGTGGCATATGACGCTGTCTGGCCGTTACGATCGCATTGTGACCAAAAGCCATATCGTAACCCAGACTATTGGCACGGAAGTGACTGACAACCGTACAGATGATCACTTCAGCGGGCGCGCATCGCTGCTCTACGCGTTCAATAACGGCATCTCTCCATACATCAGTTACAGCCAGGCTATTACTCCGCAGGTGCTGCCGGACGCCGAAGGCAAACTGCTGAAACCGACGACCTCAGAGCAGTATGAAGCCGGCGTGAAATATCAACCGGCCGGTACCGCGGATATGTACACCGTGGCGCTGTATGACCTGACGCAAAAAGATGTGGGTAACCGTGTGGTTCAGGGCAGCTACTATGAGCCTGCGGGTAAAGTTCACTCACAGGGCGTTGAGCTGGAAGCCCGCTCGCAGTGGAACCCACGCTTCTCGACTCTTGCCGGATATACTTATAACAAAGTGCGTTTCAGGGATGCCATTGATGGTAACAACGGCAACACGCCGTACGTCACACCGGAGCAAATGGCCAGCCTGTGGGGCATGTTTAAAGCCGACTTCGGTATCAGCCTGGGCGCGGGCGTGCGCTATATTGGCAAACAATGGGCAGATAACGAAAACACCCTGCGCGTTCCCTCTGTGACGCTGCTTGATGCAATGGTACGCGCCGATATGGGCGCATGGACGCCAGCTCTGAAAGGCGCTTTCGTGCAGGTTAACGCCACCAACCTGACTGGCCGTGATTATGTTGCAGGCTGCTACGGTACGGGTTACTGCTACTGGGGCGCAGAACGTTCCGTGGTGGCAACCGTGGGATATGATTTTTAAGCGGTAATCGGCCCCATTGCGGGGCCGTTTCTTTGGATAACCTTAAACGCCTGGCTGCCTTATCTCAGCAATGTGCCGACTCCCCTGCTGTTCCAGCGCAATTTTTGCCAGTGGCGTATCGGCTTCATAATGCCCGGCTTTATCCAGCGTCTTCTCATATTTATTGTATTTCCACCAGGCGTAGCCGAGGAAAATCACCAGGCCGCCAACGTTATAAAAGACGATGGTCATGATGCTTGCCCCTGTCGGGAAGGTCGAGGCAATAAAACCAACGGTGAAAATCATAATCAGCACGCTGACAATAGCGATCCCCTGCATCCGTGACCCCATGCGGAAATCGCGATTGACTTCATCATATTTCAGACGCAGGTTCAGATAAGCCAGCATGATAAACAGCGGCGGCAACATGGATGCCGCGGCCGTCATATTAATCAGCGTATTCATTAATTCCTGCACGCTGCCGGAGCCGACGGTTGGGATAAGCATTAAAGGAATGACGATCAGAAACTGAATCCAGGCGGCACGAGTCGGAACGCCATGCTGGTTCAGGCGCACGGTTTTTTCGCCAAAAATACCTTTCGGGATTTCAGTAAAGAAGATTTTCACCGGCGCTGCCGTCCACATCAGCAGCGAGCCAAACATCGCGGTAAAGGAAACAATCCCCACAAAGCGATTCATCAGCACCGCAGGCAGGCCAAAATGGTGCGCCAGCCCTTCAAACACCTGAACCGTCCCCCCGGTGTAGTGCAGGTCAGCTTTGTGGACAAAGACGTTAATCAATAACGATGAAACGGTATACAGGCCGCCGATAAACAGCCCCGAAAGAATGATGACTTTAACAAACGCCTTGCTGCCCCCCTTGACGTCGTTGACATACACCGCCACCGACTCCGCGCCCCCCGCAGCCTGAAAAATCCACGCGATAATCCCTAAGAATGCCCAGCTAAACTGCGGCGTAATCGCCTCTACGTTAATCGGGTCTGCCGGTTCCACCCCGCCAATGACCGCCGCCCCTGCCAGAATAATGTAGGAGAAAGTCAGCAATAGCATCAAAGTTGAAGTTACCGATGTCATGGGGCCCAAAAGTTTCGCACCATGGTTAGAAACCCAGGTCGAAAACGCAAACAGGCAAATACTGATGATTGCCGTGGTTAACGGCGTGAAAATATAGTCATAACCGAGAAATGCATAGGATGCGTAAGCAATGACCCTTGGCAGTAACGCGGTGAAGAAAAACAGGTTCACAAACCAGTAGGTGTAGGCGGTAATAAACGCCCAACGGCCTCCGAGCGCGCTTTTTACCCATGCGTAAACGCCGGCTTCTGAATTGCGGTTTAGCGAGACAAATTCCGCAATGATTAAACAGAATGGAATAAAGTAAATCAGCGTTGCTATCAGGAAAACCGGGGCCGAGGCGATGCCAAGCTGGATATTATTGTTAATCACGTTATTGAAGCTAAATACCGCCGCAAACGTCATGGCTAATAATCCAAACTTGCCTATGGTGTTTCTGTTGGTTGAAGCCATATGAACTCCATATTGTGTAGGGTTTTATTATTTTATTTATCGCACCCCGGCGATGTTCATCATTCAGGGTGCGGGAAGGTTATTTATTCAGGAAATAGGTTTCTTCTACCGTCACTTTTAAAATCACTTTTCTGACGTCTTTACTTTGTGAAAAGCGGTGCGCCTCATGGTTTTCACAGATGACAACGTTGCCTGCCTTGAGAGGGTAAACCACACCCTGCCCGCTAAAAAATTCACGGTCGCTCTCATCGCGATAGGCAATTTCGGGTGTTAATTTCTTTTTCTCAGCAATTTCAATAACTTCCTCACCGTGCAGATAATAATACACGTCGAAATAACGGCGGTTGCCTTCAAATAATTCCGGGTGGGATGTTTCGCCTTCAGCAAGACGATAAACCAGTGAATCCCCAATGGAATGAAAAACAGTGGGCTTAATATTGCCAAGGTTATTAATGGCTTCGATACAGCGTTGCCATTTTTTCCCCATCCGATAAATGTTCTGAAAATCTTCTAAGGTATTTAAAATAATCATGGCGCTTGCCTCATCAAGATTTTGCGCATGCGGTTTGCGGCTGGAGATCGTATTGCGCCAGCTCACTTTTCGCTATTTGCGGGTGACGAAAAGGCACCATCGTGAAACCATATTCAAATGCTTTGAGATACACCCGGAACGAGTCCAGGACTTCGGAACCCCAGGAGTTGGAGCCCAGGCCGAGGATTTGATGGTCAAGATTGAGCGTCAGGTAATCACAGGCTTCCAGTTCGTTGATGTGCTGCGCCTGTTGCAGCATTTCAGCGCTATAAGGCCAGAGGCTGAAGTTAATCGGCCTGGGTGGCTGAATGAAAATTCCGTTGCCCTTTTCATCCTCAACGCTCAGCCAGCGCACATCCTGGCGATTACCGTTGTCTTGCGGGAACGGATAATTTTCAAACAGGCTTTCCACCGGCTGGCGATAGTGGCCAATCAGGTTGCTCTGGCAACTATCGCTGTAGTTTTCGCCCGGTCCGCGCCCATAATATTCCACCTGCTTAAAACGTTTGCTGAGGCCAAAATCGAGACCGATTTTTGGAATAATCGCCTGATAGTTACCATAGGGTTGGCCGGACAAATTCAGCGTAACCTGGCCTGCTGGCGCGATCCGCCACTGATAAGTACAGCGCATACCGAAATCAAAGACCGGCGGCGCAATGGTGCTGTCGATTTCAATCACCACATCATCCCCCTGCGAGAAATGACGCATTGCGCGGAAGTTATGCTGCATCAGGTGAAGGTGATACGGCTGCCACAATCCTTCAAATTCCTGCTTGTGGTTATCAATTGTCGGTTTAAAGAAGGTCAGATGCGGTGCGCGTCCAACGATCTCCTCACCGTCGACCAGCCATGAAACCAGCTCACCGCTCAGGCGGCAGAAGGTGAGTGAAAAATCCTGCCCACGGATAATCTGCTGATGCTGTTGGGTTTCACTATGGAGTGCGGCGGCTTTTACAACCGGCAGCGGTTCGCGTTCTACGGCAGTCTGGCGCAATATCTGGAAATGGCCGAGCGTATGCATCGCTGCGCTGTAAGGTGTGGCGCTGCGCTTCACGATTTCAACGTTAATAAACACTTCACCCGCAGGCAGCTCAGGCGAAACCACGGTTAACGCTTCGGACTCACCCGGCAGCAGATGTGGCAGCGCCAGCGTTTGTGGTGCGAGGGTTTTGCCATCAACCTGATAAGCCACGCGGAATTCAATATCGCCCAGCGAGCTGTACCAGTAGCGATTTTCCACCAGTAAAACGTCAGCCTGCGCGGTCTCGCGGACGTTCACCGGACAAAGCACCTGTTTGTATTCACGCAAACCAGGGCCTGGCCGCTGATCGGGATAAATCAGGCCATCCATGCAGAAATTGTAATTGTTCGGGTAATCGCCATAATCGCCACCGTACTGGTAACGCTCGCGCCCTTGTTCGTCATACACCAGCAGGCCATGGTCGCACCACTCCCAGATGTAATGCCCCTGCAGAGATTTATGTTGGTTAAATACCGCCTGATATTGGGCCAGCCCACCCGGCCCGTTACCCATCGCATGCGCGTATTCGCAGATGATACGGGGCTTGGGATGAGGATATTCGCCAAAGGCGTTCATCATGGAAACGCGTGAATACATGGTGCTGATGATATCCACCACTTCGGCATCCCGGTCTTCTTCATAATGCACCAGACGCGTTGGGTCGAGCTGCCTGCAGCGCGCAGCCATGGCGCGAATATTACAGCCGTAGCCCGACTCGTTGCCTAACGACCAGATGATGACAGAAGGATGATTTTTCTGCGCCTGAACGTGGCGTTCAATACGCTCGACGTAAGCATGTTCCCACTCAGGATCGTCCGTGATGCGGCTGATATTACCGACGTTCGCAAAACCGTGGCTTTCAAGATCGGTTTCAGCCATCACAAACAGGCCGTACTGGTCACACAGGGCGTAAAAACGCGGGTCGTTTGGATAATGGGCGGTGCGAACGGCGTTGATGTTGTGCTGCTTCATCAGAATAATGTCGCGCTCAACTCGCGCCATATCCACGGCGCGACCTTTCTGATGATCGTGGTCGTGGCGGTTTACCCCGTGAAGTTTCAGGTAGCGGCCATTGACATAAAACAGACCATCGCGCACTTTGATATCGCGGAACCCCACTTGCTGCGGCACCACTTCGACGATCTCACCAGAATTATCGCGCAGCGTTAACAGCAGCAAATAGAGGTTCGGTTGCTCCGCGTTCCACTGCTTTGGTTGTTTTACCGGCATCACAAACTGGCAGGTTGAGGCATGCGGTATGGTCAGCGCAGGGTGGCTTTGTTCTGCTATGCACTGTTCGCCATCAAAAAGCTGCGCGTGAAGCTGATAATTCGCGACCGATGTTCCGGTATGATTGTGCAATTCGCAGGAGATCTGCAGCCCGGCATCGCCGTAGTTTTCATCAAATTCCGTTACCACGGTGAAGTCCTGCAGATGCACCTGCGGCTGGCCGATAAGATAAACGTCGCGGAAAATACCCGCCATCCACCACATGTCCTGGTCTTCAATATAGGTGGAGTCAGCCCATTGCATGACCCGCACGCTCAGTAAATTAATGCCTGCGTGAGCATAAGGGCTGAGATCAAACTCGGCGCTAAGACGGCTGCCTTTGCTGAACCCGACATAGTGGCCATTCAGATAAACTTCAAAATAGGTTTCTACACCGTCGAATTTGATGATGATTTGGCGTTGCAACCAATCGGCTGGCAGCGTGAACTCGCGCTGATATGCCCCGGTAGGGTTATTGGTCGGCACGTGCGGAACATCAATGGGGAACGGATACCCTTCATCGGTGTACTGTAGTTTACCATGGCCTTCCAGCTGCCACATTCCCGGTACGGTGATTCCCCCCCAGCCGTTCATTAACTCACGGTAAAATTCGGCGGGGACTTTTTCAGGATTGTCGAAGTAATGAAATGTCCAGGTCCCGCTTAACAGCATAAAACCCTGACTTGCGCAGCGGTTAAGTTCTCTGGCCTGTTCAACGCTTTGATAGCTATGGAACCAGGCGCGAGCGGGCAGCCGGTTCTCAGATTGTTTTTGTATATTTTCCCAGTTCTTCACGCTTACATCCTCAGTACGGGTGTCCGGGAAAACAATAGTAAATATTTACTAAAATATAAAATTAAAGTTTACTAAATGGCGGTGCGATCACAATAAATCGCCGCCCGGTGTTCACCAGCGAGCGGGCGATTTACTGTTAATTGTTGATTTTATTAAGAGGTGATAGTGGTATCGCGCAGCTGCAGCGAACTTGGGACAAATACCGTCAGCGGGATGGTGCGCTCATCGCGGATCCTTTCCATCAGCAGGTTAACCCCCTGCGCACCGATGGTTTCAGAATGAATACGCACGGTAGACAGCGCCGGGTAAACGAAGCGCGCGGTGGGAATATCATTGACGCTTATCAGCGCCATTTGCTCCGGCACTTTAACGCCGTGTTCATGTAACGCACGCAGCACACCAATGGCGATAGAGTCGGTCGCCACAAATAGAGCTGGCGGGTACTCCGCTGAATGAGATAGCATTTTTATCGCGCACTGATAACCCGCCTGGCTGCTAAAATCACCGTAGTAAACATCTTCTGCCCGCACCACTTTCTTGCGGCGGCCATACTCTACAAATGCCTGTTCACGCTGGTCGGCATAATCAAGGTCATCGCGCCCGCCAATAAAACCGATGCGCTGATAGCCACGGGAAATAAAGTAGTCGATCACTTTCTGGCTGATTTTGGCTAAATCTACGCTGACACAGTCAAAGCGCGGGTCGCTGGTAACGCCGTCGAGATAGACCAGTGGAAGCTCCTGCTGTTCAAGCAGAGCCTGAGTCGTCGGCTGAGGTTTACCAATAATCAGTAAACCATCGGCGGCCACCAGCGCACGCTCACCTTTGAAGTCATAGCAGGAAACCAGCTTGATACCCAATTTTTCACATTGTGTTTCAATCCCATAACGCATCGCCAGGTAATAAGGATCGTTAATTTCCAACTCTTGCCCGTGGGTGTAAAGAGCGGCAAAGGTCAAACGCTGGCTGGCGTGGCGCTTCGCGCTGGGGACTTTATATTCCAGCCGTTCTGCAGCTTCGAGGATTTTCTGACGAGTTTGGCTTTTCACGCTCAGAGTGGGATCGTCATTAAGCACGCGTGAAACCGTAGCGACAGACACCTGAGCCGCTTGCGCGATCTCCTTCAAAGTAGCCATAACATCCTAATAATCATGAGATGAAAACGATAGATTAATGGCATCACGAGTCGCTGTATACCCCTGCGTTTAACCGGCATAGCCACAGTCTGGAGTTGTGACTCACTTATCGCTTTAGCGCCTGAAGTGTATTTTTTAGTAAAAAATTATCTAAGATGATTTTTTGCGCGCTGCCAGCATAACTTCACGGGCAAGCGATATGACCGTTCGCATTCTTTTAATCGCTAAGGAGGGAATATGAAAGTATTACTGCGACTTGCCCCGATTGCCGCTTTGCTGGTTGTTGCCGGCGTTAAAACGGCCCCGCAATGGGGCCGTTTGAACGCAATAGCTTTCCTCAGCTTTCCTCTATTATTCGCCGTTCGATTACCTGCGCACCATGCGGTAAATAACCAACACGATAATCGCACCGGCCACCGCGACCAGGAAACTTGGCAGGTTAAAGCCCGTAACGCTGCCGCCGATATGAAGAAAGGTGGCAATCCATCCCCCCACAACCGCACCGATGATCCCTAAAATACAGGTCACAATAAAACCGCCGCCGTCTTTACCAGGCATAATCAATTTTGCGATGACACCAGCAATCAAACCGAAAATAATCCAGGCCAGAATACCCATATTCAACGTCCTCTTCGTTATTGTGTGTGTGATAACAAAACAGAATCCCCCCTGATTTGGCGGCGGGTTCTGTCTGTCAGCACGCTAAGTATAATCAAAGGTTAGAAAAACGTGACTGACCTCACTAACTAAGGCGGCGAATATTCAGTTCAGCGCTGCGATATTCGGCCCGTGCAAAAACGGGCCGGGTTACATGATTACATAGCGTTTAATGCTTTAGACACTTTATACAAGTAGCGCGGTGCCTGCGGCGCCGGGTGTTTTTTCGCAATATATTCGTAAAACTCATCCGGGCTCAGGTCATTGATTTCCGCAATGGCTTTTTTCCGATCGGATGAAAAGGTTCTGAGCAGCGCTCCGGCACCGTTAGCATAGGAGGCCAGTAGCGCATACTGCATGGTCTGGGGATCTTCAATTCCGGCCAGAATGCCCCGTTCCAGGATGCTTAAATAGGCAGTGCCAATCGAGATATTCCGCGCCGGGTCTTTCAGCTCGCTCGTCGAAGGTTCCCCACCCCATCCCAGATGGCGATAGACATCTTTGCCCGCCGTTGAGGCTTTAATTTGCATCAGCCCCACCGCATTCGATTTACTGACAACCGTTGGGTTGCCGCCTGACTCTACCGCAATAATCGCGGTAATCACTCGCGGACTCACCCCCCACTCTTTTGCTGCCTTATCGGTTATTGGCATCCATGTTAAGGCGCGTTGCACCGGTGCAGTCGGGTCCCACTCGGGTTGTTTGGTGGTGCGGCTGGAACAGCCAGCCAAAATCAGAACCAGTACCATCAGCCATCTTATCTTCACACGTATTATCCTTAACTCAGATTCATCGCCGTCAGGCGGGTGACAACCACCATTTCTAACGGCATGATAACCAATTCACTTTCAGCAAGGAAATGCCATGTCCACGATTCGTTTGATTGCCCCTTCTGGTTTCTGTGTTAATCAGGCCGCCGCCGCGCGCGGTATCGAGCGCCTGGAAGCATTAGGCCACCGGGTAGAGAACCAGTCGGTCGTGCCACGGCGCTTTCAACGCTTTGCCGGAACGGACGCACAAAGGCTGGCCGATATTCAGGATTTATCCGCACTCGCTGATGAGTGCGATATCGTGCTGGCAGTGCGTGGCGGCTATGGCGCCTCGCGTTTGCTGGAAAATATTGACTATGCCAGCCTGGGGCGGGCGTTTCGCGCACGCCCTCCGATTATCTGCGGGCACAGCGATTTCACCGCCATTCAGCTTGCGCTGCTTTCCCAGACCGGCACCATCACCTTCAGTGGCCCGATGCTTGCCGGGAACTTTGGCGCGCAAGAGTTTAACGACTTTACCTGGCAGCATTTCTGGCAGGCGATAAGCGAACCACGCTTTACTCTGAACTGGCAGAGCCCTACGCCTGCCTGTTCGGCAACCGGAACGCTCTGGGGAGGCAATCTCGCCATGCTGGTGTCGCTGATCGGTTCACCATGGCTCAACGTGATTGATGGCGGTATTTTAGTGGTGGAAGATATTAATGAGCATCCGTTTCGCGTCGAGCGACTGTTATTGCAGCTGCATCACGCCGGAATTTTAGCGCGCCAGAAAGCGCTGATTCTGGGCAGCTTCAACGGGGCAACGTTAAGCGACTACGACGGTGATTATGACTTCAATGAAATGTGTCGCATGCTACAGCAACGGTTATCGATTCCGGTGCTGCGCGGTTTACCGTTTGGCCATCAGCCCGAGACCGTCACCCTGCCGTTAGGGGCTTTCGGTGAACTGCATCATAACGGGCAAACCGCCAGCCTGACCGTCAGTGGTCATCCGGTCATCCGGCAAAAAAAAGCGGCCCAGCCCCTCAGATAGCACGATGAATCAATGCGTTCCGTGTTAAAATTTTCCGCACGAATAGATACAGGCGCAAAGGAGAACGATAATTTTGGACGCAGGGGCGATAGTCAGTCTGTTTATTTTAGGTTCCGTACTGGTAACTTGTAGCATCTTATTGAGTTCTTTTTCCTCGCGTCTTGGTATCCCCATTCTGGTTATCTTCCTCGCCATCGGCATGTTGGCAGGGGTTGACGGCATCGGCGGCATTCCGTTTGATAATTATCCTTTCGCTTATTTAATCAGTAACCTGGCGCTGGCGGTCATTCTGCTGGACGGCGGAATGCGCACCCAGGCGAGCTCTTTTCGCGTCGCGCTGGGCCCGGCACTTTCTCTGGCCACCGTCGGCGTGCTTATCACCTCGGGTTTGACCGGCATGGCCGCGGCCTGGCTGTTTAACCTCAACTTAATCGAAGGGTTGCTGATTGGTGCCATCGTCGGCTCCACCGATGCGGCAGCCGTTTTCTCCTTACTGGGCGGTAAAGGGCTGAACGAGCGTGTCGGCTCAACGCTTGAGATAGAATCCGGCAGCAACGATCCCATGGCGGTGTTTCTCACCATCACGCTCATTGAGATGATTCAGCAGGGGCAAAGCGGCCTGAGCTGGATGTTCCTGGTGGATATCATCCAGCAGTTTGGTCTGGGGATCGTGCTTGGCCTTGGCGGCGGTTATCTGCTGCTGCAAATGATCAACCGCATCACGCTGCCGCAGGGTTTGTATCCGCTGCTGGCATTAAGCGGTGGGATTATGGTCTTTGGCATTACCACCGCCTTAAACGGCAGCGGGATCCTCGCGGTCTATCTGTGCGGGTTCCTGCTCGGCAACCGCCCTATTCGCAGCCGCTTCGGCATTCTGCAAAACTTTGATGGCCTGGCATGGTTTGCACAAATAGGCATGTTCCTGGTGCTGGGGCTGTTGGTCAACCCCACCGACCTGCTGCCGATCGCCATTCCGGCGCTGCTGTTATCCATCTGGATGATTTTCTTTGCGCGTCCTCTTTCGGTGTTCCTCGGCCTGCTGCCGTTCCGCAGCTTTAATCTGCGCGAGCGCGTGTTTATCAGCTGGGTCGGGCTACGTGGCGCGGTGCCGATTATTCTTGCGGTATTCCCGATGATGGCGGGGCTTGAAAACGCGCGCCTGTTCTTTAATGTGGCCTTCTTCGTGGTGCTGGTGTCGCTGCTATTACAAGGCACGTCGCTCAGTTGGGCGGCTAAAAAAGCCAAAGTAGTGGTGCCGCCCGTCGGCTGGCCGGTTTCCCGCGTCGGCCTGGATATCCACCCGGAAAATCCGTGGGAGCAGTTTGTTTATCAGCTTAGCGAAGATAAATGGTGTATTGGTGCCGCGTTGCGCGACCTGAAGATGCCGAAAGATACCCGTATTGCCGCGCTGTTCCGTGACAATACGCTGCTTCACCCGAATGACCGCACCCACCTGCAAGTCGGCGATGTGCTGTGTGTGATTGGCCGCGAGCGTGATTTACCCGCGCTGGGTAAAATGTTTAGCCAGACGCCGCCAGTCGCGCTCGACCAGCGCTTCTTTGGTGACTTTATTCTCGAAGCCAGTGCGCAGCTTGGAGATGTTGCCACCATTTACGGTCTGGAACTCGATGACAGCGTCAGCACCCAGCAAACGCTGGGCGAATTTGTGGTCGGCATGTTAGGCGGTGCGCCGGTGGTCGGCGACCAGGTAGAATTTGCCGGCATGATCTGGACGGTAGCCGAGAAAGAAGATAATCAGGTGCGCAAAATTGGCGTACGCGTAGAAAGCGAAGAAACGGAGTCATAATCGGGTTGGGCGGGCGTAACGTCGTTACTCCCGCCCTGTCGCTGAATGAATGTCTGTTGCGTTATAACTTCAGGATGTTGTCACTACAGGCACGCGCGGTGCCAGTGCGCACAGTAATTCATATCCTACCGTTCCCGCAGACTGCGCCACATCATCAACTTTTACCTCATTGCCCCACAATTCGACCGGACTGCCGATTCCCGTATGGGGGCATGGCGTGAGATCGACAGCCAGCATATCCATAGAGATCGCGCCAACGGTATGGGTTAACACACCGTCAACGCGCACCGGCGTACCTGTCGGCGCAATACGCGGGTAACCATCGGCATAACCGCAGGCGACGATCCCAATGCGATGCTCGGCATTTGCCCGATAGCGGCTGCCATAACCCACCACATCACCCGACTTCAGATTCTGTACGCCAATAATTTCGCTTTGCAGCGTCATCACCGGCTGCAGGCCGCTGGTGGCAATATCGCACCACTGCCCGCCAGGGGAAGCGCCGTACAGCATAATTCCCGGGCGCACCCAGTCAAAATGCGCTTCGGGGTGCCATAAGGTGGCGGCCGAGTTAGCGAGCGAGCGTGGGCAGCCCAGTCCTTCCGCCGCCTGTTCCACACGTTTCATCGGTTCTACAATACCTTCACTGCGTTCTGCATCAGCAAAGTGCGCCATCAGCGTGAGCTGGCCGACGTTGGCGATCCCCTTCAGTTGCTGCCAGATGGTATGTATACGATCGGGGCTAAAGCCCAGGCGGTTCATGCCGCTGTTCATTTTCAGGTAGACATCCAGCGGCGCCTTGAGTCTGGCATTGGCCAGCGCTTTTACCTGCCAGTTGCTGTGCAGGCTGGTCGTCAGGCGGTACTGGTCAAAAAGCGCTAGCTCATCGGCGTGGAAGAAACCTTCCAGCATCAGAATCGGCCCCTTCCAGCCGCGTTCACGCAGCAGGATCGCCTGCTCAATATTGAGCAGTGCAAAACCGTCGGTCTCACTCAGTGACGACCAGATGCGCTCCAGCCCGTGCCCGTAAGCATTAGCTTTAACTACCGACCAGACGCGTGAATTAGGGGCTGCCTTGCGGACAATGTTTAAATTGTTACGCAGCGCGCTGAGATTCAGCGTCGCAACCACAGGACGGGACATTGTCCTCTCCTTATTTAAAATGAGTCATGAGCGTTATGCAGACGCTGTGAACCTGCCGGCCTGAAACCTGGGGAGTAGCGCGCAACCGCAAGGTCATCAAAAGGAATGGCAGGCGTTGTTCCGGAGATTAGATCGCTGAGCATCTGGCCTGAACCACAGGCCATCGTCCAGCCGAGCGTACCGTGTCCGGTATTCAGCCATAGATTTTTAAACGGGGTACGCCCCACAATGGGCGTGCCGTCTGGCGTCATTGGACGTAGGCCGGTCCAGAACGTCGCTTGCTCAACGTGCCCGCCACGCGGATAAAGGTCACGCACTACCATTTCCAGAGTTTCACGGCGCGGCTGCAGTAATTCGGTGTTAAAGCCAACAATTTCCGCCATTCCACCGACGCGAATACGCCGGTCAAAGCGCGTAATAGCGATTTTGTATGTCTCATCGAGTACCGTCGAGACCGGCGCGCCCTGCTCGTCGGCAATCGGGATAGTCAGGGAATAACCTTTCAGCGGATAGACGGGAATATCAACGATATTTTTCAGCAGCCCGGTGGAGTATGAGCCAAAAGCGACTACGTAAGCATCGGCCTTTACCACCTCTTTGCCACACAGCACGCCATAAATACTCTGCCCCTCATACAGCAAACGGTCGACCGGCGTATTGAAACGAAACTCAACGCCCGCCTGCGCGGCCAGCTGCGCCAGGTTTTGGGTAAACAGCTGACAGTCGCCGGTTTCATCATTGGGCAAACGCAAACCGCCCGTCAGCTTATGGGCCACGTCCGCCAGAGCCGGTTCAACTTCAGCTAAACGGCTGGCTTCCAGCAGTTGATAAGGCACCCCGGCCTCTTCAAGCACCGCGATATCTTTTGCGGCGTTCTCATACTGCTGCGCGGTGCGGAACAGTTGCAGCGTGCCGCCCTGGCGCCCTTCGTACTGAATACGGGTTGCGTGGCGCAGCTCTTTAAGACAGTCGCGGCTGTATTCCGCAAGGCGCACCATACGGCCTTTGTTTTCCATGTAGTGGCGCATATCGCAGTTACGCAACATTTGCAGCATCCACTTTAGCTGAAACTGCGTGCCATCAAGGCTGATTGCCAGCGGCGCATGGCGCTGGAACATCCATTTCATCGCTTTCAGCGGTACGCCAGGGGCGGCCCAGGGGGCGGCATAACCCGGCGAGATTTGCCCGGCATTCGCCGCGCTGGTTTCCTGAGCGGGGCCCGGCTCCCGATCAAGCACCGTGACATCATGCCCAGCCTGGCGCAAATACCAGGCGCTGCTGACACCCACCACGCCACTTCCCAGCACCACAACTCGCATATCCATTCCACCCTTTAGCTAAAAGAATAATCTTCTGGTTACAAATTGATAACCCAGATGAAAATGTTATTCAACATATGACTTTATTATAGTGACTCTTCTCACATCCCAGCCTGATACAGCCGCACAAGGATAATTGGGATCTCCTGCGAACCAAGATATTATCCACAACATAATATGCTGCTAAAGATGAATAAATTGGGTGACTGGAGTGACTAAATAGGGTGGAAAAATTCTGCTGACGGCAACTAAGTTTCAGGGAGTTGTCTATTCTTGAAAGTAAGGCTTTCCATTCAGAGAGAGCCGCCAACAATGAGGGCGCGCTGATGGCTATTGTTACCGATTCCGCCACAAAGGATCCCCAACGTCTGAGTGATGGACCAGACTGGACGTTCGAGCTGCTTGAGGTCTATCTCGCCGAGATAGATCGCGTGGCTAAACTCTATCGGCTGGAGACCTATCCTCATCAGATTGAAGTGATTACCTCCGAACAGATGATGGACGCCTATTCAAGCATCGGGATGCCGATTAACTACCCGCACTGGTCATTTGGTAAGAAATTCATTGAAACGGAGCGTCTGTACAAACATGGGCAACAGGGGCTGGCCTACGAGATAGTGATCAACTCCAACCCGTGTATCGCCTATCTGATGGAAGAAAATACCATTACCATGCAGGCGCTGGTGATTGCCCATGCCTGTTATGGGCATAACTCCTTCTTCCGGAATAACTATCTGTTCCGTAGCTGGACCGATGCCAGCTCAATTATCGACTATCTGATCTTTGCCCGTAAATACATTACCGAGTGCGAGGAGCGTTACGGGGTGGACGAAGTGGAGCGTCTGCTTGATTCCTGCCACGCGCTGATGAACTACGGGGTTGACCGCTATAAACGTCCGCAAAAAATCTCCTTACAGGAGGAGACGGCGCGGCAGAAAAGCCGTGAGGAGTATCTGCAAAGCCAGGTGAACACGCTATGGCGCACCCTGCCGCGCCGCGAAGAGGAAAAAACGGTTGCCGAAGCGCGTCGTTATCCTTCTGAACCACAAGAGAATCTGCTCTATTTTATGGAGAAGAATGCGCCATTGCTGGAGCCATGGCAGCGTGAGATTTTGCGCATTGTGCGTAAGGTCAGCCAGTATTTTTACCCGCAAAAACAGACCCAGGTGATGAATGAGGGGTGGGCAACGTTCTGGCACTACACTATCCTTAACCACCTGTACGATGAAGGGAAAGTGACCGACCGCTTTATGCTGGAGTTCTTACACAGCCACACCAATGTGGTATTCCAGCCGCCGTATAACAGCCCGTGGTACAGCGGTATTAATCCCTATGCCCTGGGTTTTGCCATGTTCCAGGACATCAAGCGTATCTGCCAGTCGCCCACCGAAGAAGATCGCTACTGGTTCCCGGATATCGCCGGTAAAGACTGGCTGGAGACGCTGCATTTTGCGATGCGTGACTTCAAAGATGAGAGTTTTATTAGCCAGTTTCTGTCACCAAAACTGATGCGCGACTTCCGCCTGTTTACGGTGCTGGATGACGATCGCAATAACTATCTGGAAATTGCCGCGATCCACAACGAAGAGGGATACCGCAAAATTCGTGCGGAGCTTTCTGCGCAGTATAACCTGAGCAATCTTGAACCGAATATTCAGGTCTGGAATGTCGATTTACGCGGTGACCGTTCGCTGACGCTGCGTTATATCCCGCATAACCGCGCCCCGCTGGATAAAGGGCGTCGTGAAGTCCTGAAGCATGTGCACCGTTTGTGGGGCTTTGACGTCACCCTTGAGCAGCAAAACGAAGATGGTAGCATCGAGCTGCTTGAACGTTGCCCGCCAGGACTCAATAGCCTGTAGCTATAAAAAACGCTTCTTTCGGGAAGCGTTGAGGTTGCTGACAAAGAAGGAAAA